>JABWCG010000001.1 GCA_013359225.1 Candidatus Buchananbacteria bacterium | reverse complement strand
TATATTGATATCAATATATTGATAGTTTACCATTCTAAAAATAGCCTGTCAAAGCGGGGTGGTGGATAACTTGGGTAATTGATAAAAACTCATTATTAAAATAAAAAATCTGTTTTAGCGCAAGTTTTTGGAGTTTTTGAGGGTTGACAGATTGGCTAAATAATGGTAGTTTGTCACCATCACAATTTTGTTCTAAACCTGTAGGCTTTTCGACCTTTCGTCTGCGAAAGGAGGGAGAAGAAGTGACGTAAGGTGTTTGCACCAACCCTAGTTTACTCTGGAAAGGAAGGACAAAACCATGGCAGGAATGTCCAAAAACAACGGTCACAGCAATGGTGCGTGTGACCAGCCAATCGCAGTGAAGGTCTACGACCTTCAAACCAAACAGGTTACCGGTCAGTCGGCAGCAGTCGTTGTGGCCGGCAAAAGCTGCACTCATTGTTTCGTGGCTTTCGCCAGTCACCCCGCTGACGTTGTCCAACTTGGACCAAACGGCGACTTAGCTCATCTGAGCTGTCAGAAGAGCAAAGAACGCCGGGACGAAATGAAGTCCAAGCAGACAGCTACTGCCTGATCTTCGCTTCTTAAGTGGCCAACTGCAACCCTTGCAGCTTGGCCCTTTTTATTTTCAAAACAAGGTTGTCATTTGCGCCTAAGAATGATAAAATTGAGGTGCAATAATTATTAAAAAATGACTATGCAAACCCTAAAAAAATTTGCACTTATCAGCCTGATTGGGCTTTTTTTGATAGTAACTCCGGTTGTTGTTTTTGCCGCTTCAAATACAACTGGGGAATCGGTGTATGTCGCCGAAAATGAAATTATCCAGGGCAATTTGATTCGTTTTGGCAACGTCGTTGAAATCAACGGTCCGGTTGCTGGTGACGTGATTGTCGCTGGTAACAGTGTAAAAATTTCTGGCGCCGTTGCTGGTGACGTGATTGTCGCTGGTAACAGTGTAAAAATTTCTGGGCCGGTTGCCGGCAGCGTCCGGGTTATTGGCGAGGTGATTGAAATCAGTAGTGTTGTTGACCGAAACATTTGGGCGATCGGACGAACTATTGCAATAACCAAAGAAGCGCGCGCTGAGTGGGATCTATTTAGCGCCGGTGAAACAGTTGAAGCTCGTGGCGCGGTCAAAGGTAATGTCTGGCTGACTGGCGCTACCGTACTGCTTGGTGGTGAAATTGGTAAAGATGTTACGGCTTCGGTTGATAGGTCTGGCCGCGTCGTTTTATTGCCAGAAGCAAAAATTAGCGGAAACCTTACCTATAAAGCAGCAACGGAAAATCAGCTTGAACTGCAGGCTGGTGCGACTGTCGCCGGCCAGACGGTCAGGCAAGATTTAACCGGCCCTCATACTGCCAATTGGCGCCAGGCGTTTTGGCCGTTACAAATGTTTTTCAAAATCGTCGGTTTTTTCAGTTTAGTGGTTTTGGGAATTATTTTAGTCAGTTTAGTCCCTAAGATTGTCTTGGATGTTTATGATGAAATGACGAAAAATATTTGGCCGTCTATTGGCTGGGGTGCCCTGTACTTTTTTGCTATTCCGGTTGGTATTATCATCTTATTTTTGACTATCATCGGCATCCCTCTGGCATTGCTGGCATTGCCGCTATATTTGATCTTAATTTATGCCACCAAAGTGTTCGCTGCTTTGGCATTAGGCTTATGGATTATTACGAACTTTAGCAAGGAGAAAAAACACAAGGGTTCGTTGATTTTGCCGTTAGTGCTTGGTTTGATTGTTTTTACTGCGCTTGGCAATATTCCGTTGTTGGGGTGGCTGGCAAGTATAGTATTAATCTGGTGGGCACTGGGAGCACTGATACAGGTGAAGAAAAATATTTGGCGAGAATTCCGTTAACAACCCTATGGCAGAAATGATTAACGAAAAGATTTTTAAAGCCTACGACATTCGAGGGATCTATCCGGCCGAACTTAATGAAGCGGCTGCTTATGCGATAGGCCGGGCGTTTGTTAAAAAGTCTGGCGCCAGTGAGGTGGTGGTCGGTTCGGACATGCGGGTGTCCGGCCCGGCGTTAAAGCGTGAGCTGATTCGCGGCATTACCGACGAGGGTGCCAATGTTCTTGATATTGGTTTGGTATCAATCGATGTAGTCTATTTTGCAGTTGGGATTTTAAAGTATCAAGCCGGTATTATGATTACTGCTTCTCATAATCCTAAGGAATATAATGGTTTTAAGATGGTGTTGCAGAATATGAGCTGGGTTCGTGGACAAGATCTGCGAGATGAGGTTTTGCATCTGTCAGAAGAATTGGCTGATACAAAGGGTCGTGTGACGACAATTGATATATTGCCTAAATACACCGATCATGTTTTGTCATTTGTGGATCGGAAAAAAATTAAACCATTTCGAGTGGTGATTGATGCGGGTAACGGTATGGCTACAAATATTATTCCGTTGCTTGAGCCGCATTTACCAATTGAAGTGATAAAGTTAAATTTTGTCTTGGATGGAAATTTTCCAGCTCATCCGTCAAACCCATTATTACCCGAAAGTCAGGTTCAGATTATTCAGGCGGTTAAGGAACACCAGGCTGATTTCGGAGTAATTTTTGACGGCGACACTGATCGGTTATTTTTTGTTGATGAACAAGGCACGTTTATCAGGGCTGATTACACATTATTGATTTTAGCTAAAGAATTTTTGAGCCGTCAGCCGGGCATGGGAATAGTTTATAACATTATTTGTTCAAAGATTGTGCCGGAAAAAATTACGGAGTGGGGCGGTGTGCCAATATTATCTGAAGTCGGTTTTGTTAATATTAGCAAAGCCATGCGTGAACAAAATGGCATCATGGGGGGTGAGTTGTCTGCTCACTATTCATTTCGCGATAACGCTTATGCTGATTCGGGGTTTATTGCGTTTTTGATTTTGTTGCAGCTATTGTCCGAAGACGGCCGGGCACTTTCAGAAATTGTTAAACCGTTTTATACATATCAAAAATCGCCGGAAGTAAATATTGAATTTTCTGATCGTTCTCAGATTGAACAGATTATTGGTGAGCTCAAAAAGAAATATCAGACGGGTAAGCAAAATACGCTTGATGGGCTGACGGTGTATTATCAGGATTGGTGGTTTAATGTTCGGGCATCAAATACCGAACCGCTGTTACGTGTGACCGTAGAGGCAGATACGCAAGAAATTTTGGACAGCAATCTGGCCGACCTCTTAGCATTCATTAATAAAGCTAAATAATTAATCTAAAACATATGCCATACTTTCCGCTTATTGTTATCATCGTTTTTCTGCTTTTAATTTCAATTCGTCAGATTAATCAGTACGAACGGGGAGTCAAGTTTATGCTCGGCAAGTATGTCGGTACCAAAGAACCTGGCTGGCGCTTGATTATTCCGGTTATTCAATCATTGAAAAAGGTTGATATTAGAGTTAAGGCTGTTGACGTGCCGGATCAGGAAGCAATAACTAAAGACAATATTTCCGTTAAGATTAACGCCGTTATTTACTATAAGGTTTCAGATGCCGCCAAGGCGATTATTGAAGTTGAAGATTTTAGATACGCTATTTCACAGTTGGCGCAAACAACAATGCGCAATGCCAGCGGTGAAGTCAGTCTTGATGAATTGTTGGCCAACCGCGATCAAATTTCCAGCCGAATTCAAAGAATTGTTGACGAGGCGTCTGACCCATGGGGTATTAAAGTGGTGAATGTTGAACTTAAAGATATTGCATTGCCTGAAGAAATGAAACGTACCATTGCTAAGCAGGCCGAAGCCGAGCGTGAACGCCGCGCTGTTATCATCAAAGCTGAAGGTGAAGTAATTGCGGCTGAAAACATGGCCAAGGCGGCAAAAACTCTTTCGGCAGCTGATGGCGCGCTGCATCTGCGAACCCTGCAGTCCATTAATGATATTTCTTCAGACCAGTCTAATACGGTGGTGTTTGCCGTCCCGCTTGAAATTTTGCGGGCAATTGAGGGATTGGTAAAAAAATAATCTATGATTGGGATTTTTGACTCGGGAATCGGAGGGTTAACAGTTGTTAAAGCCATTCGTCGTGTTTTGCCAGCATATCAATTGATGTATCTGGGGGACACGGCACGCACACCATATGGCAACCGATCGCAGGAAAAAATTTACGAGTTTACCGTTCAAGCCGTTGATTATTTGTTTAAACAGGGTTGTGGGCTGGTAATTGTCGCCTGCAATACGGCGTCAGCTGAAGCGTTGCGAAAATTACAACAAGAGTGGTTGCCAATCCATTATCCCGACCGTCGGGTGTTGGGAGTCATTAGGCCAGTGGTTGAAGTGGCGGTTAGCCAAAGTCGGTATGGCCGTCTTGGAGTGTTGGGAACGCGGGCCACGGTTAATTCCGGCGCTTACGAACGGGAACTGCGGGCGCTTGATCCGAAATTAAAGATTTGGCAAGCGGCGGCACCACTGTTGGTGCCACTGATTGAAGAAGGTTGGTTGAAGCGGCCTGAAACAATAAAAATCGCCCGGCTTTATTTACGAGAATTAAAGACTAAAAAAATCGATACTTTGATTTTGGGCTGCACTCATTATCCGATGCTTCATAAAAAATTTCAAAGCATTTGCGGTAAGAATATTAAAGTTTTAGATGTCGCAACGATCGTTGCGGAAAAATTGAAAGATTATCTGAATCGTCACCCGGAAACCGAGCAGCGGCTCGTTAAAGGAACTGATCACCGATTTTTAGTTACCGACATAACTGATATTTTTGCTAAAACCGCCAGTGTCTGGTTGGGTGAAGATATCCGTCTGGAAAAAGTTAATTTATAATAGTATACTAAAACTTAAGGAGATCAAGTTTTGTTATACGTATGAAGAAATTTTTTATCTCATTTTGTATTATTGTTATCGCTGGCGTGATAGCATTTTTTATTTACCAAACCCATCATTATTCTTCGCCGGCTCTGGCAGCCAGCCAACCCTGCACCGACTACGAAACCACTCGAAATTACTACACGAAAGGTAGTGTTGTTACGTGTAATGCCTCGGGTGAATGTAGCGGATTTATTGTTGATGAATGTAGTGACAATATGCTAACGGATTACTACTGTGAAAATGGAGAAATAAAAAGTGAACAATATATTTGTCCAAATAATTGTCAGGATGGCCGTTGTATCAGAGGCCGAAATTGCAAATCAAATTCTGACTGTCTGACGGCGGAATTTTGTGAATTTCAGGGGTGCTCTGGTGAAATCGGCAGTTGTGTGGCGGTTACCTCCAGCTGCTCAAAAATTTATGACCCGGTCTGCGGCTGCGATCAAAAGACATACGGCAATAATTGTGAGCGCCAAAAGGTAAAAGTATCGCCGGACCATACCGGGCGGTGCGGTGTGGCATGTACTGAAACAGACAGTAAAAAAGATTATCGGACTAGAGGCTCAATTACTGGGTATGATATTAATGGTAACGCCGTTAATCGGTCTGATGAATGTGTCAATTCATTGTTGCGGGAATATTATTGTGATAGCGATCAACTAGCCGCGTACGTTGATTATGATTGTCCGAATGGTTGTAGCAACGGTACCTGTATCGTCGTTGTGGCGCCTGAACCAATCTTGGGCTGTATGGACACTAAAGCAAAAAATTATAATGCCAAAGCCACCAAGGATGACGGTTCGTGTCAGTATGAAATCCTGGGATGTATGGACAGGCAGGCCGTTAATTATAATCAAGTAGCTACAAAAAATGACGGTTCCTGCCGCTATGCGGCCGCCAATCCTCAGCCGCAAGCATCAAGCACTCTTGATTTTGTTGAACAGGAGCGGCGACTAGTTGGTGCTATTGATACCAATTTAGCTGCCGATTTAGCGGGACGAATTTTATTGCAAGTTGAATCTCGTGGTGAGGCGTGGTACGTGGCGCCTGGTGAAAAGAAAAAATTTTATTTGAAAAACGGCAACGATGCATATGCCGCTTTACGTTCGTTTGGCCTTGGAATCACTACTGCCGATCTAGCAAAAATCCCGCTTGGCCTTGAATCTCGCGCGATTATCAGCGATCAAGATGCGGATGGGCTTGATGACACTCTGGAAGAGGTTTTAGGCACCAGTCGTACGGATGCTGATTCGGATGACGATGGATTTACCGATGCGGTTGAAATAAAAAATAATTTTAATCCCTTAAGCAAATCAACGGAGAAAAACCAAGCGGATATTAGTTTAGTTAACCGATTACGAGGACGAATTTTATTGCAAGTTGAATCTCGTGGTGAGGCGTGGTACGTCAATCCGGCTGACGGGAAGCGATATTATATGAAAGATGGTGTTCAGGCCTATCAGATGATGAAATTTTTAAGCCTGGGTGTCACAAATGAAAATTTGCGCCGCATTGAGGTTGGAATTTTGGAATAAATTTTTTAATAAAAAGTCCCCTTGATTGTTGATCTCAGGGGGATTTTTCGATTTGCCGAAGCTGATCGAAGATGATTTGATGAACGTTGTGGCCAATTTCCGCCTTGGCGACTCGTAGGGCGTTAGCTATCGCCCGGGCGTTTGAACGTCCGTGGCAGATAATCATGCCGGGTACGCCCAGTAAGATTGCCCCGCCAATTTCGTCATGGCTGATCTTCTTTTTAGCGTCCTGAAAGATGATCAGCGACAATGGTGTCGCCAAAATGACAAGCAGCCAGATGAACGGCCAGGCAAAACACCAGGCTAATTGTCGGCTGGTTTGAGGAAATTCCGGCCGGCTGAGTAGTCGTTTAAATTCCCGTTTGGCGATAGCCTTGAGCATTTCAACAACCCCTTCGCCGCTTTTCAAAATCAGGTTGCCGACTTTGCCGTCGCAGACCGCAACGTCGACTTTACCCAGGAAGAGTTCGCGCGGCTCGACATTGCCGACAAAGTTAAGGTTGCTTCGTCCCAAAATGGCGTGTGCGTCTCTGAGTGTTTGATCACCCTTGCTTTCTTCTTCGCCGATGTTGACTAAGCCGACTCGTGGATTAGCAATGCCCATAACTTCGCGGGCATAAATCGCTCCCATGTGGGCATTGTGCCAAAGCGTGATGATGCTTTTGGCTTCAATGTTTGCACCGGCGTCAACCAGTAGCCACAACCCATCGGGGTGAGGCATTTTGACACCGATTGCCGGACGCAAATCAAAGTCGTTGATGCGCGGCGCCAGCAGCATCTTGCCCCAGGCGACCATTGCTTTTGTTTCGCCGGCAGACACCAAGGCCTGGAATTTGTCGGTTTTTACTCCGTATACTCCTTGAGCAATGGAGCTGCGGCGTTTTTTCCTGATTGTTTTGATGTCTTCGCCCATCTTAATCGCTTCACCACACTCTTGAAGGCTGATGCCGTCAGGCATGTGGTTTTTGAACCAGTTAATTGAGGCGCTTGACCCCAAAACGACAAGCTCTTGCTGGCTTACGAAACCTTCTTTGATTGCCAGCGTGATGCCTTTGGCAATAACTTTTGGACCGTGGTCGCCACCGTCCAAATCAATCGCAATTTTGGCACTTATATCGTTCACGACAAAGATCCTTTCGTGTTGTACTGTTGAAAGAACGTTACTGTAGAGCTTAACAAAAAAGAGCCTGGTAAGCAAACGTGGCTCTTTTTTGTACTTATGTTACTCTTTAGGAACAAGACAGACTTGTTGGAGTGCTGAAATAAACGCGGCTGTTCGTAGTGGGATGTTGTACTGTTTTGCAGTTTGAGTGACTCGGTTGAACGCGTCAATCATAATTGGTTTGAGTTTTTCTCGAACCTGTGCGGCTGACCACTTCTCATTTTTAGTATTTTGGAGCCATTCAAAATAAGAAACTGTCACGCCGCCGGCGTTGGCTAAGACGTCGGGAATAACAACAATGCCGCGGTCTGCAAGTTCACGATCAGCTTCCGGCGTAATCGGACCGTTGGCGAGTTCTAAAATAATTTTTGCCTTAATATTTTTAACATTGTCTTTGGTAATTTGGTTTTCCAGAGCTGCTAGGATTAAGATATCGCATGGTTGTTCTAGGATCATATGTGGCTCAAGATGATGGTGGTTGATATCGCACTGTCCCGCCTCGTCATTGACACAAACATCAAGCCGGCCATGGTCTTTTTTGATTTTTTGAATAACCACGGCGTCAAAACCCTGATGGTCTGGATCAATAATTGCTGTTTTAGAATCAGCGACGCCGATAATTTTAAAGCCGGCTTGGTGGAGTAAAACAGCCATGTTGGCACCGGCATTGCCAAAGCCTTGAATGATGACGGTGGTTTCTTTCGGACTGATGTTTTTGGTTTTGATAAAATCTTCAAGGATAAAAAATCCACCATCGGCTGTGGCGGTGTCGCGACCAAGGGAACCACCCTTGGCAATTGATTTACCGGTAATCATTCCTGGATCGGCATGGCCAATTAATTTTTCATATTCATCAAGCATCCAGTCCATAATTTGGGAATTGGTGTTTACATCCGGTGCCGGGACATCAAGCTGTGAACCAAGGTGCTGATAAAATGCCTGGATGTAGGCGCGCGACAGCTTTTCTAATTCAGCTTGGCTTACTGTTTTGGGATCCACGACAACTCCGCCCTTGCCGCCGCCCATGGGAATGCCGACTGTGGAGGTTTTAATAGTCATCCAAAAAGCGAGGGCTTTAACTTCATCAAGCGTGACATTTTGGTGAAAGCGAATGCCACCCTTAAATGGTCCACAGGAATTATTATGTTGCACCCGGTACGCTTTAAATGTTTTCGTTGATCCGTCGTCCATGGTAACCGTTAAATCTGCTTCCAGGATGTTTTTGGGAGTTCGTAGGTTTTTAAGCTTTTCGTTGTTATTCATGATATTGGATGCAAGATCCAATTGCTTCATCGCATTTTCGAAGGGGTTAGACATATTATTTTTTGACATATAAATAAATACTACTTGAATTACGATTATTTGGTTGTAGATTAATAATGGTATTAGGGGTTAGTGTTGGAAGCTTAAAACCGTAACAAACGATGCGACCACCTGGCTTTAGTTCAGCTAATAATTTTTTTTCAACTTTTGGCATGACTGCATCCATTAAAAAACAAAAAACGCCGTCGGCATCTTTCAGGTTAGCGTGGTAAAAATTTTTGTATAGTACTTTGGCCTGACTGTGATGTAGAAAAATATTGATTTGGGCTCGCAGGTATGCCCAAGGAGAAATTTCAAACCCCAAAGCTTTAGCGCCGCGTTTTTCCGCCTCAATTAAAAATCGGCCATCGCCGCAACCAAGATCATAGAATACTTCGCCGGGTTTCAGGTTAAGCTGATTAATAATTAGTGTAACATTTTTTTTAGGTGTTGGCACAAACGGCACCCCAACCAGAAAAATAACAATAGCGCTGGCGCCGATCAGAAGTATTGCGACTGTGCCGGCGGTCAAGACGACAAAAGAAATTAAAAATAGCGTGACCTCAAACATTTAGCCAATTCCAATCTTTTGGCGAACTTCCTCCATGGTTTTGGCCGCTACTTTTTTAGCTCGTTTGGACCCCAGGGTTAAGACTTTTGCAGCCTGAGCATCAGTAATTTTTTTCTTTTTTTCACGAAAGTCATAAAAGTAATCAGCAATATCTTGTGCTAGTTGTTCTTTGAGTTCGGAGTATTTAAGATTGCCAGCATTTTTATCGGCTGTTAGGCGCTCAAATATTTTTTTGTTACTAAATATTTTTACCAAACCAAGCAGATTTTGCGCGCCAAGGCCTTTGCCGTCGCCGGTGTCAGTTACTGCCTTGCTAATTTTCTTTTTAATAATTTCTGGTTCATCTTCAAGATAGATACAGTGGTTGTCGCCCAAACTCTTGGCCATTTTTTTGTCGGGCTCAAGTAGGCTCATGATTTTTGGCACCTCAGTATAAAGCGGTTGAGGTTCCGGAAATGTCTGGCCAAATTTGGCATTAAAAAATTTAGCAGCATCGCGCGCCAGTTCAACGTGCTGAGTTTGATCTGCGCCAACCGGAATTTTTGTCGGTTTGTACATCAGGATGTCAGCTGCCATTAAGATAGGATAAAACAGTAGCCCGGCGTTGACATTTTCTTGTGCTCGGTCGGTTGATTTGTCTTTGTACTGGGTCATGCGAAATAAAAACGAAACCGGAATAACGTTGGAAAGGATTACGGCTAATTCACTATGCTCGGACATGTGTGATTGGGTGAATATAGTGCATTTTTTTGGATCAAGTCCGGCCGCCAAAAAATCTTTTGCTAGATCAACAGTTTGACGATGTTTGATTTGTGGATCAAACTGCTCATTGAGCGAGTGCAAGTCAGCAATAAAAAAATAACATTCGTATTTATTTTGCAGCTCAACGAAGTTTTTTAAGGCCCCAAAGTAGTTGCCGATATGTAGTTTTCCGGTCGGTCTGATACCCGACAAAATGATTTCTTTCATACTAGTCATTTTAATATGGATAGGTGGTTATGTAAAGAAAAATGGGGGGGCAAAAACCGCAGTTTGCAGTATTTACCCCCTTTGACAGCGGCCTCACCTGTCGCTCGTGAGCGACGGGTGTCTCACCTGTGTCAGTCACGACTGACTGGTGCCTCCAAAACCCTTGGATTCATCTAGCGACTTTCCGCCAGATTTTTTTTCCCTTGGTTACAGCCAGGGTTGATACAGATTGGCAGCAATTGGTTGCCGCTAGTGCTGCCAAATCCATGGCCGTTTACGAACTGTTCTTTTGTTCCCTGCATGGGAGTTTTGCATTCAAAACAAAGTTGTGGACGTTTGTCTTCGCTATGTCCCCAAGGCATGGTTGAAAGCTCCTTTGCCATTTTGGCGTTTAAAGAACGTTAAACAAAAAAACCCTCTCGTCGCTTGGTTATAGTAAACACTATAACTAAGGGACGAAAAGGTTTTCGCGGTGCCACCCTTATTATCAAAAAAATCCGTGTCAGTACGGATTATTTGATCGCTTTACTGACTCTGTCGTCGCCTGAGGCGACCGACATCAGTTAGTTTTTGGTTACGGGTAACTACTCCCGGGCCGCCACTAGCGCAGCGGCCACCTCAGTATGCCCAACCCCCACGAACGTGGGGACATACTTCAATGGTTTTAATAACTTTGTTAAGGATGTGTCTATCTTAACACGGTTAAAATATTTGTCAAGTTTTATGTAAATAAAAAACCGTATCAATTACTTCATTAGATACGGCTCACCTTCCAGCTCTTGCGCGGCTTGCACCGCTTGAAGGGTGCGCGATTCGGCAAAGAGTTTGCCAAAATAATCGTCAATTTCAGTCGGCGAAACGCTCATCTTCGCGATTTTGGCCAGCTCTTTTAGTCTGAATAGTTCGCCGGCTTCGTGATCAGGACAGTGAATTGCCAGTCCGAGCTTTGATTTGATCGGACAAAGTTCAATGATTGCCCGTTTTCTGGTGTCTAGGATTTGATCCATAATGATCTGCGTGCGGCCGCAAAACGATTGCTCCTTCATCAAATCCAGGCAGCAAAGCAACAAGGTGTTTAGTCGGCTGGTGACCCGGCGAAGCCGAATCAAATTCTGTTTGAGCTCTTGATGCTCCTCCATGGTACCTTCCTTATTGGTTGTGGTGATCTAAAGAACTTTGCGTGGTAGTAAATAGATATAGATGCCGCTCGCAAACGACATCATTGCCATAAGAATAAACAAAACGTTGAAGTTAGTCAATGTGACGATAACGCCGCCGACAACGGCACCGACTGCAAGTGAAAAGTAGTTGATTGATTCCCAGGCGCCCCACTGTTTGCCAGCGTGATTTTTATCAAGATGTTTTGAATAGACAGCGTCAAATGCCGGTGAATAAACGGCTTCACCAAGACCAATTAGTATTTGAATAAGAAGAAGAAACCAGACTGAGGTACAGATTGACAGCAGTAAAAACCCCAGTCCCATAATCATGTAACCGGCAACAACGATTAGTTCGTTTTCTTTAACCCGATCACTGTATTTGCCGGAGACAAGCGTGGTAATGCCGGCAGCCAAAGCAAAAATACCGCCGGCGAAACTGGCATCCATCAAATCGCCACCAATGTCTTCGACAAACAAAGCGTAGATCGGGCCAAACATAGCGCCGGCCAGCAAGATGATGGAGTTAGTAACCAAAAGAATTTTTAGCGGCAGGTTGAATAAGGGTTTTTTTTGAAACCACATAGAGTTAAATTTGAATTATTACCGGCAATACCATTGGTCGCCGTTGAGTTTTTTGGTACAAAAAATTGCTGACTTCAGTTCGGATTTTATCTTTATAGTAACCCTCATCAACGCCGCCTTTAAGCGTACCCTTAAAAATTTTTCTTGCCAGCATTCGAGTATCTTCAATCAGTTTTTTATTTTCTTTCATATAGATAAATCCCCGTGAAATAAGGTCGGGATTTTGTACCAGCACGCCGCGTTTTTTATCAATAGTGACAATGACGACGATCATACCGTCGGAAGCCATCACCTGGCGGTCTTTTAAAACAACGCTTGAAACATCGCCGACACCCAGACCGTCGACAAAAACATAATCAGTCACCACTCGCTGGTTGGTGAGGCGGCCACCCTTTTTGTCAAACTCAATAATTTGGCCATTGTCAGCCACAAAGATTTTTTCTTTTGGAAAACCAACACTTTGTGCCACCTTTGACGCTTCTTGAAGCAGGTAGTGATTAGCATAAACCGGGATTAAATAATCTGGCTGAACTTCTTTGAGCAGTAGCTTGATATCTTCAATTTTGCCATGACCGCCGGCGTGGACATCCATAATTTCTTTATGAATAACATTTGCGCCAAGCCGGTATAGCCGGTCTTTTAAAGTTTGGATTGTTCGTTCGTTGCCGGGGATTACCGAAGACGAAAAAACAATGGTGTCGTTTGGTTCAATTTTAATAAACCGGTGGTCGCCATTGGCAATCCGGCGCAGCACAGCCCGGTCTTCACCCTGAGAACCGGTACAGATAACCACCACTTTATTTTTTGGGTAGTCGTCAATGTTGGCAATGTCAATAAGCGTTTCTTTGTTGGTTTTAATGAAGCCAAATTTACGGCCGATTTCTACGTTTGATTTCATGCTGTAGCCGTCAACCGCGACTTTTTTGCCATACTTTTCAGAAATTTGAATGATCTGACCGATACGTTCAATCATTGAAGAGAATGTTCCAAAAATAACACGGCTGGGAGCAGTACTAATGATTTGCTCCATATTTTTATATACTTCCATTTCCGAACCCTGAAAACCCTGTTGGGTTGAACCCAGACTTTCCATCATTAAGGCAACCGGTCTAGTCTTAGTCTTCCATTTAGCAAGATGAGTCATGTCGGTTTTTGGGCCTTCAACCGGATCAAGATCATAGCGCCAATCGCCGGGGTGAATGACAGTGACAACGGGCGTTTGAAGGATGATTCCTAGCGCATCTTTAATACTGTGAGTGACCTGGAAAAAATTAATGGTGATTTTTCCTAATTTGATCGGTGACTTGAGGTCACGTAATTCCATGATTTTGGGAGTGAATTTGTTGCTGTGGTCTTCAATCTGTTTGCGCAAGATGGCGGCAGTCATTGGTGCGGCAATAACCAGCGGATTACCTAGCTCGGGCAGCAGGTGTGGCGCGGCGCCGACATGGTCAAGATGACCGTGCGTAATTAGTACAGCGCGGATATTTTTTTCTTTACCTTTAAGTGAACTAATATTCGGCAGGATATAATCAATGCCGTGCATTTCTTCTTCGGGGAATTGGTGTCCCATGTCGACAATGACGATATCGTTTTCATATTCAAAAACCGTCATGTTGCGTCCGACCTCTTCAAGGCCGCCTAAAGCGTAGATTTTTAGTTTGTCCGGTGAAAAGACTTCTTTTCTTTTAGGACTTGGTTGAGTAACACCGCTGTGATGCTTGGTCTTAGCAATCTTTTTGCGGTGTTGATTTCTATTGTTGTCTCTCCGGCCAACCGACGGCTTGCCGGTGCGAGATCTAACAGGATGCTGTTTTTTTCGTTCTTTCATAATGTAATATAGTTGTTATGGTGCCGATGGAGAGATTTGAACTCTCACGAGCTTGCGCTCACACGGCTCTGAACCGTGCGTGTCTACCAATTTCACCACATCGGCTTAATGGTGTGTGTCTAGAGATATGACGCACACAGAATGGTGAATAATAAAATGGATAATTAATGAATGTCTCCCTGATAGCGGCGTTCAGTTTTGATGTACCAGTCTTGGATATTGTTAAACCGATCGGCAGGGATGATGACTCGGCCAATATTAATACCTTTAATTTTTTTGTCAACGACGTAGCTATATGTCGGAGTGTGCAAGAAAATTGCCGGCAATTCAGTAGCTAGAATTTCTTGAAAGCGTTGATATTTTTGAACCTGTTCCTCAGCGTTTTCAGTTATTTTGGCTTCCTCAAGCAGTTTATCAACTTCGCGGTTGGCAAATAGTGCCAAATTCAGCCCCGGATCCTGAATTTGAGAAGAGTGCCAAAACGGATAGGGATCGGGATTTGAACCGACGATAATGCCAAACAGCAATGCTTCATAATTTCTGGTTTTAATAACCTCGCGTCTGATTTTTGAACCCTCAACAATGACTAGGTTTACCTTTACGCCGATTGCTTCCCAAAATTCTTTGATTAATTCAGCCGCCTTTGAATTCTCTGGCTGGTTAACGGTGGTTAGGGTAATTGTTAGTATGTTTTCTCCTTTTTGTCGGTAAAATCCCTGTTCTTCGGTTTCGGTCTCAGTTTTAGCTTGTGCATCTTCAGTCGTGGTGGTTGGCGTTAAAATTTCCGGAGCAGTGGTTGTTGCCGTGTCTTGGTTTGTGGCGGCAGTTTTCTTTGCAAGATATTCCTGATACTGCTGCGGTGTGATTTGTTTCCAGCCAGCATCTTCTAATAATTGGTTTGCCTTAGCAACATCAAAATTAATTTTTTTGTCACTATTTTGTTCAATTGGTATCGGTAAAATCGGCCCGTCAATAATTTCGCCCTCTAGTCCAAGAGCTTCGCTTAAGATTTTTGATTTATCAATGCCGTAGGCAAGGGCCTGCCGGACGCTTTTTTCTTTTAACGCTTCATTTTCTTTTTGGTTAAAGAAGACAGCAGTATACTGAGGGAGATAAAAAGAATTAAAGTTAAGGCTTTTTTCTCCCGCTAATTGGGATTTAAATTCTTTTGGCAGAAAACTGATTCCTTCAGCAGAATTATTTTTTAGTGCTACTACGGCAGTTTGAAAATCAGGATAAAAATTAAAAGTCAATTTTTCGATATACGGTTGTGGTCCGTAATAATCGGGATTTGGTACTAAGACATACGACTTAATATTGCCCAAACGATCTTTGGCTAATGATTTAAATTTCCAGGGTCCGCTGCCGACCGGCTTAAGATTGTATTCCGTCAAGTTGGCATTGATGGCAGGGATTGTCCCCCAGATGTGTTCCGGTAAGATTCCGAATGTTAACACTTCAAGAAAGGCGGGAAACACTTCCGGCAGGGTAAATTTAACTGTCAGGTCGTCAATTTTTTGAATCGTGACGCCGCGAAAACTGATTAATAACGGGCTTTTAAAATCGGGGTCCTGGATGCTTTGGAAAGTAAAGATGACATCGTCAGCATCAAGCGTCTGACCATCGTGCCATTTTATTCCTTGTTTTAAGGTGAAAGTGTATGTTTTTTGATCTTCACTTGCTTCCCAGCTTGCGGCAAGATCGGGGACCAACTGTAATTCGGAATCATATTTGAGCAGTCCGGAAAAAATTAACCGAGCGATGTCGGAATCAACATCGTTTGTCTGTGATAAGATTGGGTTGATATACTGAGGCGCGCCGATTAAGCCTTCTACATATTCGCCTCCGACTGTTGGCGTCGGCAAGAAATTTCTGAGATAAAATGTGGTAACAATAAAAATAACAGAAACAATAACCAAAGCGACCAGACCGGTAAAAGTGGCTCGCTCTTTTGGTTTCAGTATTTTTGGCAGGTGTTTAAGCTGGCGGAAGTTGGGAATTCTTTTGTTACCAAGAGAATAAATTAACTTTTTGTCCAAGCTTTTGCGGTCAGATTTCTTAAGGTCGGTATTCGGCGAGTCCTCCGATATTTCACCTGTACTTTGAGCGTTTTTGTTTTTGTTTAGCGAGAAAATGCTTTTAAACACAAAAAATGATTTAGTCTGTTATGTAGTTGTGTGGGTTTTAAAAAAGAGTGTTGGCAAGAGCAGTTGCCAAGAAAACAATTGCGAGGATGATAGTTGAAGTAAATAGCCATTTTTCAGCACCGCGCTTAGATCGATGAACCGTGCCTTCGCCACCAAAAGCAGCACCCAGACCGGTGCCTTTATTTTGAATCAGGACAACAGCAATCAAGAGGACTGCTGAAATAATTTGAATAATGTCGATAAGCATAATCAATGTCTATAATCTATCAGAAAAACCAAATATTGTCAATTCGCCCGGGATGACGTTGATTTTTGGCTGATGATCCGTTTGAGTTGTAGTACTCTTTTGCCGCTTACTTTCATCTGTTTTCGGCGCTTAAGGTCTTTTTTTAGATATTTTTTTTCGGCAGCATCGGTGATTTTTTCATATTGAGTCATAGCGGTTTATATCATTTCTATTTTTATGGTATAATATTATTGAATTTATGTATACTGAAGAGCCAATTTTTAATGTTCCAAATTCCCAGAAAGGCGATCACCAACCGGACAAAAAATGGTATAAGCATTGGTGGGGTCAATTGCTGATTGGATTTTTAGTTTTGTTTTCGGTTTTTTCGGTTGCTTTTGGGATTTATGTTGCTAAAGTCATCTACCTGTTGCGGTCTGGGGAAATAACTGCCAGTGAACTTTTTGGCGGTTCGGCGGCTGAGCCCGATGATCAGATTGTTTTAACCAACTTGGCAACTGATGATGATCCAAGCGTCGGACCAAAAGACGCGAAGGTAGTTGTTGTGGAGTTTTCTGATTTTCAGTGTCCGTACTGCGCCCAGGTTTATCCGGTAGTTAAAGAGCTAATTAAGGATTACAGCGACAGAGTGCTGTTTGTTTTTCGTGATTTTCCTCTGACCGACATCCATCCGCAGGCAGTGTTAGCTTCGTTAGCCGGTGAGTGTGCGAATGAACAGGGAAAATTTTGGGAAATGCACGATAAGATTTTTGAAAATCAAGATAAAATCAACGAGGATAATTTAGCCGCTTGGTCGGTTCAAATCGGTCTTAATAGTTTGCAGTTTAGCAGTTGCATGGGCGCCGGAAAATATCTGCCGGAAATTGAAGCTGATCTGCAGGAAGGTTTAGCATTTGGCGTTGAGGCAACTCCAACATTTTTTATCAACGGTAAGCCCTTGCGAGGTGCGGTCTCATTAGCGACATTTGAGAGCATTATTTTAGCAGAGTTAAGTAGATAAGAGCGGTATGAAAAATATTTTGTTTATTTTTTTCTTCTTTTTAGCAGGATCTTTTTTATTAGCGCCGGCAGTTTTGGCAACGGGTATTCCCGAGCCGCAGATCAGTGTTGAGATTGGCAGCTTTAAAGGTTTTAATGAGGGTGAGGGCTGGACAGAATCGGGAGGGAATTTAGAAGTGGATTGGATCGGCCAGTATATTGGCGCGATTTACAACTACGGCGTCGCGGTTGCCGGAGTGTTAGCAGTCATTATGATCATGGTTGGCGGTTTTTTATGGTTAGTGTCGGCCGGTAACCCAAACCAGATCAGTACAGCGAAAGATTTTATTACTTCTGCATTAACTGGATTATTGCTTGCGCTTTTTTCTTTTATCATTCTGCAAACCGTTAACCCTCGTCTGGTCAAATTAGAAGGTATAACGGTGTCACAGATTCAACCAATTAACACGGTTGGTGGGACTGACAGCTCCAGCGGCATTGCTATTACACCAGAACGCGATGGCACCGGGTCTGATGGAGATTATTGGACCGGTGGTAATCCGGTTGAGTATACACAGCGAAATGAGGGCTATAATCCGTGTGCTTATCGCGATAGTCTTGGTAATTTGACAATTGGGTATGGCCACTTAGTGACCGGAGCGGACAATATTAATGAAGGTGATTGCATATCTAGTGAACGAGCAAACGAACTTTTTGAGGACGATTATCAGGACGCAATTGATGATGCAGTTGGTTTTGTCGGCGGCGAGGCAAACTGGAATCAGCTTGATGCCGATCGGCGAACAGTTCTGGTTGATATGGCCTTTAATTTGGGCGGCGGCGGGCTGGATAGTTTTGTTAATTTGCAGGCTGCCGTTGTTAATGGCATTGAAACTGGCGACGCAACATACTGGGTGACGGCCGGCGCGGAAATTGTTGACAGTATTTATGCCGGTCAGGTGCCAAACCGAGCGCGGCGAAATTCTGAAATTATGATCAGTGGCGCTATGGATGCTTTATTACATTAGGACACGTCGGACATGAAACATTTTCAAAAAAGTAGCATTATATTTCTAGCGGCTTTATTTGTTATTCTGTTTATAAATGCTTCTGTAGCCATGGCGCAGGACGGGGGGATTAAACCGACGCTGTCGGTTAAGATTGGCAATACGACATTAGAGTTTGATCCGGTTAGTTGTGAGGGTGGAACACAATGTGCGATTCCTTGGATTGGCAAATATATTACCGCGATTTACAACTACGGCGTCGCGGTTGCCGGAGTGTTAGCAGTCATTATGATTATGGTTGGCGGTTTTTTATGGTTAGTGTCGGCCGGTAATCCAAACCAGATCAGTACAGCGAAAGATTTTATTACTTCTGCATTAACTGGATTATTGCTTGCGCTTTTTTCTTTCATCATTCTGCAAACCGTTAACCCGAAATTAGTTGAGTTAGATGATTTGTCTGTGTCGGTTGGCGATGAATTTGACCCCGCCTTGGTCCGTGATTATGGCGGCGGCGCAGTCGATACTGGCGGCGAATATACGGGGGCTTTGCCCACGGGGACTTCTCAGGGGGAGACTACTACTCGAGCGAGCTTGGATGAACATGATATTGGCATTAATAAAGCGCCGTGCCAGTACGCCGGGCAAACTAATTGTACTAACGTGGGCGGCCTAGAAGGCACTACGGTTGACAGTTTAAATTCATTAGCTGATGAATACGGCGGATTTACTATTACCGGGGCAACTGAGGCGGGTCATCATACATCCCGGCCCGGGTATCAGGCGGATATTCGAATCGGAGAAAACGCCGAGCTTGATGGATATATTCAGAGCCATGAGTCAATAACGGTTCAGTGGGGTAAGGATCCGAGCGCAACAATGTATCGCAATGTCACTTTGCCCAACGGCCGGACGGCAACTTTTGTCGATGAAAGCCCGGTTGGCGGCACCAGACATTGGCACGTCGAATTCTACTAATCGGTTTGACACAAATCAAAAACAGGTGTAAACTGTATCCTTAGTTTAAAGTTTATCCCTGTTTTTTTGTGTCCCGCAGTTTTTGGCAACGATGGGTTTTGATGGAGACATAAAAGAAAGACAAAACTATGTTAAAAAAAATTATCGTCAAAGGAGCGAGGGTTCATAATTTAAAAAATATTAATATTGAAATCCCGCGGGAGAAACTGGTTGTGTTTACTGGTATTTCTGGTTCGGGAAAATCTTCTTTAGCTTTTGATACTATCTACGCTGAAGGTCAGCGCCGCTATGTGGAATCACTTTCCACCTACGCCCGACAATTTTTAGGTTTAATGGATAAGCCGGAAGTCGACTCGATTGAGGGTCTGTCTCCGGCTATTTCAATAGACCAGCGCTCAGCTTCAACTAATCCTCGTTCAACGGTGGGAACCGTCACAGAAATTTATGATTATTTGCGATTGATTTATTCACGCATCGGCCATGTCCACTGTCCGGTGTGCGGCAAAGAGCTGGAGAAACAAACTTCAAGCCAGATTATCAGCCGCGTTTTTGGCTTGATAAAAGAAAACAGTAAGGTAAAGATTTTTGCGCCGGTTAATATTGATAAAAAAAGTAAGACTATTGATGAAATCAAAAAATCAGGATTCAAATCAATTCGGGTAGCAAATGAAATCAAAAATCTTGACGCCACCTCGCTGAATTTTGCAGACGGTCAAACGGTAGAAATTATTGTTGGTGACCTGACATATACCAAGAAAGAAGAAGAAATTTTTAGAGAAGAATTGAGCCGGATGGTTGAATTGGCGCTTGATTTAAGCAATGGTCAAATCTCAATTATTGTTGATAGTACAGAATATTTTTTCTCTCAGCATTATATTTGTTCCAAGTGTAACATCAATATTACTACTCTTGAACCGCGTAATTTTTCGTTTAATTCGCCGGCCGGCGCCTGTGCTAAATGTCTGGGTATCGGCACTCGGCTAGAGGTGGATCCGGAACTGGTTATTCCAAATAAGCGTCTGACACTGGCCGAAGGTGCGATTAAACCGTGGGCTAGAAATTTTTCAAACCAAAATAATTATTGGCAATTATTGCAAACGGTTGCCAAAGAACATAAGTTTAAGCTGGATGTGCCGGTTTCGGAGTTATCTGAGAAATCTCTGGATATTATTTTCAACGGTACCGGCGGCAAAGAGTACGAAATCGGAAACGAGAAGCTGACATTTGCCGGCGTGCTTGAAATTTTACAAGAAAAATATCAGCAAACAACTTCCGACTATTTGCGCCAGGAAATTGAACAATACATGAGAGTGTTTACCTGTCCGTACTGCCAGGGTCGAAGATTAAAGCCGGTTTATCTGGCGGTGACGATTGGTGAAAAGAATATTTCAGAAATAACTTCATTAACGATTGAGAAAGGTTTGGAATTTTTTAAACAACTACAAAAAAACAAGACCGGTGAACTGAGCCTAACGGCTAAGGAGCATAAAATCGCCGATCAAGCGATAAAAGAAATCGTCAATCATTTGCAGTATCTTAATGATGTCGGGCTGGGGTATATCACGCTTGATCGGCCATCGGCAACGCTGTCGGGCGGCGAAGCTCAACGGATTCGTTTAGCTACTCAGCTTGGGCTTTCGTTGACTGGTGTGGTGTATATTTTAGATGAACCGTCAATTGGTTTGCACCAAAAAGACAATCAGCGTTTGATTGACACCTTAAAACATTTGCGTGATCTGGGTAATACGGTGATTGTTGTTGAGCACGATGAGATGACCATGGAGGCGGCTGACGAAATTATTGACATCGGTCCGGGTGCCGGTGAGGCTGGTGGCAAGGTGGTTGCTCAGGGAACACCGGCAGAAATTAAAAAGAATAAAAATTCTTTGACCGGACGATATTTGTCGGGGACTGATAAAATTGATGAACCAAAAACGTACCGTAAAGGCAATGGCAAATTTATTGAAATTATCGGCGCCAGTGAATTTAATTTGAAAAATATTGATGCTAAGATTCCACTTGGCAAATTTATTTGCTTAACGGGGGTTTCCGGCTCAGGCAAATCAACCTTGATGCTTGATATTTTAGTTAAGGCTTTGGCGAAGAAATTTTATCGGGCTAAAGATTTGCCGGGCCGCCATAAAGACATTAAGGGTATTGAACATATTGATAAAATTATTGCGATTGATCAGTCACCGATCGGCCGCACGCCCCGCAGTAATCCGGCAACCTATACGGGAGTATTTACCTATATCAGAGACTTGTTCACTGAAACCCAAGAAGCTAAAATCCGCGGTTACAAAGCGGGCAAATTCAGCTTTAATGCCAAAGCCGGACGCTGTGAGACGTGCGCTGGAGAAGGTTTGGTAAAAATTGAGATGCAGTTTTTGCCCGACGTTTACGTTCAGTGCGAAGAGTGCCATGGCTCGCGCTATAAGGCGGAAGTTTTGGAGATTCACTATCAAGGGAAAAATATTGCCGACATTTTGGACATGTCAGTTGAAGAAGCGATGAAATTTTTCCGCAATCAGCCGATTATTTCAAATAAATTAAAAACATTGCACGATGTCGGGCTTGGTTATGTCCGGCTTGGCCAGCCAGCGACTACGCTGTCTGGTGGTGAAGCCCAACGCGTCAAACTGGCAACGGAATTGTCCAGGCGGTCAACTGGTAAAACACTTTACATTTTAGATGAACCAACGACCGGACTGCATTTTGAGGATATTAAACAGCTACTGGGGGTTTTGAATAAATTAGTGGATAAAGGAAATACTGTTTTAATTATTGAACATAACCTGGACGTGATTAAGTGTGCCGACTGGGTGATTGATTTGGGGCCGGAAGGCGGGGATGCTGGCGGTGAGATTGTCGCTTTTGGCACGCCGCGCGATATCGTTAAAGTAACACGGTCATATACCGGAAAATACCTCAAGGATGTTTTGAAGTAAGGCTGTTATCGTTGGTAAAAATTTTAAAGGCGCACGCCGGTAGTGGCGTGCGCCTTTGTTGATATTGTGCCCTTTTTATGGTAATTTATATTTGGTATGAAAAAGTACGATCACTCAAAGATTGAGAAGAAATGGCAAAAATTCTGGGAGGATAAAAAACAGTTTGCCGCTGATGATGAAAGCTCAAAACCAAAGTATTACTGTTTGATTGAGTTTCCTTATCCGTCGGGTGAGGGTTTACATGTGGGGCATCCTCGCAGTTATACCGCACTCGACATTTTAGCGCGGAAGCGCCGAATGCAAGGGTATAATGTGTTGTACCCGATCGGCTTTGACGCCTTTGGCTTACCGTCAGAAAATTACGCCATTAAAACCGGGACCAGTCCGGAAATTATTACTAAAAAGAATATTGAAAATTTTACGCGACAGCTTAAGTCGTTTGGTTTTAGTTTTGATTGGGATCGGACAGTAACAACCACCGATCCGTCATATTATAAATGGACGCAGTGGATTTTTTTGAAGATGTATGAACACGACTTGGCGTATAAAGCCAAAATGCCTATTAACTGGTGTGTGTCCTGCAAGATTGGTTTAGCAAACGAAGAAGTGGTGAACGGTAAATGCGAACGGTGCGGCGGTGAAGTGATCAAAAAAGAACTAGAACAGTGGATGTTTAGAATTACTCGGTATGCGGACCGGCTAATTGACGATTTGGAAACAGTTGATTATTTAGATCGAATTAAACAGCAGCAAATTAACTGGATTGGTCGCAGCGAAGGAGCAGAAATTGATTTTAAAATCACCGGCCAGGATCACGCGCTAACTGTCTATACAACTAGGCCCGATACGCTGTTTGGCGCTACATTTATAGTTATTGCTCCGGAGCACAATTTAATTACAGATTGCCAGTCACAGATTACCAATTTAAAAGAGGTTGAGGCGTACATCGAACAAGCGAAGAAGAAATCAGACCTGGAACGAACTGAATTACAGAAAGAAAAGACCGGAGTGGTGTTGCAGGGTGTCATGGCTATTAATCCGGTGACGGGAAAGCAAATTCCTATCTGGGTTGCCGATTATGTGCTGTCAAGCTATGGTACCGGCGCGATTATGGCTGTTCCGGCGCACGATCAGCGGGATTGGGAGTTTGCTCAGAAATACCATCTGCCCATTATTGAAGTTATCGCGGGGGGTACTATCGCCAAGCAGGCTTTTGTTGATATCGAAACCGGTAAATTGATTAACTCCGGCCAGTTTAATGATATGTCGGTGCGACAAGCGATGGTGCAAATCACCAAATGGCTTGAGGACCACGGCATGGGTAGACAAACGGTTAACTATAAATTGCGCGATTGGGTGTTTTCTCGCCAACGATATTGGGGCGAGCCAATCCCTATGGTGTATTGTGAAAATTGTAAAAAGACTGGTGCGTCAGTGGACGGTTGGGTGGCGTTGCCGGAAAGTGCGCTACCGTTGGAATTACCAAAAGTTAAAAATTATGAGCCAACCGATACCGGAGAATCACCGCTAGCGGCAATAACTGATTGGGTGAAGACAACATGCCCGGTATGTGGCCAAGTCGCAATGCGCGAAACCGACACAATGCCAAACTGGGCCGGTTCTAATTGGTATTTCTTACGCTATATCGATCCGAAAAATAATGATCAGTTGGCCGATAAAGACAAACTGGAATATTTTGCGCCGGTTGATTGGTATAATGGCGGCATGGAACATACCACCCTGCATTTATTGTATTCTCGTTTTATCTACAAATTTTTGTATGACATCGGCGTGGTGCCAAAAAAATGTGGCAATGAACCGTATTTGAAACGCACATCCCACGGAATGATTTTAGGCGAGGGCGGTGAAAAAATGTCTAAGTCTCGCGGTAACGTGGTTAACCCTGACGAAGTGGTAAAATCGGTTGGCGCGGACACTTTCCGGGTTTATGAAATGTTTATGGGGCCGTTTGATCAGGCAATTCCCTGGGATACCAAGGGTGTTATCGGAGTTCGGCGATTTATCGAAAAGGTTTGGGCCTTGTATACCGGCGGAGTGGTTATTGTTGATTCAGTCAGTCCAGAGTTAACAACTTTAGTTCATAAAACTGTCAAGAAGGTTAGTGACGATATTGAAAGCCAAGATTATAATACGGCAGTTTCGGCGATGATGATTTTAGTCAATAAAATCAGCGAGGAAAAAGCAATGGATCAGTTTACCGCTGAAGCGTTGGTAAAATTGCTCTCGCCTTTTGCACCACATCTTAGTGAAGAAATCTGGGAGTTAACCGGACATAAAGGATCTATTAGTCAAGCGCCGTGGCCAGTATTTGATCCGGCTTTGATTATGGATTCAGAAATTGATTTGATTGTTCAGGTTAATGGTAAATTACGCGATAAAATTCGGGTGCCGGCTGATATCAATGAACAAAAGGCTGAAATTTTAGCCAAGCAAAGTGAGAAAGTGTTGGTGCACTTAAAGGACCGAGAAATAAAAAATGTTATTTTTGTGCCTGGACGATTAATTAATTTTGTGGTTTAAACAAATGCAGATCATTCAAGTCGGAGAAGACTTAAAAGAACATTGGGATAATTTTGTCAAAAGTAACGCCCCAGACGGCGGGTTGCTTCATTCTTGGCAATGGGGAGAACTCCAAAAAACGTTAGACCGAAAGATTATCAGGTTGGCCGCGGTTAATGGCGAGGGGGCATTGCAGGCCGCCGCGTTGATCGTCAAACATGAATTGCCATTTGAGTATAACTATTTATATTGTCCCAGAGGTCCAGTCATTAATACGATGGAAATTGACGACCTTAATTCGTTGTTTGCGGAAATGAAACGCCTGGCGCGGGAAGAAAAAAGTTTTTTAATCAGAGTGGATCCGCCATGGCTTTTGGGCAACGAAAAACGCCTGATTGATAATGGTTTTCGCAAAGGTGAATATGAAATTCAGCCGAAATGTACGCTGATGCTTGATTTAAGCAAAACTCAAGAGGAGCTTTTGGCGGCTATGAAGCCAAAAACCCGTTACAATATTGGTTTAGCAATGCGCAAAGGAGTTAAAATTCGGGTGAGCAGTGAAATATCTGATATTGAATCTTTCTGGCAGCTCATGAAACAAACCGCCAAGCGTGACGGTTTTTCACCACATCACAAAGAACATTACAAAAAAATGTTTGAAGTGATGAGTCAGGACGAAACAGTTAAATTATTTTTGGCGGAATATGACGGCAAGATCGTTGCGGCCAATATGATTTCATTTTTTGGCAAAGTCGCAATTTACCTTCACGGTGCTACGGCTGATATGTATCGTGACGTAATGGCGGCATATCTGTTGCAGTGGGAGGCAATTTTGGCAGCTAAACAGGCGGGGTATACATATTATGACTTTGGCGGAACCAACGGCCCGTCATACTACAATAAAAAATGGGAAGGTATTACTCGTTTTAAGACTGGTTTTGGGCCGGATACTAAAATTACTGAGTACGTTGGCAGCCATGATTTAATTACCAATCCGGTGGTATTTTCAATATACAAGTTTGTTAAGCAGATTAGGGGGTAAGTTAAATCTTCAATTAATATTCAATAAAATAATTTTCAAACATCTGATCTGGTAATTGAAAATTAGAAATTGAAAATTCTTTTATGAAAGTTGTTAAATCCGATCAATCCGGTATCAGTCAGGCCGTTAAAATCTTAAAACAAGGCGGCGTGATCGTTTACCCGACCGATACCGCCTATGCTCTAGGCGGATTATTTGATTCAAAGCGAGTTACTAAAAACATTCTTAGGATTAAAAATCGAAAAGATGAAAAATTTACGTTGATTGCTTCCAGCGTAAATCAGGCAAAGACTTTTTTTAAGTTAAGTGGTACTAATCTGAAATTGGCGAAAAAATATTGGCCGGGTCCGCTGTCTATTGTGGTTAACGGCCGTTTTGCCGTTAGGGTGCCGGCTAATAGTATTGCTCGTCGCCTCGCCTTGCGCGCCGGCAGACCATTGATTGCAACTTCGGCCAACTTGTCGGGCGGTAAGAATCTTTATAGCGCTAAAGCCGTGATTGCGGAATTTCAAAATCAGAAATATCAGCCACAACTGGTTATTGATGCAGGCAATTTGCCTAAGATAAAACCCTCAACATTGGTTAAGGTTGAAGGTTCGCAGTTAGAAGTGATAAGAATTGGTTTAATTAAGCCAAAAATTTAGCGTCCGCAGCCGAATTGAACGAAGAGATGGGGCCCCATGCCAATCAGTGATCCAAGGCAGGTAACACCCGGTCTGAAAGTGCCGCCCCGGTTGGGCATTGGTTGGTTGGTACAGAGCGCCTGGCCTTTATATAAAACATTTGATCCGCCCAGGTACATGGCCTTGGTTTCAAAAAGGCTTGAACATCCAGCGATGTCACCGCAGATAGGACAGCTGGCAAGACACGTAGCGCCGTAAGGGTCGGGAGTGCATTTGATTGGCGGAGCAATAACTCGCAGTCCAATGCCTGGAATAGCTTGGGCTGAGATGGCAAATGCGGCTGAGATGGCAACAATAAGAATAATTAGCAAGGCAACTAAAATATTTACTTTTTTATGCATCAATCCTTCGGGGACAATCATATGGAAGTGATTAAATAATAGCGTTTTTATTATAACAGCTACAACACTATTAGTAAAACTATGATAACAAAAGAGTTTATCAATCAGGTTAAAGATATCTGTCAAAGTTACGGCATTAAACCGACAAAAGACAAGGGCCAAAATTTTTTGCTAAACCAAGAGGTAATTGATTTGATGATTGAGTCTTCACAGGTAACTAACCAGGACGTTGTGCTGGAAGTTGGTCCGGGATTAGGAATTTTAACCGAGAGTTTAGTCAAACAAGCCCGGCAGGTGGTCAGCGTTGAACTAGATAAGAGATTGTTTACTTTTTTGAAAACGAAGTTTATTAACCAGCCTAATTTAAAGCTGGTTGAGGCAGACATCTTAAAATTTGATGTCGCTGATGCTATTTCTGGTGAATATAAGATAGTTGCTAATTTACCGTATACCATTACTTCTTTTTTTCTTAAAAAATTTTTAACCGGTCCGGCGACACCAAAGAGTTTTACTCTATTATTGCAAAAGGAAGTTGCTGAAAGGATTTGTGCGTTACCTGGTGCCATGAGTTTACTGGCAGTTTCGGTTCAGTTATACGGCCAGCCAAAAATTATTGAAGTGGTTAGCCGGCATGATTTTTGGCCAAGTCCGAAAGTTGACTCGGCAATTATTCAAATTTCTGCTATTAAAGATAAGGTAGCGGTGGATAACTTTTTTTCCGGACTGGTAACAGAGAAATTTTTTTGGCAGGTTGTGAAAATCGGCTTTGCTGCCCGGCGTAAACAGCTTCATAACAACTTAGCTTCAGGACTAAAGATACCGCCTGGTGAAGTTAAAAAAATACTCAACCAAGCCAATTTTGATGAACAAATCCGGGCGCAGAATCTTTCAGTTAATGACTGGCTACGCTTGAGCGCGGCATTAAGCTCTTATTTAAAAAAATAAGCTCATTTTATCTTGGCATGGACCGCGATTTTTTGCTATAATATATCTAACTAGTTAATCAAAATCGGTAACTGTTTTTCTGTTAGAGCTTGTTTTAATTTATTTGCTAATGTAAGCATGGCTTTTAGAGAAAAAAAAGCAGAAAATAATAATATCCTTGAGGAAATTTATCACAATGATCCCCAGGGACTGCAACAAAAAAAGCCAATCAAGCAGAAAATAGTTAATTTTTTTCATGATAAGAAAAAAGTTGATCATTTATTATCGGCAACGATATTGGTGTTGGGCCTAGCCGCGGTAGTGCTGGGATTTTTTCAATTCAAGTGGAATATCAACAGTTACTTTGTGGTTAAACCGACTGATCCTCTTACCCTGAACGCCAACATTAACACGGAGCAGGATTTGCTTGGATTGCGCCAGAAAGATACTGATCTAGACGGTCTTTCGGATTATGATGAGCTTAAAATCTACGCAACTAGCCCATATTTACCAGATACTGATTCCGACGGCATTGATGATAAGACTGAAATTGCCAAGAAAACCAACCCAACATGTCCTGAAGGTAAAGACTGTTTTGTCGAGTGGTCGGTTTTAGACCCGCAGTCAGGTTCGTTGGTTGGTATTGATTTGCAGGCTACCGACGAGGAACGAGCGGCTCAATTGCGACGCGCTTTGGTTCAGGAAGGGCTAGATCCTCAGGAACTTGCACAGCTTAGCGACCAAGAAATTTTGGCGCTATACCAAGAGCTGCTCAATCAGATTAAACAAGAGCAGCCAAGTCCGACGGTTAGCACCGGTTTAGCCGGACAGGATATTAATAATTTAACGCCGGCTCAGGTGAGAGAACTGCTTAAGAGTGCGGGCGTTTCCCAAGAAATTTTGAACGAATTAGACGATCAGGAATTGATGCAGCTGGTTTCAGAAACAGTTACTAACGCCAATAAAACTAACGGTCAAACTAGTCAATAATGTTGAGACAAGATAAAACATTACGTCAGGAGGTTTCCGACTTGCAGGAAGAAAAAGTTGCTTCCTCAAAGTGGTTTTTTGTTTTGAAAAAAACCGTCACCGTGGCAGTAATTATTCAAATGATTTCAACGCTGGTAGTACCGGCGGTACTTTATCCATTGCCGGTGTTGGCATCAAATCCGTCCGGTTCTGCTGCTGGTGTTCAGGTGAGCGATCCAACTCAGCAGGGATTAACCGAAAAAGACAGCGCCGCTGACCGTGGTGAAGCAGCTGAAAATCTTGCCGAACGAGAAGGTTTGTGGATTCAAGAATGGCTTAAACAAAAAGGCGACAATGTGTTGAAACATACGATTTTTGCGGCGGCGATTGAAGCTTTAAACAATTTATTAAATCAAATTGCCTATGATACTGCTACCTGGCTAGCGTCCGGTGGTGAAGGCCAGCAGCCATTGTTTTACACGGAAGGCTGGGGGGCTTACTTGCAGGACGCAGTTGACGGCGCGGCCGGAGAATTCTTAAATGATTTGGCCGGAAACTGGGTTGAAAATATTAATCTTTGTGAACCAAACTTTAGTATTAAATTAGGTTTGGCCGGCGGTATTAGTAATTTGAGCCGGCCGCGAAAACCGGATTGTAGCGTCAGTCAGATGGTTCAAAACTGGGAGTCATTTGTCAGCGACGAAGATTTTTTGGATCGGTTTGAAGTTGCATTTCAATCCGGCAATAATGATGTCACCATCGGTTTAGAAGTTTTTAATAAGTATTATCAAAAAACCACCAGCGAATTAGTTGAAGCGGTCTTTGGTCGGGCAACGGGAAGCGAATTTAAGGGGATTATTTCAAAGATTTCTAATATCATCAAAACTCCTGGAACATTAGTTGAAGAGTGGGCGATGAAGCAGCTGGTTGATAACCCGTCAGAGCTTGAAGCTTCTAAAGCAGTATTTGGCGATTTGGTTTTAAATCCGATTGCGACTTTTCTTAACACATTAGTTGGTAAACTGTTCCAGCGAATTTTTGAAGAAGGTTTGGCGGACGATTCAGGTGACGACGGTTCGGACTTCTTTAATTTCCCGTTTGCTTTTCCGGGGTTGCCCAATTTCGGCGGCTCCAGTTACGACGACTTATACACCGGACAGTCGGGTTCGCAGCGGTTCGGCGGTCGTGATGCGGCTGAACTCAGATTTTTAAGTTTATTTGAAGCCGGCCAGACGGTTACTGAACAGTATGACGTTTTGACCAGAATGGCATTTTGTTCTGATCCGGATAATCCCGGACCGGATGAATGTGTTATTACTCAAAGTTTTCGCTCGGCGGTTGAGCAGGAATTAACCTTAAAGGAAGCGATTAAAAAGGGGCTGATTAACGGCGACGCACCGTTTGGTTTTACCGACTATGATCCCTCATCAATCTACAATGGTATCCCATACCGCAGTATTGTGATTTTGCGGGCTCACCGGATTGTGCCGGTTGGCTGGGAATTGGCGGCCAAGGCGGTTAAACAGTTTGATCCGGGCAAAACCTTTAGCTTAAATCAGTTGATCGCGGAATTTGAAAACCCTGACAGTGTTTATTACGGCTTAATTGATCCGCAGTGGGTCTTAAAGAGCCCAAGCCATATTTGTAAGGCTGAAGGATACGGTCCAAAGATTGTCTACGAGAGCACCGTTCCTGGGTACGATTCCAACCAGGACAATGATTATAATGATGACTTAGACGTTTCACCCAGCCGAGTTCTGGCCCGTGCCGAATACTGTGCTGACTATCAAACTTGTTTGGAGGAAAATGACGACGGTACCTGCAAGTATTATGGGTATTGTTCTGAAGAAAAAAGAATCTGGAATTTGCAGGGTTCAAGTTGTCCAGATTACTTTAACACTTGTCAGACATTTCAATCGTCTTCGGGGCAGGTCGTGAGCTATTTGGAAAATAGTCTTGATTATAACGGCTGTAATATTGATAATGCCGGCTGCCAGTGGTACTGCCAAGAGTATAACGCTAAAAGCGATGTCTGGACCTGTCTTGATCCGGGCGAGGGCGTTATGGCCACCTGTAACCGCCCCGGTGGCTGCAATTTGGTTGCCAGTTGCGTGATTCCTGAAGGCAGTTACAGCTGTGCCGACGCTAGTTCTTCGGCGCAGGTAACGTTAAATCAGAGTTGTGGTCCGAATTCGGAATGGTGGAATGGTACGGCGTGCGTTGTTGCGACATCGTGTACCGAGCCGATTCCGTATGGCGGGGTGTCTTGTACTTCAAGCAGTTGCGACGGTCTGACAAATCAATTGCCCAATGCCAGTTTTGAACAGCCGTATACGGCGAGCGAAGATGCAAACAAATATGTTGCTCAAGGCTGGTCGGTGACCGACCCCAACCAAAAACAGTACTGGCAGCGCGTTACTGGTTCAACCGAGCAAGTGTATCCGCCCGGAACCGGTAGCCACAGTATCCGCTATTATGTGGCGGCGGCAAGCGGCAGTCATAAATTAAAATCGGACTCCTTCTCTTTGCCGGTTGATGATGCCAGCGGATTTAAATTTTATACGTTGTCTGGACGAGTGTTCAATCGTTTGAACGCCGGAACCATTACGCTGGAGGTGGAAGCATTAAACGAGGCGGGAGCGGTTTTGGAAACTACCACTTTTGACATCTCAAACCTAATTAAGAATTCTTGGCAGTACTTCTCGTTTGAATTTAAGACTTTTGGTAACACCAGAATAAATATTAATGTAAATGGCAGCCCCAAGAGTGGCACGGCCTGGTTTGATGAATTCAAAGTTTCGGAAAGCTGTATTGCTAATCCGGTCAGATTAACGTTGGCAGCTTCAGTCCAGAAAGATCAAAGCAAGCTTCATCTTGATCGGGATGCGCAAACATGTAACCAGGAAGATGGCGGTTGTTCTAAATTTATCAGAACGCTGCCAAACATCGGAACTAACTTGGTAGTTAATTCAAGTTTTGAAGATTGGACTGACGTTGGCGAGATTCCACCGGGATGGTCAAGTGGCGAAAATCATCCGGCGACAGAAACTTGTGACGGCGAGGTTAAGTGTGAGCGAAGCGCTGACAGTCCGATTGATAATTACAGTGTAAAATTAACTAACGATCCCGGCCAGACTAATGCTCGAGATTTTGAAACGTTGCCGATTGTCGGCATGAGACCAAACACTACCTACCGAGTTTCTTTTTGGGCAAAAACTGATTATATCGCCGAACCTGAAAACGGCACCAGGTGGTATTCTGAAATTTTGTCTGATGCTGAACCTAATGATAGTTTTTGTAAATTAGATCGCACCATTGCCTGCTTCTGGCCCAATGGCAATGAGACTTGTCAGAGTGCCGCGACCGGAACGGGAAACCCCAACGATGAGTGTTTATACGATTATTCTCACCTGAAATTTAACGGCCGTTCAGGCATGACGTTAAATGACCAGTGGCAGCGAATTGTCATGGACCCGATCGTTACCAGGGACAGGGGATTTGATTTCAAAATATCTTTTAATAATAATTCGCTTTATCCGGAGACCTTATATCTTGACGGCCTGCAGGTTGAGGAAGTTGATGCTTTAAACCCGACGACCACCGCCTATAAAGATTACGGCAAGGTTAACGACATCTACCTGAAAAAACCGCCTGCATCGCTTGATTGTCAGGGATACAGTCCAAGCTTGCCGAGCCCGTATGTATTAGATGAAGTGACCAAACCGCTTTGTGTTGGCGAGACAATGCTGTGGCGCGAAGATGCGTGCGATCCGACCGGACAGTTTTGTTGTCACCAAATTGACGCCCCGGAATGCTACAATTATGCGTACTATTGTCAGCCGCAGGAGGTTGGCTGTGAAGCCTATCGACCGCTACGCGGCGGCACCACCGTTCCAGGGGTAGTCGGATTGCAGGATTACTGTCCGCTTGAATGTGTCGGTTACGAATCATATAAACAATCATCAACCTTGTTTGAAAACCAGGAGTCATTAGAATTCTTTATTCCTGATACGGCGGTTTCTTGTAATGCCAGTCAAGCCGGATGTGATGAATTTACTAATTTGGACGAAGTAGCACTTGGTGGTGAAGGTCTGGAGCATTATAAGTATCTGCGCCTTTGCGAAAAACCAAATGAAGCCTCCTGCCAGAGCTTTTTTGCCTGGCAAGGTTCAGAAGAAACCGGCTTCCAGTTAAAGATTTATAGCTTGTCAGCGGAAGATAATCAACCGAAATACGCGATTGACACAGCGGAAATTGACCGCTGGCCGGACGAATGGTGTTCAAATAAAACGCTTGACGGCAACGGCTTGCCGGAGTGTTGTAATGAGGCTGATGATTTGGAAGTTAACCCGTTTTGTAAAGAGCTAATTTCTGTTACGGGTGAGACATTATATCGTATTTATGACAACACAATTTCATGTTCGCTGGACTGCCATCCGTTCAGAAAGACTCGGTTAGGTGAAACTGATTTAGATGCGGAAGAAAACTGCAATTTCAGCAACGGCCGTTGGGACGCTCAAAACAGCGCCTGTGTCTACCAGGCGATTCCTAATGAAGGCATTAGCTGTTCGGCTGATGCTGCTGGTTGTCGTGAGTACCGCGGTAATGCTGGTGCCAATATTTTTACAACTTACTTTGATAACTTTGAAGACGGTGATTTGAATGGTTGGCATTATGGGACAATCAGTTCTGAGGCGTTGACGGTTACGGGCCACTCAATTGCGCCGGAAACAGTTCAGAATACGGGCGGTAATAATAAATATAACCAGCGAGTTGTTACCACTTGGGGAGTTTTGGGTGGTGATGATAATAATCCGGTTACTTGCTCGGACGCGTTGCCGTTGTGCGACGAAGAAACTTTGTTTGACTGCTTTGATCCGGAGTTAGGAGAGTGTGTGGCGCGGGATTATTTCAACACGGATGATTATTGTACTATAGCTATAGGTGACGATCAGTGCGGCATGATGAATAATTATATGACTCCGGGCCGTACATACGTTATCAGTTTCTGGGCCAAGAGCGGCACCGGCAGCGTGGCAAGTGACATTCAGTTACAGTTTAGTCCGGGGTACGTTGTCGGTACGACTTCTTTTGGGCCAGATTGGAATTATTATAAATTTGGACCGTTTGTCTATGATACTTTTCAGGACGGTTTACGACTTCGGTTAGTTTCGTCAGACAAAGATACGGCCGAAGAATCAGTGGCGCAAGACCGGTTCTTTGTTGATAACATTGAAATTAAGGAGGTTCAAAATTACGAGTACGTCATTAAGAATTCTTGGGAAACGCCAAGTAGCTGCGACACCAATCCGTTTGTTGATCCGCCAATTCAGGCGCCGCAGTTTATGCTTGGCTGTGCTCAGTATTTTGACTCATACAATCGAGTTCATAATTTGAAATCATTTACCAGTTTGTGTCGTGAAGAAGCGATTGGTTGCGAAGCATTGATTGATACGCAAAACTCCAGCAGTCCGTTTGAACAGAATTTTAACGCTTCTGACGGTATCGCCGACGTTAAGGTGCCAGCGGACAATTTGGTATATATGACCACCCGGCCCGAACAGCAATGTGGTTCGGATCAAAAAGGTTGTCAGGCAGTCGGCTTGCCTCAGATTACGGTTGTTGATAACACCAGCCAAATTGTTTCAGGCTACCAAACAGCATATCTTATAAATGATCCGGATAAGTACGATTCAATTTTGTGTGGCAATGAAGAGGTTGGCTGTCAGGAATGGCAGAGCTCAAAAGGCTTTACCTATTTCAAGAATCCGGGAGCGCGGACTTGTGAGTACCGTAAGATTGAAAATCAATCAAGTTACGGTTGGTTTAAGATTGGCTCATCTTCGCAGACCCCTGATTGTCCGTTGACTGAATCACCGGTAGGCGGCGTCCATCCGGGACCCGACTCGTCTGACCACTGGTACGCCGGAATTTGTCCGGGTGAATTTAGCAGCTGTACGCAGTTTATTGATTCGGCTTCAGCCATTTCCAAGAACTTGCTGTTTAACGGCATGCTTGATAAAGATTTCAATGAAGATAATGTTCCGGACGGTTGGGATGCGCAACCTAATACGTTGGAACAAAAAGCAGTTTCCATAGAGGCCGATACTATTTATGTGTTTGGTATTACCACTAAACAGCGTCTGGACGAAGAAAGCGGCACCAGCATTGAAATTGTGGACTGCCCTGGTTTTACTTCTTATGACCACTCAGTGGAAACGTTGAGTGCGGATTCTTTCCGAATTCCGCCCGATGCCTATCAGGAAGAAACTCGTACTGTTGGCAATATTCCTAACTTCCCTGAGCGTGAAATTAATTATTCAGTTCGTTTTACCCTGACAGAACCCCGCAACTGCAAGGTCCGTCTTGAAATGTCTAGTCCTCAAACTAAGATTAAGGAAATCTTCTTAAGAAAAGCTGGCGTTGATTATGTCTTGGCTGATTCGGTTGATAAGTTGAGCTGTAACGGGGTGGTTGATTTGGACAATGAATGTGTCTTGTTTAATGATCGCAGCCAGGTTAACTATAATGTTGGTGAAGACGACGTTGGGTACCTGACCTATGACGGTGACACTAGTGGTATTCCGGTGAATAACGGTTTACCGATTATTGATTGTGCCGGGCCGTGCGATTCAAACGTAGTATTGAAAGTCAAGCCAGACCGTACCTGTGAAAGCTGGTTATATTGCAAATCAGCCGCCAAAACCTTTGATGAAAACGGTGGTGAACGAACTGAATGTCTCAGTCTGGGGCTGTGTAATTCGCTGGACGAAAACGGCAACTGCGACAGCAATATTTTAGTTACTACTGCTGATCCAGCCAACCCCACGATTGATAATCGGTCGGATTACTATCAGGACACCGAACAAATTTCTAACTTAAGCGGCTATAGTCAGGCCGGATTCCAATTTGCGAATGCCGCGATTGCTAATGACATTGTACACGGCTACTTCCCGTATGCCGAAATGACCCAAGAAGGAAGCTCAGCACTAGTGACTAATGGTAACTTTGAGACGGTTTTTGATAAACGCCGCGAACCAATCGGTTGGTCGCCGTATATCAATAACAGTATTGGCGATTACGACGACAGTCAGGGCTGGCAGCCATATAAATATATTGTTGAAGATGATCTTCGCTCAGCCATTGAAGGTGGATATTTGAAACTTAGCACCTCATACCAAGTGCAAAGCGGTGAAATTGACGTTGAAAAAGATGCGGAATACATTTTGTCGGGCTGGATTAATACCTTTAATCTTTCCAGTGAAAGCATTGATAGCCGTACCAGAGACAGTGCCGCCGACCGCGTGGTTTCCGGACAAATTTGTCTGACCAAAGACAGCATTAAAGGCTGGAACCCGGCTAATCAGGATGAACTGTGTAAGCAGGATCCGGTTGATGAAGCTAGTGAGCTTTGTTGTTTGGCGGTTGATGCGGGGTCTGATTGGACGCATTTAACGTATCGGTTTAAGGCTAATGATAACAATCTAAAAATTTATCTTCAAAACGATGCACCACCTGTCCATGGTGATGATGATATTAGTTTTTGTCGAGATAACAAAAATGAAACTGGGTGTGATATTAGTGGTTACGCGCTATATGATGAGATCAGCTTACAGCCGGTGTTAAGAGTTCAACAGGAACCGACGGACGTCAGTAACGATTTCATTAACCGCACCTGTCGCGTGTATCCGGAGGCCAGTTCGCTTGCCTGCCGATACTATCGAGACAAGACGTTATATAGCGGTCGTGATGGGTATTGTTTGACTACTGACCCGGCTAACCCGAGTCAGTGTGTTCAGTGGTGGCCGGTTGACAGCATTGCTGGCGAAGGCAACGATGAATTTTTTGCTCCTGACATCCCAGCGCCGCTTTATTACTGTATGGAAACCGGCACTTTGCCGGCAATTGAAGAGGGGTATAGCTATGCGACGTTTGACACTTCGCAAGCCAGCGCATCATTCCACGACGAAAAAGGTACTCCGACTGAGTTTTTAACCTTTAATATCCCAGAAGAGTACCAGATTCAGTATCGCTTCCCGTATGTTGATACGGTTAAAATTCATTACGATTATACGCCATCGTATTACCAGCGGCCGTTTATTATGGACAGCCAGGAGTTGTCGTTCCATATTCAATATCCGATTATTAGCGGTCAGGCTAACCCGATGACGGAATTTTTGAGAAATAATGCTTTCTTATCATTCTTAGAAGGTATCGGTTTGATTAATTTGGATTCTCAAATGTCAGACAGCGGTTTTGTGGCGACTTTACGAAACACCTTGAGAGATCAGATTATGTCATCACTTCCGGCCTGGGCAGAACCGAATGTCTGGATTGGCTATAGTGATTGGGACATGCAGATTAGAACCCAAGACAGCGAGAAAAACGGCGTGGTGCCGGTTGTAGTTTATGTTCGCGGTGACGTATCGCTGATGTTGACGGTAATTGTTGGTATTATTGCGGTGGCTATGGGCGGCGCTGCGGCCATGGATTTGGTGACTTATTTTTCAACGGCCTATGATTTGATTCAGTCGGCGTTACCGGTTGATTTCATCGGGGTATATCTTCATACCTATATCACATTCACTGAGCCGTTAGCAGACAATACTACTATTATCAACAGTTTAATTTCCGGTATTTCATTAAGTACGTCGTTAGCCGGTGCGGCGCCGCAGATTATTTTGGCGGTGTTTCAAGTGATTAGCGACGGACTGTTTGCTTTTGATGTTGGTGACTGGAACGATATTTGGGATGTCTTTACTTCCGCGGCCGATGCCGGTTCCGGCATAGATTACCCGTCTCAAGAAGAATTTGCCGGCTGGTTTGGGGTGAAGTTTGGGCCGTATTCGGTATTCCAGGTGGTGACTGATCGGGATGAATTTTCGCAGATTGCTGATTTAACCGATCCGATCCCGGAGATTAACGGTGACATCTTAGGAGGCGTTATCCGGTTTGAACATCCCGGTATGATCACTCAGACCGGCATGGTTGGCAAATTCTACAGTGCGGATGAAAGCGTGACTTATTGCAAGCGCTTGGTTCGGGTTGTTGATGCCAGCGGTATTAGTAAGGCCTGGTTGTCGCGGGTATTCCCTGGCTCTAAATATGTCTTGGCGGATACGGCCAGCCGCAAGGGGTATTATCTATATAATGAGCCGTATGATTTTGACAAATTTGAAGCGGAGCTTGAAAAATGTGAAGCAACCTGTGACGACAATAAATGTAATTATGTTGATCCGGCATTGCCGACTAATATTACGTGTGAGTCCGATGGCGACTGTTTGTTAAATCCAGTGTGTAATCAGTATCAAAGTTCTGATTTTGAACCGTTTGGTTCAGCGGTCCCGCCGACCAATTCGCAAAATCCGGGCAACTGGGATACCCGGGAAACGGCCGTTTATCGCCAGCCGCTGTTCTATGAACCGCCTTTGCTTTCTATTGCTCAACCGCATCAGGCCAGAATGGGCGAATTGCATCAGGGAGCTGACAGCCTAAAAAATATTTTCTTGAAGAGCTATGGCGTCTGGGATTGGCAGGAAGGTGCGGCAGACACCAAGGCTGATGACTACTACGTTGAGGGCGATAACCAAACAAGCGGTTGGGATGTCTTTGATGATTGGGAAGCTGACCTTGCGGAATATGGGTATTGTGACGGCGCAACACGCGGTGAGGGCGAGGTTTGCCGCCAACGCCCGACAATCAGGCCTGACACTATTAAAGTCAACGGGACGCAGAGTTTGGTGGTGAAAGGCGCTGAATCGATTCAGCTTGATTTCACAGTGGTTGACGATCCAAACCAGTTGCCAATTGTTTCTTATAGCGTCTTCTGGGGCGACGGTAATGTTACAGCGGTATCCGGTTCAAGGTTGCGCGACCGGCCCAATGAAAAAAATCCGTTTACCAGCTATCACACCTATGACCATTGGGAAATGCAGCGATATTGCGCTTCGATCGGTAATGATGCCGGCCAGTGCGACACCACTGAAAGTTGCACAGACTTTAACGCTGGTTCAAAATACATTTGTTGTCCGACCAACCCCGACGGCACAAGCGCTGGGTACTGTAAGAGTAAGATTAGAATTAAAGTTCGCGACAACTGGAACGCAGAAACCTGCTGTTTAGATCAGACGTGCGCTCAAAATACCCTAGCTCCTGAATCAACTTGTGATGATCCGAAGTTGGGCGGCTTACAATTGAACAAGTATATTCCGATGCCTGGTGAAATAACGGTTCAGCAATAAAAACCAAAATAATCAATGATTAAAGTCATTGGAAAACTAAAAAAATATCTGCCAAGACTGTTAAGTGTCCTGCTACTGTTCAGTTTGAGTTTTAGCTTGGCGCTTCCAGTCTTAGCACAGGATGAGGAAAGCCCTAGTTTTTGGTCAGACCCGGTTGGTGCAGTTTCAGCTGGAGTGAGTAATGCGGTAACTGGTGTGCTAGAAGGAGCTGGTAACATATTTGAAAATCTCTTTGTTTCAATTATTCGTTTGATGGTTGGAGCGGTTATTACGGTTGAAGGCTGGGCGTTGATTGTGTTATCAAAAATTTTAATTGGTATTGTTCAGTATAATGATTTTGTTAATGCTAAGGCGGTTAACGTTGGCTGGACTTTGGTGCGAGACGTATCCAATTTGTTTTTTGTGCTGGTGGTTTTAGCGATTGCGATTGGCACGATTTTACGAATTGAGTCATATAACTTCAAGAAATTTTTGCCTAAGGTGTTGATTATGGCGGTGTTGGTCAATTTCAGCTTGACTATTGCCGGCTTAATTTTGGATTTTGCCCAGGTGATTATGATGACGTTTGTAGCCGCATTCGTGAAAGTCGGTGGTGGTGGTAATTTGATGCAGATTTTGCAGGTTAACGAAATGATTAACGCCGCCGCTAATACACAAAGTGAAGGTTGGACAGCGGAAATTGATGTTATTCCAGTAGTGGCAACGGCTTTTTTGGCGGTAATTATGTTGATGATTGCTATTATCGTGATTTTGGTGATGGTAGTGATGTTTGTTGCTCGTATGGTGATGCTGTGGTTTTTGTTAGTGCTTTCTCCGTTACCCTATATTTTGTCGGCCTTTCCTCAGGGGATGCGTTACGCCCAGCAGTGGTGGTCGGAATTTACTAAATACGTTTTGGTTGGTCCGGTATTGGCGTTTTTCTTGTGGTTATCTTTTGCCGTGGTGGAACAAGGACAAGTCTCTGTTGATATACCTTTGGATGGCACTTCAGTGACGGCCGGCGCAGAGTCCGGATTAACGGGGACTGGAGCCGATTTAGTTAATGAGTTTACTCAATCAAACAGCGGCACCGGCAGTACGGCGATTTTTAGCGGCATTGGCGACGTTAATAAATTATTATCTTTAATTATCGGTATTGGTATGCTGATGGCGGGGTTGGTAATTGCCCAACAAATGGGTACGGCTGGCGGCAGTTTTGCGGGAGCGGCTTTTTCAAATATCAGACGAGGCAAATTTATCCCCGGCCAGGCTACAGCGCTTCGTTGGACAGGTAAACGAGCCGATGATTTATTTGCTAAAGTTAATGCGCCGTTGTTTAGAAGAATTGGTGAGACTTCCTGGGGCCGGAAAAGAGGGTTTGACCAGTTGGGTCGGGAAGGCGGATTACGTTTACGCTCGATTCCGGCAGCATGGCAGGCCCGAGGGCAGCGAGTTGAAGGTGAACGCATGCGGCTTGGTACTCAGGCGTTAACGGACGTATTTAACCGTACAATTCCGTTTAATCAAAATCCGACTAATGCCACGCGACGGGCACGGGCCGGAGAGGTTGCAGCCGAACAGCGGCTATTAGCCGACACCACAACTGACGCCGAAGAAGTTTTGAATAAATTACGGAATGAAGACTTGGATAAAACCGGCAAAGTTAAGGCCGGCCGTGAAGTGTATGCCATTGCTAAATTGCGGCAGTTAACGGCTGACCACAATGCTAACGAAATTGTTTTACAGGCTCAGGATGTTTTTGGCGATAATTATACAAATGACGACGTCCGATTAGCCGGACTGACCGATGCCGAAAAACAAGCCCGAAAACTGGATCGAGATTCTAATGGCAACATTAAATATACAACACATAATGTTCAGGAAGCGGTTCGCCATATGTTTAAAGATTATGGCGAAGAATTTCAAGCAGAGGTGGCGTTTGACTTGGGTGAAGTTGGTTTTGCAAACAAAGATGGCTTTTTGTATAAAATGGGCAATAAGAATATTCAAAACGGCAAATTTGAATTAATGACTAAAGACAAAGGCCGCTATCTGGAGCAGCAGGATATTGCAGAGAAATATGCGGCTAAGAAAGAGGGACGTAGATTCATCCAAACTGCTACTTGGCAAGGATTTTTGGAAGAGGTGCGGCCGCATGATATTAAGGATCCAAATAAAACTCATACGATGGGTGCTGGTATGTCGGAATTTGCCATGATTAACCTGGAGCGTAACCCGAAAGCTATGGTGGCGGAATTTCACATGGCGTCTAACGAAATCAAAGATCGGTTATATGAAAACGTGGACGTGATGTTAGAAACAGCTCGGGTGGCTGAACAGTCAGGTAATACTATGCTGGCTAATAACATCAGAGGTTTGGCATATGCCACAATTGGCTTTAAATATGGCGGCCGAAATGGTGTTGATAGACCAAATGAAGTAGAGTATATCAAAAAGAATGGTGGTATTGAAACATTTGCCAATAATCTGGCTGCTGAAATTGCACAAAAGAAATCCGCCCAGATTGGCCAGGTGGCGTACGACAATATTATTAACGACATTAGAACTAATACCTATATTCCGGGAATTGCTCCGGAGCCGACTCCGACTCCGGCTGTTGGTGCTGTACCGTCAGCACCTCGTATGGCGCAGGACTTTGACCGCACTAAGCATGACCGGACGCGTGAAATGGTTGACCGTTACCAGGATGCCGGACTTAACTTTTTTGAAAGTGCTGACTTTAATCCGGAACAATTTGAAGCTGAAAAAGATTTCCGGTGGCGCGATTATGTCTTAAATAAGCGAGATAGAGATAAAATTGTTTTGCCGGCGGAAGTTGAGGAAGGTGCGTTACAAGCAGGCGTAGGACTTAATTTTGATAATGAAGAAGTTCGTGCAGCCTTGGGAGTTGAAGAGGGTATGAGTGGTGCTTATTATGATGAAGCTAGTAAATTTTTAACAATTAGTAAAATTGCCGAAGTTTATCGTAAACAGCTCTTAAGCAGAAGAGAAGAAGGTAGGCTCAATATGACTGACGAAGGAATTGATAACGCTGTTAATCGGGTTCGTGAAGGCCTCGGCCGTGCCAAAACCCTTAGAGTATTTAACACCAGCAGTACTGACCAGCACGAAGATATTAAGCGCCACGAAGAAGCTCATGCTTCGACAATGGGTATGTCGGATCAACAGCTTGATGAATATTGGAATTCATTAAATGCCAGCCAGCGGCGCGATATTCAAGCTGATTTGCGCAAGCGGTATGGCTATGGTATTAGTAATCAAGATTTGAAGCGTGAAGCAGTGGCTGAAATGGCTGGTGTTGGCAAGGGTGTGTATGCAATGAATAACAAGACTCGAGCAGTATTAGAGGGTATGGGTATTAAGTCTCGTGGTGAGGCGAGTGTTGAAAAGATGAGTGAAGCCGCTTCCGCCGCAAGAGCTTTTGGTAGCAAGGTTGGTAAAGGTTTTGACAAGGTTGGCGCCGGGGTGGGAACCGTTGCTTCAGCAATCAAGACTCGGGCCGGTCAGGTTGCCGGTAAAGTGGACGAAGTTTTAGAGGGCGCAATGAAACAGGAAGAGCTTGACGCTTTGCAGACTTATCGTTCGTCACGTTCAACTTTGCGTGGTGCACGATCCCAGTATGATACGGTTAAAACCAGCGAAGAATCATATATTCGGGAACGGGAATCAGAAAAACGGCAACGTGAAGCCTCGGCCAAAGCCCTATTCGATCGGGCAAAACAGGCGGAAGCGGCCGGTAATGTGGGCGAAGCAAAACGTTTGACTAATGAAGGTAATCAGGAATTGCAGCGCAACGACTATATTGATACAGAAATTAGCAGCGCTCGTGAACGATTAAAGAAAGCGGCTGATGAATACGCCAAGGCCGCCTCTGATACCTTGCGGGCAAAAGAAATGGTTGATTCAATTCGCGGCGTTCCAAGCGCGGCAGCTCGTTCGGCCGTTCGTCAGGCGGCTCGGGAAACGTCTCCGGCGGCTCAAGAAGCTGCGGCTTCGCGAGTTAATCCTCAAGAATATGTGAAAGCCGCCCAAGAAGAAGTTGCTCAAAGGACGGAAGAAGTTCAGGAGGCTTTGAAAGGAAGTTTTGACTCAACAGAGGTTGTTCAGGCGTTGTCTGACATTGAAAATGTTTTAACTTCAATGCAGTCATCGCTTGCTAAGTTACCGCAGAATCAGGTTAACCAAAACGCAAAAACTCAGATTGCCCAGGCGCTCGGCGAACTCGGTCGTGCCAGACAAGGCGGTACGCTTGACCCGACCAGCACTTCTGGTTTATTAACCTCAATTAATAACGGAATTAGGGCGTTGTATCGCAGTCAAGGCAAAAAAAATCCGCCCTCGGGGCCAAGAGAGCTTTAATCTTTTTGGAAATTAAAAGCAAATGTACGAAACAGAATTAAAAACAATTGCACAGTCGGTTGCCAGCGGTGAAAATCCGAATCAGCTGGTTGACCAAATTGAAGGCTTGTCTCAGCAGTTAGTTTTTGATTTGGAAATTTTACAGTCCTACAAATTAAGTAAGATTATTGATGAGCTCCAGGCCAAAAACTATGAAAAAATTTCTCCCCGCAATATTGACCGGCTGAATCTGGCTAATGTGAGGTTAAAGTTCACATCTTTGCCGCGCTGGTCGGACAATGTGGTTACCTCATTATTTGAAAAAGATATTGCTAAAGTTTTAGCCGATGACGATATTGGATTATTTGACCGATTAAATGCTTTTTTGATTCAGTTGCCAATTACCGATCGGGATAAATTCAAACAAAGACTTTTAAACCATCTGCGTGATAACACAGAATTGATTAGCAACCAAAAAATTGTTGTTGACGGCGAAGAAAAATCCGCGACCGTTGCCAATATAATTACAGATTATTTCAAAAATAAAGGGGTGAGGGCAACCGACCTTGATTTTGCTGAATACACCATGAAGAATAAAAATTATTTGAAAATGTCTGAAGCAGATAGGTTAAAAGTAAAGAATTTGCTTAAGCTGTTATTTCGCCTAACAACCTCTTCGATGACACCGGAAGGAGTTGAGAATGATTTGGTATTTATTGATGCCGACGGACAAATTAAGGCTATTGAAAACGGAACTATTATTAATTTGACTAATACTAATACTGGTCGCAAGAGCCCATTGCCGGAAAAAATCAAAACAATTTCAGAAAATGATTTTATTCTACCGTCAGAAAGTGCTGGTCCGGCAATTGATACGAACCCCACTGATGTTAATCCGGTCGTCGTAGAAAATTCAACTGTTCAGACTACTCAAGTCCAAGAAGAAATTGTTGCGGCGTATCGTGGTGACGTCAAAATGGCTTCTGCTATTGATAAGGAAATGGAAAAGATTTCTAAAAAGATTGGTGATAACAATCAACAGCTAAGATCAGAATTTATGGTTGCCGTGCAAAATAAAAATATCATTAGAACGGTTGCCTTGTTACGAATTTTGGCGCAGGCCGATGATTTGGAAAAGTTTGTTGTTGAAGATGAGAAATTAAATAAATTTTTGTTGGTGACTTGGGAAAAACAGTATGGCGCCGATTTTGCTTTGGAATTCAAGACTACTCCGGCTCAGCCCAAGTTTATCCGGACCTTTTTGCGCTATATTTTAGAGCAGCGCTTGAACATGCCGGCGAACGAAGCGGCGAGGGTTGGCCAGAAAATCGGGAATATTTTTGTCAGTTTGGGTAAAAAAAGTTATAATAAAATGGCATATTTTGATGTTAATTCAAAAACCTTTAATTGGTTTGAATAAAATTTAAATACTAAGTTGGGGGTTAAAAGGAAAAACCATGAAAGAGACCAAAAAACAGAATCGTTACATATTTAGTTCTGAGTCAGTGACCGAAGGTCATCCGGACAAAGTATGTGACCAGATTTCGGATGCAATTTTAGACGAATTGCTTCGGCAGGATAAAAATTCTCGGGCCGGAGTGGAAACTTTAGCAACTACCGGTTTGGTGGTGGTAGCTGGAGAAATTAGAACCAAGGGATATGTTGATATTGCCAGCGTTGTTCGACAAACAATCAAGGGCATTGGGTATGATGATCATGCGATTGGTTTTCATTGGGAAGACTGCGGCGTTATGGTTGCAATTGATGAGCAAAGTCCTGACATTGCCCAAGGGGTTGACGCTGGTAGAGGTAAATACAAAAAGCAAGGTGCTGGAGACCAGGGCTTGATGTTCGGATATGCCTGTAAAGACACTCCGGAATTAATGCCATTACCAATTATTATGGCTCATCGAATTACTCATCAACTGGCAAAATTAAGAAAAACAAAAGTGTTGCCGTATCTACGTCCTGACGGTAAGGCTGAAGTGGCGGTTGAATATGTTGATGGTAAACCAAAAAGAATTGACACAATTGTGGTGGCGGCCAGTCATAATGAAGATGTTAATGAGGCAAAAGTTGAACGCGATATCCTTAATAAAGTTATTAAACCGGTTGCTAAAAAATATATTGACAGTAAGACGAGATTTTTTGTTAATGCTACGGGTCGCTTTATTAAGTGTGGTCCGCCGGCTGATGCCGGTTTGACCGGACGTAAAATTATTGTGGACACCTATGGTGGCCATGGTTCACACGGTGGCGGCGCTTTTTCCGGCAAAGACCCATCAAAAGTTGATCGCTCCGCTTCATACATGGCTCGATATGTCGCAAAAAATATCGTCGCCGCCGGCTTAGCAGACCGATGCGAACTTCAGGTTGCTTATGTCATTGGCGTTGCCGAGCCAATCAGCATTTTAGTTGACACCTTTGGTACGGGTAAAATTAGTAATGAAAAGATAACTAATTTAGTACGCAAAAACTTCGATTTGACGCCCGCGGGCATTATTAAGACGTTAAACCTGCTACGACCAATCTACAAAAAGACTGCCGCCTATGGTCATTTTGGTAGAATTGACCCTGATTTTACTTGGGAAAAAACTGATATGGCCGCCACATTACGAAAACAGGCGGGATTATAATTAAATTATCTTTCGATAATGGTCCAGAATTTGACTCAAAAAACAGATGATTTTTTCAGCCTGATTGAACAAGAGCAGAAGGCTAAGGCAGCGGTGCCTGATGATGAAATTATTTTTAAGGATGAGCAGGGAAACTTGAAGATTTTGCGAGGTGACCAAGTTTTGGATTACGAGCAGCCAGTTGGTCAAGGGCTTACAAATTCTACGTCCCAATCGTCGGTGGCGAGTAAACCGCTAACCATTGAACCTGAGGTAGAAGAAGCTGTAGCACCGGTTCAGCCAACTCGATCGTTTGGTGAACCATTGAGGTTGGAAGAAGAAATTAGCTCGGTAATTAAGAATGCGGAGTTACATTTTACTTCGCCGGAAGATGAGAAAAAATTTCGTAGTATTGTGAGTTCCCGTTTGCGGGGAATTAGAAATCACCTTCAAACAAAGGAATCGCTGCAGGAATTTCGATTAACCGAAGGAACGGCTTTTGATACTGAAACGATTAATAAAATTTTGGCGGCAATTAGCCGGGAATTGCAGGATTTTGACCATCGTCATCGACAAAATATCAGTACTGATCAGTTTTTGGAACTCCAGGAAGAAGCAAAAAAAATTTTAGCAGAGCCAATTATTAAAGAGGTGCAACCTATTGAGGCTAAGCCCCTTTTTAAACCGGAAATGCCTGCTGATTTAACGCCACCAACACCAGCACAACCACCTATTAGTCCGGCGCCAACACAGATAGCAGATGCACCGGTGATGAGTCGACCGGTAGTTAGTGCCATCGGGTCAAAGCCAAAAATTGAAGATGTTAAATTTAAACCTAAGCTGACTGGTCCGATTGAGGAAATTCGAACCATGACGCTCAAAGACTTCAGGCGCTTGTCACCAACACCAAGTATGGCAGTTCAAAAGATACTTGATAAAGTTGCTTTATTAGAAGATGAATCCTTCCCTAAGAAGGTTGAGGCCATCAAAGCTTGGAAGGAAAGCGAGGTTAACCGGCTGTACCTTTCTTTAGGTGATCAAAGCATGGAAGAACATAAGCCGGTTTCGGAAGTTATCGCCGAGCGCACACAACAAGGCCTGCCGACTTTAACTGAAGAAGAGCTTGAAGCAATTTTTGACTTAAATAAAAGACTACGCTATTAAATGCAACAGTTCGTCGTTCCACAATTTATTGATGTTGAAGATAAAATTATTGGCCCGGTAACGGTCAGGCAGTTTATTATTGTGCTGGTTGGCGCGGGACTTGATTTTGTCGCCTATAAATTGTCTGATTTCAGCCTTTTTCTTTTTTTATTTGTAGTCATTTCTGTTCTGACTTTTGGCGTTGCCTTTATTAAAATCAACGGTCGGCCGGTCCATTATTTTATTTTAAATGTTTTACAGACCTCTAAGAGGCCGAAGATTAGGGTTTGGCAGAAAACTTTTACCAATTCAGAGTTAAAAAGGTATAATAAGAAAGAGACCTTGCCACTGCCACCGGAGATTAGAACCAAAAACCGGGTTCGGGCTTCCCGGCTGGCTGAAATGGCGCTCATTGTTGACACTGGCGGAGTGTATCAGGGTGAAAAAGAACCTCCAAGTAGTTTGCAGCAACTTGTTTAATTAATCTATTTATGAAATCCAAGAAACTTGCCAATAAAAAGATTACAACATCCGCTCAGGGTTATCTTGATATTGCTGAAATCAAGGAGGATACGGTTATTCTTAAAGATGGGACCTTGCGTTCAGTGGTGCTGGTGTCGAGCCTTAATTTTTCTTTGAAATCGGAAGAAGAACAAAATGCCATTATTGCCGCGTATATCGGGTTTTTAAACTTTCTAGAATTTCCGCTCCAGATTGTAATCCAGTCCCGTAAACTTGATATTGACGGCTACTTGAATCGTTTGAAAAAGATTGAGAAAGAACAGACTAATGAATTGCTGCGGATGCAGACGGCTGAATATCGTCAGTATGTCAGTGAACTGGTTGAAATTGGTGATATTATGAATAAGCGTTTTTATGTTGTTGTGCCTTACGACCCAATTTCTGATAAACAGAAATCCTGGTTTAAGCGGTTTTTGGGTGTATTTTCGGCGGCTCAAGAGGTCAAGTTAACGCAATCGGAGTTTATGAAACGGCGGCATGCTTTGTTTCAGAGAGTCGAACATGTTATTACCGGATTATCAAGTATGAGTTTAAAGGCAGTAGTGTTAGACACGCAGAGCTTAATTGAACTATATTATAATACCTATAATCCGGATGTTTCCAGCCGGGAAAAATTGGTTGAGATAAACAAATTACGAGTTGAATAACTTATGGCTATTAAACCAAAAGATTTAATTAGGCAGCAGGCTTTGGAGGATCAGCCGGTTGAACAAGTGCTTTCGCCTGAGCAGAAAAAGGTTAAAGAGCAGGAAGAAATTTTGGAAGCAAAATCAGTGCTTGAGGAAGAAAGAATATATCGGGAAGGCGTTGTTTCAATTAAAGATCTAATTTCTCCGGCAGCGCTGGAAGTGACGCCGACTTTCATTAAGTTGGGTGATCGTTTTGTTCGAACACTTTTTGTTATCGGTTATCCGCGATATATTGCAGTTGGCTGGTTTGCCCCAATCATTAATTTAAGCGTGGCACTGGATATTGCGATGTTTTTTTACCCGGTGAAATCAAATATTATTTTAAAACAGTTGCGCAATAAGGTTGGTGCTCTAGAGGCTCAAATCCTGGCCGATCGCGAGAAAGGAGCGCCGCGCGATCCGATTCGTGAAACTGCATTGCGCGATATTGAAAAACTGCGCGACGATTTGACTCAGGGAGTTGAACATTTTTTCCAGTTTGGTTTGTATGTCACGTTGTACGCAAATACTAAAGAAGAGCTTGATAACCTGACTGGCGATGTGGAGTCTCTGTTTGGTTCACGATTGGTATTTTCAAAAAAAGTGTTGTATCAGGCTGAACAGGGTTTTAATTCAACTTTACCACTTGGCAATGATGAGCTGATGATTGGTTTTAACATGAACTCTTCACCGGTTGCTTCATCGTTTCCGTTTATCTCATCAGAATTGACTTCTGACGAGGGAATTTTGTATGGCATCAACCGACATAATAATAGTTTGATTTTATTTGACCGTTTTTCCTTGCAAAACGCCAATACGGTGGTGTTTGCCACGTCTGGTGCCGGAAAGAGTTATGCTATCAAACTGGAAGTTTTGCGAACGATGATGATGGGAACAGATGTTATTGTTATTGACCCAGAGCGCGAATATAAACATTTGTCTGATGCCGTTGGTGGAACGTATGTTAATATTTCATTAAGTTCTGAAAGTAAAATCAACCCATTTGATCTGCCGCGGGCGGTTGGTGAACAGCGAGCCTCTGATGTCATTCGTGGGGCGGTAATCACCATCAAAGGTCTGATCAGATTGATGCTGGGAGAATTGTCTCATCAAGAGGATTCCATCATTGACCGAGCGCTGTTAGAAACGTATGCCAAAAAAGACATTACGTCCGACTCCGATCTCAGTAAGATTGAGCCGCCGATCATGCAGGATTTTCAGGATGTTTTGGAAGGTATGGAGGGCGGAGGTGATTTAGCGCTTCGACTTAAAAAGTATACTCAGGGGACTTTCTCCGGGTTATTTAACAGTCCTACAAACGTTGATACTAAAAATCAGCTTGTGGTTTTTTCAGTTCGAGATCTTGAAGATGAGTTGCGGCCGATGGCTATTTATACGATTGTTAACTACATTTGGAATGTGGTCCGGTCAGAGCTCAAGAAGCGGGTATTGATTATTGATGAGGCATGGTGGTTAATGCAAAATGAAGATTCTGCTAAATTTATTTACGCATTGGTAAAGCGATGTCGCAAATATTATTTAGGTGTGACGAATATTACCCAAGACGTTAATGACTTTTTGCTTTCGCCGTATGGCCAGGCAATTGTTAATAACTCTTCAATCCAGTTATTGATGCGCCAGTCCCCGGCAGCTATTGATTTGGTGCAAAAAACCTTCATTCTTACTGAGGGTGAAAAATATTTATTGTTGGAGTCTGGCGTTGGTGAAGGAATATTTTTTGCCGGCGATAAGCATGCAGCGATTAAGGTAGTAGCATCCTATACTGAAGATCAGTTAATTACTTCCGATCCACGTCAGATTTTGGAGATTGAGGAGGCAAAGAAAGAATTTAATGAGTCAATGACTCAGCAGTAAGCGGGCTAATATTTAGGAAGCTAATTAGAAATATATGACGAGAAGAAAAAAAATTATCATCGGAGTTATCACTGTTGTCATCATCGGAGTTATTGCAGCTTTTTTGTGGTGGTGGTTTACCAGAGCCAATCTTAACAATCCGGTAAATCAGAATGTTAATCAAAACCCAAGTGAAATTCAAGTTCCAGCGACTTTACCGACTGCTTCGGCTGGTTTGCCAGACACTACCGGCGTGCCCGAAGAACAAAAAGATTCCCAGGCAGAATTGAAAGCTATCGCCTTTACTTTTGCTGAACGTTTTGGAAGCTACTCAAACGAAGTTTATTTCAGCAATCTTGATGACTCAGCGGATTTGATGACGGCTAAAATGAAAGCTTGGGTGGAGAATTTTAAACTTTCTCAGCGCCAGGCGGATAACTCCGAATATTATGGTGTCACCACAAAGGCAATTGCCGCCGAGATTTCAGAATTTGATCAGGATTTTAATCGTGCGGAAGTGATTGTTTCAACACAGAGGTCTGAATCAATTGTCTCAACTGACAATCCAAGAGCTTTTTATCAAAAGTTAAAGTTGTCAATGACTCAAGTTGATGGTGCTTGGAAAGTGGACGCGGCCGAGTGGCAATAAACAGTAATAAAATCAACGTAGCGCTTGGTATATGCTATGTTGATACGAGAAAAGATTTTGGATTTATTTTTTCCCCGGCAATGTTTGGGATGTAACAAAGATAATGAATTAGTTTGCAGTGATTGTTTAAAAAAAATAAAAATTAATCCGGATATTAGCAATAGTTATTTTGTTACTGATTATACCGACGGAGTTTGGGTGATTTCCGATTTTAACGATCCGTTGTTGCAAAAGATCATTTACCATTTTAAATACCGATTTGTCAGGGAGCTTGGCTTGAGTCTTGAAATAATTTTGGAACAATATCTGACCCGTTTGATTCTCAATCAGGCGTTGCCCAAAATTGATTTGGTCGTTCCGATGCCAATTTCGAAAAAACGTTTATTGTTTCGGGGCTTTAATCAGGCAGATATGTTGGCCGCAACAGTTGCCCGGCAGGCAGATATTAACTTTGAAAATAATATTTTGATTAGAAAAAATCGAGAACCTCAGGTCGGAAACGATGCCCTAGAAAGAAGGCAAAACATAAAAAATGTTTTTAGTTTGATTGATGCGCAGGCTGTGAAAGGAAAAAGAGTATTAGTTATTGACGACGTTCTTACTACCGGTTCGACGATTGATGAGCTTTCTAGAGTGCTTAAACAGGCCGGTGCTAAAAGGGTTTGGGCCTTAGTTATAGCGAAAAATTAGGGACTTTACAAGAGCAGTTTTGAAGTGTTATACTATGATAGTTTTATAGGAGAAATTAATACGGTTCACTGCTTATAAATTAGCGGTGCCCCTCAGTCAATGGAGAGGTGGCAGAGTGGTCGAATGCGGCACACTGCTAACGTGTTAACCCCCAAAAAGGGTTCGCGGGTTCGAATCCCGCCCTCTCCGTTGAGTGAGGGGTAATCACCGTGTTAACCAACTATGGAAAACCAAGGACAAAACCAAGAACAAAAAGACTACGGCCAGGTTCATTTTAGTTGGCAATTTCATGAGTTTGCTCAGCACGAAAGAAGCAAGAGCTGGTATTTTTGGGCTGGGGCAGCAGTTGTCTTTTTGGTTGGGTATTCAATTATTAGTTCGAATTTTTTGTTCGGCCTGATCATTATTATCGCCGCCTTGACAATTGTAATGTTGCAGCGTAATAATCAGGAAATTGAGTTCAAGATTGCCGAAGATGGAATTGTGGTCGGTAAAAAGTTTTATGAGTATAAGCGATTAAAAAATTTTTATATTATATTTAATCCGCCGGAAGTAAAAACACTCTATTTTGAACCAAAAAGTTTTTTTGAGCCAAGAATTCCTGTTGCTTTAAATGATCAGGATCCGGTCAAAATCAGAGAGGTTTTACTCCAATACTTAGAAGAAGATATTGATCGTGAAGATGAACCGGTATCGGATCAGACTTCGCGGATGCTGAAGTTATAATTTCTGTCCTCGTAGCTCAGTTGGATAGAGCGCAAGCTTGCGGAGCTTGAGGTCGCAGGTTCGAACCCTGCCGGGGACGCCATTAGTTTTGTCACAATGAAGTTAACATTGACCACGCCAGTATCACAGATCACGCGCGTTGGAAAGACGACTGCTGATCGCTTAAAAAGACTAGAAATTGAGACCGTCAACGATCTCATTTTTTATTATCCTTGGCGGTGGGAAGATTTAAGTAAAATATCAAAAATCAGTGAGCTTAAAACCGGAGAACTTTCAACTATTAAGGTTAAAATTCAGCTCTTAAGCAGCCGTCGTAGTCTGGCTAAAAGAAAAATTTTGACAGAAGGTTTAGTGGCTGACGAGTCCGGATCCTTAAAGATTGTTTGGTTTAATCAGCCATTTTTGGCAAAGACGTTACAAATCGGAGATGAGGTGTACTTCTCCGGCAAGGTTGACTTCGGTCGTTACGGGTTTCAAATGACTAACCCGGTTTATGAGAAGGTAACTAATGGTTCAACCACCCATACTGCCAGAATTGTTCCTATTTATCCTTTGACTCATAGTTTAACTGCTAAACAAATTCGATTTTTAATTAAATCAGCGCTCGTGGCGGTGGATCAGGTAGTTGATTTTTTGCCTCCAGAAATTATTACATCATATCGATTAATGAGTTTATCAGAGGCATTGCGACAGATTCATTTTCCCGATAATCAGCAATTGCTTGATCAAGCAATTCGCCGGCTAAAATTCAACGAACTGTTCTTATTTGAGTTGCGGGTAATGATCAACCGTTCGGAAATTAGGCAAGAAACTGCCGAAGTTGTTTTGTTTAAAGAACAAGAAACAAAAGATTTTATTTCTCAACTTCCCTTCAGTCTAACTAATGATCAGCGTAAAGCAGCGTGGCAGATAATTTCTGATTTGCAACAGTCGCGACCCATGAATCGCTTACTAGAGGGGGACGTCGGGTCGGGGAAAACTCTAGTAGCGTTGTTAGCAATGTTGAATGTGGCTAGAAATGAAAAGCAGAGTGTTTTAATGAGCCCGACTGAAATTTTAGCGAGCCAACATTACCAGACAATCAGCAAACTTTTTTCCAATTCAAACATCAAAACCGGTTTATTGACTCGATCTCAGAAGCTAATTAATAACGAAAAAGTTTCCCAGTCAAAAATGCTATCGGGTATTAACTCTGGTGAAGTCAAAATTATTGTTGGAACACATGCGTTAATTCAGGAGAGTGTGAAATTTAATAGTTTGGCGCTGGCAGTTATTGATGAACAGCATCGTTTTGGTGTAACTCAGCGCAAACATCTTAGGGAGAACTCTGGCAACAGTGCAACTACGCCCCATCTTTTGTCAATGACGGCAACGCCGATTCCTCGAAGTCTAGCTTTAGCGTTATATGGTGATTTAGACCTGTCAATCATCCGAGAGATGCCTAAGGAAAGAAAAAAAATTATTACTAAGCTGGTTGAAGGCTCTAAGAGGAACGAAGCGTATGAATTTATTCGGCAGCAGATTGATCAGGGTCGCCAGGCGTTTATTATTTGTCCATTAATTGATCCGTCTGATACATTAGGGGTTCGGTCAGTGACTGAAGAGTATGAGCGTCTTAGTGGTACTGTTTTTTCTGATTTAACTATTTCAATGCTTCATGGAAAGCTCAAATCAATGGATAAAGAACGAATTATGGCTGATTTTTTGGCTAACAAAAGCAAAATTTTAGTTGCGACCTCAGTGGTGGAAGTGGGGGTTGATGTGCCAAATGCGAGTGTTATGTTGATTGAGGGTGCAGATCGTTTTGGTCTGGCTCAATTACATCAATTCCGTGGCCGCGTTGGCAGGAGTAGCTATCAGTCATATTGTTTTTTGGTTTCGGAACAAAATAGCCAAAAGACCGCAGCGCGTCTACGGGCGATGGTCAGCGCTAAAGATGGTTTTGAGTTGGCTGAATTAGATCTTGAACTGCGCGGCCCTGGTGAAGTCTATGGGACAACCCAGTCTGGCTTTCCAGAATTTAAACTGGCGACGTTAACCGATTATCGGCTAATTCAAGAGGCGAAAATTGCGGCCGAAGGAATAGTTAAAAAAGATAACCGTTTAGATGGTTATCCTGATTTGAAGTATAAACTAAAAGATTTTCTAGCACTCGTTCATCCGGAATAAAGCTAGATCATAAGTTTAATGGCATCGGCTAAGTTCTTGACTCGGCTGATTTTTATTTTAGAGTTTATTTTTTCGCCACTTTCGGGAATGATAATGTTTTTAAAGCCTAATTTTTCCGCCTCGCTAATTCTTTTAGCGGCTTGGTTTACTGGCCGAACTTCGCCGCCCAAACCTACTTCGCCAAAAACGACCATACTATGATCAAGTGATTTATTCTTTAGGGCGGAAACAATTGCCAGACAGACCGCTAAATCAATCGCCGGTTCGGAAACTTTTAAGCCGCCAACTAAATTAAGATAAATATCCTGGTTAGCTAGCTTCTGGCCGGCTCGTCGGGACAGTGTTGCACATAAAAGCTGCAGACGGTTTAGATCAAAGCCGTTGGTTTTACGCTGAGGATATCCAAAGACCGTTAGGCTGGTGAGAGCTTGGACTTCAAGCATGAAAATTCGCGAACCTTCAAGGGTGGCAGTAATAACTGATCCTTCGGCTGGTTTTTGCTCATCAAGGAAGATTGCAGACGGGTTTTTAATTTCGGCTAACCCGTGGCTTTGCATTTCAAAGATGCCGACTTCGGACGTAGAACCAAAGCGATTTTTAGCAGTTCGCAGGATACGAAACGAATGGTACTGATCGCCCTCAAGGTATAAGACAGTATCGACTAAGTGTTCAAGAGTTTTTGGACCGGCAACCTCCCCAAACTTGGTGACGTGGCCGATAATCATAATAGTGATGTTATTTTTTTTGGCCACTTCAAGTAATTTAGTGGTGCAAATTCGGACTTGATTGATGCTGCCGGCGCCGGAAGGTGATTCATTTGAATAGATTGTTTGGATAGAATCAATAATTGCTAACGCTGGCTTTTGTTCACTGATGGCCCCGATAATCGACTCAATATTGGTTTCGCCGACAAACCGGATATTTTGGTAATTAATGTTGAGCCGATCAATTCTAGTTTTAATCTGCTGTGCTGATTCTTCTCCGGAAACATATAACACCGGCTGGGTAACTTTTTCGCTAATTTGTAGTACCAGCGTTGATTTGCCAATACCGGGTTCTCCGCCAAGTAAAATTAACGAACCACGAACAAAACCACCGCCTAAAACGCGGTCAAACTCGTCAATGGTTGTTTTTAGCCTTTCGTAGTCGCCAGTTTTGATGTCGGAAAACGAAACAACTTTCGCTGCGGGAAAGTTGTTTTGGGTAGCGCGAGAACTGGCTTGGGAAGGCTGGAGCGATTTTTCCAATGTTCCCCACTGACCGCATTCAGGGCAGCGGCCCTGCCATTTAGGCGATTGACTGTCACAATTTGAGCAAATGTAAATTTCGGTGATTTTGCCCATAGATTTTACTGAAGCCGCAAGTTGTAGAGACGGCCGTCAGTTTTATTGGTGAAGTAAAGATAATTTCCGTCTTGGCTGACCATTAAGCTGTCAATGTTGGCATCCCCAGAAGGAGTGGCGATTTTTGAGCGAAGGCCGGTTGCTAGATCAATCTTATAGATATCGGTTGGAGAGGTGTCGGCCTGGTCAGGGAAAAGTCCGGCAGCAGCAGGCAAGGAAGTTGGTACAGCGCAATAAATAGTGGCGTTGTCCGCGAACGTGCATTTATCGGCCCAGGTTTCGATTTTTAAATTCTGGCGGTTGCTGCCAATATTTTCTCCTTGGGCGTCAACTATCCAAAGTGTTGGTTTGTTATTTGATGTTGAAGAGTCAACACTGTAAAGCAATTTATCTCCCTTGGTTGACCACTTGGTTTGAAGTCCACGACCTTCAATAATGGTTGATTTGAAATTTTCATCATTTTGGCCAAGAAAGTACAAATTTTGTTGGTCAAAATTTTTGTATTCAGTATACATGGCAATTACCTGGTTGTTTGGTGACCAGGACGGATAGACAGAGGCATCTTTATCTCCAAGGTGCTCAATTTTTTTAGCCTGTGAGCCGTCAGTGTTAGTGACTGCTAGCCAGCGGTTTTCTTCGCTGTCACCCATGCTTTTTACAACCAATTGTTGACCGCTGGGAGAAAAGTCAAAATCTTTCCAATGTTTTGGCAAGCTGACTTGTCGTCCGGTTTGGAAGTCATATACGATATTTGAGCCATCAGGATATTCAAGAACAACTTTATTGCGGTTTGGCGACCAAGTGATATTTTGTACTTCAAAGAATACTTTTTCACTTAATGCAGTGGTCTTGCCGTCACTGCCAATTTTATTAAAGAGGCCGGTGGTTTTATCATAGTAGATAACTCCAGTGCCGTCAGCAGTCATAGTCGGTTGGAAAGCGGGAACAGAAGTTAGCTGATTACTTTTGGTCAGCCCGCCGTTCGCGACTTCGGTTGGGGTAGGGCCGGTAGTTGGTGCTTGTGGCGGTATAGCCTGACTTGAGGTTGAAACGTTGGTGCCGGGAAGCGAACCATTAATGTTGCCGCCAATGGGAATATTGACGTTGGTGCCGGTTGGCGGCAATCCGCCTGGAGCGGTATTAACATTTCCAACACCACCCCCGCTTGGGCCGGTTGGAACCGCCGGGCGTAAAAAGAGATAATAAAGAAGATATCCCGCCAGAATAACAGTTAGGATAAAAATTATTAGGATAATAATTCTTTTCCAGTTAAAAGACATGATAATGTGTAAGTTAAGACTTTTAGTCAAATCCGTTACACTCAGTATACCATATTTTGGCTCAGAAAATAAGTAATACAAGTCTAGCTGGCCTTATCGAGTTGTCGTTTAAGTTTTTTGTTTCTTTTTTCAACCTGTTCCAGTTCTTTTTGCCGTTCGTTATTTTTTTTGTCCATTTTTAATTTGAGGAATATAGCCATTAAAGTATAGCTGGGAATAAGGCTTAGCCATGGAGTGATTTCAATTACAATAGTCCCTAAAAACCGCCGGACTAGCCATCTTTTAGTCCAGGAGCTTCTTCCAAAATAAAAGAAGAAAAGAAATCCCGATACAGCGAAGCCGATAATTCCTTTTAGGAGAGTGGTTAGGATTGCAGCAATCCCTACCGTGGCCGTTTCAGCGGTAACGCTTGGCACATCAATAACCAAGTCTTTTACGATACTTAAGGTTAAGACGAAAATAAAGGTAATGCCATCAAAATTATCTTTTGCGATATCCGACCGTAAAATATAGGCAAGGCGAAGACCCTCATAGTATGCCCGGAGATTTTTTAGATGGCCGTCTTCTAGCGAAGATAATTTTTCTAGTCTGCCGGCAGATGTTTTTAGCTCAGCTAAAAATTTTTGATCTGATTCGGACGCGTGAGATTCCGCTTTTTGTTTTGCCTGTTTTAAGGCATTAACAGTTGCCTGCTCTAGCTTTGGCGCCATTTTTTCAGCCGCGCCGCTAAGACCCTGAGATATTTCATCTTTGATGTTACTTTTCCCGGCAACAATCCTTTGAATAGCTTCAGTTGGATTTTGCCCGGTATAGTCTTGATAGCGTTGGCTGACAGCTGACAAATTGTCTGTAATTTTTTGGTCAATAAGTTCACTAGCTGCCCTTTTGGCATCTAATTGAATGGCTTTAAGTTGTCGCGAGAGTTCGCGATCACGCTGAGCGCTATCAAAACTAATAATATTATCAGACACTGTGGCCTGGTTGTTTGGTTGGGTAGATAAATCCTCAGGAAGTTGTCTGGCTGGGCTGGCCATGTGACTAGATAATTATTTTATTATCTTTAACGGTGATAGAGATTTTTTTAGTAACATCTTTTTGGGTTAGAATTTTGGTGGCAATAGGGTTCTCAATAAGATCTTGGATGTTTTTGCGGATTGCTCTAGCACCGATTTCCGGACTGTAGCTATGTTTAGCAATATACGTGGCTACTTTTGGATTAATGATAAGGGTAAGACTTTGTTTGTTTAAACGATCTTTAAGCTCTTCAAGATGAAGTTTGGCGATTTTAGTCATCGCTTTTTCACTGAGTGGTTGAAAAACGATAGTTTTGTCAATTCGGCTTAAGAATTCCGGCGGGAATTTATTTTTGAGTTTTTTAAACACTCCCTGCTGGATTTCGCTAAAGTTTTTTTCAATTTGTTGTTTCGCCGCCGGGGTTGTTTCTTGAAAACCTAAAGCTCCCTGGCGGTTAAATTCGTCTGATCCAAGGTTTGAGGTCATGATGATAATCGTGTTGCGGAAGTTAATTTTTTTACCAGCACCGTCAGTGAGGTACCCATCTTCAAGAATCTGTAACATTAGATTAAAAACTTGTGGATGAGCTTTTTCAATTTCGTCAAACAGTACCACCGAATATGGCCGGCGGCGTACAGCGTCGGTTAGTTTGGTGGTTTCTTTGTAGCCGACGTAGCCGGCCGGCGCGCCGATTAATTTTGAAATGTTAAAACTCTCGGCGAATTCCGACATGTCTATTTTTATTAAACTCTGAGCGCTGCCGAATACTACTTGGGCCAGAGATTTAGCCAGTTCAGTTTTGCCGACGCCGGAAGGTCCAAGAAAAATAAATGAGCCAATGGGGCGATTGGCGTTAGCAATGCCGGTGCGCGATCGCCTGATGAATTGCGCAATCGCCGACACAGCTTCGTCTTGATCAACAATTTTTTTTGATAATGATTTTTCAATTTTTAGGAGATTGGCCTTTTCTTTGACCACTAGGTCAGAGAGGGGAATGCCCGTAATTTTTGAGACGATTCTAGCGATATTTTCCGGCCCGATTTCCGGCAGTTTTCTTTTACTATGAAGTTGTTTTTCGCGTAAGGTTTTTAATTCAGTGATCAACTCCTGTTCCTGATCGCGGAATTTCAAGGCTAAGTTGAATTTTTCTTCTTTAACCGCCTGCTGTTTTTTTTCAGCTGTTTGCCGTAAGTTGCGTTCAATTTCCCAGATTTTTTTGGTTAGCGGATTGGCAACCGTCTTAATTTTGGTTTCTGAGGCTGCTTCGTCAATAAGATCAATTGCTTTGTCGGGCAAAAACCGATCATTGATATAGCGGTCAGAAAGTGTCGCGGCAGCAATGATTGCTTCATTACTAATGGCAACCTGATGAAAAATTTCATAATTAATTTTGACGCCCTTGAGAATTTCAATGGTTTTTTCTACGTCTGGCTGATTAACCGTGACCGGTTGGAAGCGTCGTTCAAGCGCCGGATCAGTTTCAAGCTGTTTTTTATAGTCGTCCAGCGTGGTGGCACCAATGCACTTTATTTCACCTCGGGCTAAGGCTGGTTTGAGAATATTAGCTGCATCCATTGAACCGGTTGCTGAACCAACACCGATGATATTGTGGATTTCATCGATAAATAAAATAATGTCCGGATTAGCTTTAACTTCACCGATAATTTGTTTGAGGCGGTTTTCAAATTCGCCTCGAAAACTGGTACCGGCAACAACCAGACTAAGGTCTAGGGCGTAGATTTTTTTGCCGATTAGAACTTCAGGCACGTCATTGTCAAGGATTTTTTTAGCCAGCCCTTCCACGATGGCAGTTTTGCCGACTCCTGGGTCGCCGAGTAGGAGTGGGTTATTTTTGTTTCGGCGCGACAAAATTTGAATAACGCGGCTTATTTCTTCCTGCCGGCCGATAACCGGGTCAATATTTTTTTGAATTTTTGGGTCGGTTAAATTTGTGGCAAAAACTTCCAGAGTTAATGATGGCGTCGCCACCTGTGTTGGCGGCTGAAAATAATTTTCCGGTTTACTTTCATCGCGAAAATAGTTGATGGCGTCGCCAAGATCGGGAAATTTTGAGGTGCTGTTAAAAATTACCCTGATCTGCTGTTTGATGTCGTCAGAATTAATACGTTGCTGCTTGAAAAAATCCGTAATAGTTGGGTCATTGGTGTCCAGAAGCGATGCCAGTAAATGCTCAGTGCCAATATATTTGTGGCGGTTGAGGCTTGCTAGCAGAAATGATTTTTCCAAAATCCGTTTAGTGGTCGGCGCAAGATCAATATTAGTAATGGTTTTATTGGCTTGATTAAGGGTGGTTAGTTGCTCTTTGATGTAGGTTTTATCAAGTTTTGACTTAGTCAAAATCTGTGAGGCAATGCTGCCTTTTTGCAGACTTAAGCCGTAGAGCAGATGCTGCGGAGTGATTTCTTTGTGTCCGGCCGCTAACGCAAAACTAAACGCCTGCTTGATGGCATTTTTTGAGTGAGTGCTAAATTTTTCAAAAATAGAAGACATAGTTTAAATCATTTTACGCAATGCCGTAACGCGCTCTTCAATTGGTGGATGAGTGGCAAATAATTTTGACATCATGTGTTTGGTCCGGCCAAAGGGGCTGGCAATATATAGGTGAGCGGTGGCATTATTAGCCCGTCTGATCGACATGCTCTCGCCGTCAATTTTTTCCAGCGCTTTAGCGAGCCCTTCCGGATAGCGGGTTATTAACGCACCAGAAGCGTCAGCTAAGAATTCACGCTTGCGAGAAATTGCTAACTGGATAATTTTTGCCAGAATCGGAGAAATTATTAGTAGTACCACGCCAATTACTATTAGGATAATTTGAAGTTGCCCGTTATGGTTGTTGTCTGAATCGCGTCGCGATCCAAACAGTTGGATCCGTAAAAACCAGTCAGACAAGAGCGCAAGCAGCCCGACTAAGACAATTACTACCGTCATCAATAGAATGTCATAATTTTTGATGTGGGACAGTTCATGAGCCATAACACCTTCAAGCTCCTCGTTTTCCAGTTTTTCAATGGCGCCGGTGGTGACGGCGACGGAAGCGTGCTGCGGGTTTCGGCCAGTGGCAAAAGCATTAATCGCCTGATCGGGAATGATGTAGACTTTTGGCATGGGTAAACCCGAAGCAATGGCTAAATTTTCAACAATCCGGTAAAGGTACGGGTTGTCAGTTTTATTAATTGGTCCTTTGGCACCAGCAGTCGCCAGCGCAATTTGGTCACCGTGGTAGTAGCTAGTACCGGCCATTACTAAAGAAATAATGGCCGCCACACCAACACCAATAAAGCTGCTACCGGAATACTCACCAAAGGCAAATCCGGCTAAAAGCACCACAGCGAAAAAAATCGCCATTAATAAAAAGGTTTTTTTCTTATTGCTATCAATTTGTTGGTACATTGAGTTTTGTTGGAAGCTTGAAACGTTAAACTTGAACGGCTGGTTTCAAGTTTTAAGATTTAAGTTTCAAGTTAGAATTTAACTTCGACGTTTTTTCGTTCAGTTTCGTCTGCTTGGAAGAATTCAAATTTAGTGAAGCCTAACATGCCGGCTACGAGATTATTAGGAAATACTTCAATCTTAATGTTAAAGTCTCGGGCGTTGCCGTTGTAGAATCGTCTGGCGGCTTGAATTTTGTTTTCAGTATCAGATAGCTCATCTTGAAGCTGTAAAAAGTTTTGTGAAGCTTTGAGGTCTGGATAATTCTCGGCAACAGCGAAAACGGACTTCAGTGCGTCGGTTAGCATGTTTTCCGCCTGGCCTTTTTCGGCAGCACCCTTGGCGTTGATAGCGGCAGCCCGAGCCTGAGTCACTTTTTCAAATAAACCTTTCTCATGTTGTGCATATCCCTTTACTGTTTCAATTAAATTTGGGATTAAGTCGTGCCGACGTTTTAATTGGACGTCAATGTCTGAAAAAGCTTCCTGGGTTCTAATTTTTAGCCTAATTAAGCTATTAAAAACCCCAATAAGCCACACCGCAATAACGGCTACGACCCCCAAAATTATCCATAATGTATTGTTCATAAGTTCTTTTCTCCTTGCTCCTGTTTTAGGAAGCTAAATTAATTGCTCAAAATTAAGTTTTATGGTAAAATTTAAATACGGAAATTTTATTTTTGTTTAAATAGATTATATAATAAACAGGGGGTTTGGTCAAAAGTATTTTTTCCCTAAACCATAATTTTTAATCATAGATTAATATAGATTCTCGGTGTTTGTAACGAGAATCGTGGGTAAATTTATGAAAAACCAAGTTAAACTAACAACAAAGTTTAGTTCAGTGGTCGTAATGGTGACGGTGTTTGCTGTCACTTTTTTTGTTACCAGTGCGGTGGTTTTGGCTCAATACCAAGGGCCTCCGGGTAACCCACCGGAAGGTAACCCTCCCGGGTTTATTTTTAACAGCTCCAGCCAGCGGCAAAATGCCCAAATTAATATTACCGGTCCGGCTAAGGTTGAAAGCCAGGTCATTGTCGCGGAAGGCACTTCTAATGAAGTAATTATCGGTCAGGGTGCGATCAAAACTCCCCAGGTATGTTTACCGCCTTATGATGCGGCAAGCTGTGTTAGCTCTTGGGATGGTGTTACTGGTGGTGGCAGTTTTTGGAGCCAGGACAGCCGCGGTTGGATTTATAACGACGGTGGTGACGATCCTAACGATCTTGGTTTGCGCGTTTATAACAGCGGCAAAACGCAGTTTCATTTTTTGAATGACTGGTTTGAAGTATATCCGTCTTTTGCTGAAGGCACGGTGGCTCAGGGCGGTACTGGAAGCGGCGATGGTGATCAATTGATTGTTAAGTGGGGTGATGATACCAACGACCAGTTGGTGTTTGTAAATAACTTGAATTATTTGTCGAGCGGTAATGACCAGGCGGTATTGACCTTAAAGCGAGATCAAATTGTTGCCAATCAGCCATTGAGCGTTACGGGCAATATTACAGCTTCGGGAACAATTTGTGACGGCACTGGCAATTGTATTGGTGAGGGTGGAGTGTTTGTTCCCGGTACCGGTGCTGGTTCAGCGACATATTTAGGACGAATGAATGTAACAGGAGCTGATTCAATTGGTATTAAACTCTCTCAAGACAAGGCATTAACGACCCTGTCTGACAGTAATACGTTTGCTATTACCAACGGTGAAATTGCTTTAAACAGGCTAAGCGCCCGCGGTACGATTGACGCTCACACCGACCTTTGTCTAACTTCCGCCGGGATTACCCAGTGCGGCCTGACTGTTGCCCAGCTGCAAAGCGCAGGGCTACCGGCAGCAATGTCGGCTACCAGGCCATTTAGAAGTTCGGGCGTGCCGCAGATATTAATTGACGAAGGTCCGGATAAAATTTCTCGTATTGAGTTATTGGGACAAAATGCTTCGGGTATTGTCGGTAATGTTGGTCCGAACAGCCGTTTTTCAGATATCAATGAGAAATTTGCTTTAGTTGTCGCCAACCCAACCTATCCGGGCGGGCAGGGTATTTGGATTAACACCGCTGACAACAATAAGTTTGGTTTTGTGGGTATCGGTGTAACCAACCCTCAAGCGCGACTTGATGTGGCCGGCACTACTTTCTTTAGATCAAACCCGACAACGGGTGGCGGCCAGGCGGAAATTGAAGCCTATTATAACGAAAGCCTTGCGTTTCCATCAACCGTGGCAGAACTTAACAATTCCAATCGTTCTAGTTATGGTGCTATTTTTGGTGGCGGTTTTCGGGTGAATGAATATTATGACGCGGCAACTGATACGATGAAAAAAACCAGACGCGGCCCTTCGGGAACAATTGAAATGAAAGAATGGGGAGACTGGATGTTTAGCGTGGTACCTGACGCGGCAGCTGGGGCTAATGCGAATACCGGCAGAAAAACTCCACTTGTTATTAAAAATGACGGTCGAATCGGAATTAACACTTCCGGCGGAAACTGGAATGACGGTACGGTCATGGATAGCGGTAATAACGGATTAACTATTAATGCGGTGAACGGCAATGCGCTTGACACCTATAGCGGCACTACCTATGCCAATCGTCCGCCATACGCTTATTCCGGTATTCGTTTGTGGGATAACGGTATCGGTTGGGGTACTGGTAATCAATATTGGGGCATTTGGCACCGAAGTGGTAAGGATGATGCTGGTGTCACGCTTGATAATGCGTTTCGGATTAACTATTACACCGGGGCGGCAAATGGTTCTCATGTTGAGGCCTTTAATATCAATCCTAATGGCAATACCGGTATTGGCGTAACTAACCCGGTGTCTGATCTTCATGTTGATGGGCAGATATTAGCCAGTGGTCTTGATGGAGCTCGCATGACTTTAGGTAATGGTCCAAGTAATCCGCTGACTTCAGACGTTTGGGTGATGGATAACTATTATTACCCAAGTAGCTCAAATTACAATAAGTTGTTTAGAATTTATCGCCAAGATAACTTGACTACGGCCCAAGCTGGTTGGCAGAATTTCTTCTTAATATCAACGAACGGCAATGTTGGTCTTGGTATAGTGCCAACTAATACCTCAGGGAACAAATTACACGTAGCCGGCAACATTAAAGCAAACGGAACAATCTGTGACGGCAGTGGCAATTGTATTGGTGCTGCCGGTGGCAGTTCAACTCCGGGCGGTTTAGGTTATGATGTTAATGCTGACGGTAAGGTAGATGAGGCAGATCAAACAATCGTGGTTAATTGTACGCTTGGTGTTGCCAGCTGTACCACAATTTACCGTTCAAGGTCTGATCTTAATCGTGACGGCAGTGTTAATGCGGTAGATGTTCAGATGATCATTAACGCCATTTTGTTCAATAAGCCTACCTGGGTAACTTCGGGTAACAATATCTATAATGCGAACGTTGGCAATGTCGGTATCCATACCGCTACCCCTAACGCCGAACTTCATATTTACAGCGGTGCTAATGCTGGTGAAAAGACTTATCCTAATTCTGGTGAATATGACGGTTTATTGGTTAACACTTATTGGAATACTAGTGATGCCAATTATGGCGTGGTTGATTTTGTGTCTGGGCGCTATACTAATTCTTCTAGCGGCGGCAGTAAAATTAGATTCTTTACTCAACCGCGAACCGGCGCGACTGGCGCGGTGCCGCCACAGGTTAGAATGGAAATTGATAAAGATGGTAGTGTTGGTATTGGCACTGCTACTCATGCAGCTGTTCGATTACGTACAGCGATTTCTGGGCAGAGCACTGAAGCGGTGGTCGGTACTAATAATACTCAAGATAGCGTAGCTGGCGTGGGAGACTCAGTCTGGGGCTCCTTGGCTCAAAACGTCGGTGGTACCGGCGGTTATGGTGTTGGTGTCTTTGGTTTTTCGGCTACGCCTAACGGTATTGGTGTCCAGGGATCAGTTACCAATTCCACGGGATACTCAGGGTACTTTACGGGCGGTCGTGGTGTGTACGTTGATAAACTTTGTTTTGCTAACGGCGAATGTAAAACCAGCTGGTCTGGCGGTATTGTTTCAGCCTGTACACCAAATTGTTCCGGCAAAGAATGTGGTGATAATGGTTGTGGTGGTACTTGCGGTACTTGTGCCACTGACGAAACCTGTAATATTTCGGGTATCTGCGAAGGTACTGATCCGAAATCAGACGCTCGGTTGAAAAATATTGCCGGCCGATACCAGTATGGTCTTGATGAAGTGTTAGCTTTAAATCCGGTGGTCTTTAGTTTCAAGGCTGGTAACCCGTATAACCTTTCAACTAAACAGCAGGTTGGTTTGATTGCTCAGGACGTTGAGCCAATAATTCCCGAAGCGGTTTCGTACGACGACAAGGGGTATCTCGGGCTAAATCAGAATTCAATTATTTACGCTATGTTAAATGCTATCAAAGAACAGCAAGAACAGATTGTGAAACTGCAAGTCCAGCTAGATGAGTTAAAGGGCACTAAATAAAGCCAAGATTAAAAATAATCTAAGGTTTTATAGTGTTAACTTCAAAACAAACACCAATGATTAAAAGAGTCGCGTTAACTTTTTGTCTGCTGACTGTTACGGCGTTAGCCGGAGCAATTTTAGTGCAGGCTCAAACAGTAACCCCGCCACCCGCTGTGTGTGGTGACGGTATTGTACAATCGCCAAACAGCGACGGGTTATTTGAGAAGTGCGACGAGTCTGGGGATACGCCGCGCTGTACAGCAAGCTGTGGCGCCAAGTTAATGGGCTGGGCCTGGAGTGAAAATTTTGGCTGGCTGTCTTTGAATAGCGATAACTGCGATTGGAAATATCTGGCGCCAGGGGTTTCAACTTCCGCTTGTACCGATCAGACAGTAACCTATTACACTCAAATTGATGCCAATAATCAGGTTACCGGATTTTCCTGGGCCGACAGCATCGGTTGGGTTTGTTTTGGTCAACAGTGTGATCCGTCCCGTATTTGTGAATTTGCCACTGGCGGGTGCAATCCGGCTGATTATGGTTCATTGATTCCATCCGGCGGTTGGGCAGCTACTGCTACCGCCAACGGTACCGATAATCCGCCGATTGTTGGCTGGGCTAAGGCCATTGCTTTGGGCGACAACGGCTTAATTTCTTTGGGTTGTGATGATAATTGTAGCTCGTCTGATTATCAGGTGCGCCTAACCGAGGGGGACTTTGGTGGAACGTGCAGCACACCTGTTAATTTGCCTGATGCCGTGGTCACCAACAGCTATTCAACAGTTAAAACTTCCGGCACGGTTACTAGTCACAGTGAAAGTGCTTCGGCGGCGTGGACTAATCCGCAAAATGCCGCTACCGAAGACGGCAGTGTTGCTCAGACTGTCACCACGCCAAGTACTCAGCAATTATCTGATGGTTTATGGTCCAGTAATTTCGGATTTAATATTCCGACAAACGCCGTGATCACCGGTGTTAAAGTTAAATTTAAAGTGAAAGCGTCTTATTGATCAAAAAGATTTTTGACTATGTCGATTAGCCTTGGAAAAAAAATTATCATTATCATCAGCCTAGTAATAGTAGCGCTGTTGCTTATAATCGGCATAACTCTTTGGCAGCACTACGATCAGCAGCGAGGTTTGAGCGAAAATGAGATTTTGAAATCACCTAAGGAAAAAATTTTAGCATACGGAATTATTGATGCAGCCGACACTGATTCGGTTGTAGTCTATAATTACGTTTCAGAGGTTAAGGTGCCGCAGGAAGTCTACAAAGGCTTGACGGAAGATATTACCAAGCGAACTAGCAATTCCCAGACTTTTCTTAAGGGAATCCAAGAAGCTGATAATGGTAAGAAAGAGGAGGAATACATCACTAAGTTTTATACCGCACCGGCGTTTGAGAAAAATGGCCGCGACTGGTATCAGATTGAAACAGCCACCACCACACCTGAAGCCTTTGTGGCTCAAACCAAGCTAACGCTTCTGGATCATGTTAAAACTTTATTTGGTCAGAAAGTTTTGGCCGTTGTGGTGGACATTAACGCGTTGGCGGGTGACGGTTACGTTGTTTATTCCGGTACTGATACAACCACCTGGGAAACGGTTCGGACTGCGACTGCCGGCACTTCGTCTGATCATACTGGTGCTTACGCCTATACTGGCGGCGGCGAATCACCTTTTAATAGCAATAGGTTTTTGTATCGGGCGTTTTTCCCGTTTGACACCTCAGCCTTGCCTGACGACGCGACAATTAATTCAGCGGCGCTGGTGTTAAATTCAGCCGTTAACTTTTTATATCCTGACGAATGGGGCTTTGTCACGGTTGTACAATCAACCCAGTCGTCGGTTAGTAGCTTGGGCGCTGCTGATTTTGGTTTGTGTGGCGCCATTAATAGTCCGGTTGAAGGAAGTAGCAGAGTATTTGGTACAGATATTGGAACCAATCCGGTTTTTTCTTTGCCGTTTAACACCACCGGCATTTCGTGGATTAATAAAACTGGTTATACCAAGCTTGGGCTACGCGAAGGCCACGATATATCGGGTGTGCAACCTAGTGGTGGTTTCGGAGTGTCCGACGTTGGGATATACACTTCAGAACAGGCGGGGACTGGGCAGGATCCGTATTTAGAAATTATCTATAATGCTGCTCCTGCGGGAACGTTTGTCAAAGATTATGATGTCAGTTTAGTAGTTAATGGCCAGGTGGTTGCCGGAACAAATCAGGCGGTTGGCGACAATCTGCCTAATGGTGCGCTTGATTTTGTAACCTACGGCGGGGCCGGCAATACTTGGGGAACTAATTTGACCCCGCAAGACGTTAACAATTCAAATTTTGGTGTTGCATATCGAATTAGGGGTGACGATTGGGTTCCAAGCGGCGCAGAGGTTGATTCGGTAGAAGTAACGGTATATTACGACGTCAGTAATGTTGTTTCCCAAGGACAAACAGCCGTGGCCTGCCAGGCCGATAGCGACTGTCCAACAGGAGATAGCTGTTTTATTGAGCAGCGTTTTGGTTTGGGTGGGTTTGCCTGGAATTCATTTTTGGATGGCGCCGGCACTCTCCGGGGACTTGGTTGGATTGAATTTGGTTCTAACGGTTTTACTGTTCCGCCATGGCTACAAACGAAATATGGGGATATTTATGCCAAAGAAGGCTTAACCGGCAGTGGTTCGCCAAGCTACAACGCTACGTATCGAATTTTGTCCGGCGGCGGTATTGTCAATTTCAGATCAGCTCGTGGCCAGGATGTTGTCAGCCCCTATTTTGGTCCGATTAACTTCCCAACGCCAGAAACCAGGTATTCAAATATTTTAGGCAAACTTGATTTAGACAGCTTGATTTGTGTGCCGACTTCAGGGAATACTTGCGTCAACGAGATTGGGCGTACAGTGGTAAAAATTAACAGTCAAAGCGACATTACTCAGCCGATGGACGGAAAGATTTATTATCGTGACGGAGATTTGACTATTAATAATTTTGTTGAGTTTTTAAATAGCACCAATTTTGTTAATGCGGCCGGCACAATTATTGTTAATGGTGACCTTACCATTAATGCCAATAGCAGTTATGACGATTCGGATGCCTTAACAAGATTTCGCAATTTAGCTTCCGTAGCGTGGATCGTTCGGGGTGATTTATACATTGCGCCAGGGGTTAGTGAGCTGGCTGGAAACTTTATCGTTATTGGTGACGGTCAGAATAGCTGCAGTCAGGAAGAGGGAGTATCAGTACCGGGATGTGGTGAAATCCACAGTTGCTATAATTCAACCGCCTGTCAGAATCGTTTGACGGTTTCCGGATTAATGATGGCCAGGAAGTTTTTCCTTGAACGAGAATTCCCGCTCGGTGATCAAGAGGCGACCTTTAAGGGCTCTGAAATTATTATTTATGACGGTCGACTGTTGGCGAATACGCCTCCGGGAATGGCGGATTTTGCTCAGAGTTTACCGATTTGGCGATCAGAAACATTTTCCAGATAAACGTAACTATGGGATTATTTTCTTCTTCACAAAGTTATTTAGGTGTTGATGTAGATACGAACAGCATCAAAATAGTAGAACTAAAAAATGAAGGTGGCCGTCCACGCCTGGTTACCTATGGGTTTATTGATCGGGAAATTGACAAGTCCGAGAACAAGGAAGGCGGCGATTCGAAGAATGAAACTTCAAAACTGATTAAACAGGTGTATTCTCAGGCTCAGGTGACGACAACAAAAGCGGTGACTTCGTTGCCGGCCTATTCGGTTTTTTCTTCAATTTTGAATCTGCCAGGGATGGCAAAAAAAGATTTGGCTACGGCGGTTAAGTGGGAGGCAAAAAAGGTCATTCCGTTACCAATCGAGGAAATGATTTTAGACTGGAAAATTTTGGAAGATTTCGACGGTGATCAGGTCACTGACGCTAAAAATCAAAACGGTAATGGTTCTGATAATCTCGATTCTGTTGGTGAATTGCGAACTAAGGGTTTTTTGAAAATTAAAAGCACGACCCCGAAAAAATACACTAAAATACTTTTGACAGCGGCGCCTAAAGATTTGGTGAAGCGCTACATTGATATTTTTAAGGGCAGTGGTTTGAATTTATTAAGCCTTGATACGGAATCATTTGCTTTAATCAGGTCGTTGGTTGGAAACGATAAATCGGCCCTGATGGTGGTTGACATTGGTTCGGTGGTAACTAACATTTCAGTTGTGGTTAATAGTATTCCAATTTTGAATCGCAGTATTGATGTTGGCGGTTTGACGATTACCAAAGCGATTGCAAACAGTTTAAATGTCAGCTTGAGCCGGGCGGAACAGTTTAAATATGATATTGGCATGAGTCCGGATCGTAAGGGACAGGGAAGCGTTCCTAAAACGATTGAACAAACCTTAACGCCGATTATTGATGAGCTCAGGTATAGTTTGAATCTGTATAAAAACCAAGGACAAAAAAATATTGAAAAAATAGTTTTGACCGGCGGGTCGTCATTGTTGCTTAATTTGCCCGAATACCTGTCCAGCTCCTTGGGCCTGAGAGTGTTTTTGGGTGATCCGTGGGCACGGGTAATTTATCCGGAAGAATTAAAGCCGGTGCTTGATGAAATTGGCCCACGATTTTCAGTTGCCATTGGTTTAGCAATGCGCGATATTGAATAATATATGCCAGAAATTAATTTACTACCAGACGATTTGAGAGCAAGGGAAAAAAAAGAGCTTGAAGCGGTTCGCAAAAAGCCTAAGATTTTTAGCGTTTCAATGTCGTCGCCAACTAGCAATAAAATTACTCAGCCGCTAAAGGCTTCCAAGCCATCTTTAATGAGCCGCTTGTTTGCTAAAAAAGTAGAAAAGCCGAATATGTCTTTTGCCGCTAAAGAGTCGGACATTAGCCCTTCGGATATTGAAGCAACCAAGCGAGCTGTTAGAACGGAGTTTACTATTCCAAAAATTTCTTTGAAAGAAAATGAGCCGGAAGTTAACACCCAATCATCCGTTAGTCAGGCTAAAAAATCAAGTTTGGATGAGTCGGTTGCCCGTGATAGTTCGTTTCGGCCGGTTGAAGAAGTTACGTTCAAGCCCGTCAAGCCATCTGAAACCGTGGTGGAGGAAATAGAGTCTAAAAAGCCTCAACAGGACAAGGCTGAAAAAAAAGAAAAAAAGAAATGGTTTGTTTTTTCATTTGGCCGTAAAAAACAGCTACCCGCCGAATCAAGAGTTGAAGATATAAATGACAATAAAACCCCTGAGGCTAAAACCGAAAGTAAACAAGAAAAAACTAGCCGGTTTAAAAAACATCATAAGGATAAAAAATCTAAGGGTCCTGCGGCCGGATTCTTAGACGTTAATTTGATTCCTGAAGAGCTGTCAAAACATCCGGAGCTGGAACTGCCCAGAAAGCTAACCATGAGCGCTATTTTAATTTTTGTGGTGGTACTTTTGGTGGTTGGGGCTTACTTTAGTATTACCTGGTACCAATTTAATATCACCAAACAGATTAATGATTTTGAAACAGAAATTTCTAATCTTGATAAACAAATCACCAGCGCCCAAGCCAGTAAAGATGCCGCCCTTGATCTTCAGCAGCGATTGAAGACAGTTAAGGATTTGTTAGATAACCATGTTTACTGGACCAAATTTTTTGCCCTGTTAGAAAAAAATACCGTTGATGAGGTGTATTTCACAAATTTTGCGATGACTGGTCAGGATAAGCTCGTGCTTGCGGCAGTCGGTAAAGATTATGAATCAGTCGCCCGACAATTAGTCGCTTTTCAGGAAGCAACTGATTTTGTTAAATCGGTTAGGATTGATTCAGCGTCAACAGAATTTGATTTTGAAACTGGAGATAACTTTGGTGTTAATTTCAACATTAATTTAGAGTTTCAGCCGGGAGTGTTTTTGAAACCTGGTAATTAATTTATGGCAAAGAATATTGAACAGAAAAAAACAGAAAAAAACAGTCAATTGAAATTGGCATTGCTTAAGTATCATAAATGGTTAACTCTAATCGTTATTATTATCATTATTGGGACGAGTTACTATTTTATTTTAGAACCAAAATACCAGCAGGTTGGTGTTGGTGGAAGTTATAACACCAAAACATTAGCAGAGGAGCTTGAAAAACGGAAAGACTACCTTAAGCAACTGGAAGAATTAAACCGAAATTTCACTCAGGTTAATCAATCCCAAATAGCGAAATTGCAAAAGATTTTGCCCGGAGAAAAAGATGTTGCTGGACTTTTTGTTCAGCTTGAGGCATTAGCAGAAAAAAATAACTTTTTGCTTTCCGGTATTACGATCACTGAGGCGGCGGAAGATGCTACTAAAAGTAAAGAGAAAATCAACCCCAGTACCATTAAAAAAATGAATATCAGTTTGACTTTGGTGGGTGTTCAAAAATCTAATACGTACGGGGAGGTCAAGGGTTTTTTGGATGATTTGGAAAATAATCTACGGCTGTTTGATGTTAATGCGGTTTATTTTGATTCAGAATCAACTGATTACACGGTTAATTTATTCACTTACTATACCGAGTAAAAACCTATGCTGTTGCCAAAGAAAATCAGAGGACCAAAGAAAATTTTTCTTCTTTCAGTTATGGCTGTTTTAGTTGGCGTAACTGCTTATTTGGTTTACGATAATTTTTTGAAAGATTTAATGCGGCCGAGTGCAATAACCGAGATTCAAGTGACACCATTGGTTGTTCCGACTATTAATACAAAATTTGAAACCAGCTTTTTATCTCAGGAACCGTATACTAGATTAGAGGAAAATGGCAATTTGCCGGTGGAAATTGGCGCACTCGGGAGGCCAAACCCCTTTCAATCCATACCTTTTAGTATCCTTGAGCAGTAATTTTTTAAATGTTAAGAAATCAATCCCAACTTGTTGAAGCATTGGTCGCCGGTAATCTGTTGACTCGGCAGGCGGCTGACGATTTGCTTAAAAAATCTTCGGAAGTTCGAAAAACTCCCGAAGAACTTATTATTGAGGAACGATTGATTACCGACAAAGAGCTGTTGGCGACCAAATCAAAAATTTTAAATACGCCAGTTGCCGATTTTCAAAATAAAACGATTGACAAAAAAGTTTTGAATTTGATTCCTAAGGAGGTTGCTGAAAACTATCAAATGATACCCTTTGAAAAAGAAGGGTCGGAGTTGCGAGTTGGTTTGGTGAACCCTCAAAATTTTAAAGCGATTGAAGCAGTTGAATTTTTAGCTCAGAAGGCTGGATTAAAAATTAGATATTTCATCATTTCACCAACCAGTTTTCGCTTAGGTTTGCGGCAATATCAGGCGTTGGGCGAAGAGGTAAAACAAGCTTTGGCCGGAATTAATGAACAGCAACAAGTGGTTGAAAAGACCGCGGAGGAATCTTTGAAGGAGATGGAAGAGGTTATTAAGAGTGCGCCGGTTTCTAAAATGGTTTTAGTAATTGTTCGCCACGCGATTGATGGCCGGGCTTCAGACATTCACATTGAGCCAACCACAAAAGACACGAAAGTCCGCTACCGTATTGACGGTATCTTGCGAACTTCTTTGGTTTTACCAAAATATATTCATTCGGCGATTGTGGCGCGCATTAAAGTGTTGGCAAATTTAAAATTGGATGAAACCCGAAAACCTCAGGATGGCCGGATTCGGTTGAATATTGAAGGCCGCGATATTGATTTTCGTGTTTCAACTTTGCCGTTATTTGAAGGCGAAAAAGTTGTTTTGCGTATTTTGGATTCAAATGCCCAAATTCCTTCTTTAGATCAGCTTGGTTTTAATAGTATTCATATTGAAACCATAAAAGAGGCGATTAAAAAACCAAACGGCTTGCTGCTGCTTACTGGTCCGACTGGTTCTGGTAAAACAACGACGTTATATACCATCTTGACCATGATTAACAAAGACGGAATAAATATTGTGACGCTCGAAGACCCGATTGAGTATTATGTTGATGGAGTTAACCAGTCACAGATTAATCAGGAAATCAATTATACCTTCGCTTCTGGTTTGCGGGCAATTTTGCGTCAAGATCCCAATGTGGTGATGTTGGGAGAAATTAGAGACAAGGAAACAACAGAATTAGTTATTCATGCGAGCTTAACCGGACACTTAATGCTTTCAACGCTGCATACTAACAATTCAGTTGGTGCAATTCCCCGATTAATCGACTTAGGCGCTGAACCATTTTTGTTGTCGTCAGTCATGAACGTGGTTATTGCTCAACGATTGGCGCGAAAGCTGTGCCCAAACTGCAAACAGGAAACAAAAGTTCCCGAGCTAATGATGAAAAAAGTTAAAAGTGAGTTAAGCCAGATTCCCAAGAAATATTTAGAAGGGTTAGAAGGAATTGATATTGACAAGCCGGTGTTTTATAAAGGTGCTGGCTGCGCCAGTTGTGGTAATCTTGGTTATCAAGGCCGAACTGCCGTATCAGAAATTTTAGAAATTACTCCCGAAGTTCGAGAAGCCATTAACCGCGGCGGTAATACTATTGAAATCAACAAAATGTTAAAGAGCCAGAATTTTATTACACTGACTCAAGATTGCCTGATTAAAGCGCTGAAAGCTGAAACAACGCTGGACGAAGTAATGAGAGTTTCCCAATTAAATTAATAATTGCTACAATGTTAAAAATTAATTAGTAATGAATATTATGGCAAAAAGTAAAACAATTCTGTTAGTGGAGGATGATGAATTTTTAGCAGAACTTTATGCTACCAAGTTAAGTTTGGAAGGCTATGAAGTTTTTTTGGCTAATGATGGGGAAAAAGGTTTTAAAATGGCTAAGGAGAAAAAACCTGACTTGATTCTTTTGGATATCATTTTGCCAAAGATGGATGGGTTTGAGGTTTTATCAAAAATAAAATCTGATAAAGAAATTAAAAATATTCCGGTTGTTTTATTAACTAATTTAAGCCAAAAAGACGAGGTAAAACGTGGGCTTGATTTGGGTGCAAGCGATTATTTGATTAAAGCCCATTTTATGCCTTCAGAGGTTGTTAAAAAAATTAACCAAGCAATTGGCGAATAAGTTTTATGGACAGTTCAGCTAATATTTTTGTCAATAAAATTTTGACGGCGGCGGCGAAGCGAAAGGCGACGACGATTCATTTGAGTGTTAACAGCTATCCGGCTTTTCGGATTGATGATTCGTTGGTGGAGCTGCGAGATGAACCAATTATTACCGACAGCCTCATTAAATCATTGGCTGAGGAATGGCTTGAGGCTGAACAAAAAGAAAAATTGGCCCAGGATCGGACAGTTGTTTTTACTAAAGAAGTCGCAAAAAAATTTCGGTTGAAAATCAGTTTCTTTTTTCAGAAAGGGTTTTTGTCTGCCAACCTGCGACTGATTCCGGAGCGTTCGCCGTTATTGATTAATTTAGGTTTACCAAAGTCAGTCTATGGCTTGGTCGATAAGACTTCCGGCCTGATTGTGGTCGCCGGCCCCTATGGATCGGGACGGACAACAACTATCGCTTCAATGATTGAAGAAATCAATAAAAGCCGGGCGGAAAATATTGTGACAATTGAAAAGCCGATTGAATATATTTTTACCAACCAACAAAGTATTGTTGAACAGCGAGAAGTCGGTAAGGACACGTTAAGCTTTACCAGTGCTCTGCGTTCGGCGCAGCAGGCTGATGTTGACGTAGTGGCCGTTGAAGCGAATCAGGAGCCAGAAGTAATTCCGTTGATTCTGGAATTCGCCAATTCTGGCAGACTGGCTTTTTTGAATATGGACACTACTTCAGCAGTTCAAACGATTGAAGAAATTTTTGCGGCGTTTAAGGGCGAAGAAAAACAGCGCGGTCAGCTTTTATTGTCTGAAAGTTTGCTGGCGGTGATTGTCCAGCGATTAGTTCCACGAGCCGGCGGAGGATTAGTGTTGGCAACAGAGGTGTTGATTGCTACCGAGGCAGTCCGGTCATTAATCTCTCAGGGTCGGATTAAACAGCTTGATACTATTTTACAAAGTTCACGGGCTGAAGGTATGTCGAGTCTTGACCAGTCTCTAGCAGAGTTAGTGCGGTCGGGGCAGGTATTAATTGATAAAGCGATTGAATACGCGATTGATCCGGAAAGTTTCCGGGCAATGGCTAAAGCTTAATTTGTTATTATGCCCTATTTTCGCTATAAAGCTACTGACGAAAATAATGAAGTTATTGAAGGAATGATTCAGGCCGCGTCCCAGGATGTTGCGGCTGAAATTTTAGTTGATCGTGATTTAACCATTTTATCGCTTGAGGTGGAAAAAATGGGCCTACAGGAGCGGTCTTTAAAAATTTTAAATCGGGTAAAAATTAAGGATTTAGTGATTTTTTCCCGACAACTTTCGGTGATTGTTTCAGCGACAATCCCGCTGGTTCAGGGATTACGTATTTTAACCAGCCAGACTGAAAGTCCAGTGTTAAAAACAGTTGTTTCAGAAGTTGCCGATGATGTTGAGGGCGGCGCTAAGCTGTCGGCGGCGTTATCGCGACATCCGCAAATTTTTAATGATTTTTTTATTAATATTATCCGTTCGGGCGAGACGTCTGGTAAGCTTGATGAAGTATTAAATTACCTCGCTGACCAGCAGGAAAAAGATTACGACTTGTCCTCTAAAATCAGAGGAGCGATGATTTACCCGGTTTTTATTGTGGGTGGTTTATTGATTGTCGGAACATTGATGATGATTTTTGTCATTCCGCAATTAACTTCTATTTTAACAGAAACCGGAGTTGAGCTTCCTTTAACCACTAAGATTTTGATTTTTACCAGTAACTTTTTTACCAGTTTTTGGTGGGCAATTCTTGCAGCGATCATCGGTTTATTTGCCGGCGTCAAGGCAATGATCCGGACCGATCAGGGGAAGTTGCTATGGGACAGAATGATTCTGAAATTGCCGATATTTGGCAAACTGTTTCAAAAAATTATTCTAGTGCGGTTTGCACGAAGTTTGTACACTTTAACAACCGGCGGCGTTGCGCTGACAAAAAGTCTTCAGATTGTTTCTGATGTCGTCGGCAATTCAGTCTATCGCAACTTAATTCGTGAAACAGCCGAAGAGGTTGAAGATGGTAATCCAATTGCTACGGTATTTTTGAGAACTCGGGAAGTACCGCCGATGGTGTCGCAGATGTTAAGTCTGGGAGAAAAAACCGGCCGAATCGATGAAATTTTGGACAAGATTGCTAATTTCTACAGTCGGGAAGTAGACAATATGGTCAACAATCTAGTCACGTTACTTGAGCCGTTGATTATGTTGTTGATGGGCCTAGCGGTCGGTGCGTTGGTTTCAGCTATTATTTTGCCAATTTATAATTTAGCTTCCAGTTTATAAATAATCGAAAGGTGCACTATGTTTAAAACAACATCAAAAAAACGGGGCTTTACTTTGGTGGAGTTGTTGGTCGTTATCAGTATTATCGGAATTTTATCTAGCCTCTCAACGGTCTCGGTGAATATCGCTCGAACTCGGGCTCGAGACGCTAAACGCAAGGCTGACACGTCTCAGGTCCAGTTAGCACTTTATTTATACTTTGATGATAATTTAAGGTTTCCTTTAGCTGACCTTTTGCCGGAAAATGCTCAGGCTAACTGGGTTACGGCGTTAACGCCAGCGTTGAATGGTACTGAAACGGGTAAGTTATATATGGCAACCGTGCCAATTGATCCGCTTAATTTGAATGAACATGTGTATGGTTATAACAGCGACGGACAAGAGTTTACCATAACTTACTATCTTGAAGATGGTGGACCGCAAGAGATTCACGGGTATTAGTTGTTGAGTTTTCATTTTTTTGGTATAATATATTTGGTTGTTGATAACTAAAAAATAAACAAAAATTCGTTCAAAATTTGTTTGAACGAGACCAAGGAAAGGGGGTGACGAAATGAGAAAACGAGGTTTTACATTAATTGAATTGTTGGTGGTTATTGCCATTATTGGTTTACTATCAACTTTAGCGGTCGTGGCATTGAACTCAGCTCGTGAGAAAGCCCGAGACGCTAAACGTGTTGCCGATATCAAACAAGTGCAGACTGCGTTGGAGCTTTACTTCAACGATGCCGGTGGTTATCCGGTGCAGACCGCAACTTTGGGTTTAACTGCTTCATCAGACGTACTATGTTATCGCGGAGATGGTTCAGCTTGTGCTAACGGTACTAGCTGTGGTTTCGTCGGTTCAGCAGCAGCTTGTCCGAGTGGAACAACTTACATGGGCTTAGTGCCTACTAACCCTGGCCCGGGAGGCGCAGATTACGTCTACACTGCTTCGACAAATAGCACCTACAGCCTTACCTTTACTTTAGAGGGTCAGACTGGTGGTTTGTCCGGAACCGCTCATACTGCTAGCCCAGACGGAATTCAGTAATTTTAAAATGCAGGAAGCTTCCAATCCCCCGCGTTTTGCGGGGGATTTATTTTGTTTATTTGCTAAATAAAAGATGATATAATTAACTAATGCTATTGGTTTGGAAGAAAATTTGGCCGTTACTGGTGTTGCTGGCATTGGCAGCTTTTTTATTTTTACCCCAATTGTTGACGGGCACCATTCCGTATGCCGGAGATTATTCGGGCAGTGATTTGACGGAGCTTAATATTCCATTTCGTGACGCGGTTGCCGACTCATTTCGTCGGGGCGAGTTTCCGCTTTGGACAAATCTATTAGGAAACGGTTGGCCGATCCTGGCGGAAGGTCAAAGCGGCGTATTTTACCCTGTAAATATTTTATTTTTTATTTTTTTACCATTAGGATTGGCGGTACTGTGTAGTTTTGTTGCGAACTTTTTTTTGGGGTCAGTATTTACTTACTTATATGCCAGGGTGATTCGTTTGAGCAGTTCAGCTGCTCTGTTAGCTGCAATCGCTTTTAGCTATAGCGGTTTTTTTGTTTTTAGAATTAAACATTTGAATCTGATTAATGCGGCAATTTGGCTGCCGTTGGCATGGTACGTGATTGAAAAAATTTTGCAGCAGTATAACAAGAAATACTTGGTTTTATTAAGCCTGGTTTTTGCAATTCAATTTTTTGCCGGTCATCCTCAAATCAGCTATATCACGATCGTGGCAAGCTTTGTTTATTTTGTCTTGCGGTATATCTCAATTCCCGGCAGAAAAGGCATCGTAGGATCTATAAAAATGATTTTTGGTTCATGGCTATTAGTAGGTATTTTAACTTTTGGCCTTTGTGCAATTCAATTTTTGCCGACGTATGAGCTTTCGCGGATCTCAACTAGAAATGAGTGGATTAATTATGACACTGCTGTAGCTTTAAACTTCAGACCGTCGCAGTTGCTGACTATTTTTTCACCCTACCTTTTCGGCAATCCGGCAACCGGAAATTTTGACAGCCGATCCGGCATCAGCTTTTGGGAAAGTAGTCTTTATTTTGGCATTATCTCCTTGTTATTAGCGGTTTATTATTTATATCAGGGATTTAGGAAACGTACCCTTGACTATGTGCTAGTGCTGCTTGCGATTGCTTCATTCCTTTTGATTTTGGGTAAATTCAGTCCGGTGCATTTTTGGACTTGGCAGATAGTTCCGGGGATGAAAATGTTTCGATTTTCTCAAAGGTTTTTATTGGTATTAACTTTTTGTTTATCAATTTTTGCCGCCATCGGCTTTGACGTGATATATGACAAGTTTAAAAGATTTCTAACGGCAACGAAAAAATACAGTAAGTCAAAATTTTTGAGGATCGGTTTGCCAATGATAGTCATTCTTATATTAGTAACAGATTTATTTTTCATGGCGTCAAAGTACGTTGGTTTTCTTCCCTCAGAGTATTTTACTATGCCAAAAAGCGCTGAATTTCTTCATCAAAAAAATGAGCTTGCCAGAACGGCGAGCTTTTTTTATCAGTTATCTTGGATGAAATCCTACGAATTTTCCGAAGGTTGGCAAAATAATATGGCGCTATTTTTGGAAGAACGGGAATTACTTCAGCCAAATTTGAGCATGCTTTTTAATGTTGAGCTTTATAATGATCGGGGATGGAATGAGGGCGGACAGCTTGACGCCCGGCTGGCCCACATATTTTCCGGGATTGATCAGAGTTTTTTTGTTCATCGGGACGGATGGATCAGTTTGCCGGACCAAACCCTGAAAGTTTTGGGAATGCAGAACGTGAAGTACATTTTAAGTTTTTATGAAATCAAGTCAGATAACCTGGTCTTGGCAGAAGAAATCAGACAGCATTTTTTGCCGCCGTTAAAAATATATGAAAATAAGTTTTTCCTTCCGCGCGCATTTTTGATTGGCACCGTTCAGACGGTTGCGGACGAAGAGTCGGCGTTAAGCATGATGTTTGGAACAGATTTTTCATTCCAGGATCGGGCGCTGGTAGAAACTGAGATAGCAGTTGACTCTGGATTTAGTGAGTCGGATCACGCCACGGTTATTGATTATCAAAATCAAGAAATGATTTTTGATGTCGTTGTTAACTCCCCGAAATTATTGGTGGTTAGTAAAACTTTTTATCCGGGTTGGCAGGCGACAATTGACGGCCGGCCGCAGGAGATTATTCGAACCAATAACGCATTTAGTGGGGTAGTTATTCCGTCAGGACAGCACCAGGTTAAATTTCAATATCAGCCAAAATCGTTTATAATGGGAAGGAATATCACCGCATTGACGCTATTGCTTTTGGTTGTATTTTTCGTTTTTGATTATTCAAAAGTTAATAAAGCAAGATATAAACTATGGTCACTAAAGAAGACTTAGACCGGATCCATAATGCCGTTCCGGTTGATTATTACGAGCGTGGGATTAAAAAAAATCTTTTGCAACGGTACTGGCATCATCGACGCTTTAAAATTATCACCAAAGAAATTAAAAAGCTTCGACTAACAGGCACTATTTTAGATTTAGGGTGTCATAGCGGAGATTTAACTAACGTGGTGCAAGCGGCGAGTGGTTGCCCGGTAATCGGCGTAGACATTTCAGGATCAGCTATTGAGTATGCCAAATCCCGCTTTCCTCATATTCAATTCGTTCGTGCTGATTTTCCGGCCGATAAACTTTTTTCGGACGACTATTTTATTGCGGCTACTTGTTTTGACGTCATGGAACACCTGCCTGATACTAAAGCGGTTTTAGCAGAGGTAAAAAGATTATTAAAGCCAGGTGGCTATTTTATTATTGCTATTCCTAATGAGAATTGGCTGTTTAAAATTGTCTGGTGGTTTTGGCTTAAGTGGAAAGGACAGGTCTGGGAAGATGTGCATGTTCACGACTTTAAGAAAGAGGGTTTTGGTATTTTTCTTGACGCCGGCTTCAAACAAGTGACCAGCAAAAAAATAATTTTTAATATGTGGCATTTTATTATTTTTCAGGCGGATTAATGAAGACTTTATTACGCAAAAATTTTATTGGTGCCAGTCTGGTTTTTACCGCTGTGATGGCGGTGTATTTACTTACGCTGGCTCCGACCATTACAAACGAAGACGGTCCGGAGTTTGTGACCGCCATTCATGTATTGGGAATTCCTCACCCGCCTGGGTTTCCGCTGTATCTGTTGATTGGTAAAATTTTTTCGTTTATTCCTTTCGGCACATTGGGTTGGAGGATTAATTTAATGTCAGCAGTTTTCGGCGCGCTGACAGCTGTTATGCTGTATTTGATAATTCAAAAAACAATCAGCCGATATGTTATTTCTTTTTTAGTCAGTTTGTTGTTGCCGTTTAGCCTGATTTTTTGGTCGCAAAGCGTGACGGCGGAAGTGTATACATTAAACACTTTTTTTGTCGCTTTACTGATTTACCTACTAATGATATGGCAACAAGACCAAAAAGATAAATACTTGTATTGGTTTTCGCTACTATATGGTCTTTGCTTGACTAATCATACGATGTCAATTGTTTTAGCCCCGGCGTTTACTTTGTTTATTTTGTTAGTTAATAAAAAAATCATTTTTAACTGGCGGTTAATTGTTAAAATGTTTGGGTTGTTTTGTCTTGGATTGTCGGTGTATTTATATATTCCGATCCGAGCGTGGCAACAAGCGGTTTATAATTGGGGACCGATTACTACCTGGCAAGATGTTGTTGCACACATTACCAGGGCTAAATATGGCGATCTTAATCCTTTCAGTAGCTCCTATTCCAAGACGGGCATTGTGTTGTCATTTTTGTATGATATTTACCGGCAGTTTTTTTGGCCAACAATTATTCTAGCGGCCGGCGGCGTAGTGTACTTTTGGAAGAAAAATATGCCGTTGGCAGCTCTAACGGTCGGCATTTTTTTACTTAACAGCTTTGGTCTGATTTATTTAAGAAAATACGGTTTTGCATTAGGAATAGACCACACGTACCGAGTGTACTATTTGCCGGCTTATTTTGTTTTAGTCTGGTGGCTAGCCATTATTATTGATTATCTATATCAATTTCTACTAAATACTATTAAGAACAACGCCAAGCTTAAGGCGGTAGTCCAAGCTACTTTATTGATTATCTTATTAAGCCTGCCGGTCAGCTTTGTGGCAATGAATTTTGGACAAAATGATTTAAGCGATTATTGGTTGACGTATGATTATACCAAGGGTCTGTTGTCCAGCCTGGAACCAAACAGCATTTATTATTTTGCCTACGACGGAAGCCTACAGACCGATACGGAAATTTTTGCGCTGATTTACTTTAAGATGGTTGAAAATTTCCGGCCCGATGTTGATATTATTTCAGAGCAAAATTTCTTTTATAAAACCGTTAACGTTAAAATTCCTGATGAACACTATAAGTTGAGTTTTGAAGATCGCCGCCGCACGTTTTTCACCATGGTTGACAGCGTTAAAGACCGGCCGCTATATGCCAACTATCCATTAACAAGTGAAAATAATAACGAAAAAAAGTTTTCGCTGCCAAACGGCTATGCCTATCGTGCTTATCCGTCGCTGGCAGAGGCACGGCGAGCTAATCAACAGTACTATTTTGGGACAATGCGAAATCTTTTAGAGGTTAAAGATTTGATTCATCAGAACCCGGCTGATGACGGATTAATTGGCCACTATTTTTATAACTTGGCGGCCATTTATTTAGTGGAAGGTGATCGTGTTAAATCACAAGATTATTTGGTAAAAGCGATTGATTTTGACACGGCGCCGTTTAATCATGAATATCACCGGTTTATCCAATATCGCAAGGAATGGTCTGGTAATTAGTTACCAAAAGTCGCTTTTGTGGTATACTGTTAGTAAGTTAATATAATTGATAATTTCTTTTCCATGAAAGGAGGTGAAAAGATGAAAAAACGAGGTTTTACTCTTATTGAATTGTTGGTGGTTATTGCCATTATTGGTTTACTGTCAACATTGGCGGTAGTAGCTTTAAATTCGGCCCGAGAAAAGGCCAGAGACGCGAAGCGCGTTGCCGACATTAAACAAGTTCAGACAGCGCTGGAGCTTTATTTCAATGATAGCAGCAGTTACCCGGTTGATGACGGTGACGGTTACACTTTAGGTACGGATGTTACCTGTCTTGGTTCCGGTGGCTTTGATACTACTTGTGCTGACCCGATTTATATGGGTTTGGTTCCTTCAAACCCAACGCCGGGCGGTGCGGCATACACGTATGAATCAGTAGCGGCCGGTGGCGGCGGAAACTGTACTTCCGAACCCTGTCCGTCATACAATATTACTTTCACGCTTGAGGGGCAAACCGGTGGTTTGACCGGAACCGCTCACACGGCTACTCCCGATGGTATTCAGTAAATAGCCTGACAATGGTTTGACTTTCCTAAATTAGGGCCTTGCTAGATAGCAAGGCCCTAATTGTTTCTTATTTGCTTGAAAGGTGGTTTTTAGGGTAAAATATGAGTATGTTTGAGTCTATATTATTTATTTTTGGTTTGATTATCGGTAGTTTTTTGAACGTTGTTATTGCTCGGCTTGGCAAAAAAAAATCTTTTTGGTCCGGACGGTCAGAGTGCCCAAAATGCAAATATCAGATAAATTGGTATGACAACATCCCGGTTATTAGTTTTATCATTTTGCGCGGACGGTGCCGAAATTGTCATCAATCAATTTCTTGGCAGTACCCCATGGTTGAATTAGCCACTGCTTTGATGTTTGTTTGGATTTATACAGTGTTTGGTTTGGGTGCTAAATTTTTTATTTATTCAGTTTTCTCCTCTTTTTTGATGGTTTTATTTGTTTATGACCTGAAGCATTATTTGATTTTGGACCGGGTGAGCGTTCCGGCGATGATTGTGGCATTTTTGGGGAATATCTATCTTGGGGCCGGGCTTGCGGATTTGCTATTGGGGTCCGCAATAGGTGCCGGTTTTTTTGCAGCCCAGTATTTTATTTCAGGCGGACGATGGGTTGGTGATGGAGATATCAGGCTCGGTGCAGTAATGGGATTAATGCTTGGCTGGAAATTTGTACTTGTTGCCTTGTTTATTGCTTATTTGACTGGCGCGACAGTTGGCGTCTTTTTAATGATGTTGAAAAAAAAGAAAATGTCTTCGGAAGTTCCATTTGGTCCGTTTTTAACATTAGCAACCTTTATTACCATGCTGTACGGCCGGGAATTAATTAATTGGTATTTTAATTTATTCTATCGATGAAACAGACTACTTCGCGCGGATTTACGCTTATTGATCTGATGGTGGCGGCTGTTATCATCATTATTATGTTTAGCTATGTGCTGGCTAATTTTCGGACAGCGCAATTCAGCGGCGAGATTGACGTTTCAAACAAGCGGCTAGTTAATCTTTTTAAAGTCGCTCGTAACTACAGTTTGGGGGGTCAGCTATTAGCTAATCAGTCTTTTCCTGACGGTGGATATGGTGTTTATTTGAATTTGAATTCGCCTAGTACGGCGCAGATGTATGCAGCTTTAGATCAGTCAGCAAACGGTTTTTCGGATGGTGAATTGATTCCAGCACAAACGCTTAATTTTAAAGATATTACCCTCATTGATTTATGTGGTGCGGTTACTGACGAGATTACGACATTACCGTGTCAAAGCGGCTGGGAAGACGCGGGCAATTATTTGGAAGTAATTTTTGACGAGACTGGCGGCGCAGTCGCCAATTATGACGCCGGCAGCGATTTTAAGCATATTGGAGGGGTAATAAAAAGTTCCCGTACTAATCAGCAGGCATTTTTTATGGTTTCATTGTTGAGCGGGGGCGTAACCGGAAATTTATATGACCGTCGGGATTAAACAGCAAAGAGGCCAGGGATTATTAGAAGCTGTTTTTGCTATTGGAATTATGGTTATGGTTGTTTCGGCGGTATTAGCTCTGACGACCTCAAATGTGATTGGCCAGCGCCAAAGCGAACTGCAAGTTGTTGGTAATAATTTGGCGCGTGAAGGTCTTGAAGTTATTAGAAATATCAGAGATTCTAATTGGCTTTCCGGCACTAATTGGGATGCTGGTCTTGTTGGCGGTTCGGAAGCGCTGGTCGTTTTTAGTGAGGCTAATAACAGCTGGGAGCTAGATTTTAATATTGTGCCAGGTAAAGATCGGCTGTACCTCTCAACAAGCGGTGTTTACAGCCACGATCCGGCGCTTGGTCAACCTTCCTTATTTTCTCGAAGAATTGGTTTACAATCAATTTGTCAAAATAGTGATGGCGAAGATTTAATTAAAACCAGTTGTGACAGCGGCGAACAGAAAATTGGCCTTAAGGCGCGGTCAGTCGTGACCTGGCAGGAAAGCGGTCGAAACCGCCAAGTCGCCGTTGAAGCTTTGATGTATGAGTGGAAATAAACAAAAAAACCAAGGGTTCACCCTGATTGAGATGCTAGTTGTTCTTGGTATTTTTTCGATACTAATGGTGGTGATTGTAAATGTTTTTTTATTGGCGCTTAATTCTCAGCGCCAGTCTTCACTTCGCCAGCAGACCCTGGCAAATTTGCGGTATGTTGCCGAGACGATTGTCCGTAAAATCCGGACATCGGAAATTGATTATAGTTATGTATATGACGGCGATGGTGAAACCGGGATTGCCGGTTTTGAACAAGAATTGTCGTTGATTGATCAGGACGGCAATAATTATATTTTTTATTTATCCGGCGGCGAAGTGAAATTATTAGCAAATGGCCAGGAGTCGGCAATGACTGATGTTAATGAAGTAAAAATTGTCAGCCTGCGTTTTTATATTGATCCGGTGACAAATCCGTTTGCCGAGGAAAGGTGCAACGACTCATTAAAACCGGCGGCGAATGGCTGTTTGAACAATACAATCAGTTGTACGGTCAATGATAATTCCGGTCTGACGGGATTTTGCATTTGTAACCCGGACGCTGATGTGTTGTCTTCATGCGGGACACAAAGCTGCGATGACGCCGCATTGGGAGGCGCCGACGACAACCTCGGTCTTTGTTTGCCGTTTGATGTCCAGCCGAGGGTAACAATGGTTTTGGGGTTTGAATCAGTTGGCGGCAAACCTGAAGATCAAAAAAGAATTTTCCTTCAAACCACGACATCAAGCCGTGTGTATAAGCGTTAAGCTATGGCAAGAACAGAAAAAAAACAATCGGGCATGGTATTAATTCTGGCTATCTTAATTATCGCCTCGGTATTAGCGACGGCGGTTGTTTTTAGTAATTTGATTATTAGTGAAATTCGGCAATCCCGACTGATTGATCAGTCGATTCAATCATATTATTTGGCCGAAAGTGGTGCCGAACGCGCGCTATATGAAACAAGACGCAAGGAAGCGGTCAAACCCGAAGACTGCTCAAAAATTCAGTCCGGCTCCACTTGCCAGATTACCGGGTACTGTTCGTTGACTACGCCCAGTAATTCGGTGCCATGTATTAGTTTAAACGAGGGCAACTTATCCGGCTTGCCCGGGCAGTGGGATATTGCAGTAACTAATGAAAAGCAAGTCTCAATTTTTTTGAATATTGGCGAATCATTCCAAATTGATTTATTCAATCCATATCAGGTGGCTGGTTTTGAAGTCGGAATGGAATCTTTTGAAATAACCGGCACGCCAGGCAGTACGCTGGCAGCTGAATTAAGCAATGTCACCTGGCTAGTCGGCGGGACGCTGGACTGCAATCCAAACGTATTTACGCCGCCTGAGCCGGCGATTACTCGCGGAGATATTATTATCAACAGTAGCGGATCTTCAACCTATTTAGTGAATGTTTATAGCGGCGACCCGTCGATTAATCCGAATTGTTCATATATTCTAAGGGTAAGTAATTCAATTTTGCCGGATGCCGCGGCCGGGCAGTTTAACTTGTCAATTTTTAATAAGGCAACTGATGTTGATCCGATTAGTAATCGGCTTGATATTCCAAGCCGGTTGATTATCAACTCTCAGGCTGATTTTGGCAGTTCGCACCAAGAGCTTAAAGTGCGTACGCCGATTAGGCCGCCGCTTTCCGGACTGTACGACTTTGTGATTTTCTCAGAAGAAGAAATTGTGAAATAAGTATGGATAAACAAACGGCAAAAAAAAGAATTGATAAGCTGGTTGAGCAGATTGATGATTTGCGTTACCGCTATCACGTTTTGGATGATCCGACAGTTACTGATGCAATTTATGATTCATTACAGCGGGAATTGGCAGGATTGGAAAAACAGTTTCCGGAACTCAAGCGTGATGATTCACCGTTATCTCGAATCGGCGGCAAGCCGCTGGACAAATTTACTAAAGTGGAACATCAAGTTCGACAATGGTCTTTTAATGACGTGTTTTCAGAAAGTGAGTTACGCGATTGGGAAGAACGTAGCTTAAAAATTTTAGAGAAATCTGGCAATTCCGGTTTGGAGTTGGAGTATGTTTGTGAGTTAAAGATTGACGGATTGCACGTGGTGTTAACATACGAAAAAGGTTTGTTGAAGGTTGCGGCCACCAGGGGCGACGGTTTGATCGGCGAAGATGTGACTCAGAATATTAAAACGATTCAAAGCATTCCGCTTAAACTTACTAAGCCTGTTGATGTGATTGTTGAGGGAGAAATTTGGTTGAGCGAAAAACAATTGGTGGAAATCAATAAACAGCGCCTTCGCGACGGTCTGCCTGAGTTTGCCAACCCGCGCAATGCGGCTGCCGGAACAATCCGTCAACTTGATCCGAAAGTGGTTGCTCAGCGCAAACTTGATTGTTTTGTCTATGATTGGTCGGGCGGCAAAGAATTACGACCAACAACCCAGCGCGACGAACTTGAGGCATTGAAAAAATTGGGTTTTAAGGTAAATCCACATTATAAAATTTGTAAAAATTTAAAAGACGTTTTGGCGTTTCATGATCAATGGCAGCACCGCCGTGCGGCCGAGCCGTATTGGATTGACGGAGTTGTCGTAAAAATTAACGATGTTGATTTACAGCGGCAATTGGGATATGTCGGCAAGGCACCGCGTTGGGCGGTGGCGTATAAGTTTCCGGCCGAGGAAGTGACTACGGTTATTGAAGACATTCAGGTTCAGGTTGGCCGCTTGGGCACTTTGACGCCGGTAGCTCATTTGCGCCCGGTTAAATTGGCCGGTACGACGGTTAAGCGGGCAACACTTCATAATGAAGATCAAATCAAGCGCTTGGGCGTAAAAATTGGTGACACGGTGGTTATCAGAAAGGCCGGCGATATTATTCCCGAAGTTGTTTCGGTTTTGGATAAAATGAGAACCGGCGGTGAAAAACCGTTTAAGATGCCTCGGCGGTGTCCGGAGTGTGGTTTTGCAGTAGAGCAAAAAAAGATTTCTCAAAAAGGTGAAACTCAAAGCGTTGATTGGTACTGTAGCAATCCAAAATGTTTTGCTCAGCAGCAGCGTCGCATGGTCCATTTTGTGTCCAAGAAGGCATTTAATATTGATGGCCTGGGGGAAAAGATTATTGCTCAGTTAATGGAGGAGGGTTTGTTAAAAACCCCGGCCGATATTTTTCGGCTGGAAAAAGACGATTTGGTTAGTCTAGAACGCTTTGCTGACAAATCGGCTGACAATCTGGTTACAGCAATTAATCGGGCAAAAAATATACCATTAGCTCGGTTCATCTACGCGTTGGGTATCCAGCATGTCGGCGAGGAGACCGCAATTGATTTGGCTAAGCATTTTGGTTCGATTGAAAAAATAGCGTCTTCCAAGCGGCAGGACCTTGAGGCATTGCCGGATATTGGTCCGGTAGTGACCCAAAGCATCTATCAATGGTTTCAGGAGAAAGAAAATCAAAAATTAATTTCTGAATTGTTGGCTTTGGGTGTAAAAATCACTTCGCCGGAAAAGAGAGTAACCGCCACAAAGCTGATGGGTAAAAAAATTGTGGTCACCGGGACCCTCGCTTCAATGAGTCGCGACGAAGTCAAAGAACGAATCAGGGCCGCGGGCGGTGACTGGGTGTCGGCTGTTTCTAAACACACCGATTATGTAGTGGCTGGCGAGGCGCCAGGCTCAAAATTGGCCAAAGCTAAGGCCTTGGGAGTTCGGGTGATTTCCGAGGATGAATTGCTTGATTTGCTTGAATCTAGAGCCTAAAAACAGGCTTGCCAATCCAGGTATTTGTCTATATACTATAGAGGTAATAAAAAGCTTTATTTATGTCTTTAACGGCCCAAGAAGTAAAACACATCGCTCATTTAGCCAGACTTGGTTTGAATGATCAAGAGGTTGAGAAGTTTACTGCTCAGCTTTCTTCGATTTTGGAGTATGTTGAACAGTTGCAAAAGATTGATACAACCGGCGTTGAACCAACCGCCCAGGTGACCGGTCTGGAAAATGTGATGCGCCCTGATGAGGTTAAAGAGTTTGATAAAAAAGCCCGGGGGCAGATGATTCAGTTGGCACCGGACTCTGAAGATAATTTGATCAGAACTAAATCAGTTTTTTAAGATGAAGCTTAACGAATTAACAATTGCTCAAGCAAGCAGTGGTTTGCAAAAAAAAGAATTTAGCAGTGTTGAGCTGACTAAAGCTTGTTTTGACGAAATCAAAAAGACCGATAAAAAAATTGAGGCTTTTTTGACGTTGACTGAAGATTCGGCATTGGCGCAGGCTAAGGAGGCCGACCAGAGGGCAGATTTTTCAAAACCGTTAACGGGAATTCCGTATGCCGCCAAAGATATTTTTTGCACCAAGGGCGTGCGAACGACTTGTAGCTCAAAAATTTTAGAGAATTACATCCCGCCATATTCCGCGACCGTGATTGAAAAAATTCAGGAGCAATCTGGCGTGATGCTAGGCAAGGTCAACATGGACGAATTTGCCTGTGGTTCTTCAACAGAAACTTCATATTTTGCCAAAACGAAAAATCCTTGGGATTTGGAGCGGGTACCAGGTGGTAGCTCCGGCGGTTCGGTTGCGGCAACAGCCTCCCATCAATGTATTTATTCGCTTGGTACTGATACTGGTGGTTCAATCAGGCAACCGGCTGCTTTAACGAACTTAGTTGGTTTAAAACCGACATATGGACGAGTATCGCGCTATGGAGTTATTGCCATGGCTTCTTCACTTGACCAAGTCGGACCGCTAACCAAGACAGTCGAGGATTCAGCGATTTTGTTGGGTCAGCTGGCTGGTCGCGATGAGTATGATTCAACCACTTTGGATGTGCCGGTTCCTGATTACGCTTCAGAAATAAAACGTGATATTAAAGGCCTTAAAATTGGTGTACCGAAAGAATATTTTATTGATGGTATGGATCCAGAAGTGGAAAAAACGGTTCGTAAAGCAATTGATAAGTTAAAAGATTTAGGTGCGGAAATGGTGGAAGTCAGTTTGCCTCATGCGATGTACGGTTTAGCAGTGTACTATATTATTATGCCATCTGAGTTAAGTTCTAATCTCGCTCGGTATGACGGTGTTCGCTACGGGTATTCGGCCAATGCTAAAAATTTACTTGATAATTATTTAGAAACTAGAGCCCAGGGTTTTGGTGCGGAAATCAGACGGCGAATTATGCTTGGAACATATACGTTGTCTTCCGGTTATTATGATGCGTATTATTTGAAGGCGCAGAAAGTCAGAACGCTGGTTAAACAGGATTTTGACCGGGCTTTTGAGCAAGTTGACTGTTTATTGACGCCAACTTCACCGACGGTTGCGTTTAGGCTTGGAGAAAAAACTGCTGATCCACTGACAATGTACCTGGCCGATATTTTTACGGTTTCGGTTAATATTGCGGGCGTTTGTGCTGTTTCGGTGCCGTGTGGATTTGTTAAGCCTAAAGACGGGGCGGTGGAACTGCCGGTTGGACTCCAGTTGATTGGCAAGCAATTTGATGAAACAACAATCTTAAAAGCTGCGTATAATTATGAGCAGGCGTGCGATTGGTACAAGCGAAAGCCAAAAATTGACTAGCTTTTAATGGTTTTGGTACAATTAAGTAACTTATAATTAATTAACTAACCAAGTTAAGAAAAAAATTATGCCAGACAAAAAAGATTTTTTTGATATGTCGTCTAAGCAGAGTTTGGTTTTAGGGCTTGGTTGGGGGATTGCCATTGTTAGCGTTATTGGTTTCGTCGTCCTTTTGGCCGGCGGATCACCAAGCAATAACGCTCCGGCCAAAAATACTAACGTTGCAGTTAACGCCAACGTTAATCCGACCCCAACTCCGACCCCAACTCCAGAGGCTTCTGGAGATGTTTCAAAAACTGCTCCGGTCACAGACAGTGACCATATCAAGGGCAATAAGAATGCAAAGATCACTTTGCTTGAATACTCCGATTTTCAGTGTCCGTTCTGTCAGCGCCACGTGCCGACGCTAGAACAGGTTCTTGAACAATATGGTGATGACGTTCGATTGGTCTACCGCCATTTCCCGCTCAATTCAATTCATCCGCAGGCCCAGAAAGCTGCTGAAGCTTCCGAATGTGCTGCTGAACAAGGTAAGTTTTGGGAAATGCATGATTTAATGTTTGCTAACCAAAGTGCTTTGGATGTGACCAGTCTTAAGGGTTATGCCAAGACGCTTGGTTTAAACCAGTCTCAGTTTGACAGCTGTTTAGACACTGGTAAATTTGCCGGAAAAGTTAACCAGCAAGCCGCTGAAGCGCAAGCCGCTGGTATTACTGGTACTCCGGGAACCTTCGTTAATGATCAGTTGGTCAAGGGAGCTTATCCAATTGCCACCTTCCAGCAAATTATTGATTCAATGCTTTAAACCGTATAAGGTTGTATATCATTAAAGCCCCGCTTGCTAGCGGGGCTTTTTAAAACGAAAATACGTTTGGGTGTCTGATGAAGTCAAGCTAACTTACTTCCCAGCGTTATGGTGTCACTTTTTGGTTCAATCAGAACCCAGCCGTCACCGGCGGTATTTTTAAAGCCAAGAGTAAGGACCTGCGACTGAAACGGACCCACTTGTTTGGGCGGAAAATTTACCACGCAGCACACTAGCGAATTGAGAAGATTTTCTTTCGTATGAGCGCCCACTGCCTGTACACTTGATTGTTTGATCCCGATTTGCGGACCAAAATCAATTTTGAGCTTGTATGCCGGTTTGCGCGCTTCGGGGAAATCAGAGATTTCAATAATTTTCCCAACGCGAATGTCCACTTTTTCAAAATCTTCAAAAGTTATAGTTTTAGTGCTGTCATTCATGGTGATTGATAAGAATTTTCAGGAATAAGGCAGAATAGGTTGGAAATTTTAGAATTTAGACAGCTACTTTTCAAGTGCCTTTTTTAATTCATTTATCACAGCTTTTTCCCAATACTTCATTGAATACCAGCGGATCAATGGCGTCGCAACTATTCTTAGCCATGCCTTATGAATTGAAACACGATAGGTGTAATCAATTAAGGTACCGTCTGGATGTTTGGAAAGCAATAACTCTTCATGCCCAGAAGTTCCAAACTTAAAACTATCATTGTCTGAAATAAACCCTTTGCCGGAAAGGATTTCAGTTTTCATTCTTACTGGAAATTCTTTGCCAAATGACCCCACGATTGCATCCATCTCTAAATAATTTCCCTCTTGTTTTTTGATTTGTATTGATTTGGCAACCTTCGGGAAATGCTTTGGAAATTGTTCGAAGTCTGTTATTAGTCTGAATACATCTTCGACAGGCGCTTTAACAAGCCACTGATTATGAAGCGTAGTTTTTTTCATATGTATAATTCTGCCCCGACTCCTTTTAAAAAATTGTCCTGGCGGAGAGAGGGGGATTCGAACCCCCGAACCCTTGCGGGTTACACGCTTTCCAAGCGTGCGCACTAGACCACTATGCGATCTCTCCAGATTTATTTACTTACACTATTCAAAACGGATTGGGATTATTAATTCATCGTCATATTCTGGTAAACCCGACGGGTTATCTTTTTTTAGTATCAGCAATCCGTTTTTGGTGGTTGGTTTGGTGAACACTACTTCTGACTCAAACGCTACAAAATTTTCAGTCATCCAATCGGTTTTGGCTTGGGCGAAATGCTGGACAACAACATCACCGTTACCATCCAACAGGACAATGGGAAAGCTGGCTTCAAAAAACCAAGTGCCGCGAGCGTCGCCGGAAATTTTTACCGGACTAGTAATAAGATCATTTGGCCGAGGTGAAGAAGCCCGAATAAGACTTTCTTTCTCAAGCGCGTTGCCGATATCTTCGGTGAAACTTCGGCCGTCAGTTGTTTTACATTGTCGGGGGTATGATTCCAACACGATATTGCCGGCCTCGGCGCAAGACGAAAAGTCGTTGACAGTAACGTCATAGCGCATTTCCGGTTCGTCGGCTTCTTTTTTAAGCAGAACAAAACTCGTGATCAGTAGTCCCAGAAAAACGGCAATAAATAGGGCAATCTTATAGATTCTCATATTAGGTCAATAAATAACCGCCGTCAACTACGACAATGCTGCCGGTCATATAACGTGCGGCGTCAGAGGCTAAAAATAAGGTGACACTAGCGATGTCGTCTGGTATACCCATGCGGCCCATCGGAATTCTGGCGGCAAACTGTTTGATCGTATCACTTTGAGCGTCAGATACCTTGATTGCTCCTTGGGTCATTGCTTCAACGCCTTCGGTGACAATCCCTCCCGGAGCAATGGCGTTAACCCGGATATTTTTTGGCGCCACCTCCAGGGCAAAATTTTTGGTGAAACCCCAAACGCCGTGTTTTGAAGCGTCGTAGGCAGAAAGTCCCGGCTGGCTTGGGTGGAGTGCGTCAATAGAAGCAATATTAACGATGACGCCGCCTGATTTGGCGACCATAATTTTAGCAGCTTCTTTACTGCAAAGAAACACACCGCGCAGATTAACGGCTTGAATTTTTTCCCACAGTTCAACATCCATGTCCAGAGCCGGCATCGTCGGAAAGATCCCGGCGTTATTAACAAAGACATCAAGACTGCCAAACCGTTCAACGGTTGTTTTAATTAAATTTTGAACGTCAGATTCTTGGCTGACGTCGGTATGGATGTAGGCAACTTTTTTTCCTAATGATTTTGCTTTGGTTTCACCAGTTTGGTCGTCAATATCGCTGATGACTACATTCGCGCCGGCTTCAACGAAACGTTCGACAATACCATAGCCGATTCCTTTGGCGCCACCGGTTACGACAACCGTTTGTCCTTTGAAATCAAACATTTCCTTGATTGTCTTTAGTTTCATATATTTATAGTTAAATACTCTTTAGGTGATTAAGACTTCATTATTATAAATAATTTAGGCGGTTTTTTCAAGCTGGTTGTTGAAGATTCGCTGGTAAAACAGTTTAACGATTTCGTTAACCATAAAGTAGACGGCGGTTAAAATAAGGATCGTGGCCAGGTGATTAATCGACGGTGAAACAAAGTGGAAGACATCGTGTCCGATGGCGGTAAACGGTATAATCAACGTCGCCATAAACGCCAGGCTTGAAAGCCAAATAATCAACGGTGCGGGACGCGGGGCCGTTAATGCAAATTTTTTGGTCCGAATTGAAAATAAGAATACGAGTTCGGTGATAATGCTGGCGACAAACCAGTTGGTTTGCAGTACGTCGGCGGAAATGCGAAAGTATAGGGCAAAGAAAATAAAATCAAAGACGGTGCTAATAATGCCGTGTAGGCTTGAAGTCATCGCCAACTCTTTAATGTTGTAGCGCTGGGGTCGGGCAACATCCTCAGGGCCGGTAGTGTCAGCGGCAATACTGATCATTGGGAAATCAGACAATAGATTTAACAGTAGGATTTGGACAGGAAGCATCGGTAGAAAATCAATAAAAAGCGAGCTGATAGCAACCGCATAAAAATTACCAAAGTTTGAGGAAAGCGTCGCCCGAATGTATTTAAGAGTGTTGGCAAAGACTTGTCGGCCTTCCTGAATGCCATCAATAATCACCGCCAGACTTTTTTGTAGCAGGATGACGTCGGCGGCTTCGCGTGAAATATCCGAGCCGCTTTGAACAACCAGGGAAACGGTTGCGGCTTTGAGTGCGGGAGCGTCGTTGACTCCTTCGCCCAAAAAGCCGACGCTACGGGTCTGATCCAATAATGAAACAATCTGGTGTTTTTGTTCCGGTGAAATTCGGGCAAAGACTGCGTATGTTTCGGCGGCGTGTTTTTGTTGTTCCGGATCTAAATCATTAAACTGGTCGCCGGTAATAACTTTTGTCGGGTCGTCAATTAGCCCAATATGAACGGCTACGGCGCCGGCTACTTCCGGTGCGTCGCCGGTAATAATTTTAACCTGAACTCCCAAATCACGGGCCTTGGTTACCGCCTGTTTGGTGGTAGATTTGATTGGATCTTCAAAGGCGATAAAGCCAGCCAGATCAAGATCGTGTTCTTGAGCAAAGAGATCAACGGTTTGATTTTCGCCAAGCTCTTTGGTGGCCAAAGCTAAAACGCGGCGACCGAGCTTGCCTTGATCTTTAATCCAAGCGTGGTATGCGCCAGATTTTTTTTTGATGCTGAGTTTGATTAATTCCTCCGGAGCGCCGCGGACGATCAAAAGATTTTTGTTTTCATGTTTTACCAAGACGCTGTTTCGCCTTCTAATCGGATCAAATGGGATTTCTTCAACTAGTTTGCAGGATCTGATAAATTTTTTATCCTCAGCAGTTAACGCCAAACTGAAGGCGGTATCAAATGGGTCGGCTGATTTTTTAGTTTTTAGCTCAGGAGCACTCAGCGCGCCATAGGCCACAAGATGGTTATGATTTTGAGCCTTTAGTTGATCAACGATGGTTAGGCGGTTTTCGGTGATGGTACCGGTTTTGTCGGTACACAGCACATCAATGCCGCCCAAGTCTTCAATCGCTGACAGTCGTTTCACAACTACCTTCTTTTTTGCCAGTAATAATGCGCCGCGCGATAGCGAAAAAGTGGAGACAACCGGCAGTGCTTCAGGGATGACGGATACGGCTAAGGCGATGGAGAAAACCAAAAGCTGGCCAACGTTGACTTGGTCACCTTTGACGATAATGTTTGCCAAAAAAACGATTACAATCGTCAAAGATACTAAGCGCAGGATAAATGAGCTTAGTTTGCCGATGCCCTTAGAAAATTCACTTTCCTTGGCGGTTTCGGCCGTTAGTTTGGCAATGGAGCCAATTGTGGTCGCACGGCCAATACCGACGACTACGGCTTTCACTGATCCGGACGCAATTGTAGTACCGGCAAAAATGATATTTCTTGCTTGATAAATTTCAGTCGGTTTTTGGTCTAAGACTTCCGGAATTTTGTTGACGGTTATTGATTCACCGGTCAGGATTGATTCATTGACACTTAAGCCTTCCGTTTTTAAAACTCGACAGTCGGCCGGAACAATGTCACCTGATTTTAGATCAACGACATCGCCGACGACGAGTTGCCGAACATCAATATTTTCGTGGTGGCCTGAACGAATAACAGTGGTGTGAGCTACTAAATAATTCTTAAGTAGTTTCAGTGATCGATCGGACCGAAATTCTTGGTAGAAACCAAGTACAGTATTAATAAAAATAAAAATAAAAATAAACGCGGCATCAAGCTGCCCGCCCAGTGAGAACGCCACCAGCCCGGCGGCGATTAGTAAGTAGATAAAAGGAGATTTAAACTGTCTGCCTAAAATATGCCACCATTTTGTTTGATGATTTTCCAACTGGTTGGGGCCCGCCTGAGAAGACCTTTTTTTAGCTTCTTTGCTGTCAAGACCTTTGGTTTGACTGGTATTAAGGACACTAAGCAATTCCTTAATATTGATGGTGGCGTATTCAAAGGGCGAGGTGTTTTTTTCCATAGAGTCGTAAGAGTAATACTGATTTAATTTTATCAAAAAACCCGACAGAATGATATCAGTCGGGTGTTTGGAGATCTTCTGCAGGACGGAAGGGGTGGGATTCGAACCCACGGAGACGTTTTGCGCCTCAACGGTTTTCAAGACCGTCACATTCGACCACTCTGTCACCCTTCCGTTCTGCAGGAGATACTAATGTATTAAAGCAAAAAAGTCTTGATTAGTCAATTTCTTGCTTAAATTAGGTCAATTCAGTAAAATGAGTATGCTCTATGCCAGGACAAATTGAAGAAATAAAGGCCAGAATTGACATCGTTGAGCTGATTTCTGAATATATCAGGCTCAAACCAGCCGGGCCGAATAATTGGAGGGCTTTGTGCCCTTTTCATAATGAAAAGAGTCCGTCTTTTATGGTGTCTAAAGATAAGCAGATTTGGCATTGTTTTGGTTGTAATGAGGGTGGCGATATTTTGAGTTTTGTTCAAAAGATGGAAAACATTGAATTTATTGAAGCCCTGCGAATTCTTGCCCAGAAGGCGGGTGTGACGTTGGTGGCACAAGATCCGAAACTGGAAAGCCAGAAAAATAGACTGTTGGATATTTTGCAATCAGCCAGCCGATTTTGGCACCAAACGCTTTTGGAATCGGCCCAAGCTGTTAAGGCTCGCGAATACCTTAAACGCCGCGGGGTGAGCGAACAGATGGTTAGCGAGTTTCAAATCGGGTATGCTGTTGATTCCTGGGACGCGGTAATACAATTTTTAAAATCAAAAAAGTTTACGGATCAAGATATTTTTTTGGCCGGGCTGTCGGTAAAAAAGGAGCGGGGACAAGGATTTTATGATCGATTTCGCGACCGTCTGATGTTTCCGATTAACGATTTGCATGGCAGTACTATTGGTTTTTCCGGTCGGACGCTTAAGGCGGATGAAAAGGGCGGAAAATATATCAATACTCCCCAAACAATAGTGTATAACAAAAGTTTAGCCTTGTTTAACCTGGACAAAGCCAAAAATGAAATTAAAAGCAAAGACTCGGCTATTATTGTTGAGGGACAAATGGACGCCCTGTCGGCGTATCAGGCCGGAACCAAAAACGTGATTGCTAGCTCCGGGACAGCGCTGACGCTTGATCAGATCAGAATTTTAAAACGCTATACTAAAAATTTGGCAATGGCTTTTGATGCCGATGCCGCCGGCCAGGTCGCCGCTAAAAGAGGTATTGACTTGGCTTTGGCAGAAGAGATGAGTGTTAGGGTGATTATTCTACCCAGCGGCAAAGATCCGGATGCGTGTATTAAAAACAATCCGCAAGACTGGTTTAAGGCCGTGACTGAAGCCAGATCAATCATGGATTATTATTTTAGTCAGACTTTTGCGAATTTAAGTTTGGAAAAAGTTGAGGATAAAAAACAAGCAGCCAAAATTTTATTGCCGGTTATTGCAAAAATTGGCAATAAAATTGAGCAAACCCATTGGCTGCAAAAATTGGCCGGCCGGCTTAATGTTGCTGAAAACATTTTGCGCGATTCTTTGACACCTGGTGAACCAAAACCGCAAACTCGAACCATTCAAGAAGCTAAAGCCAGGGTTCGGAGTCGATCATTGATGCTGGTTGAACAAATTATCGGTATCGCCTTAAAGTATCCTGACAACCTTGAATATTTGGTGAATAACCTGAGTCCTGACATTATTGAAGAAGCAACTCTACAAGACCTTTACAAACGATTGATAATTTATTATACTGAAAACATTCAAGGAGATGTTAAAGCATTTGATTATTCCAGTTTTCAGGCAGTGCTTAAAGAGAGTAAACTGGACCAACTAGCAGATAAACTCGTTCTCTTAATTGAGAAGGATTTTTTTGATTTTGATTCTGATGCCATTAGTCGGGAACTTATGACATCAATTAATTTTGCCAAAAAAGCGTATTACTCAGAAAGCTTGAGGCGCATCAGCACCCAGATTAAGCAGGCGGAAGACGATAAACAGGATGAGAAAGTTAAAGCCTTGATGGCGGAATATACCCAGGTGCTCACCAAACTTAATATATTGGGCTAAATTTTAAAATAATTTTTTATTTCATGTCACCTAAAAAGAAGTCGACAATAAAAAAACCAGCTGCCAAAAAAGCAGCCAAAGCAAAACCGGTGGCTAAAAAAGGCAAGAAGGCCGAAAAGGTTTCAAAAAAGAAAGTTGACCTTAAGGGTGTGCGTAAAAGTAAGTCGCGGCCAAACGAGCAGCTTATTGAAAAGCTGCTTAATAAGGGTCGAACCAGAACGTTTATTACGGAAACGGAATTATTGTATGCTTTTCCGGAAGTTGAAGAATATTTGGACGAGTATGAATTCTTTTTGTATAAAGTTGATCAGTTGGGCGTCACAATTATTGAATCAGAAACTGGGCTGCTTGATAGTGATGAAAAGCGAAATGAGATTTTAACTAAGGTGGGCTTGAATAACAAGCAGAAAAAGCGGATTGATATTTCCGATATTTCTGCTGATTCAATCCAAATGTATTTGCGTGAAATCGGAAAAGTGCCGCTATTGAAGCCGGAAGAAGAAATCACTTTGGCCAAAAAAGCCGAACGTGGCGATAAGGAAGCTAAACGCCGATTGATTGAAGCCAACTTGCGGTTGGTTGTTTCAATTGCCAAACGGTTTACCGGTAAGAGTTTATCCTTATTGGATTTAATCCAAGAGGGCAATATTGGTTTGTTTCGGGCGGTTGAGAAATTTGACTACCGTCGCGGCTATAAATTTTCAACTTATGCCACATGGTGGATCAGACAGGCAATCACCCGGGCCTTGGCCGACCAGTCGCGGACAATCCGCATTCCGGTGCATATGGTTGAAACAATTAATAAGTTTAAGCAGGCTGAACGCCAGCTGATTCAGGATTTAGGCCGCGAGCCCTTGCCGGAAGAAATTGCCGCTGAAATGGGTGAAACGCTTGACAAAGTTCTTCATATTATTAAAATAAGTCAAGACACCATTTCCATTGAGACTTCGGTTGGTGAAGACGATGAGGATAGTACCTTGGAAGACTTTATTGAAGATGTTCGAACCGTTACCCCGGATCGGGCGGCGGCATTACAGCTGCTTCGCGATTATGTTAACGAGGTAATCCAGAACCTGACGCCGCGTGAGCAGAAAATCTTGGAAATGCGGTTTGGCTTGAAAGACGGAGTGTCTCATACATTAGAAGAAGTCGGTCAGGAGTTTGATGTTACTCGTGAGCGCATTAGACAGATTGAGGCTAAGGCTCTGGAAAAAATTGAAAAGCATCATTTGATTGATAAATTAAAAGACTACTAGTTATTTTAAAGAAAGAGCCATGTGCTCTGGGGTAGCTCAATGGTAGAGCAGTGGACTGTTAATCCATTGGTTGTGGGTTCGAATCCCACCCCCAGAGCAGATGGCTCTTTTATTATATTTAAATTTGGTAGTCAGGCCATTTTTGGGCCAAAAGCTATTGTTTTATTTTTTAATAACTCTTATAATTTAAGGACTAAAAGCTTTTTATTTCAACGATTGTACAGGTTTTCATGACAACTGATCAGGGTCAACGTTTTGAAGTTGAGGGAACAGACATCTCTTATCATATTGATGAAGATGGTTTTCGTGTTGAAATTTTGGGCAGAGGGTATACGGTTAAATATCCTCTGGCCATCTATCGGACTTTGGACCAAAAGGCTAAACGGGTTTTGGCAGAGAATTTTATTTATTGCCGGACCAAATCGCTTTCATTGCAGACTGACGAAGTTTTGCCTTATCGATTGTCTAGACCGATAAATAAAGAATTGGTCAGCTACGGTATTGTGGGAGACATTCCGCGCTTAGCTTATTTAAGTAATGTTAGCATTGCTGAGCTACTAGACATGTATCGGGATAACGAAGAAAAAGAAATTTTTAAACAAACTGATTTAACCAACGGGACAATTGCGGTTACTACTGAAAACGACAAAGCGATTTTAGCTTTGTCGTTTGGTAAAGACAGCTTGTTGTCGTATGGTCTGGCTCAGGAATTAGGACTCAGCTTCCGATTAGTATACGTTAAAGAAATGGAGGAGTTAAACAGCGCAGAAGAAAAATTCAAGAATGCCATCATAGCTGATTTCACCGCGGAGGAAAATGTTTCAATTGATTTTCTGACTGACAATATTGATGAGATATTTTTTGATCTAAAGTTCGCGCGAAAAGTTGAAGATTTGGAGAACACCAACGGTATGCTGGCATTTGCACTGGAGTTGGCGCCGTTTGCCTGTTACTATCGCGCCAAATATTTATTATTTGGCAATGAGGCTAATTTTAGTGATTACTATCCGGACGGTTCATATAAGATTTATCCGTCATTTGATCAGAGTATTTTATACGCTAAAGAAGAAAATCGTCTTTTTGATTGTTTGACATCCGGCAAGATTCAGATTGCAAGTCTGGTTGAACCAATTTATAACATCGTTGAAATGGCACTTTTGGTGAATCGTTATCCAAAACTGTTAAAGTACATGATGTCGTGTTCGCCTAAAGAAACTGACCCTGACAAATGGTGCTATGGCTGTCCAATGTGTGCCAAAGCATTTTTGTATCTTGTCGCCGTCGGCGGTCGGGCAGAGCAGATTGGTTTCAATCGTGATTTCTTTAAGCAAGAATATAAAGACTTGTACCCCTTATTTAATAAAAATGTTAAACGGGTGTATGAAAAACCGACAGCAGTTCGTGATGAACAGTTACTGTCGTTTTTGTTTGCATATCGCCGGGGGGCGCGGGGAGCACTAATTGATTTATTTAAAGAGGAATATTTGGTTGAAGCAGAAAAACGGGAGCCAGAGTTGCGTGAAAAATTTTTGACTATTCATGAGACGGCCACTATTCCTGAATTTATTAAAGAAAAATTGATTCATATTTATCAGGAGGAGATAAAAAAGCTTTAATCGTATGAAAAATATTTCCACGCTTCAAGATAAGACGATTTTACTGGTGAACACCGGTTCAATCAAAAAGCGATTTATTTTGCAGAAATTAAAAAAACTTGGTTTAAAAATTGTCTGTTTGAATAAAGAAAAAAACTGGGCTCAGCCGTATGTTGATCATTGGATTTTAACCGAAAAAAATAGTTATGCCGAAGTCGCCGGCGCCTTGAAGGCTTTCATTGCCGACCATCCTGAAGTAAAAATTGATGGGGTTGTAACTTTTTGGGAAGATGATGTCTTGTTGGCTTCCCGGATTGCCGACAGGTTTAATTTTATAGGCATTCCTTACGCCGTGGCGCGCAAGGTGCGAAATAAATTCCTGTTCCGAGAATTTTGCCGCGAAACCGGTTTGCCGGCGCCAAAACATATTTTGATCAAATCGGCCGCCGATATTCATAATTTACCTGAAGATTTGCGTTTCCCATTGGTGATTAAGCCGGTATTTGGTGCGAGCAGTGCGTATGTCGTCAAAGTTGAAAACAAAGAAGAAATGCTTCACACCTATGATTACATTCGTAAGAATATGTCTACTCACGTGGAGTCGGCATTGTCTGACGGTTTTGATATTTTAGCTGAAGAATATATCGCCGGAGATGAGGTAGATATTGATATTGTGCTACAAAACGGCAAAATTAAATTTCATTCAATTTCTGACAACTACCAAACTAAAGAGCCGTTTTTTATTGAGACTGGCCAGTCAATTCCTTCGGGGTTATCAGAAAAGATCAAAGCTGATTTGGTTTCGCTGGCGGAAGAAGTGCTGGAAAAAATTGGTGTTCAAAACGGCGTTATTCATTTTGAGGCGAAATCAACGCCAACCGGACCAGTGCCGATTGAAGTCAATTTACGCATGGGTGGCGACGAGGTGTATTCATTTGTAAAGGGTGCCTGGGGGGTGGATCTGATTGAGAATGCCGTCAAGATTGCCTTGGGGATGTATATCCCGAAAATTGAACGGCCGGAAATGCCAAAGAAGTATATGGCCGGTTCATATTTTTTGTCCGATTATTCAGGCATTTTGTCAAAGCTGGAAGTAAAAGCCGAGTTGAAACAGTACAAATTTTTAGAGGAAGTTCATTTCTTTAAAAAAGTAGCAGACGCAGTTTTGGTGCCGCCGGAAGGGTACGAATATTTGGGCTGGGTTACCGTTTCCGGATACAGCATGCCGGATGCTCAAGACAATCTGAAAAAAGCACTGCGCTGCGTGCAGTTTGAAGTTGCGCGATTTGCTTCAGAGTCTTCAATCGGAAAAACATTGCGTAAAAACAGTTTTTCTCAAGCCTCGTTGACCTCAAGTCTTTTGATTCATGCTGCAAAAATCGAAAAATTCCGCCGCATTACTCCTGAAGATAAGCGCAAGCTTCACATTGGCATTGCCTGCAACATTTATGATGAGTCGGACGGCGCGGTTGAAAACGAATTGGCGACTGTTGGCCGAAATATCCAAGATGCGTTGGTGCAGCGCGGCTACAAAACAACTTTTTTCAATTTTAATGATATTGAAAAGGCATTTAAAGAACTCAGCGCCAGCGATGTTGATTTAGTTTTTAATGTCTGCGAACGAATTAATAATTCAAGTCTGCTTGAACCTCATGCCGCTTCATTATTCGATATCCTGCAAATTCCATATACCGGATCAAATCCCTCAACATTAAGTTTGTGTATTGATAAGATTAGAGTTAAAAAGCTTTTAGCATACCATAAAATTCCAACCCCGCGCTGGGATTATGCGTATACTATTGATGACGATATTGATGAAAATTTACGCTACCCCTTAATTGTCAAGCCGGCGAATACCGACAACTCAATCGGTATCAGCAACGATTCAGTCGTGACAACCAAAGAAGCGTTGCGCGAACAGTTAAAAAAAATCATTGTTGATGTCGGCAGCCCCGCTTTGATTGAGGAATATATTGAGGGAGATGAGTATGATGTGTCAATTTTAGGCAGTGAAGACAATGATTTGGTGGTGTTGCCCTTGTCTCGGTCGATATTTAAGAATATGCCTGAGGGGCAATGGCATATCTACACGAATGAAATGAAGTTTGGCCAGAAGAAAGTTGAAGATTTCGGGGTTGTTATTCAACGCCCGCCAAAAAATATCAGCAAACGGCTTGAATCGTTACTAACAGAGATTTCACTTGACACTTATAATATTTTGGATTGCCATGATTACGGACGGGTAGAAATTCGAGTTGATGAGTATGATAACCCGTATGTTTTGGAACTCAATCCTAACCCTTCAATTAATATTAATGATTGTGTTTCCTCGGTGGCACATCTAAGCGGCTTGGAGTATGGTGATTTTTTGGAACAAATTATCACTATGGCAATTAGCCGATATCGTAATCGGCCACCGTACTATCATCTTAAGAGTAATCCGATGTAAAGGTAATCGCGGTGAAACATAAAACAATAAAAATTGGCCTGATGCCCGGCGGAATAGACGGCCTGGTAATTGAGCGCCGGAGCAGGATTCCTGAAATCAGGTTTAAATTTTTAGTTCCGCGCGATAAGGCGGAAGCGGTTTGGGCAAAAAAATTTTTGCCTCAAAAAGACTTTATTTTTTATGATTTGATTAATAGCCGCCTGTCTATGGCGGATCTAGATTTGGCAGGCGTGGCCAAAAAATCAAATTTATCACAACGCTTGAAAACAGCCGGAGTCACTCATCTATTGGTTCACCATGGCATTGAGCCGTCATTTTACCGCTGGGCTCAAGACAACGGCATTACGCTGATTGCCCCTGATTTCAGATTAGCCAAGCAGTTGGAAGATAAAATTTGGTTTGATAATTTTTTAGCCAAAAATAATTTACCAGCGCCGCTAAGCCAAATTATCCGTCCTGGCAAAACCGCTTTGAAACTAAAAGGTAGAGTTGTTTTGCAGGAACCTTCATCTCGGGGCGGTGAAGGGACGTATTTTGTTTCAACTGCCGCTGAAATAAAAAAATTAATTTCAGCCGGGCGGATTATCGGGAGTCGGCGATATTTAGCACGAATGTTTGTGCCGGGCCAATCGTATGGCATTACTATTTTTGTCAGTCCGTCTTTGACAGCATTATCGGCATTGCGCCGTCAGCAGTACGGTAAAAAAAACCGCTACCAGCAAAAAGATTTTTTGGGGATTCAGTGGGTTGGCGCTAAAGAAATCAATTCAAAATTAACATCAGAGATTAATTCGGTATTTTATCATTTAGGGGAATGTTTGCGCCGCCTCGGCTTTGTCGGATATGCTAATATTGATTTTATCGCCACTCGTTTAGGCGTTAAGATTTTAGAAGCTAATCCAAGACTCGCCGCCTCAAGCTGTCAGTTGGTGTTGTTCCCGGAAACTATTTCCCAAATCAATACGGGTCGGTTGTACCTTGAGGCAATGTTATCGGCCTCGCGCAAGCCGGCGGCAAGATCGACGTTTGCGGCGTTTCCTCGCCAATCAAATTTTTATGGTGCAACCGTGTATATCCAAAGCCCCCAAGACAAATTTTTAATTCGTCAGCAGTATCCGGGCGGTGTGTATGTAATCGACGGCAAGAAAATAAGGTTTGTGACGCCAGATATCACAAAAATTAGCCGTGGCGGCAGATATTTTATCTTTTATTCTGATACTCAACCAGGAGAGGTGTTAGCTAAAGGTGTGGTGCTGGGTACCGTAATTTCCAATTTTCGATTATACGATCATCATGGGCAACTTAATAAATATGGTAAGATGATATTACAACATTTCACCTACTAAATATATGCTCACCAAAAATCATGCTGTAAGTAAAAAAGTAGTATCTAAGTATTTGGATCAACACTTAAAATTAAAGCGCGGCAGTTTGGCGCCGGTGGTAAAAACCAGCCTTAAAAAGCGGCAAGCGATTTTGAAACTGGCTAAAAAACACGAAACCCCTTTTTATCTTTTTGACCGTCAGTCGGTTCGAGCCGATATTAAAAAGTTTAAGTCGGTTTTCACTAAACAAATTCCGCGCCTAGAAATTTTTTACGCGGTTAAATCAAATCCCCATCCATTTTTACTCAAAGAGGTTGTTAGACAGGCTTTGGGCTTGGACGTTTCTAGTGGCCGCGAACTTGAGCTAGCCATCAAATATGGCGCTAAAAAAATTATTTTTACCGGTCCGGCAAAAACTGATCGTGAGCTTAATTTAGCGATTAAATACCGAAAGAAGCTGATTATTAATCTGGACAGTTTTACAGAATTACGGCGGCTAGGAGTGCGTTTGCGCCAGGAAAAAACGACTATCCGAGCAGGGGTTAGGATTGCCACCAAATATCATAATACCTGGAATAAGTTTGGCATCCCTTTGACCGACCTAAAGCGGTTTTTAAATGAAGCTAAAAAATATCCGGAAATCCAGCTGCAGGGCATTCAGTGTCATATGAGTTGGAATAAGGGAGTTGAGCCGTATCAGAACCTGATTAAAGAAATAGCTAAATATTTGAAACTGCTTAGTGAAGAAGATCGGTCACAAATAAAATTTATCGATTTTGGCGGCGGGTTTGAAACCTACCAGCTTGAGGGGTATTTTCCCTGGACCACGTCGCAGGGGGAAGTGATTAAGGCGGCCGCTGAACATTTTGGCCGGCAGGCTGATTTTAAAGACAAATACTATTTGACTGAAACGGTGCCGCTGGCCGGTTATGCGCAGGCAATCGCCAAATCAATCAAGTTGCACCTAGACCCTATTATTAAACCAAAATACTATTGCGAGCCCGGCCGGGCGATCTCCACTAAATCAATGCATTTGATTTTGAAAGTTATGGATGTCAAACGCTCAGACCTAGTAATTTTAGACGGCGGTGTGAATATGGTTGGATATGAATTATTTGAATATTTTTATTATCCGGTTGTTAATTTAACCCGACCGGACACCAAAGAGTTGTCGTGTCATTTGTACGGCTCATTGTGCACTCCGTATGATCTGTTCGGATATTACTGTTATGCCAAGGCAATTAAAGAGGGTGATATTATCATGATTCCTAATCAGGGGGCTTATACATATACTTTGGCCCAAAACTTTATCAAGCCGATTCCGGAAACCTACGTTTTGGATTAATTTTCTCCTGTTTATAAAATCTATCTTTTTTTGCCATAAAATGGTATAATAGATTTGCTTGATTTTTTTATTTTGTTTTTTAAATGAGAAAAATTGCCAACAAAATGTCGGGACATTTTTCTTTGATTATCGCGTTGATGGTCGAAGCGGTATTGTTGATTTTGATTTTTTTAGTGATGATTGTTGGGATTATGGGAGTGTTTCTGCCGTTTTTGCCGGGATTATTTATTTTTGGATTGGCGGCCGGCATTTATTCGTTGTTAGTAAAGAAGGGCTACGGCCGAGTAACGCCAAAAATCCACCTTCGGGTTGTACGGATTGGGAATTTTTTAAGCAATTTAGAAATAATCAAAAAAATTATGTTTTCAATCAATATTTTTAAAAAGAAAAGACAGGTTAAGGCTCTTGAGGAAATATTGAAAAATGGTTTGATTTTATTCGGCTTTAATTTAGCGCTGATTCTGATTTTTTTGTTTGGATTTTTTGGAGTTTCGCTTTTAATAAAAATTTTTGATTGGCAGGGTTTAGCGGTGGCATTTGTGCCGTTATTGTCGTTATTTATTTTTGCCGCCAGCAGTGCCCTGGTTTGGTTTCGGTTTGGCCAGCTACTCAGCGGCCATTTTAAGGATAAAAAAGTGGTTAATGGTTCATTAGTAGTTTTGATATCCGTGCTACCAATTTTGGCATTAATTATTTTGTTTTCATCAGCGATCGGTCTAGTTGGTGGTTTCGCTAATGAGTTTTTGGCAGTTGCCTTTTTATCTTTCTTTTTAATGTCAGTGTTAGCAGCAGTGTTTGAAATGCTTGTGGTCAGTTTGGGAATAATTACGACAATTAAGTAATGTTTTTGACGATTACAGGAGAAGTAAAAACCGGACAGCGCCGAGGCAAGAGGATCGGTTTTCCAACAATCAATGTATCTGTCCCCAGGGGTTTGAAAAAAGACCAATGGGGAATTTATTTTTCTTTAGTTAATATTGATGGTAAGGTGTATCCCGGAGTAACTCACCTGGGCCCGGTGAAAACGTTTAGTCTGCGAAACAAAACTTGCGAGACATATTTACTGACTTTGCGTGATGATCTGTACGGCACGCGGGTTCAAAAAAAGCTTATTTTTAAATTTCGCGATATTGAAAAATATCCAACTGTTGCCGCTTTAAAGCGACAGATTAAAAAAGATGTAACGGCGGCCAAGAAATTTTTTGGCCTATAAATAAATTTATGAAACAATTTATTAATTACGGACCCCTGTTTATTATTGTTGCTGCATTTTTTTGGGCGTTAGACGGCGTGGTGTTGCGTCCGGCGCTATACACTTTACCCGTGCCTTTAGTGGTGTTGGTTGAGCACGCGCTGGCGTTTATGTTTATGCTGCCGTTTTTTATCAAGGAGTTTGCTGAAGTAAAAAAGTTACGACGCAGTGACTGGGGAGCGTTTGCCTGGGTGGCGCTTTTTGGTGGAGTAATCGGAACAATGTGCATCACGAAAGCGCTATTTTATGTTAATTTTGTCAATTTGTCGGTTGTGGTTTTAATTCAAAAGTTACAACCGGTGTTTGCCTTGTTGCTGGCCGCTATTGTTTTAAAAGAAAAGCTGCCAAAGAAATTTTTTAGTTGGGCGAGCCTGGCAATTGTGGCCACATATTTCATAACGTTTGACGGTCTGGTGCCGAATTTTAATACCGGCGATAAAACTTTGGTTGCAGCACTGTTTGCTCTTGGTGCGGCGTTTGCCTGGGGATCGTCTACAGTATTTGGCAAGCGAGCTTTGGCACAGGTGAATTTTCGGACCGGGACGTATTTACGCTTTGGTTTGACAACGGTGATTATGCTACTGATTTCTTTAGCAACAAAAGATATTTTTAAATTGCCAGCCATTGCGCCGCAACAGTGGCTAACGTTTTTTATTATTGTATTTAGTTCCGGCGGACTAGCGATGTTTTTATACTACTATGGTCTTAAGCGGGTAACAGCGTCAGTTTCAACCATCTGTGAACTGGCATTCCCGCTTTCGGCGATTATTTTGGAATTTATTTTGCGGGGTAGATTGCTGAGTGTTACTCAGCTGGTTGGCGCGGCAGTGTTGCTGTTTGCAATTTATCGAGTGTCGTTGTTACCTCAACCCCAACAATAATTTTTTTAAATAAAAAAAGCTCTGTGAAATTCCAGGGCTTTTTAGTTTCCACAACCGCAGCAGCCGTTGAGGGGTTTTTTCGCAATGATGGCAAAAACCCGTAGAATTCTGTCGGTTGTGGTCGTTTGGCCTTGGGGCCAGCGGTTGAGGTGACGGTTTGGTTCAAAGATCGCAGTTGTAGCCGGCGCTAGTTTTCGTGGTGCGTTGAGTTTGGCGTCATACATGGCAAAATCCTCCTTACCCTAAAAAATATCACAGTAAAAATTTTGAGTCAAAAAAAAGAGCACCAGGTCTTTTCCAGAGAGGAAATGACTTGGTGCGTGGGGGTTAAGGTACGATGGAGGCGACTGTTAGACTAGTCGCCGAGTTTGCCGCCGTCGGGGTCGCCCAGGGGCGGTTCGTTGGCCGCGACCAGGACGGGTTCGTCGGCCATGAAGGTTCCGGGAGGAACCACGTCTTTGCCGTTGTTTTCGGCGGCCGCGCCTTCGTCGCTGATGGCGTCGGGAGAGGTGATGGGTCCGACCGGCAGTTCATCCGACACCGGCGGCAGTTCGGGAGTATTCAGGCCGAGAAGCTTGGCCACGGCGGGGGGTAGCGCGCGACCGCTGGGGTGATGCTTCTGCATCACGGCCATCATGTCGCGGATTTCCTCGGGCACGCCGTCGGTCTGCTCGTTGATGTCGACCATCGCAGAGATGCCGAGCTTGCCGGTTTCGTCGACGTGGAGGAACGCGCGGTCGGTCATGAGCTGACGCATCAGCTCGCGGTTGCCGGTCTGGCGCAGGTAGTTGAACAGCGCCTCTGTGGCCTCTTCATGCATCACCCTCGCCAGCTCCGGTTGGTGCTTGGCCTCGCGCTCCAGGGTTTCGGCTTCGCGGTTCTTGTCGCGGATGGTGCCACTCATCTGTTCGATGGCGTCTTGCTGGGACATCAGTTGCTGACCCAGTTCGCCCTCCACGATGCAGATGTGGTCGCCGCGGCGGCTGATGCGAACCGTTTCTTCGCCTTCACGCCCGATCTCGAGCTGGTCGTCGCCATAGTAGCGTCCGTCGACCTGGCCCCAGAGCGAATGCTTGAGGCGGGTTTCGGCGCGACGGAGGTTACGCTCCAACAGGGAGACTTCGCGCCGTAGCTCGGATGCCTTGCTGGACTTCTCGTCGACGAGGCGGTCGAAATTGGCCACCTCTTCGAGTTGCCGGATCACGTCCGGATCGAACGCCGAAAGGTCGACTTCTTCCAGGCGCGAGCCGCGCGTCAGGGTCTTGACTTCGCCGGTTTTGGGGTTGATCATCACCGTGGTGGTTTCGACATCGACTCCGGGGATGCCACCGCCAAGCCCGCCGCTCAGCAGTGCGCCCAGCAGGCCCGGAAGCATGCCCATGCCTTTCATCTCATTCGCCGTCACCGGGTTTTCGTGGACCACGCCGCATATGGCGCAAGGTTCAACGTTGTTGCCGGCACCCGAATTATCGTCCTGACGTCCGAATCCGAAAAAACCGCGTTTTCCAAACATGTGTCCTGCTCTCCTTCTTTATTGTGAGTTGTGGACCTTTGCGGACCAATTCCGCAATAATACCGCCTTACTCCTGTTTCAGACGGTATCATTGTTTTATATCATAAATAGCTTTTTTTGTCAATATCTGATAGTAATGGACTAAGAAATGTGGTATAATATAGTTATTAATAATTATTTTGTATTCATGGCTACCGGAAAAAAAGTTCTTATCGTTGAAGATGATAAATTTTTGGGGAAAATGCTCTCCAAAATGCTTGAAGCAAGCAACTATCAAATTTCAATTGCCAGTAGCGGCAAAGAAGGGTTAACTAAGGCAGCTTCAGAAAATCCTGACTTAATCTTATTGGATATTATGTTGCCGGATATAGACGGTTTTGAGGTGTTAGAATCATTAAAAAATCAGGAGATAACCAACAAAATCCCGGTGGTAATTTTGTCCAACTTGGGCCAACCCGAAGATATGCAGCAGGGTCGTAAATTGGGGGTGTTGGATTACATTGTAAAAAGTGATTTAAGTCTTGATGACGTGGTTGATAAATTAAACAAACTTTTACCAAAGAAATAATGAAAGTAACCAACGAGCGTTTAAAATTGCTGGTTGAAGAATTGGATTTAATTCCAAAAGAGCGGCTAGACGCGGCATATCGCTTTGCGGAGCAAAACAATAAGTCGCTTGGCGAAGTGTTGGTGGCAAGCGACTTGATTTCCGATGATCATCTGGGCCAGGTGGTAGCCGGACAATTGGGGTTTGACTTTGTTGACTTGGATCGTCAGCCAATTGACCCGGAAGTATTAAATTTGATTCCGCGCGTCATGGCTAAAAATCAAAAAGTCATTGCCTTTGAGCGCGACCGAGATACTATCAAGTTGGCTATGGTTAACCCCAGTGATTTGCGAGCGATCAATTTAGTGGAGAAAAAAACCGGCCAGCGAGTGATTCCTTATTACACTACTTGGCAAAATATTGAAAACACTTTGCCGAAATATCAAAAAGGACTTAAGAAAGAATTTGCTGATATTATTCAAGAAAATATTTCACAGGCCACCGGCGGTGCTAAGGCGGAAGATGTACCAATTATTAAAATTGTGGACACTATCTTGCAATATGCCTATGAGAATAAGGCGTCAGATATCCATATTGAACCGATGGAAGAAAAAACGCTGGTACGTTTTCGCATCGATGGGATTTTGCACGACATTATTGATTTGCCAAAAAGTTTTCATGAATTAGTGGTGACCAGGATTAAAATCATGTCCCAGTTGCGAACTGATGAACACCGTAGCGCTCAGGACGGTAAAATCAGAATGAAGTTTGAGGCGGAAAATTTGGATATCCGTGTTTCTATTATCCCGGTGGTTGAAGGAGAAAAAGTGGTATTGCGTTTGTTGTCAGAAAAATCTCGCCAGCTAAGTCTGGAGGATTTGGGTTTTAGTAATGAAGATTTGGTAAAACTGAAAAAAGAATATGCAAAGCCGTACGGGGCAATTTTAGCAACTGGCCCGACCGGCTCAGGTAAAACCACAACATTGTACGCCGTATTAAAAAATTTGAATCGTCGGGAAGTTAACATTGCGACGATTGAGGATCCGGTGGAGTATGATATTGAGGGGGTCAACCAAGTCCAGGTTAATCCGAAAACCAATTTAACGTTTGCCCAAGGGTTGCGGTCTTTATTACGGCAAGATCCGGATATTATTATGGTCGGTGAAATCCGTGATCAGGAAACAGCCGATATCGCTATTAATTCGGCGATGACCGGGCACTTGGTGTTGTCGACATTGCATACCAATGACGCGGCGACGGCGCTACCGCGATTTTTAAAGATGGGGATCGAGCCATTTTTAATTGCCTCAACGGTTAATATTATTATTGCTCAGCGCTTAGTCCGCCGGATTTGTTCAAATTGTATTGTGAGTGAAAAAGTGACCACGGAACAACTAGCACAACATTTTTCCCGAGAATTAATCGATAAACATTTTGGAACCGAAAATAAAGAATTTCGGATCTATCGCGGTAAGGGGTGCGAATTATGCGGTCAAACCGGTTATCGGGGTCGAGTGGCAATTTGTGAAATTTTGGTAATGTCAGAAGCAATCAGAGATTTAATTATGAAGCGCGCCAACGCCGATCAAATCAAGCAACAAGCGATCACTGAAGGAATGAAAACCATGATTGATGACGGCATTAAAAAAGTTTTGTCCGGTCTTACGACCATTGAAGAAGTTCTTCGCGCTACCAGAGAATAAAAATAAAAATATGAAATTTAGTTATCGTGCTTTTGATGCGCTTAACCGTGAACAAAAAGGTGTTCTTGATGCCTCATCGCTTCGAGAAGCCACAGAAATTTTGATTAGTAAGGGTTGGTTTGTAAAAAAAATTTCTCCGCGGGGAAAAGTAAAAGAAAACATTCTTGAATTAAATTTCGGCCGGGTAGCACTGGTTGATAAAGTGTTGTTTATTAAACACTTATCAACGATGATTAAATCTGGGATTAATCTCCATGAGGCGTTGGAGGTAATTGCCGAGCAGACCGCCTCGAAGAAATTTAGTTCTGTTATTAAAGACGTTTTAGCCAAAGTGAGATCGGGTCAGAGCCTGGGTGGTTCACTGGCAAAATACCCAAAGGTATTTGATCCGCTATTTGTTAACATCATTAAGGTTGGTGAATCAAGTGGCACCCTGGAAGAAAATCTTGATTATTTAGGAAACGAACTCGAGTCGCGTCTAGAATTACGTCGGACCATCAAAGCCGCTTCATTTTATCCGGCGATCATATTGTTTGCTACTTTCGGCCTAGGGCTAGTGTTGTCTTATTTTGTGTTGCCGAAAATTTCAAAACTGTTTGTGTCGCTCAATTTTGAATTGCCGCTAAGTACCAGAATTTTACTCTGGGCGGCTGATCTAATGGATAAGCACGGCGGTTTGATTGTGCTGAGCTTGCTTGGAACACTAATTGCACTGCGAATTTTGGTTGCCCAGAAATTTGCAAAACCATACTGGCACCGGTTATTAATTGCGTTACCGGTAATCGGACACTTGGTCATTAACTACAATATGGTTTTAATCACCAGAACCTTGTCTATCTTATTGAAAAGCGGACTGACAATTGATCGTAGTTTGGAAGTTGCCATAACCACGACCAATAATTATGTTTACCGGAAACTTTTAAACAACGTATTGCCGGAAGTGCGCAAAGGTAAGAAGATGTCTGATGTTATTAGTATGTTGAATCAATCAAAGCGAAAACCATTGATTTCGTTGCTAGCAATTAAAATGATTGGCGTTGGCGAGCGTAGTGGTCGGATGGATGAATCATTAAATTATTTGGCAAATTATTATGAAAAGGAAGTGGCTAATGCCACCAAGAATATGACCACAGTCCTTGAACCGGCGCTGCTTTTAACAGTTGGGTTGATCGTCGGTTTTGTGGCAGTATCGGTCATTACTCCAATTTACCAAGTAACCTCTCAATTCCAGAGGTGATGAAATTTACCGTATGACATTTCGTGGGTTTACCTTAATTGAAATGCTGATTACGGTCGGGATAATTTTAGTGGTTGCCGGATTAAGCATCCCTTTTTTGTTTTCTTACTCGGTTTCAGGTGATGTCACAACCTATGCTAATGATATTGAACGAACTTTACGGCGAGCACAACTACAATCAATTAATGGCTATACTGGCATGCCCTGGGGGGTTTATTTTGATGAAGCACAAAATAAAATGGTCATTTTTCAGGGTAGTGAGTATGTCAGTCGTGATCCGCATTATGACCAGGAAATTACTTACTCGCCGGCACTTAATGTTGTTCCCACGTTCGGCGCTGAAATTTACTTTAGTGTATATTCAGGCACACCAAGCGCCACTGGCACGGTGACTGTCACTAGTACCGAAGCGCTGTTCATCAAAACAATTAAGATTAATGAGTTAGGTATTATTGATGCCCCAAATTAGCCGTCAAAAATTTTATTCCAAAGGTGTCGGTTTGGTGGAAGTAATACTGGCCGTCGCGCTTTTTGGTTTATTTGCAACGGCATTAATCGGTTTATTAATGAGTTCGTATGGCAGCGATGTCCAAGCGAGCCAGCGTGATGTGGCATTGCTTCATGCCCAGGAAGGTATTGAAGCAGCGTGGTCAATTAGGCGACAAGCTTGGAATTTATTGGAGAATGGCGTTCATGGCCTTGATAACTCAAGCGGGCATTGGACGTTTGCCGGCACCAGCGAAGCGATTGATGATGATTATACCAGAACAGTCAGTATTGCTGACGCTTGTCGAGATGGCGGCGGTGAAATTGTTGATTGTGCTGATCCAGGATCAGTCGTTGATGTGCACACCAAAAAAGTTACCGTTCAGGTTGATTATACGTCGATTAATGGCATCGGCAATTTGGTTGAGCTGGTTTCCTATTTGACCACTTGGCAGACTGACGATTGGATTCAAACGAACTGGGTTGGCGCCTCCGGGCAGACCGTCTGGTCTGACAATACTCGGTATGCTAGCGATGACGGAAATGTTAATGTTGCCACTGCCGGACAGGTGACTTTGGCGCCTCTTACCGGCGGCGGTTGTGGGACAAACGTTTGGTCTTTTACCACAGATGCCGAGTATGTGTATACTCCCGGTGAAATTGAAATTGCCGGCGGATTTGCCCAACTAGTTTCCGCTCCTGGCGGCGTGTCTGATTTGACTATTAATCCGGGGTTTACTACCGATATTTCCGGTTGGTCGTATGCTGATTGGAATCAGGGCGGTGGTGAGGCTGACGTTACTGGCGGTTGGCAATCTGTCGGCGGTAATCCAGGAGGCTGGGTGTATATTACTGTCCCGGCTGGTAGCAATGACGAAGTAGGGGGCTATGGGTATCAGTCGTTTACCACGACTGTTAATAATCCGAGCGCAACAGTAAGTTTTGACTGGCAGGTGAGCCAGTATGATGCAACACCTAATACTTTTAAACTGTATGTTTTTGTTGATTCGTCGCCCGGTGCGCCGGTGATTGGCCAAGAAGTCTGGTCTTCCGGCGAAATAACGTCGACGCAGAGCTGGAATTCTCAAATTAATATTGATGTTTCTTCAAAATTAGCAACTGCCGGAACATACTATTTAAAAATTGCCGCTTGGGTTGAGACTCCCGGAGGCCCATCCAACGGACCCTTTCAGATTGGGTACGATAATGTTGTTTTGAATTGGCAACAGTCGTCAAATTATCCGACTACTCGCCCGACGATTGGTCCAAGCAGTAGTCATCTAGTTAGCGGTATCGATCGTTGGACTTCGTTTACGGAAACGGCGAATAAAAACGGCGGTGAAATTTATTATCAGCTTTCTGATGACAACGGCGCGACCTGGCAGTTTTGGAATGGTGCCAGTTGGACGATTGCAGGTCCGGCTGATTATAACCAGGCCAGCGTGGTCAATTCAGCGATCCAAAATTTTTCAACCACCAGTGCTCAAATAATCTTTCGGGCATTTTTAGAGAGCGATGGTGCGGCGTTTGTTCAGCTTGATGAAATCAGTATCAGTTGTTCCCAGTACTATGACTGGACTTTTTTAGAGCCGGCTGAGTATGTTTATGATGCAAACAATATTGAGGTTGGCAGTGGGATCGCCCGGCTTAAAACGTCGGGTGCAACAGTTAACGGATTTAGTTCGCCGTTTATTGATAGTCTAGAATTTGATACCGCTGAGGGTCTTTATGTTGAGGTGTTGCCGATTTTTGGCAACATTTATGCTGCCGTCTATCAAGGACCGGGAGATGACGGCTGGGTGAAAACTTTTACTATTGACGGTAGCGGTAATATTTCTAACACCACGATTGACCAGCTGGAGTTTGACATGTATAACGGTTTTGAGCCAGACCTGATCCATGTTGCGGGCGATGTGTATGCGGTCGCCTACCGCGGTTCGGGCGCTGACGGTTTTGTTGCAACTCTGACTATTGATAACTTTGGTAATATTTCTAATACCACGATTGACCGGCTGGAGTTTGATACTAACAATGGACGTGAACCAAGTATCGTTCAGGTTTCCGCGACCGTTTACGCCGTAGCCTACCGCGGTCCGGGAGATGACGGCTGGGTGAAAACTTTTACTATTGACGGTAGCGGTAATATTTCTAATACCACGATTGACCGGCTGGAGTTTGATACTAACAATGGTCGTCGACCAGACCTGATCCATGTTGCGGGCGATGTGTATGCGGTCGCCTATCAGGGTCCGGGAGATGACGGCTGGGTGAAAACTTTTACTATTAACGGTTCAGGTAACATTGGCAATTTGATAATTGATAATTTTGAGTATGATACGGCAAACGGTTTTGAGCCAGACCTGATCCATGTTGCCGGCGATGTGTATGCGGTCGCCTACCGCGGTTCGGGCGCTGATGGCTGGGTGCGAACGTTTGCGATTGATGGCGCGGGTAATATTTCAAACGTGATAATTGACAGCTTGGAGTTTGATTCAAGTAATGGGTATGAACCGAGCGTTGTTCATTGGTTTGACGATTACTATGCCGTGGCTTATCGCGGCAACGGTAACGACGGTTTTGTGGCAATGTTTACTGTTGATAACACCGGGAACACCTCGGATTCAGTTATTGCAACGTATGAATTTGATACGGTAAATGCTAATGCACCAAGCCTGATCGCATTGTCATCAGATTATTTGGCCGTTGGTTATACTGGTCCGGGCGCTGACGGCTGGGTAAAGACAATTCAAATTAGTGAGTCGGGCAGCTATTCAACAACAAATCCATCAATTGTCCCTATAAATGCCCTGACTGTAGCGGACTTAGACACGTGGGCTTCATTTACAGAAACAGCCAATAAAAACAGCGGTGAAATTTATTATCAGCTTTCTGATGACAACGGCGCGACCTGGCAGTTTTGGAATGGTGCCAGTTGGACCAGTTCGGGAGTGCCGGTAAACTCCGGTAACACTGCTGTTGAAGTTAATGCTAATATTGCCAGTTTTCCGACTACAACGGGGCAGATTATGTTTAAGGCATTTTTATCCAGCAATGGTGCACAGTCTGTTGAACTGGACAATGTTCAAATCGGCTGGGGCCAGGCGGCGGGTGCTGGAGGAACTGGGTATGCAACTAATGGTTGGCTTGAATCGTCGGCATTTGATATGGGTGGCGACGCATCAGTTAATATCATCACTTGGGAGGAAACAGTGCCGTCGTGTAATCCCGATTGTGACATTAAAATGCAAGTCAGAACGGCTCCAGACGCGGCAGGTCTTCCCGGAAGCTGGACCGCCTGGTACGGTGACAACGGACCAGGTACCTACTTTACCAATAGTGGCGGATCAATTATTCCGGCTGATTTAAACTTCAACCGCTGGGTGCAGTATCGCGCCGAATTAGTGGGTGACGGGGTTAACACGCCAAGTCTTGAATCAGTCAAAATAAATTATTTACCATAATGAAAAAGTCTCAAAAACAATCAGGGTTTACCTTAATTGAATTGATATTGTATTTGGCAATCGTTTCAATTATCTTGGTTAGCATTTCTTATTTAATGCTTGACATGTTAAGCGGCCAAACTAAAAATTATACCAGTCAAGATATTAACCAGCAGTTGCGGTTTATTTCAAATATTATTACCAAAGACATTAGGGCGGCTCAGGATATCACTAGTATTAGCGATGACAATTTAGTGTTAACTATGCCCGGTGATGATATTACTTTGCATTTTGACACAGCTAACAGCACCCTGACCAGACAAGTCGGCTTTAGTAATCTGATTATTCTTCATGACACCTCGGTTAAGGTAACCGGAGTTTTTGCCGATCAATCATACGACGCCAGAACGAAAAATGTTGCCGTGACATTGCGTTTGGAGTACGATAATCCAAGCAATCAGCCTGAATATGCCGCCAGTACGACAGCGATATTTTCTGCTGAATTGCGGGGGAGGAAATAAACAAATGTATACTACTAAACCAAAAGGATATATTGCATTGATCGCGCTTTTAATTGTTGCCGTTGCCGGCTTGGCGATTGGTTTATCAATTAGCTTGTCTGGCGTTGATGAGTTGCAATCTAGCTTTAGCAGTACTCAAGCAGCGATTGCTCGCAACTTGGCCAATGCTTGTATCGAAGACGGACTTGAGCGTCTGCGCAATAATTTTGTTGATTATGTTGGAACGTTGTCAATTGGTTCGAATTCTTGTATACTAACGGTAGAGGTGAGCGGTAATATAGCAACAGTAACCGCAACCGGTACCGTTGATACCTATCATCAAAAAATAGAAATCCAGGTTGATAACAATCTTGCAGTTATCTCTTGGCAGGAGGAATAAAAACAAAATGGTAAAAAAAGAAATTTTTGGTTTGGACATTTCAGATTATTCAATTGAGGCCTTGCAGTTGACGAAGCCGCTTTTTGGTAAGCCTAAGATTACTGCTTACGCTCGTTCAGTTTTTAAAACCAGCCTGGTTAAAGACGGTATTATTAAAGATAAAAAGAAGCTTCAAGACAGTCTGGTTAAATTGCTTGATTCGGCAAAACCGCAAAAAATCAGAACGCCTTTTTGTGTGCTGTCGTTGCCTGATTCGCAGGTTTTTACAACAGTTTTCAAATTACCCGCCGGACTGAAACATAAAGAAATAAAAAATACAATTCCCTTTAAGGCGGAAGAAGTAATTCCGTTTAAATCATCAGAAGTTTATTACGATTTTAAAACCATTACCGTTGAGGGTGCGTCACAAGAAATCTTTTATGCGGCAGTGCCGGTAAAAGTTGTCGACGCCTACGTTGAAGTACTTGAAGCAATTGGCTTAAAGCCGATTGCTTTTGATTTAGAATCATTAAGTTTGGCACGTATTCTGATTGACGTTAATAATAAAAAATCGGCCAAGCTGTTGATGGATATTGGTTCACGAACGACTAACCTAACCATTTTTGATCGCCAGGGCATTAGAGCTAGTGGCGTGGTGAAGGTTGCCGGCGGCCGGTTCACTAAAGCGATTATGGCCGCTAAAAAGATAACTGAAAAGAGCGCCAATGAATTGAAGATTAAAACGGGTTTTGACTCCAAAAAAGATACCGGTAAAGTGGTGGCTATCTTGCAAAACGAATCTAAAAAAGTTGTCGGGGAAGCAAAACAATTGATTGAATTTTATCAAGCTGAAGCTCAGCGTCATGTTGATGAAATTATTTTGGCTGGTGGTTCGGCTTTGTTGCCAAGTATTGATCAGCATTTTGCCAACAGCTTTGGTTTGGTGGTAAATCTTGGCAAACCTTTTGCCAAGATTAAGGATCCGGGAGCTTTAGGCAACGTTAAGGGCAAGGAAATTATTTTTTCCAATGTTTTAGGGCTGGCATTGCGGGGGATTGAAAAAAAACCAGAGACCAGCGACATTAATTTGCTACCGCTAAGGAAAAATCCACTGCTTAAATTTTTGCCTGAAAAAGGCGATCGTAAACACTGGCAGAGATTTTTTACCCGGTTGGCGATTTTAATTTTAATGTTGGCCGGCTTGTTGGCGGTGATTACAACAAAACAGCAAGGTGTGGATTTCTATAATTATTTTTCTCCTGCATCAGACACCGGCAAGTTCGTTCCGGCTGATATTAATCTTGATGTTTTAGATCAGCTCCGAGACCAGGCAATTCAGCGGGAATTGGCGAGTACCACCGAGGCATTAGCGCCAAAAACGATGGTGCGCATCCTGCCTACCAGTGCTGGCTATGCGAACGTTCGTGACGGCGCGGGCGCGGAATTCAGTAAAGTTGGAGAGGCAAAGTCCGGTAGTGAATACGAATTGTTAGAGCGCGGTGAAGAGTGGCATAAGATCAAGTTGGACGACAAAATTTCGGGCTGGGTGTTTAGTACGTTTACTGAACTGTTTGAAACTTCAACGACGACGCCGGCAGCAGAAAGCAGTGCTGAGAATAATCCGGAGGTTTTGGGGGTTTCAAATGAAACTAAGCCAATCAAAATTAGAGTTAAGGAAAATGCTGTTGGTTATCTAAATGTCCGGGAAGGTGCGGCAACCAGCTTTAAGAAAGTTGGCTCGGTGCCGGTGGGGGGTGTTTATGAAGTAGTAGAGGAGTCGGATGGTTGGTATAAGATTAAAGACGCCTCGGTGGAAGGATGGGTATACGGAATTTATTTTGATATTGTAGAATAAAACGATTTTTAGTGATATACTATAAATGAGCTTTTAAAGCAATTAATTTGGCCGCCATTATTTTTGTCGCCGTTGATCCGGCGCGCCGATTGGCCGAAGCCAGAAATGCTGAACGTTGGAGTTCAGTTAATTCAATCTTGAATGCCTATTTGAAATATACGGTTGATAATGCTGGTGCGCCCCCGGCTAATTTGACGGCTGGTACGACCTATATGATTGGAACGGGCGCGAGCGCTACTGACTGTGAAACTGCCGGCGGCGGGACTGCTACAACCACCACAGCGGTAATTGATCTGTCACCATTAGTTGATACCTATCTAGCTTCGATTCCTTACGATTCAAACGAATCGGGAGCTGGTGCGACTAAAACATTTTATTATATTTATAAGAGTCCGAGTGGCCGGGTAACTGTTGGCGCCTGTGGTGCTGAAGAGGTCAACAGCGAAACCCCGACTATCCGTGTCTCACGATAATTAAAAGGAGCCTTATGAAAAAAAATCAAGGGTTTACCCTTATTGAACTGTTGATTGTTATCTTTGGCCGCCATTATTTTTGTCGCCGTTGATCCGGCGCGCCGATTGGCCGAAGCCAGAAATGCTGAACGTTGGAGTTCAGTTAATTCAATCTTGAATGCTGTTTTGAAATATACGGTTGATAACGCCGGTACATTGCCGAACGCACTTGCCAGCGCAACAGTTGGCACTTATTATGTTTTGGGCACTGATGGCATTGGTTGTGATGCGGCCTGTGGCGCTCAAACTACAGCAGGCGCTTGTCTAAATCTTGCCCCTGATATAGTTGACGAATATATTGCTTCAATTCCAATTGACCCTTTGGGAGATTCGGTTGGTGCTGATGCCGGAAATACCGATTACTATATCAGAAAAACTGCAACAGGTAGAATCCAGGTTGGTTCTTGCGATCCGGAACGCGATCAGGACATTGAAGTTAGCCGGTAATCTAAGATTAATTTGAGAAAATCTGACCCCTAACCTTTCAGTCGGGTCAGATTTTTGTTATATTTAATATATAAATAAGTTGCTAAAAATGTATGAAAAAAAGAGTAGTATTTATTGTCGCTCAAAATGCTTTTCGCGACGAAGAGCTTCTTGAGCCTAAAAAGATTTTGGATAATCGGGGCTTCGAAGCGAAAGTAGCCGCCAAAACCCGCAACCGGGCAGTTGGCAAACTTGGTACGGAAATCACTCCGGACATGGCGGTGGCTGAGGTGAAGCCGCAAGATTTCGATGCGGCAGTTTTTATTGGTGGTCCGGGAGCGGTGTCCTATTTCAATGACGGTGAAGTTTTACAATTGGTGCGGGATTTTAGGGCTAAAAGAAAATTAATTGGCGCAATTTGTATCGCCCCGTCCATTTTGGCCAATGCCGGAATTTTAATTAGCAAAACGGTGACGGCATTTCCCTCAGAAGAAGAAAATTTAAAAGATCGGGGAGCAGATTATACCGGAATGCCGGTTGAAGTTGATGATCTGATTGTTACTGCTAAAGATCCCGCTGCTGCTAAGGAATTCGGTGAACGGTTAGCCTATTTATTGGAAGGGTAGCATTCATATGATTTACGATGTAATCATAATTGGCGGTGGACCGGGCGGTGTTGCTGCAGCGGTGTATGCAGCCCGAAAAAAGATGAAGACGTTACTTTTGGCGTACTCATTTGGCGGGCAGTCGGTAGTGTCTGATCAGATTGAAAACTGGATTGGCGAGAAAAATATTTCCGGTTTTGAGCTTGGTAAGCGGTTAGAGGCCCATGCTCGAAATTTTCCCGATGTGGTTGATGTGCAGACGGGTCGAAAAGCTGTAGGAGTAAAAAAGGTGCCAGTTTCCGACAAGCAAAGTGTCCGAGCATTTGATTTTGTGGTTACTGTGGATGATAGGAAGCAGTATACCGCCAAAACTGTTATTGTGGCATCGGGCGCGAGCCGACGTCGCCTGGATGTGCCTGGTGAAGTAGAATTCAACGGAAAAGGAGTTTCATATTGTTCAACGTGTGACGCGCCGCTGTTTAACGGCAAGGCAGTCGCTGTTATTGGCGGCGGTAATGCCGGCGTTGAGGCAGTTATCGACCTTTTGCCATATGCCGACAAGATCTACCTGATTAGTAATACAAATAAACTAAAAGCCGATCCGGTATCTCAAGATCAAATTTCCGGAAATCCAAAAGTAATAAAGATTTTTAATGCCAAAATTATTCAAATTTTTGGCCATACGTTAGTGAGCGGCTTAAAGTATCTTGACCAATCTGATCAGGAGCAGACTCTAAAGGTTGAAGGAATCTTTGTGGAGATTGGTTCAATGCCTAACTCTGATCTGGTTAGAGATATTGTTAAACTTGATAAGTACGCCCAAATTATGATTAATTCTCGCCATGCCAGCACGTCTGAACCAGGCATTTTTGCCGCTGGCGACGTTACGAATGATCCATATAAACAAAATAACATTTCTGCCGGTGATGGAGTTAAGGCAGCATTAGCGGCTTACAATTATATTCTAAATAAGAAAAAACGAACCCCAGCGGCTGATAAGGGAATAATGAAAAAGTAACGGCGCTAAGCAGGATTGACTTTTTGTCTTAAGATTGTTACGATTAATGTGTTAAATTAAACAATTTTATTAAAGGGACTTGCCGGTCCCTTTCGCTTGCTATGCCAAAGTTCCAACTTTTTAGTCCATACCCCCCGCGGGGCGACCAACCTAAGGCAATCAAGAGTTTGGTGGAAGGATATAAAAAACATCCATACCAGACGCTTTTAGGCGTGACTGGTTCCGGTAAGACTTTCACGATTGCGAATGTTATCCAACAGATTCAAAAACCGACGTTAGTATTATCTCATAATAAAACGTTAGCGGCTCAGTTGTATCAAGAGTTCCAAACCTTTTTTCCAAAAAATAAGGTGTGTTATTTTGTTTCCTATTACGATTATTACCAGCCGGAAAGCTATTTGCCGGCGTCAGATACCTATATCGAGAAAGATTCAAGCGTTAATGAGCAGATTGAACGTTTGCGTATGGAAGCGGCAACATCACTTTTGGCCCGTGAAGATGTTATAGTGGTCGCTTCAGTTTCTTGTATTTATGGCTTAGGCCAGGCTAAAGATTTTGAGGGCGAAAGTTTTCATCTGACGGTTGGGCAGAAATTAGAAAAAAAGGATTTCCAGCGAGCGCTGATTAACATTCAATACGAACGTAATGACACTGAATTACGATCTGGCCGGTTTCGAGTTCGGGGCGATACGGTTGATATTGTTCAGGGTTCAGCCAATAGTAATATCGTCCGAATTAAGTTTTTTGACGACATTATAGAAGAAATTTTGGATGTTGATAAAATGTCGGGTAAAAAAATCAATGCCTTGTCCGATATTTTTATTTATCCCGCCAAGCCGTTTGTTGTCCCTAAAGATCGTATTCCCCAAGCCTTAAAGGCGATTAGGGAAGAATTGGCCGAACGCTTGCCCCAATTAGAAACTATTGAATCATACCGATTAAATCAGCGGACAAATTATGATTTGGAAATGATTGAACAGCTAGGGTATTGTAAAGGTATTGAAAATTATTCTCGGCATTTTGACGGCCGTAAGGCCGGACAGCCGCCCTTCACATTGGTTGATTTCTTTAATTATGTTACCAAAGATTGGCTGATGGTCATTGACGAAAGCCATCAGACGATTCCGCAGGTTGGAGGAATGTACCATGGTGATAAGGCCCGAAAAAAGAATCTGGTTGATTATGGTTTTCGTCTGCCTTCAGCGTATGATAACCGACCGTTAAAATTTGGAGAATTCGAAAAACGTCTCAAAAAAACCATTTTTGTTTCGGCAACACCCGGTCAGTATGAATTTGAGAACAGTAAAAATGTGGTTGAACAAATTATCAGACCAACCGGCCTGATTGATCCAGTCATTGAGGTTCGTCCGGTAACCGGCCAGGTTGATGATTTATTGCATGAAATCCAAGCAGTGGTGGCCAAGGATCATCGGGTATTGGTGACAACTTTGACTAAACGTATGGCTGAAGATCTGGCGACGTATTTTATTGATCAGGGGATCAAGGCGGTTTATCTGCATTCGGAAATTGATACGCTTGAGCGCACAAAGATCATTCGTGATCTGCGAATTGGAAAGTATGAGGTACTGGTCGGAATTAACTTGTTACGAGAAGGGCTTGATATTCCGGAAGTTGCTCTGGTGGCAATCTTAGATGCTGATAAGGAGGGATTTTTGCGCAATACCACCAGTCTTATCCAAACCATCGGCCGTGCGGCGCGGAACGTGAATTCAAAAGTGATTATGTATGCCGACCGACAAACTGGTTCAATCAAGGAAGCAATTCGGGAAACTGATCGACGGCGAGTAATTCAGTTGGCATACAATAAAGAACACGGAATAACCCCGACCAGCATTATTAAAGCAATCGCCGAAGAAGAAGTGGTGATTGAGCCAGGAGAAAAAGGCAAGGAATTGACGTTGGATAAAATGATTATTGATTTGGAAGGCCAAATGAGAGCGGCGGCAGAAAATTTGGAATTTGAAAAAGCGATTATGTTTCGAGAAAAAATTGAAAAGCTGAAAAAGAAACTGTAGAATGATCCTTATAAAAAAATAACGACCCCGGAACAGAAATTTTTTCTGTTGGGGGTCGTGATGAAGGCCTTACGGCAATTTGATGTCAAGGTTCTGCATTTCGCCGCCGCCGACTTTGTCGATATGAATCGTCGTCGTGAGTGGTAGTAGGCTGTTGTCGTCTTTTCCAATAAGATGGTAGGCAATGACATTTGCTGATAGGTGATCGCCAGTCGTCTGCCAAACCTCGTTTTTCTGGAAAAAACGAACAACGGTGTAGCTCTGGATGATGGCCTGACCTTGTTCGTCAAAGGGTGTTGCTTGCCATGGAAGTTTCGTGGCGGTCAACTGGATCGTTGGCTCGCTGGTGCCCACCACCTCAACTTTGAAGTCGTAGGGAGTGAAGTACCAAAACGAGATACTAATCAAGATGACCATTACAGCCGCCTGACCCCAGCCATTGGCGTCGATGCGACCGTAGCCGTGGTGAAGCTTGTGAGCGTACCACCCTGGCTGCCAGACAGCGGGAATGATGAATGCCACTAGTAGTAGTGACACCCAAAACTTGTTTGCGCTCGTACCGGCATAGTAGGCGACGATGGCGGTAATGACTAACGCCATATACGCCAAGTGGTACCAGCCGCCAGCGGTCAATTTGTTCAAGCCTTGGTTGCTCGGCTCGACAATATGACCAGACAGGTCGGCCCACTGGACGTATGCTAAGTGCATTACAATACTTGCCAGTATCCCAACTACCCCGGCGAAGACGAACATGCGCGGCGAAACGTCGGAGAGTTGCGGACCAATGAAATACGCCATGGTACTGATTAGTACCAAGTCGGCCCACATCCCGCCGTGAGCAAGCCAAGGGATTGATTTCGACCCAAGTTGGCGGTGTGACAACCGACCTTCAAGTCCGGCGATTGCCGCCCCGACCAATACCAGCGCAATGTTGAAAAGAACGAAGTTCATGACTTATCTCCCTGTTTTCTTTTTCTTTTTGATAGTCTCTGGTCCCAATACTACGTAGTAAAGGGATTATATATTATATCATATTTATTATAAAAAGTCAATAAAAATGTTAAATTATGTCTAAAAATGCTGAAAAAATTGTAATTAAGGGTGCTCGAGAGCATAACTTAAAGAATATTAATGCTGAAATTCCGATTGACCAGTTGACGGTTATCACCGGTTTGTCTGGTTCTGGTAAATCAACATTAGCTTTTGATACGTTGTACGCCGAAGGTCAGCGGCGGTATGTTGAGAGTTTGTCGGCTTATGCTCGACAATTTTTAGGGTTAATGAATAAACCGGACGTTGATAAAATTACCGGTTTGTCGCCGGCAATCTCAATTGAGCAAAAATCAATTTCAAAAAATCCTCGGTCAACCGTCGGTACGATCACTGAAATTTATGATTACCTTCGTCTCTTGTATGCCAGAGTGGGTGTGCCGCATTGTCCGAACTGCGGCAAATTAATTACGCCTCAGTCAGCAGAGATTATTAGTGAAATAATTCAAAAAGAGAAAGCGGGCTCAAAAATTCAAATTCTAGCGCCGATTATCAGGGGCAAAAAAGGAACATACGAAAAGTTATTTTCTGATTTGCAACAAAAAGGTTTTAGTCGAATTAGAATTAATGGTGAGGTAAAAGATCTTGATGACTGGGAAGATTTCAAGCTTAATAAACAGACCAAGCATGCCATTGAATTAATTGTTGATCGCCTGATTATTAAAAAAGGAGTAGCTAACCGTTTAACTGATTCGATTGAGGTTGCGCTTTCTGAAGCGGACGGCCTAGTCCTAGTGATCATTGGCGACACTGAACGATTGTTTTCTCAGCATAATGCGTGTCTTGATTGCGGTATTTCAATTGAAGAATTACAGCCAAGAATGTTTTCTTTTAATTCGCCATTTGGTGCCTGCCCTCAATGCCATGGGTTAGGTTTTTTGCAGCAGGTTGATCGGGATCTGGTAATACCAAACTCCAGCTTGTCGCTGGCCGAAGGGGCGGTTAAGCCGTGGCAGACTTATGGTGAAGGCTGGCGGCAGCAACTTTTAGAAGGCCTGGCTGAACACTATAAATTTGATTTATGGACACCATTCAAAGATTTGCCGGAAAAAATTCAAAATATTATTTTATATGGTTCAACTGAAGACATTGATTTTCATCTGACGTCAAGCAAAAAAGGATCAAGCTACAGTTGGATTGGTGAGTTTGAAGGTATTATTCCTCAGATTGAGCGGCTTTATAAACAGACTGATTCTGAATATCGTCGTCGAGAAATGGAAAAGTATATGCGAATTGGCAATTGCCAATCGTGTCAAGGTAAGCGGTTAAAGCCTGAAACTTTAGCAGTTACTATAAATGATCAGAACATTTGGGATGTCGGGCAGGTTTCAATCGGCAAGCTGGTTGATTTTTTTGCTAGCCTAAAGCTCAATAAAGAGCAATCAGAAATTGCCAAGTTGATTTTACAGGAAATTAAAAATCGGCTGCAGTTTTTGGTTGACGTCGGGCTTGATTATCTGACTCTGTCACGTGAAGCAAGAACACTTTCCGGGGGAGAAGCTCAACGAATCAGATTGGCCACTCAAATTGGTTCTGAATTGCGAGGAGTTTTATATATTCTTGATGAGCCGTCAATCGGTTTGCACCAGCGTGATAATGAGAAGCTTATTAAAACGCTGCGTCATCTTAAAGACCTTGGCAATACGGTGATTGTTGTTGAACACGATGAAGACACTATTTTAGCAGCCGACTATGTTATTGATTTGGGTCCGGGGGCAGGAATTCATGGCGGCGAGATAACCTTTGCCGGGACTCCAGAGCAGATCAAAAAGAGCAAAAAATCAATCACGGGCCAGTATCTGACGGGTGAAAAGAAGATTGAAGTTCCCGATAAACGGCGTCGGGCGTTTGATTACCTTGAAATTATCGGCGCCGCTCAGAATAATTTGAAGAACATCGATGTTAAAATTCCGTTGAAAGTGTTTACTTGTGTCACCGGGGTGTCTGGTTCCGGCAAAAGTAGTTTAATTAACGATATTTTGTACAAAGCACTGTATAAAATATTTTGGGCCAGCACGGATAAGCCGGGAAAACATAAGGCATTGAAAGGGTATGGCAATTTAGACAAAGCTATTATTGTCGATCAGTCGCCAATTGGTCGGACGCCACGCAGTAATCCCGTGACATACATTGGAGTTTTTACGTTAATTCGTGATTTATTTGCCCAGACTCCCGAGGCAAGGTTGAGGGGCTATAAGCCGGGGCGGTTTAGTTTTAATGTCAGCGGCGGTCGGTGCGAGGAATGCGAAGGAGACGGTGTAAAAAAAATCGAAATGCATTTTTTGCCGGATGTTTATGTTGAATGTGAGCAATGTAAAGGAACACGTTATAATCATGAAACACTTGAAGTGAAATATAAAGACAAAAATATTTCGCAAGTGCTTAATATGACCGTTGAAGAAGCGTTGGAGTTTTTTAAGAATGTCACGGCTATCAAAAATAAACTACAAACTCTTTATGACGTTGGTTTGGGATATATTGCCCTTGGGCAGAGTGCCACTACGCTTTCCGGGGGTGAAGCTCAGCGAATTAAGCTAACTTCTGAATTGTCGCGCAAGGGTGGAAATACGCTATATATTCTTGACGAGCCAACAACCGGGCTTCATTTTGACGATGTTGCCCGACTGCTTGGAGTCTTAAACAGATTGGTTGATAAAGGGAATAGCGTTTTGGTTATTGAACATAATTTGGATGTCATTAAATCAGCCGATTGGATTATTGATTTAGGTCCGGAAGGCGGTGATCGGGGCGGTAGAATTGTGGCCGAGGGTACGCCGGAAAAAATTGCGAAGTGTGCTAAGTGGAGTTATACCGGTAAGTATTTAAAAAAAGTTTTAGGATAAAAAAATAAGGCAGTTGTTGGAAACTGCCATGAGAAAATCACTGTTGTTGCAAAAGCACCTTTTGCAGATCGTCGCGATTGCGAACAGGAATGATTGTTGCGGTGTTGTTGCCGCCGTGTCCGATTGAAACGCCGAGTTCGTCGTTGATCGGTTCACGACTGGCATTAAAATGGATTGATCGGACCGGACAGGACGAATCTCTCCAGGGGTCATCGATTTTTTCTCTGACCTCAATTTCTTTGAGAGAAACTTCAATGCCGTGACCGGGCCTAACGTTGATTTCGCTGATTGTTCCCGAGAACTGATGGTTGTCTTCGTGCCAGACAAGCAGCTGCCCTCGGTAATTGTTTTTGTTAAAGGTCGACCATGGTATGCTGTTGGTCTTTGTCTGTGGAGGCATCTATATTCTCCAAGTTGCCAGATGAGTGAAAACCATGAAAAATGAACTATATCATGGTACTATATTATTGTCAACGAAAATGTCTAATTTAAAGCAAAAAATTAAAGATTCACCACAAAATCCCGGTTGTTATATCTTTAAGGATAAAAACGGGAGAATTATTTATATTGGCAAAGCAAAAAATATCAGTAAACGGGTTAAGAGTTATTTTCATAAATATGATTTAGATTCTAAAACTGTCGAGCTGGTGAAAAAAATAAGTGACGTTGATTTTTTTATTACTGATAACGAACTTGAAGCATTTTTGTTAGAAGCCCGATTGATTAATAAGCACCAGCCAAAATATAACATTGAGTTAAAAGCTGGAAAGCGCTATGCCCATCTGCTGATAACCAATGAAGAATACCCCAGACTAGTCGCCGTACGATCCTTTAAAAATAGTGATGAAGTCTACGGTCCCTATGCTTCCGGCCAGGCTCGGCAAGAGTTAGTGAGAATCGCAAATCGATTATTCAAAATGAGAGTCAATAAACGGATGACCAAGAAAGAGATTCAACGAGGACGGATTAAATTGGCAACCTCGCCGTGGTCTGAGGAAATTAGCCAGATTGAATACCGACAGCGAGTTGACCGAGTGCGACTGCTTTTAAAAGGTCAAAATGAAGAGTTGATTAAAAAATTACAATCGGAAATGCATGAGTATGCCGCTCAGAATAATTTTGAGCAAGCTAAAATTAGACGTGATCAGATTATGGCTCTGGAGAACATTGCTCAAAAACAAAAAATTGAACTGCGCCGTAACTATGATCAGGATGTTATAAACTATATTCAGACGCCGAACAAATTAGTTGTTCAATTATTTAATATTAATAAAGGAATTATTTCCGGCCGTAAAGAGTTTACATTTCAAACTCCTTTAAGCACAGAACCGGCAGTAAACCTGGCTGATTTTCTTTCCCAATATTACTATACACAAGATATCCCGCAAGAAATTATTCTGCCGATTCAGCTTGCTGATCAAAATATTTTAGAGCAGTATTTTTCTAACCTAGCAGGACATCGGCTTAAGATCATTGTTCCCCAAAAAGGAGACAAGCTAAAGCTCTTGGAGTTAGTTAAAAAAAATATTGAAATAAATTTGCAGACAGGCGAGGCCAATTTGTTTGAATTGCAGAACGTTCTCGGGCTAACGAGTTCGCCAAGAATAATTGAAGCGTTTGATATTTCTAATTTAGGGCCGTCTGATGTTGTTGCTTCAATGGTTCGGTTTGATCAGGGCAAACCAGACAAGGATAATTATCGGCGGTTTAAAATAAAAACTTTTCAGGGACAATCGGATTTTGACGCTATGAAGGAGGTGGTGTATCGTCGGTATTACCGAATTACCAAGCAGCAGGAACAACTGCCGGATTTAATTATGGTTGACGGCGGCAAACCCCAACTTTCGGCCGCACGTCAGTCGTTGTCGGCATTGGGTTTGGATCAAATACCGCTTATTGCTTTAGCAAAAAAAGAGGAAGAAATTTACACCCTGAAGAGTAAATATCCGATTCGTCTTTCAAAGCGTTCATCGGCCTTAAAATTATTGCAACGCATTAGAGATGAGGCTCACCGTTTTGCCATTACTTATCAGCGTTCTTTGAGGCTAAAAAGACAATAAAAATGGGCTATTCATCCTTTAAAATCATTTGATTTTAATATAAATACCTCTAAAATAACTGTTGTTGTGGTGTGTTATGCATTATTGATAACCCCCTAAGTAATGAATAAAAACCTTCCCTGTCGGAAGGCTCATTTTTTATCAGAATAGACTAGGTATTTAATAAAAAATTAAATCTCCGCGCAGGATGCTTGATTAACAGCAATGGATTACTAATAGTGGTTTGGACAATTCATGTGTGTATTTTGAAGAGCTTGAAATAAACGTCAGTTTTTTTGGTATAACATAGTAGGTGATTTGTGATATAATAAAAATCTATGAAATTAGTCAAGAATATTTTACTGTTTGCAGCTATTTTAGGTTTGGTGTCATTCTTTGTCTGGCAATCCGGCCGTTTAAAAACTGCTGAGCCGGCGCCTGAAGACAGCACAGTAGTTAATCCGAAAGCTGAAACAACATATGTTAAGAATATTGAAGTAACCGAAGGTTCAACTTTTGGAAAATTAATGGAAACAGCAAGCGTCAGCCCGCTGATCAGTCAGGCTATTTTTGATGCGGCTCAAAACGTTTATGATTTAACAAACATTCGGTTGGGCAGAGTAATTAATTTAGTTTATGACAAACAAACTGATGAATTTAAACAATTGATATATCAAATTGACAGTGAAGAAGAGTTGTTTGTGACCCGCGAGCAGAATAGTCAGGCTACAACCACAGTGAACGTTTGGGCGGCCGAAAGAAAGATGATTCCCTATGAAATAAAAATTAAAACAGTTGAAGGTACAATTGATAGTTCGATGTGGGAGTCTGCTTTAAGCCAAGGTATTGATGAGCGGGCAATCATTGCTTTTGCGGACGTGTTTCAATGGACAGTTGATTTTGCTTGGCAAGTTAGGTCGGGCGACAAATATAAGTTCATTTATGAAGAGCGCTATTTAAAGGGAGAATATATAATGCCAGGAAAAATTTTAGCCGGTAAGTTTACCAATGAAGGTAAGGATTTATTTGCTTTTTATTATGCCAAAGATCAGATTGAAGGTTATTATGATCAGGATGCCAATTCAACCCAAAAGATATTTTTAAAAGCGCCGTTGTCTTTTAAATATATTACTTCCGGATTTACGACCGGCTCGCGATACATTTCAGCATTTAATATTTCAACCGGCCATCGGGCGATTGATTATGCCGCTGCGGCCGGAACGCCGGTTCGCGCGGTTGGCGACGGGACGGTAAGCTTGGCGGGCTGGGATGGTTCATATGGAAATAAGGTAAGTATCAGACATAATGGGACATATTCAACCAACTACGCACACCTTTCACGCATTGCCGTTAAACGTGGTCAAAAAGTTACTCAGGGACAAATAATTGGTTATGTCGGTTCAACCGGTCTTTCAACGGGTCCACATTTACATTACGAGATGGTAAAAAACGGCACTAAAATTAACCCGCTTCTTGAAGAGTTGCCGTCCGGGGAGGCTATAAAGGAAGAAAGCAGACAGGATTATTTTGAAACAATTAAAAGCTGGCAAGAGCAATTACGTTAAGTAAATTAAACTTGAAAAACGATGATTTTTGTGGTATTTTTAAGTATATGGGAATTCTCTACGTGGTTTCAACACCAATTGGTAACCTTAAAGATATCACCTTGCGGGCCTTGGAAATTTTGAAAACGGTTGATGTTATTGCCTGCGAAGATACTCGGGTAACCAAGAGGCTGTTAGACCATTATCAGATTGTTACGCCCACGGTGAGCTATCATCAACACAGTAAAGTCGGTAAGGTCGACTTTTTAATTTCAAAATTACAATCAGGAAAGCACGTTGCGCTAGTTTCTGATGCCGGCACGCCGGGCATCTCAGATCCCGGTGGGTTGTTGGTGGCCTCGGCAGTCGCGGAAGGCATTACGGTTGAATCGGTTCCTGGTGCTAGTGCTTTGACGGCCGCCTTGGCGTTGTCGGGATTCCCAACAGATCGTTTTACCTTTTTTGGTTTTTTACCTCACAAAAAAGGTCGGGAGACTTTGATCAAAAAAATTATTGAGTCTGATCATACGGTCGTGTTTTACGAATCAGTTCACCGGATCATAAAGGCGTTGGAGCAATTAATTGCAGCAGGGTTAACTCGCCAGATTGTTGTGGCGCGAGAATTAACCAAGAAGTTTGAAACGGTTTATCGCGGCACTGCCCAAGAGGTTTTAAATAATATAACAAATGAAGAGACTAAAGGAGAATTTGTTGTCGTTATAGGAAATAAATAAATGCCAAAGAAATTTTATATTACTACAGCTATTCCGTATGTTAATGCCAGTCCGCATATTGGTTTTGCTTTTGAGTTAATTCAAGCTGATGTGGTCGCTAGATATCATCGCCAGATTGGCGAACAGGTTTTTTTCTTAACAGGTGCCGATGAAAACAGTTTAAAAAACGTTCAGACGGCAGAAAAAGAAGGAATTTCAGTTAGGGCGCTAGTTGATAAAAACACTCAAAAATTTATTGATCTTGCAAAGGCTTTAAATATTTCCAATGATGATTTTATTCGAACAGTCTCGGATAAGCATTTTGCCGGCGCTCAAAAATTATGGGCGGCCTGCAAGCCGGAAGACATCTATAAAAAAAAGTACAAGGGACTTTACTGTGTTGGCTGTGAACAATTTTATACGGAAAAAGAGCTTATTGACGGCAAGTGCCCGGAACATCAAACCAAACCGGATGTAGTTGAAGAAGAAAATTATTTTTTCAAACTTTCTAATTACCAAAAAATTTTGGAGCAATTAATTGAGTCAGATAAATACCAAATCGTACCAGAGTCTCGCAAGAATGAAGTTTTAAGTTTTATTAAAATGGGGCTTGAAGATTTTTCAATTTCCCGATCTCAGGCTCGGGCGAAACATTGGGGCGTGCCGGTACCCGGCGACCAAAACCAAGTGATGTATGTTTGGTTTGACGCGTTGAGTAACTATATCACTGGTATTGATTATGATACATCCGGCAAGCTGTTTAAAAAGTTTTGGCCGGCCGATGTCCATACCGTTGGTAAGGGCATTATCAGATTTCATGCGGTGTACTGGCCAGCGATGCTACTCTCCGCTGGTTTGCCATTGCCGGAAAAGTTATTTGTTCATGGTTATATCAATATTGACGGGGGCAAGATGTCTAAGTCGCTTGGCAATGTTGTTGATCCATTTAGTCTTATTCGACAGTATGGAGTTGAGCCAGTCCGCTACTATTTGTTGCGCTATATCCACCCGGTCCAGGACAGTGATTTTTCCGAGAGCCGCCTCAAGGAGGCATATAATTCCGATTTGGCTAATGGTTTAGGGAATTTGGTCAACCGAATCGTCGGGTTAATTGAGCAAAATAATGTCAGCGTTAGAATCAAGACTAAGTATCAGGCTCCGGAAGAATTCTACCGCTTAATAGACGGATTCTTGTTTGATCAGGTACTAAAGTTCATTTGGGATAAGATGGCTCGCGTTGACGGGTTGGTTTCGGAAACTAAGCCCTGGCAGTTAGCTAAAGAAGGAAAATCGAAGGAAGTCGAAAAGATTCTTCAGCAGTCGGCTCAGGAAATTTACGAAATCAGCCAGCTTTTGTCGCCATTTTTGCCGGAAACTGCTGCTAGGATTGAACAAATTATAACCGCTAAAAAAATAACCAAAGGCGAGCCATTATTCCCGCGCCTTGATTAACTATATGTATTTAAGCATTCTTGATTTAGTTTTAATCCTTGTTATTTTTGCATTTGTCGCATTTGGATTTGCTCTGGGGTTGGTACAGAGTATCGGCGCATTGGTGGGAGTCGTGGCGGGTACATGGTTAGCGGGAATGTACTATGAGCCGGTTGCCGGTTGGTTGGAGATTATTCTTTTAGGCAATGCTGTCGCCGCGCGAGTGATTGCGTTTATTTTGTTGTTCACGATTGTCAATCGCCTGGTCGGCTTAGCTTTTTGGCTAGTTAATAAAATTTTTAATTTGATTTCAATTATTCCGTTTGCCAAGAGTTTCAACAGAATTCTTGGTGCCTTGTTCGGTTTAATTGAAGCCGTATTGGCGATTGGTACGATAGTTTATTTTACGGTTCAGCTGGCGCCGATAGATTGGTGGCAGACGGCCGTAGCTGGCTCCCAGGTTGCTCAGCTATTGATTCAATTAGCGTCAATTCTAACTCCGTTATTACCGGAAATAATTAAAGCGGTTGTATGATCATTGATACTCATGCTCACGTAAATTTTGAGGCGTTTGAATCGGATTGGCAGGAAGTGATTGCCGACTGTCAACAGCATGAAATATGGATGATCAATGTGGGGGCGCAACTAGCAACGAGTCGTCGGGCCGTAGATATTGCCCAACAATATGAAAGGGGTGTTTATGCGGCAATTGGGCTGCACCCGATTCATGTCTCTGGCAGTGAATTTCATCCGGAAGCTTTTAATGTTGATGATTATCGAGCGTTAGTGTTAAGTTCTAAAAAAATTGTCGCAATTGGTGAGACCGGTATTGATTTTTTTCACAGTGACAGTAATTTTGAAAATCAAAAAAAAGTTTTTACTAAACAGATACGGCTGGCTAAAGAATTTGATTTGCCGATAATTATTCATGGTCGTAACAGCAAGGATGGGACCAAAGATGCATATCAGGAAATTTTAAATATTGTTAAAACTGAAAAATATAATCGAGGAGTGGTGCATTGCTATGGTGGTAATTTAAGTCAGGCTTTGGAATTTTCAGAATTAGGTTTCTACGTTGGCTTTACCGGTATTGTTACTTTTGACAAAACCGGCAAGTTGCCGGAAATCGCCAGTAAGATTTCTTTAAGTTCAATGCTGATTGAAACTGATTCACCGTACCTAGCACCGGAGCCGCATCGCGGCAAACGAAATCAGCCACAATATGTGAGACAGGTGGCGGAAAAGATTGCAGAAATTAAGAGTGTTTCTTATACTACAGTAGTGGAGGAGATGACTAAAAATTCATTTAATTTATTTAAATTTAATTCATAACCTACAATATGCCACATTTGGGTGACGATTGCCCTTGCGGGTCAGAACGTCCGTATGGCGAGTGCTGCGGTGCGGCAGAGCCATGCGACTGCGGTTCCGGAAAACCGGCTGGCGAGTGCTGCTACTAGTTTTTTAGATATTGATTTCGCGGTTGAAGCGAAAGAATCCTAGTATAAAAAAATCTAAAGATTTGTTTTAGGTTATTTTGCCGTTAAAAAATTCCTGCATATATAGCAGGAATTTTTGATTGATTCAGGCCTATATTTTAGCTTAATTGAGATAAAAATTATCCTTGACTTTATTTTTAATACTAACTAAAGTAATTAGGCAGTTGGGGGGCTGTGTACCTTCCAATCTATTTATTCTGGCGAATAAAACAACCGGTTACAGGAGGAAAAGTCGTATGGAGATGAGTTTGGCTGAAATCCTTGAAGCTGCCAAAGCTCGAGGAGCGATTTTGACCGACGACCATGTCGTGTTAACTCCTAAGCCCGCCGGGCATTTTCATGCTCCCGGGTACTTTGACAAGGATCGACTGTTGTCCAGCGGTCGGCTGCTTTCGGCAGCCGCCCGAATCATCGCCTTGCGTTTCGTTGATCACGACATCAGCGTTGTGATCGGACCGACGTATGGTGCGGTTGGTCTGGCAGCGGCGACAGCGTGTTGGCTGAGCCGGATCACTGGTCGGGAAGTTAACTGGGTGTTTGCCCAGGAAAAGACAGGCGACGGTGTTAAAAAGGGAGAACGTGTCATCGGCCGTTATTTCCCGACAATTGTCGCTGGCCAAAACGGGCTCGTGACTGAAGACGTGTTTGCCAGCGGTGGTTCCGCCGTGGCGACGATTAACGCTGTTAATGAGGTTGGTGGCATTGTCGCCGGAGTGGCGGTGATTTGTAACCGCGGCGGCATTACTGCTGAACAGCTTGGCGTTCCGGTTCTTGAAACGCTGTATGATATTCCGATGGTGATGCACCCGGAAGAAACCTGCCCACAGTGTGCTGATCTTGTGCCGATCAATATGATGGTTGGTCACGGCAAGGAGTTTTACGAGCGTCATCCGCAAAGTTCCGTGCCGCGCGGTGTGTTAGCACTCTAGCGCCGGGACGAAAAAAGGAGATTTCGTGATGATATCTTTTCTGGACCGATTGTGCGAGATTCAGGCTCAGCACCAAACTCGCGTCTGTGTTGGGTTGGATCCCGACCCTGATAAACTGCCAGTGCTCAAAGGCAGTCTGCGGGAACAGTTGATCCGGTTTGCAAGCGATATTGTCGAGCGGACTGCGCCGTACGCATGTTGCTACAAACCGAATTTGGCTTTTTGGCAAAGCTGCGAAGCCGAACCGGAGCTGGCAAAACTGATCAGCTTTATTCAGTCGGAGGTTTGCTTGCCGGTTATCTTGGACGCCAAGTATGGCGACATTGGCAACACGGCCGAGAAATATGCCGTCGCGGCATTTGAACGATTCGGCGCTGATGCCGTGACGCTCAATGCCTACCTGGGTACCGACACATTGGCGCCGTGGTTGAGGTGGGGCGCGGCGAAAGGACTGTACGTTTTGTCGCATACCAGCAATAAGGGCGCGGCCAAGTTTCAGGAGGACTGCGTTGGCGGCGGCAAACCGTTATTCGTTTATCTGGCTCACGAAGTTGCTGCATTGCAAACCGAGGAAAGTACCCGGATTGGGTTTGTGATGGGAGCAACATTTCCGGGTCAGATTAAATTTTTGGGGACCGACAACCCCATTTGGCGGCCCGCGGAAATTCCGCTCCTGATTCCCGGCGTTGGTTCCCAGGGAGGTGAATTACTGGAAACCGTCAGATACGCCAGGACATATCCGTTTGTCATTAATTCGTCACGAGGCATTATTCACGCCTCGTCTGAGGCTGATTTTGCGGAAGTCGCCGGGCAACGAGCCTGTGAGCTACGCGATCAAATCAATGCTGCTCTGGAGCAGACTGCATGAGCAAAAAGCCAAGCCATAACTATGACGGTGGTGGTAAGGCTAAATATCCGGGGCGTCCTCATAGGTGCGATATCGTGCCAGACACTAAGGCCTGTAAGAAGTGTCGAACAAATGGGGGCATGTATTGTCGAGACTGTGTGGCCTGGTTGGGGGCTGCAAAAAAGAAATAGAACCTTGACTTAAGAGTTTAAATAGTCGATGCGTCGGCCTATTTTAAACTCTTTTTTATTTAATCATTTTTTATGTTAAAATGGGGGCATGGAAATTAATCTTAAAAGTTTAAATGACGAACAAAGGCAGGCTGTAACTCATGATGCCGGGCCTCTTTTGATTGTCGCCGGTGCGGGAACCGGGAAAACGACGGTAATTACTCAACGGATTGGCTGGTTGATTGAACAGGAGAAAGCTAAGGCGGACGAGGTTTTGGCTTTAACGTTTACGGAAAAAGCGGCCACCGAAATGGCAGAACGGGTTGATCGACTGTTGCCGTATGGCTATGTTGATTTATGGATCTTAACTTTTCACGCCTTTGCCGAAAAAATTTTGCAGCAACATGCGCTTGAGATTGGTGTGCCTAATGATTTTAAAATGTTAAACCAAACGGAACAGTGGATGCTGATCAGGCAGAACCTAGATAAATTTGAACTTGATTTTTATAAACCGCTTGGCAATCCGACTAAATTCATTCATGCGTTAATCAAACTTTTCTCGCGGGCAAAAGATGAAGTTATCTCAGCCCAGGATTATTTGGAATACGCTAAAAATTTACAACTAAACGCCGACGGGGCTGATTTTATTAAAGATTTTTTGAGTCAGGATGAAATTAAAACATTAAGTAAGCAAGAACGAAAAGAATTAGTAGCACAAGAAATTAAAAAAGTACAGGAAGTGGCTAATGCCTATCACGTCTATCAGCAATTGCTGCTGGAAAATAACGCGCTTGATTTTGGCGACTTGATTAACTATTGTTTAAAACTGTTTAAAACTCGGCCGGCTGTATTAGCTAAATATCGCCAGAAGTTTAAATATATTTTAGTTGATGAATTTCAAGACACCAATTATGCCCAGTATGAGTTGGTAAAATTATTAGCTGAACCCAATCAAAATATTACTGTAGTCGGTGATGATGATCAGTCAATTTATAAATTTCGCGGGGCGTCGGTTTCTAATATTTTAGAGTTTAAAAAAGATTATAAAAATTCCAAAGAAGTTTTTCTGACAAAAAATTATCGTTCAACCCAAAATATTCTTGATTTATCATATAGTTTTATTCAGCAGAATAATCCAAACCGGCTTGAGGTAAAATTGGCAAAGAATAAAAAAGCGCCGGCCGCCTTAACAAAAAAATTAATTTCTCAAAATAAGGAGAAGGGAGAAATTTGTCACTTTCATTTTGAGACGGCCGACGATGAAGTCCGGGCAGTGCTTAAGCACATTGCTGATCTGAAAGAAAAAAATCCGGATGCCAGTTGGGGCGATTTTGCTATTTTGGCCCGAACAAATGAAGTCGCCAACTTTTTTTCTCAGGCATTGAGTCAAACTCAAATTCCGTACCGCTTTGTGGCGTCGCGCGGCCTTTATTTAAAACCAGTGGTATTGGATATTTTGGCTTATCTGAGGTTGCTGGATGATTATCATGAAAGCAGCGCGGTATACCGGATTTTAAATTCACCAATCGTTGGTTTGCCAGACCGGACAATTGTTCAGCTTAATTACTGGGCGCGTCGCAAAGGCTATTCATTATTTGCAACAATACAGCAACCAGAAGTGGTTCGTCAGGCCGACATGGATACCAGATCAAAAATTCAGAAATTTTTAGGCTTAGTAGAGCGTCACACTCAAATTGCCCGTGATAGATCGGTGACAGAAGTGGTTATGGCCTTCTTGGAAGACTCTGGTTATCTGCAACATATGACTAAGGATGAGAACGCGGAAATGATTCAAACGACGGCATATTTAAATCAGTTTTATAAACGAATTAATGATTTTGAACAGTCGGCGCAAGATCCGTCAGTCAAGAATTTTTTGGAATTAATGAATCTTGAGTTGGAAGCCGGTCAGACGGGGGATTTGGAACAAAATATGGATGAGGGTCCGGACGCGGTTAAAGTGATGACGATTCATGCTGCTAAAGGGCTGGAATTTCAGTATGTGTGGGTAGTCACGATGGTTGACCGGCGATTTCCGACTGATAATCGTCCCGATCCCATTAGTCTGCCCGATTCTTTGGTGAAAGAAATTTTGCCTCAAGGCGATGTACACTTGCAAGAAGAGCGCCGGCTTTTTTATGTGGCCATGACGCGGGCAAAATCCGGATTGTATTTAACGAGCGCTTCAGATTACGGTGGCAGCCGGCAAAAAAAGATTTCTCGGTTTTTGGCGGAGTTGGCAACGCTCGGGTTGCCGCTTGACCAGCCTGAAGAAAAAACTGTTAAACATAAGCTCAAGTTGGCACCGTCCGCCTCGGAAGTTACGGTCAGAAAAATCGAGTCTGACGACATTAGCTATTTGTTGCCAAAAAAGTTTTCTTTCACTCAGCTAAACTCTTTTGAAAACTGTCCCTATCATTATTGGTTGGAGTATATCCTAAAGATTCCGCAGCGCGGTAAAAACTTTTTTTCGTTTGGTTCTTCAATCCACGCCACTTTGCAGAATTTCTTTTTAAAGGTGAAAGAACGTTCAGATGTTGGCCAGCAAGATTTATTTGGTAGTAAAAAGGGCTTAACGGCTGTCAAAAAACCACTGGTTAGCTTGGAAGAGTTGTTGGAAATTTACGAACGGGTTTGGATTGATGATTGGTATGGTACTCGCCGAGAGCATGACGAATACAAGGCCAATGGCCGACGAATGCTTAAAGATTTCTATCAGCAGTATGAAAAAGAATTAACAGTGCCAAAATTTTTAGAAACGCCTTTTAATCTTCATTTAAAAGATGAAGAGAGCGGTGAGCATTATACGCTGATTGGTAAAATCGACCGGGTTGATCAGATTAATAATGGTGTTGAGCTAATTGATTATAAGACTGGCGCTAGCAAGAAACAGGATCGCCTAGAGCCAGAAGATAAAAACCAGTTATTAATTTATCAATTAGCTGCAAGTCAGCATCTCGGAGAAACCGTTGAAAAATTGACGTACTATTATTTGGAAGACGGTACCAAGGCGTCTTTTATCGGTTCCCAAAAAGATTTGGATAACTTGTCGCGCAAAATGGTAAAAACTATTAAAGCCATCTTGGAATATCCGTGGCCGGCGAAAAAATCCGATTGTACCTGCCGCTTTAATAATTTAAACAATTTATAAATGGGTTTTACAAAAATCGAAAAATTACTTGATCGATCAGTCAAGAAGGCGGGTATTCAGCAGCAGGTCCAGGAGGCAAAAGTTTTGGAAGATTTTTCCAATGTTATGGAAGTAATGTTCGAACCAAAAGTATTCGCCAAAGTTAAGCCGCTTTATCTGAAAAATGGCGTATTGTCGGTAACGTGTCTTTCTTCAGTTTTAGCTGAGAAATTAAAGGCTCAGGAGCCCTATATTTTGAAAAATCTTAATAGTTTCTACCATAAGAGAGTTGTTTCGAGCTTACGGTTTTTGGCCTAGTTTTTTGATTATTTTTTTGATTGCCTGGCCAATCTTTTTTTGTTATAATAGAATAGTTAAGATATGAACTATCGACTATTTTTAACTTTAATTATTTTGGGGACTATCATCTCATGGGTTACTTGGGTGGCGGTTCTTTTTTATTTTGATCCGACTCAGATTAGTTTTATCGGATTTAGCTTGTTTTACCTTAGTTTTTTTATGGCTTTTGGCGGCACGGTGTTTGTTATCGGCGATTTAGTTAAAGCTAAATTGTTAAAAAAACAAATGCCATATCACCGTCTAAAAACTTCAATTCGCCATGCGATATTATTGACGTTGCTGGTGGTTGGTTGGACGGTTCTTAAAGGATATGGCTTGCTGTATTGGTGGAATTTGATTTTGTACATGATGGCTTTAACGGTTTTGGAATTTTTCTTTATCTCTTCTCAGAAACAGCGTCCGCATAGCAATTTATGAATGAACAACTAGCAAAAATACAACAAGAGTTTGAGCAAGATATCGCCGGGGTCACCAACCTTGATGATTTGGCGCGACTGGATATTAAGTATCTCGGTCGCAAGGCCGGTGTACTGACAGATGTTTTGCGTGGCTTGAAAGATTTGCAGGAAGAAGAAAGAAAGATTGTTGGACATTTGGCTAATCAGTTAAAAAATAAAATTACTGAAGAAATAAGTAAAACCAATCAACGGCTCAAAACTCAGGGTGGCCGGGCGGACAGTTTTGACGTCACAGTGCCTGGGTACCAGTTTCCAGAAGGCAGTTTGCATTTAGTGACTAAAGCGATTGAGGAAATTTCAGAAACATTTGAGCGCTTAGGTTTTATCCGGCGGCGATATCCGGAAGTCGAATGGGACTATTATGCGTTTGAAGCTTTAAATATGCCAACTGATCATCCGGCCCGTGATGAGTGGGAAACCTTTTTTATTGATCCAAAGCCAGTGGGCCCCAAAGGGCAGCGAGTGTTAACACCGCACACCTCATCGGGGCAAGTACGGGAGATGGAAAAGGGAAATCTGCCAATTAGAATGATGAACATATCAAAATGTTATCGGCGACAAATTGACGTTAGTCATGTTCCGATGTTTCATCAGTTTGAGGGGTTGTTAATTGATAAAGATGTTACCATCGCCGATCTGAAAGGAACGCTTGATTATTTTGTTAAGAATTTTTTTGGACCGGAACGCCAAGCGAGGATTAGGCCGTTTCATTTTCAATTCACCGAACCGAGTTTTGAAATTGATGTTTCTTGCGGGCTATGTCTTGGTAAGGGGTGTAAAATGTGTAAGAGCGGCTGGCTAGAGCTTGGCGGTGCTGGAATGGTGCATCCGAATGTCTTGAAAGCTGGCAAAATTGACGCAAAAAAATATTCCGGTTTTGCGTTTGGTTGGGGAGTTGAGCGCACTTATATGATGAAATCCGGCCTGCGTATCCCTGACATTAGGATGATGTACCAAAACGATTTACGGTTTTTAAAACAGTTTTAATTTATCCATGAATTTATCACTTTCTTACAACTGGATAAAAGAGTACCTCAAAACAAATAAATCTGTTGAGGAGTTTGTTAAGGAGTTTTCTTTGCGCAGTCAGACTATTGATCGGTTTCGTCCGATCCGGCCGCCGTTTAGAAATGTAATAACGGCAAAAATTTTAGAAATTAATCCTCATCCTAACGCCGACCGGTTACGTTTAGCGACTGTTGATACTGGCCAGGGTAAACAGACGGTAGTTTGCGGTGCACCTAATATAGCGGTTGGGCAGGTGGTGCCGCTAGCACGGGTCGGAGCGCAGGTAATTGATCAGGATGGTACGACTTTTGAAATCAAAAAAGCAAAAATTAGAGATATCGAGAGCGATGGCATGATTTGTTCTCCCCGGGAATTAGGATTAGGTGAAGACCATTCTGGCATTATGGTACTGCCGTCCGATACAAAAATTGGAAAAAAATTTGAAGAAGTTTTTGATTTTGACGACTATGTCTTGGATATTGAGGTAACTTCCAATCGGACTGACGCAATGTCGGTTGTCGGATTGGCACGGGATGCCGCGGCGGTGCTGGGGGGCACCTTTTTGACCAAACTGGCTGAACCAAAATTAAAATCAGTCCATGATTTGCCGCTTGGAATAAATGTAAAGGAATCAAAACTGTGTCCGAGATATAATGCAGTGGTAATGACGAATATTACTGTTGGTCCGTCACCGCTTTGGATGCAGCTACGCCTGATTGCTGCCGGCATGAGGCCGATTAATAATTTGGTTGATATTACGAATTATATTCTTTTAGAATACGGCCGGCCGATGCATGTTTTTGATTATGATAAAATTAGCGGCCAGGAGATTATTGTTCGCTTGGCTAAAAAAGGTGAAACAGTATTGGCCCTTGACGGACAAACATATCAGCTTCAGCCAAATCATCTGGTGATTGCCGACAGTCAGCGCGCCGTTGCTATTGCCGGTGTTATGGGTGGCGCCGATTCGGCGGCATATGAAAACACTAAGACAATTATTTTTGAATCGGCGACATTTGATCCGCTAGCAACCAGAAAAACGGCCCGGGAGCTGAATTTACATTCAGCATCCTCAGACCTATTTGAAAAAAATCTCCATCCGGAATCAACCTTTGTTGGAATCTTGCGAGCAATTGAATTAACTCAGGCGTTGGCGGGCGGCCAGGTGGCCTCGCCGATTGTTGATATTTATGATCAGCCATATAAACCTAAAAAAATTGAATTAGACCTTACTGATGTCAAACGATATTTAGGGGTGGAATTAAAACCAAGCGAAATAAAAAATATTTTGACCAATTTAGGATTTGAAGTTTCAGGAAGCGCCAGGTTTAAGGTGATAGTTCCTTGGTATCGGGCATATGATGTTACCGCCAGTCACGATTTGATTGAAGAGATTGCCCGTGTATATGGCTATCATAAGCTGCCGGTTTCATTGCCGAGCGGCCAGGTGCCAGTTGAAGTAAAAGACCCAATTTTTTATTGGGAGAAAAAGGTTAAGAATTGTTTATCCGGCTTAGGGTTTAGTGAAGTCTATAATTATTCAATGGTATCGGAAAAATTATTGGCAACAATGGGGTATTCGTCTGCGCCGGCAGTTAAAATTGATAATCCGCTTAACGAAGATATGGTGTATATGAGAAATACCTTGTTGCCTCAAATGCTACAGAATGTTTCAGACAACCTGAATAACTATCAAACACAAAAAATCTTTGAATTAAGCAATATTTATATCCCGGCTAAGACTAACGATTTGCCAAAAGAACTTTTAAAATTAACTGCCGCGGTAGTTGACGAGCAGTCAGCCGTGTTTTCTCTGGCTAAAGGGACAACCGAGTTTCTGCTTAAAAAAATGGGGATTACTAATTACACGTTTAAGTCGACGGATGACAATTGTCCGATCTGGGAAGCGGGCAGATGTCTTGATGTTTATTTGGGCGAAGAATTTTTAGGCCAGTTTGGTATTCCCAAAGCTGAAATCCGAGAACGATTTGGGATTAATCGCGGCGTAGCATTAGTTGATTTTAATTTCCAGCTGTTAACCGCTCATGCCAAAGCGGAAAATATTTTTGAGCCTTTGCCGGAATTTCCAAGTGCCACGCGTGATATGGCAATTATTGTGGATCAAGGGGTTGCCTGGGGCGACGTTTTTGCTAAAGTGTCAGGAATCGATAATTTAATTGTTTCAGTTAACTATCTGAGTACGTTTGTGAATCAAAATATTGGCGATGGCAAAAAGAGTTTAGCGTTTCGGTTGACATTCAGGTCTCCGGAACGAACGTTAAAATCAGAAGAAATTGATCGGGTTTTATTAGCGGTTGAAAAGAAGTTAGTTCAGCTATTTGGCGCGCAAATTAGAAAATAAATTAGGATAAATCTTAAAACAAAAATTATATGATTATTGAATCATCAAAAGACATACTTTTTTTGACCATTGCGTTGTCAATCTTTCTTTTTACCGTTTTTGCTTGCTGGGCGGTTTATTATGTGATTGTCATGCTTAAAAATATTAGCAAGATGACTATCAGCGCCCGCGAAAAGTTGGAGCTAGTTGATAAAATTTTAAAATTGATTAAGGATAAATTAGAGAAAGGCTCGAATCATGCGGCGATGATTTCTGATTCAGTAATCAAACTGGTTGGGTTTTTAATGGAAAAACAGAAAAATTCCGGTCCGGCAAACAAGAAACGCCGAAAGTAGGTTTAATAAAATCAAGTTTGAGGGAAAGCGCTGCTTTCCTTGGGGGTCATTTAATCATTTAAGACTTCCAGAAATATTTAATTATGTCTTTTGTCCATCTCCATACCCATTCTCATTTTTCATTACTCGACGGCTTGTCAAAAATTGATCAGCTGGTTGCAAAAGCCAAGCAATACAACATGCCAGCTTTGGCATTGACTGACCACGGCGTTATGTATGGTTTGGTCGAGTTTTATCAAAAAGCAAAAAAGGCCGGAATTAAGCCGATTCTGGGGGTTGAGGCATACGTTGCTCGAAATGGTCACCTTAATAAGCGGCCGAATATTGATACGAGTCCGTATCATTTGATCTTATTAGCGAAAAATCTCGAAGGCTATCAAAATTTGATTAAATTAACAAGCATTGCCCATCTTGATGGGTTTTATTATAAACCAAGAATTGATTTTGAATTGCTAGAAAAATATCACGAGGGTTTGATCTGTACTTCGGCTTGTTTGGCGGGAGAAGTTTCTAAGCATATTGTGAATGGTGATGATATTGCTGCCGAAGAAACGGCCAAGCGATATCTTAAACTTTTTGGGGAGGGGAATTACTATTTAGAGGTTCAACATCACCCCAATATTAACCACCAGGCACAGGTAAATAAAAAAATTTTTGCGCTGGGAGAAAAATTAGGCATACCGATTGTAGCAACAAACGATATCCACTATCTGAATTCTGACGATGATTATGCTCAGGATGTCTTGTTGTGTATTCAAACCAAAAGAACTTTAGCTGATACGGACCGGATGAGCTATATGGGGGAAGATTTTTCCATGAAAACTCCGGCGGAAATGCAGGCAATTTGGAAAGACCACCCGGAGGTTATCGCTAATACTTTGAAAATTGCTGAGAGCTGCAATGTTGAACTTGAACTTGGCAAAACGTTGCTGCCTCATTTTGAGGTGCCTAGCGGCAAAACAGATATTGAATTTTTAAAGGAGCTTTGTGAACAAGGCTTAAAAATACGATACGGCACAACTGATGTCGCATCAAATATTAGACAACGACTTACGTATGAGCTTGATATTATCAAGAAGACTGGTTTTGCTTCTTACTTTTTGATTGTTTCTGACTTTATTAATTGGGCAAAAAATAACGATATTGTTGTCGGCCCGGGCCGTGGGTCAGCGGCCGGCAGTTTAGTTGCTTATTTAACCAATATTACCAATATTGATCCCTTGCAGTATAATTTGATTTTTGAAAGATTTTTGAACCCCGAAAGAATATCAATGCCTGATATTGACTCTGACTTTGCGGATACGAGACGTGACGAAGTTATTAGTTATGTTTCCCAAAAATACGGCAATGATCATGTGGCACAAATTATCACTTTTGGAACGATGGCTGCCCGGGCGGCGATTAGAGACGTTGGCCGGGTAATGGGGCTGCCGTATGCTTATTGTGATAAAGTGGCAAAAATGATTCCTATGTTTACGTCGCTTGACGATGCCATCAAAACAGTACCTGATTTGCAGGCAGTGATGGTTGAGCCGGACGGCCGACGATTGCTTGAAATTGCTAAAAAGTTAGAGGGATGTGCTCGCCATGCCTCAACCCACGCTTGCGGTGTTGTAGTTACACCGGATTCAATGGATGCTTATATCCCTCGCCAACGCTCAAGCCAGGATGAAAATGAAATTGTAACCCAGTATGAGATGCATGCAATTGAAGAGTTGGGCTTGTTGAAAATTGACTTATTGGGCTTGAAAAATTTAACCATTATTGAAAATACTTTAGAAATTTTAACCAAGGCACTGGGGATTGAGATTAAAATTGACCGTTTACCGCTTGATGACAAGAAGACGTTTGGAGTGTTTCAACGGGCTGAGACTACGGGAGTATTTCAGCTAGAAAGTTCCGGGATGAAACGCTATCTAAAGCAGTTGGCACCAACAGAGTTAGAAGATATTATCGCAATGGTTTCTTTATATCGTCCCGGTCCAATGGAGTTTATTCCTGATTATATTGGCGCCAAACATGGTCGCAGGGAAGTGGAGTATCTAGATGAACGGATGCGGCCAATTTTAGAAAAGACTAACGGTATTATCGTTTATCAGGAACAACTGATGGAGATCGCCCGAGTATTGGCCGGATTTTCTTATAGCGAAGCTGACGTCTTACGTAAAGCGGTCGGCAAAAAAATTGCCGCATTGTTGAATAAACAGGAGGAAAAAATGATCGCAGGTATGGTTAAAAATGGTATTAAACCAAAGATTGCAAAACAGATTTGGGATTATGTTTTACCGTTCGCCCGTTATGGGTTTAATCGTTCTCATGCTGCGTGTTATGCAATGATTGCTTATCAGACAGCTTATCTTAAGGCCCACTACCCTTCAGAATTTATGGCTTCACTATTGACGGCTGATCACGGAAACGTTGACCGTATTGCCATTGAAGTTGAGGAGTGTCGCCAAATGGGAATTGAAGTGTTGCCGCCGGATATCAACGAAAGTTTTTCAACTTTTACCGTGGTGTATGACACTCCTGAGCGTCGGGCTGACAAGAAAAGCAATAAAATTAGGTTTGGCCTGAGTGCTGTAAAAAATTTGGGGGAGAATATTATCAGGGAAGTCATTAAGGAGCGAAAAGGGAATGGACCATTTTTGACGCTAGAAGATTTTTTGAGTCGAGTTAAGACTAAAGATTTGAATAAAAAATCGTTAGAGGCCATGATCAAATCTGGAGTGCTTGATACGCTAGGCGAGCGCAATCGACTGCTTTACAATATTGATAAGCTTCTTATTTTTATAAAAAATATCAATCAGGAAGCGGATAGCATGCAGTCTAGTTTGTTTGGTATGATGGCAACAACCGTGTCATTACCAAAGCTGTATCTTGATCCGATTGATCCTGCTGACGATAAACAACGGCTCAACTGGGAAAAGGAATTTTTAGGCCTGTATGTTTCAGCCCACCCGCTATCAGAGTTTCATGATCATATCCGGCACGAAGTCACGCCGGTTAAAGACTTGCTGAATGAGGATAATGGTTATGGGGAGCAAGCCTTAAAGGTTGCCGGAGTTATTACTAAGGTAAAAAAGATAATTACTAAAAAAGGCGAGCCGATGCTTTTTGTTAGGATAGAAGACATGACTAACGGCATTGAGGTTTTGGTGTTTCCGACAATTTTGCGGTCAAATCCAGAAATTTGGCAGGAGGATAAAGTAATTATTATGAATTGCCGCTTATCTGATAAGGACGGCGATGCTAAACTGATCTGCAATCATGCCAAGGAAATGAGGGCTGAAAATATTTCATCAATCCTTCAGGAGCTTGATTCCGCCGGAAATGGGAGTGATGGCAACCGATTTTACCGAAAAAATTTCGCCAAGCCGGTTGCTAATGACCGGGAAACGGTAATTGGCGGGACAGCTTTTGTCCTTTTACCTTCGACTGCTGACCAGAATTTAACTGACCGCCTAAAGGAAGTCTTTGACCGGCATCCGGGGCATAACAAGGTTTGTTTAGTTATGAGAAATGGACAGGGATTTAATAAAATTGTTACTAATTATTTAGTTGATTCATCAGAAACCCTTGTAGAATCGGTTGAATCATTGGTTGGAAAAAATTGTTTTAAGATTGAAACCACACGCTAACGTTGCCAGCTTAGTATTTTTTCTGTATTATATTAATATGAGGGATGCGTCGTACATATTGCCAAAGTCATACCGAAAAATCGGTCTCGGCTTTTTTATTTTGTCTATTTTGGTCTCGGCTTTAGTTTTTTATTTGGCCTTGGCTAAGGTGGTTATTGTTGTGACACCAAGCGCTCAGACTGTCAACCAGGAGTTTGTTTTTAATGTTAAAGATCGTTCAAACCTAGGATCGCTTACTGACACTAATATTGTACCGGGCCGGATCAAGGTGCTTACCGTTTCGGGTGAGGAAATTTTTCCATCCACCGGTGCTAAATCAGTTGAATCAGATATCTTGGGAGAGGTGACGATTGTTAACAATTATACAAAAGAACAGTCATTAGTCAGAACGACCCGGTTAGCTGCTGCGGAAAATCCGTCGGTAATTTTGCTGCGTCTGGATCGAACGGTTAGTGTTGGGCCTGGCCAAAAAATAAAAGTACCAGTCTACCCCGAGGATCCGGAAAATTTTAAGGAAATAAAACCGACCAAATTGATTATGCCGGGACTTTGGGGGCCGCTTCAGGAGCAAATTTATGCGGAAGTTGAAAATACTCTTCGTCCGGGAGGGTATCAAGTTTCCGTTGTGACTGATCAGGATTTGACGGACGCCGAAAAGAAACTCAGAGATAGCTTATTCCAAAAAGCCTTAAATGATGTTAACGACCAGCTTGAAGCAGAAGAACGGCTTTGGCCAAAACTAGTTTCTTCTAAGGTTGGTCAGACAACCTTTGATTCAAAGGTTGGTGATGAAATTTCAGAGTTCAAAACATCAATGAATCTTGAAACCGTAGTGGTGGTTTTTGATGAAAGCCGGGTAATGAGCTTAGCCCGCGAAAAATTAAAATCGGAATTGCCGTCGGAAAAACAATTACTTGATCTTGACCCGAAAAGTTTTAATTATCAGGTGGAGCAGTATAATGTTGAATCAGGAGAGGCGAGTGTTAAAGTTTCTTTATCAGGCAGTTCAATTATCTCGGAACTTAATGACACAATTGATAAATCGGAACTTGGTGGTATGACTTCGGAAGAAGTCCAGGCCTATTTCTCTCAGTTTTCAGAAATCCAATCAGTGACTGTAGAGTTCCATCCTGCCTGGTTAAAAAAAATTCCCCGGATTAAAGACAAGATTGAAATTATAGTCGGGCAGTAAATTATTGGTTACTTAAAAAATTCAGTCGCCTCCAAGCGACTGAATTTTATTTTGGCCCACGCGCGTTTATTATCGCAGAAATAAATACCTTAGAGAAAGAGGGGAAGCCAATCCTTCCCCAGCTGGTATCACGCTTCGGCTAGCTCAGAGAGTAGTTTCCCGTCCCTGGTTTCTTGTGTCGCCTGTAGAGCTAATTCGACAGCTCTGGTTGCGTTACTAGACTTGCCATAGCAGGGATACCCATCGTCGTAGATCGTACAAATGAACCGTGGAGTCATGCGTTGATAGTTTAGTTCGACGTGATGGAACTCAGTCGTTGCCTGCTTTAATGCTGAAGCCAGTCTTGCGGACTGGTCATCGATTTTGGTACCGGCGCATATTCGGCTGATTACTGTTCCCAGACCAATTCCCAGTGCCACCAATGCAGCTGAAACTAACAAGTTAAACATCTGTGATCCTCCTTTGCTTTTGACTCCTTCTCCAAAATATCTTGTAAAATGAACAAAACATTACTTAACTTTGCTATTTTAGATGAAATTGTTAACTATATAATACTAATTTTGCCAAGTGCCGTCAAAAAGGTGAGGTTGACATTACGTCGTCAATAATCTATAATAAAAATACCTAGAATGATTGATGAAGCTACCAACTTCATGTTTTGTAAACTCCCGTTGTTGGGGACTAAATTTTAGGCCAATTCATAGAAAAGTGCCCGCTTTAAGCTTAAGGCGAGGAACTTGGGTGGAACCACCCGCTTAAGGGTCCCAAGCAGAAAATAAATCTGGCTTGGGTTTTTTGTTTAAAATATGGCAAAAAAATTTATTCTCAAAGGTAAAAAAGTCGTTTTACGTCCGCTGTCATTGGATGATGCGCCGCGTTTTTGCCAATGGTTGAAGGACCGTGAAGTTACTAAATATTTAAGTATTTATGATCAGGCGCCACCCACGCTTAAAGAAGAACGGGAATGGATTAGGGAAACTAATCGTAATAAGCGAAATTTAGTTTTGGCAATTGATACAATTGAAGGGGTCCATGTCGGAGTTGTTAGTTTACGGGTGCCTAAAAATACGGTTGGTATAGCAGAATATGGCATCAGTATTGGTGATAAAAAATATTGGGGTCAGGGTTGTGGTACGGAAGCTGGCAAGCTTATTGTTGATTATGGGTTTAAGAAGTTAAAATTGCATCGAATTCATTTAAATTTTATTGCCTATAATTTTCGCGGACAAAAGTCGTATGAAAAAATTGGTTTTAAGCAAGAAGGAATTTTTCGGCAGCACATTTACCGCGAAGGATATTGGCATGATCAAATTCATATGGGTTTATTGCGGGAAGAATATTTAAATAAAATTAACCATAAAAAATATGGACGAAAAATTACTAAAAATTAGACACACCGCTTCACACGTCATGGCTCAGGCAGTTTTAGAACTTTTTCCTGATGCTAAAATCGCGATTGGTCCGGCAATCGAAGACGGTTTTTATTATGATTTTGATTTTGGTAAAAAAATGCCGACTGATGATGATCTAAAAGAAATCGAAAAGGTGATGAAACATATTATTAAACAAAATCAGAAAATGGAGCAGTACGACGTGGAAACTGATGAGGCAATTAAGTATCTTAAAAAGAAAAAACAGCCGTATAAGGTGGAACTGGCTGAGGATCTAAAAAAGGAGGGCGAAAAGAAGTTGAGTTTTTATGTTATGGTCGCGCAGGACGGTAAGCGTAAATTTAATGATATGTGCGCCGGACCCCATGTTAAATCAACCAAAGAAATTGGTGCTGTCAAGTTAATGAAATTGGCCGGAGCTTATTGGCGCGGAAACGAGAAAAACAAAATGTTGACTCGTATTTACGGAACTGCCTTTGCTTCGGAAAATGATTTGAAACAGTACCTTGATATGTTGGCGGAAGCGGAAAAACGCGATCATCGAAAACTCGGTAAAGAGCTTGGCTTGTTTGTATTTTCCGAATTAATTGGTCCCGGTATGCCGATGTATACACCAAAGGGGGCTTTGATTAGAAAGCTGATTATTAACTATTCGAATGAATTACAGGGTAAAATTGGTTACCAAGAAGTCCATACTCCCAACATCAACAAGGCTGAATTGTTTAAAATTTCAGGGCATTATGACAAGTATAAGGATGATATGCTTGAAGTTAAATCTCATTACACAGATGAACAATATTATCTTAAACCGATGAATTGTCCACAGCATACTCAAATTTATGCATCGCAACTTCGTAGTTACAAGGACTTGCCAATTCGGTTTGCTGATTTTTCCAATTTGTATCGGGATGAGAAACCGGGCGAACTTAATGGTTTGGCACGCTTGCGATGTTTTGCTCAGGATGACGGCCACTGTTTTTGCCGCGAAGATCAAATTCAACAGGAGTTTAATGCTGTGCTGGAAGCGATTAAGGAAGTAATGAAGACTTATAAAATGGATTACTGGATCCGGCTTTCATTACGCGATAAGAATCATAAAGAAAAATATATTGGCGAAGATCAGGTTTGGGATAAGGCCGAAGGTATATTGGAATCAATTTTGAAAGACAATAAAATTGAGTATAAAATTGGTGAAGGTGAGGCCGCGTTTTACGGCCCTAAAATGGATTTAATGGCTAAAGATGCAATTGGCCGCGAGTGGCAACTTTCAACAATTCAAATTGATTTTAGTATGCCGAATCGGTTTGGCTTACGGTATATTGATAAGGACGGTTCGGAAAAGACTCCGGTAATGATCCACCGTGCTTTAATTGGTTCGCCGGAACGATTTTTGGGAATATTAATTGAGCATTATGCCGGAGCGTTTCCTGTCTGGTTGGCACCAATTCAGGTTCAAATCATTCCGGTCGGGGCCGACTTTGTCAGTAATTGTCAGAAGTTAGCTGAGGAATTAAAAAGTAAAGGTATTAGAGTTGAAGTTGACCAAGCTGACGAAACTGTTGGCAATAAGATTCGTAAGGCCGAAAAATCAAAAGTTCCGTATATGTTAGTAATTGGTGAGAAAGAAGCTAAGAGTAAAGATCTTCAGGTAAGAATCAGAGGCAAAAAGGAAGTTGAACTGATTGGTCGAGATGAGTTTTTTGACCGATTAGTTGAAGAAATTCATGGAAGAAAATAATAAAGTTATCATTATCCTTGGCACGACGGCTGCTGGAAAAACAAAGATTGCCGTTCGTCTTGCAAAGCGATTTAACGGTGAAATAATTTCGGCTGATTCACGTCAAGTCTATCGGGGGATGGATGTTGGTAGCGGTAAAGATTTAAAAGAATATGCCGGCGTACGATACCACCTGATTGATTGCGCCTCTCCCAAAAGGGATTTTAGTGTTGCTCGGTGGCAAATGATGGCTAATCAAGAAATAAAAAATATCTTGAAGCGGGGAAAAGTTCCAGTTATTTGCGGCGGCACTGGCCTTTATATTTCGGCAATTACGGAAGGGTATTTACTGCCGCCGGCCGGTAATAATAAAATTATTCGATCTAGGTTATCCAAAAAAACATTAGATGAGTTGCTGCGGGAGCTAAAAAGGGTTGATTTTAAAACGTATGCTCATATTGACCGCCATAATCGTCGTCGGGTTCAGCGTGCTTTGGAAATTTATTATCAGACCGGTAAGCCAAAGTCAGCATTAGTTGGAAAATCAAAACCAAATTTTGATTTTTTGAAGATCGGTGTCGCTTTCCCGCAGGAAGTTTTGGTTAAGCGAATTAGTAAACGGTTGCGAACTAGGCTTGAAAAAGAGGCAATGATTCAAGAGGTTAAAAAACTGCGTCAGTCCGGTGTTAGTTGGAAAAGGTTAGAGGCCTTTGGTTTGGAATATCGCTTTATTGCCCGTTATCTGCAAGGAAAGACGACTTATCAAGAAATGTATGAATCTTTGGAAAAGGCAATTAAAGATTTTTCAAAGCGGCAGATGACTTGGTTTAAACGTGATAAGAGTGTAATTTGGGAAAATGATTATTCAAAAATCGTTATATTGGTGAATAATTTTTTAAAATAAAAAAAGAGCCCCGATAGTTTTATCCGAGGCTGTTTTTTTATTTTAGGCAACTTCTTTACTCATTGTCGTTGAGACGGTCCTGATTTCTTCAGCTAAGCGCTTTAGTTGTTTATTATCAAGTGCAGCTTTGTCTTCTCTATTGAAAGCGCTGATGAAAGTTTCGGCGGCATCAGCATATGGTCTAAACAAATCGCCGGTTGGCAGTTCGTAGACGTTTGGGTTAGGCCCAAGCTGTTCCAAAAGACTAATTGCATCTAAAACTTTATTTGGATTTTCTTCTTCAGCGAAAATTGGTTCACCTTGTCTTTCGAGACGGTCTAATCCTGGCATATTATTTTAGTTTATTTGTTAGTAAATCTTTAGTTTCATTTGGGTCAGCCTGACCCTTGGTTTCTTTCATCACCTGGCCAACAAAAAACTGAATAAGTGTTTCCTTGCCATTTTTATATTGTTCAACCTGTTTTGGGTTATTAATGATTATTTGGTCAATAATCTTTTCTAAAGCTCCACTGTCTTGGGTACTGCCTAAATCATCTTCTTCTATGATAACCGAAGGATCTTTGCCGGTTTGGTGCATTTTTTCAAGAATTTTTTGAGCAACGGTTGAGTTGATTTTATTTTGATAAACAAGCGATATAAATTCAGCAAAATTTTCAGCGGTGATTTCCTGACAGCTTTGCAGATCTTTATTTTCTTTGTAAATCAAAGCCATTAGTTTATTGATTAGCCAGTTGGCGCATAGCTTAGCAAGCTTGGCCTTGTTAGTATCCCAAATTTCTTCTTTGGTACCTTCGGTTTCATCCAGCGAAATTAGCCAGGCGCGAAGCTCAGACATTGCCTGTTCAAAGAAGTTGGCTAAACCTTTATCATCAGTGATGATTTTGGCATTGTCGGGGCTTAATTCAAATTCTTGAATAAAGCGAAGGCGTTTGTTTTGAGGTAACTCTGGCAAACTATTTTTGATTTTTGCTACATCGATTGCATTTGGCGCTCCGGGGGTGAAATTAATTGGTGGCAAATCCGGTTCTGGGAAATATCGATAGTCTGATGCTTCCTCCTTAGTGCGCTGTTCTTCGGTAACGCCTTTGTCTTCATTCCAGCCGCGAGTTGTTTGTGTATCAGGAATTTTTCCTTCCTCCCATAGCTTTGTTTGTCGTTTAATCTCATACTCCAAAGCTTTTTCGACAGCTCGAAATGAGTTAATGTTTTTAACTTCAGTTTTTGGTTTAAGTTTTTTAATGTTGATATTTTCCGGGTCTTGGTCAGTAAGAGAAATATTTGCATCACAACGCAAATGACCTTTCTCCATGTCCGCGTCAGATACTCCGAGATAGCGCATAATCATGCGTAGCTCTTGCATGAAAGTTTTAGCTTCAGCGGGGGTGCGCATGTCAGGTTCGGTAACAATTTCCATCAGCGGTGTGCCGGCGCGGTTGTAATCTACCAGTGTATATTTACCATCGGCTGAGTGGAAATTTTTAGCGGCATCTTCTTCGAGGTGGAGGCGGGTGATGCCAATTCGTCGCTGACCGTCTTTTGTTTCGATATCTAAATAGCCTTTCAGGCCGATAGGCTGATCATATTGTGAAATTTGGTAACCCTTGGGCAGGTCGGGATAAAAATAACTTTTGCGGTCAAATTTGGAAATTTCGGGGATGGTGCAGTTAATGGCCATTGCTGACATGACTGACCATTCAACCGCTTGGCGGTTTGTTACTGGCAGGGTGCCAGGATGGGCCAGATCAATCGGATTAATGGTGGTGTTAGCGGGCTTGTCTTCGCCAGTATTATCGGCCGGGGAAAACATTTTTGATTTAGTCTTTAATTGAACATGGATTTCCAGCCCAATTACCGGGGTTAATTTCATAGGATATTTTGATAAAAATGATTGTTTTACTGTACTAGCTTATCATAAACTGCCTGAAAAATAAAGCCTAAAATCAGGCTTAATTTTAGCTATAAAATTTTATTTTTCTCAAGTATTGGTTGTAGTGCGTGCCAGATGATGTTGGCGATTTCCTCAATTGGTAAGAGCCCGGTAGTATCGCAACACTCAATGGTTTGCCAGTTAAGTTTTGCGGCAAGATATTGACATCGGGTTTCGGCGGTTTGCATATGTTCAAGCGTATCATGTCCGTCGTGGCCTTGGCCGCGCTTGGTAATCAGATCATAGGCCATAGCCGCCGGTAAATGAAGATAGAGTATTAGGTCGGGTCTGGGGATTTGAAAAGTATCAAACTCCATTGCTTCATTCCAGGAAATAAATTTCTCTAACTCATCTTGAGAAAATTTAGTACCCTGGTGGATAAGGTTGCTTGTATAATATCGGTCCAGCAAGACAATCTTTCCTTGATCAAGCCACTGCTTGATTTTATCGCTTGATTCCCAGCGGTCGGCAGCGTAAAGAATTGAAGCCAGATAAGGATTAACTTTTGTTGGATCGCCAAATTCACCATTTAGATAGCGCCTCACCTGCCGGCCGAAAAAATTGTTAGTGTACTGAGGAAAATCAATTGTCTCAACATCCAGGTGCGAAGCTTTAAGTTTTTCAAAAAGAATTCTGGTTTGAGTGGCTTTACCAGAACCATCAATTCCTTCAATGACGATAAGTTTTCCGATGTGGTTTGACATTTATTTGGTAATTAGTTAGAGTAGCATTGTTTGCGGTTTGGCCCCAACCATCTTGGAGGACGCAATATGATCGGTATCGTGCTGTTAGCTGTTTTGGCGGCCTGGCTGGTTTTGGCCGTCGGATTATCAATGTTTGCCGCTCTTCGCAATGGACGAGAGTGTGGTAGAACAGTTCTGCTGATCAGCGGGTGTTTTATGCCCTGCATGTATGCGTTGTATCTGGCGAGCCCGCTTACGCTCGGCGCCCGATTGCTGACGTCGCTTTACCAGATACCAGATGTGTCCTGGTTGACGACAGCAGTGCTGGTTTTGTTCTTTGTTTGTTTTACTTTTGTTTTGCGGAAAGTCGGTCTGGCATTTTGCCAGTCCTGACACGCTTAAGAGGTTTTACCTCTTTTTTATTTTATTATTTTGTAATGAAGCTGAACGGCCTGGTCTCCAATTTCTTTTGCCGCCAGAAGCTGTAAATTAAGGTCGAGGTCTTCACCTTCGGTAAAGTTCATACCCATTCCAAAAATTTTTGGTTCAACCGTAATTAAAATCTCATCTACTAAATTTGCTTTTAAAAAGAAAGAGTTTGTTCTGGCGCCACCACCAAGTACCGCTGACGTAAAGCCTCGTTGCTCCAGGGTTTGTACCACTGTTTCAGCTGGGGCGTTCATAAATTCCAACAAACCTGGTTGAACTTGCTCCTGATATTTTTCCGGCGTTAGCGTTAAAATTAAATTCAGTCGTCCAGGCAAGGGGCGGCCAATGGTGTTAAATGTGGTTTCGCCCATAATGATGACCCCATGTTTTTTAGTTTCGGCGATAAATGCTTTTTTATCGGCTTTGGTGGTCCAGTCAGCAGTATGGTCTTTGTGTTTAGCAATAATGCCATCGGCAGTCATTGCCATCATGAGAATTATTTTCATAGTTAAACAGCGATTTCAAGCTTAATGGTCGGATAGCTTTGGTAATTAATTAATTCGGTGTCGGTATATTGCCACTCAAAGATTGATTGGAAATTTTTAGTTTCAACTGTGGGGAGTTTATATTTATTCGGATCGCGAGAGAGTTGTTCTTTAGCACCTTTAATATGATTTTCATAAATATGAACATCACCTAAAAAACCAACCAGGCGGCCTTCCTGGTAGCCGGTTTCTTTGGCTAACAGGTGAAGTAGCAGGGAATAGCTGGCGATGTTAAATGGCAGGCCTAACATGACGTCAACGGAACGCTGATTCCACATTAAATTTAATTTGTTGCCTGTTATAACTACTTGAAATAAGTAGTGGCATGGAGGCAACGCCATTTCGTTCATTTGTAATGGGTTCCAGGCTGAAACAATCATTCGGCGATCGTTGGGATTAGTTTTAATCGTTTCAACCAGTTTTTTGAGTTGATCAACGCCTTGGCCGGAGTAATTTGAATCAAAATTATCATAAGCGGCATTGAAATGCCGCCACTGAAAGCCATAAATCGCGCCCAAGTCGCGTTCAGCAGCCATTTTGTTTTTGGCCGCTTCGTCGTGGCCGTATGGCGCTTTTTTAGGGTTGGCCCATTCATCCCAAATGTGGTTATTGCGGTCAATTAGCCACTGTTTGTCGGTTAAGCCTTTGATAAAGAATTCAAGTTCGCTAGCGACTAGGCGAAATGGTACTTTTTTAGTGGTGAGCAACGGGTAGCCTTCGGCCATATCATGTTCAAACATCATGCCGGCGATTGAAATGGTATCAATACCGGTACGATTTTCTTTTTTAGTTCCGTCGGTTAGAACTTTTTTAACAATGTCTAGGTATGCTTTCATAATTTACTTTATTTTATAGTCGGTTTGCCAATTAGTTGAGGCGGCTCCGCCATTTTTTTCCTCGGTGAAACTATACACCGGACCAATGGCGAAAAACAACTGCCCCGTAGAATTCGGATAAGCGACGATCAAATAATCAAGCCCTTTATTTTTTTGATCAAGGAGCCGATTATTTTCTAGCGGGAATCTGAGAGTATGAGTATTTTGGATGCTTTCTTTGCGGACGTCACCAATAAAGGTTCGGATATGTTTGTTGAAATTATTAATAAATTCGTAATCAGTCTGTTCAAGCGAAGTATTTTCTAATTCTTTTTTTGAAATGTCGGCTAACTTTTCAAGCGTAATTTTTAAGTTATTAAGCCGTTCGTATGAGCGGCTGACGGGTGAGATTATTTGCAAGGTATTAAAACCCTCAATAATCATTTTTACGTTGCTAAGCAATTCACCATAAAACGCCACCTGCGGTTCGACATAGCCGTATGGAAAGTAAGAACCCAAGCCGCCACTTTCTTTTGTTTCTGACCGCTCAAAGTTTATTTCTTTGTGAAAATCAACCCAGGCTCCGAGACTGGTAGTTAAAGTTTTTTTCCGCCAAGCGTCAGTTGTCATAAAAACCGGGTAACCAGCAGTGTTATCATGATTGATTTTTTGTAATGCCGACAACAGGCTTAAGTATGCATTATCATGCCAGGTATTTTGATCAAATTTTGTCAGCTCCTCTTTAAGCTGGTTAAGGTTGGGCTGGTAATTTTGGTAAAGATTATTTTTATTCTCGCTTAAGATATTAGCAGCTGTTTGATTGCCAAGCAGGTTGAATAAATCAAGGCTGGTCGGCCAGCATCGTAGGAATAATTTTTCAACATTACAACCGGTGAATGGCAAGACAACATTTTTAGTTTCGCCAAGATATTCTCCGGTAGCCTGATAGGTTAATCGGTTAAAGAGTTTATTTTCTAATAGATGGTAGTTTCTAAGCAGGCGCAGGCCAGTATTTGGTTTGGACTGGTTATCGCCACCAAGTGCACTCAAAAATGTGACGGAGCCAAGTGCTTCTTGGATAAGACTGATTCGTTCTTTAACGGTGGCATTGTCAGCGCTAAATAATTGTTCAATATCGTAGTCATCCCCAAAAATATTTTTTAGTGATTGGGCATAGTCAATGTAAGTTAAGTTTGATTCCAAGCCTCTGAAAAAGGAAATTGATTTATAAATATTAGCCCAACTGTTTTTAAGATTTTGATCACTGGCTAGATCGGTGCTGAGCAACAGTGCTGCCACCAAGTTGATCTGATGATCTTGTTCGTCAAGTAGACAATCAGCACAGTCATTATCCTGATGCCAGAGCGGGAAAAATCCTTCGTTGAGCCAGGTGATCGCCAGGTAATAATTTTTGAGTTTTTCTGAAGTACGATATTGTTCAGGAACGTCAAAAACTTGATAATTTTTTGGATAAAGAAAAACCTTTGATTCAGCACCCTTGATTTTTTTGGTAATTAATTCAATTTCGCCAGTCACTTCTTTATCAAGATAATCGGGGATGTTAAAAGCATATTGACCTGCTTCTTGGGGCGTAAAAAATTTATTGTCATCAGTTGAGAGCGGCTCTCTAATTTGAGCCACATCCGGCTGGAGGAGTTTGAGAGCCACGGCTAGGTAGGACAATTCAAGGCGGTTAGCTTCAGTCAGTAAGTCAGTTTGAATACCAAATTGTTTGAGCTTTTGGTCATAGCGTGCTTTATTTTTCTGGTAAAGTTGGTTTAGTAATTTCCAAAGCGACGGATAAAAAATATCTTGTTCAATTTCTTTATAGATAACATGCAAAGTGGTTTGATATACTCCGGCTACAGAATCGGTGCTGATAAATATGGGCAACTCGTTTTCCCTGATTAATTTATAACTTGTTTCCCAGTCAGATGACTGCGATTTGAACGGATCTGCGATGACGACGAAACTATTTGCTGCTAATTTTTCGAGACTAGATTCAACATCAATTTTTCTTGAAAAGTCTCGATAATTAACAATTTGATTTTTGATTTCAGTAATGGGAGTCTGGTAAGTTGGCAGGCTTGGGTTAAAGCTGATTTCGCTCGGACGCCAGAATGATGAAATAAATTGTTTTTCTTTGGCTAAAGAGGCGGCAGCGGCGTTATTGGGGTCATTTGGATCGCCAACTGTTTGGTTATTTGGCAGGGTTCCGGCAGTTTGATTCTGATTGACGTTTGCGACTGCATTGGGATCAGGGGTGGTACTGGTTTTTTGAAAATAAAAAAATAGCAGGATTACCCCGGTTACAATTAAAGCCAGTATAATTACTATGGCAATAATATAAAATACTTTTTTGTCCTCCATATTTTTTTATTTTCCGGTTGATCCGAACCGACCCTCGCCGCGACTAGTTTCGCTTAACTGGTCAACAGTTTCCAGTTCGGCTAAGACAACCGGCATAATTAGTAATTGAGCAATTTTATTTCCTTTTTCAATTAAGTATGGTTTATCACCTAGATTAATTAGGTTGACATTGTATTCTCCCCGATACCCGGCGTCATAGACGCCGCCCATGGTGTGAATTTTGCCGTTCTTTGGCAGACTGCTTTTATCCTTAACAATCGCCGCGTAGCCTTCAGGAAACTCCAGGGCAAAGCCCAAGAAAAAGATCTTGTTTTCCCCAGGTAACAGCTGATAATTTTCCAGTGCATATAGATCAAGCCCGACATCTCCGGGATGGGCATATGAGGGGAGTTGAGCTTCTGGGTTTAATCTTTTGACTTTAATTTTCATTTATTTTTTTAATGGTATCTTCAATTTGCTGATATAGCTGTTCTAGCGAACCGTCGTTGTTTATTTTATAGTTGGCTGATTTGGCGACTTCAGGAATCTGTCGGTCGGCTTCGGCCTGTTCTTTGATTTGAAAATCGGCAAAAGTCATTTTATCGTCGCCAACATTCTCGTTTCGTTTGACATAGCGATCGTGCCGAATTTTTTGATCGGCAGTGATATATACGAGATTAAAACCCGGTACGTCGCTTAAATTTTCTAGATCGGTGTGGCGCCTGACGCCGTCAATTACAATGAAGTTATCATCTCCTTCGCGAACCTTTTTCGCAATGGCTTTAGCCAGAATATTTTCGCCGAAGTTTGTTCGTAGCATCGTTGAGATGTTCTGCATGTTTTCGCGCGAGACATCAAGATCAAAAATATTTAAGGTTTCGCGCAGGGGATCGGAAAAGCGAAAGCTAACAGCCTGATGATTTTCTTTTAAGTAGCGGGTAATAGTGCCTTTGCCAGCGGCCAATTCACCAATGAGGCCGATAATTATTTTAGGCTTCATTTTTTTCCTCCAATTTAACTTCGCCCTCATTAATGCGAGTTGGTGTTTCTTCGGAAAATATTTTGAGGATTTCTTCCTGCCAGGCCGGATTTGATTTGTATTCTTCAACAACAACGCCTGCCTGTTTGAACATTTCGGTAACTTTTTGATTGCGATAAATTTTTTCAAACACAACCCTTTTTATGCCGGCTGAGATAATATATTTAGTGCAGTGAATGCATGGGCTGTATTTCATGTAGATGGTTGAGCCGATGGTACTGGTACCACCCTGGGCGGCCGCTTGTAAAATTGCATTATGTTCGGCATGAATTGTGCGGACACAGTGGCCCTCTTCCATTAAATGGCCAACATCATTACAGTGGGGCAAACCTGGCGGCGAACCATTATAACCGGTTGAGATTATTCTGTTGTCTTTCACCAAAACCGCTGAGGCGTAGAGTCGGTCGCAGGTTCCTCTAGCCGCCACTATTTTGGCAATTGCCATGAAATAGTCATCCCAATTTGGACGATAATGCTTGCGTTCTTCAGCCATAATTTTTGACAAGAATGTTACTAATAACGAGTATATTTTAACAGATTTTAGTTGCTTTTGGCAAATAAAAATTTTTTAGTTTTTTACCATTAAAAGAGCCAGAATTCCCAATCAAAAACTCCGCCAAGCTGAAGGCGGAGTTTTTCAAGATTTCAAGGGATTTTTAGAGTTGAACTTTAATGCCAGGACCCATTGTTGAGCTAATACTGACATTTTGGATGAAAGTTCCTTTTGCTGAAGACGGCTTTGATTTTTTTAAGACGTCAATGAAAGCGGTATAATTTTCTAACAGCTGTTTATCGTCAAATGAAACTTTGCCAATAATCTGGTGAACGTTTGAGGTGTCATCATTTTTGAAGCTAACTTTGCCTTTTTTCAGTTCGCCAATGGTTTTTTTAAGATTTGTCGTAATTGTTTCATTTTTCGGCGACGGCATTAATCCTCGTGGTCCAAGGGTTTTGGCGACAACAGCCATTTTTGGCATGATGTCTGGAGTGGCAACGGCAACGTCAAAGTCGCACTTGCCGGTTTTTTTGATTTCTTCAATCAACTCTTGACCGCCAACAACGTCAGCGCCGGCTTCTTTGGCCTCTTTTTCTTTGTCAGGCATGACGAAAGCGGCGATTCTTTTGGTTTTGCCGGTGCCATGGGGAAGACTGACCGCGCCGCGGACCTGCTGATCACTTTTTTTGGGATCAATCCCGAGCCGGGCGTGGACTTCAACGGAACTATCAAACTTAGTTTTTCCCGTTTCTTTGATCAATTTAATTGCTTCTTCGATTGAATAGACTTTTGTCTTATCAACCTTTTTGATTAATTCCTGATAACGCTTTGAACGTTTCATATGATGTTTCCTTTCGCGGTACAAACCCCTGATTAATTTTCAGGGTCCCGCAAATTAATTAGTAATTTAGTCAACAACTTCCAAGCCCATCTGTCGGGCAGTGCCTTCAATAATCTTCATTGCGCCTTCGATATCTTTGGCGTTTAAATCGGGCATTTTCTTTTGAGCGATATCTTTAATCTGAGCCCGGGTGATTTTGCCGATTTTTTTCTTAAGCGGCTCGCCTGAACCCTTGGGCACGCCGGCCACTTTCTTTAGTAGTTCAGCGGCAGGAGGGGTTTTAGTGATAAAACTATAAGTTCGATCTTCATAGACAGTGATTTCAACCGGTGTCACTTCGCCCTGACGATCGCGGGTTGCCTCATTAAAACGCTGACAGAATTCAGCAATGTTTAAACCATGCTGACCGAGCGCCGGACCAACTGGTGGTGCTGGATTAGCTTGCCCCCCGGTGATTTGCAGTTTAATAACTGTTTTTACTTTCTTAGCCATAAGGTTAGATAATTATAATTTTGCATTAGATTTTTTTAACTTGTAGGAAATCGAGCTCAACTGGCGTTTCGCGGCCAAACATCGAAACCAAGACTTTAATTTTACCGCGATCCTCATCAATTTTATTGACTTTACCTTCATAACCTTTGAACGGGCCGTCGGTGATTCGAACTGGCGCGCCGACAGTGACATCAATTTTGAAGGTTGGTTCTTCAACACCCATTCGTTTCTGTAAGTTTTTAATTTCACTTTCAGAAATGGGGGTTGGGGTAGTGCCAGAACCGATGAAACCGGTAACGTTCGGGGTGTTTCGCACGACGTACCAGGAGTTATCATCAACAACCATTTCAACCAGGACGTAGCCAGGAAAGATTTTCTCAGTTACTACTTTACGTTTGCCGTTTTTAATCTTGATCTTTTTTTCGGTAGGGATCAAAACATTAAAAATTTTATCTTCCATATCCATTGATTCAATACGCTGTTCGAGGTTTCGTTTGACGTTTTCCTCGTAACCGGAGTAGGTATGGATGACGTACCAGCGACGACCTTGTTGTAGTGTTTGTTTTGGCATAGTTTTAAAATTAAAGCAGGATGTCCAATAGCAGCGTTAAGACGTAGTCGGTAACGCCCAAAAATAAAGCCACGCCGACACTAATGCCGATTACCAGCATGGTGTGGGTAATAACTTCCTTTTTGGAAGGCCATACTACTTTTTTAAGCTCCAGTTGTGAAGCTTTTAGATAGTTCACTAAGCGGTTAATAATATTCATATTTGCTAAAATTAGTCAAAATTTGCAAGGATTTTAAAACCCCCTTTTGGGGGTTATTGATTGTAGTACTATTATAGCAATTTTATTTTTGTTTTGTCAAGCATCTTTATTTTTAATTAGTTGACTTATTTTTTCGACCGTATCTACAATAATAATACTTGCACCAATGGAGGGTGGCACTATGAAAACAACGGCGATGATGCGTTGTTCTCATTGCGGCGTTCCGCTGCAAATTGAAATTGTCTCAGGAGTCATGACTATTACCTGTAGTAAGTGCGGCAAGCCATCGCTAGTGATTGTGATGTCTGGCGGCATTTGCGGATCGGTCAGACTTAATCCCGATATTATGATTGGCTCGTCGGCAATTCGCCAGACGGAACACATCCGAGACCAGTTGGTCTGGTTCATGAGAAATCATCCGGAAGTTTTAGGTCTTGAGGATTTGGTTGATACGTTGACCAAAAAAATTACGGAAAGTTTACAGTTTTCCAGCCAGGCCGAACAGGTCCATTTCAAAACCATGCGTCCGATCAACGACGCTGATTACAAAGGGTTTCATCGGGCACTGCTGCCTGATGACTTGACCTTTGGGGAACTTCAGCGGCTTTAGCCGCTAAAAGCAAAAGGGCTTTATTCGCGTAACTTCGAATCAAGCCCTTTTTTATTTTTTTGTTAAATTTTTTTAGATATCCAGGTTTTTGACGTTTTTGGCGTGAGCGTGGATAAACTGTTTGCGTGGCGCGACTTCAGAGCCCATCAAAATATCAAAGACTTCATCAGCCTTGGCAGCATCCATAATAGTCACTTGCTTCATAATTCTGGTCTGTGGATCCATTGTTGTTTCCCAAAGCTGATCAGGATTCATTTCACCCAAACCTTTATAACGCTGAATGTTGAATTTGGCCGGGCTTAGAGATTTAGCCTTGGCGGCAACCTCTTCTTCGGTTTCTGGATTATCTTCTCCTGTTTCAATCGGTGCCGCTAAGTCCTCGTCACTGATTTTGTGTTGTTTGCGGAAATTTTCTAAGTCCTCATCGGAATAAAGCCAGGTAACCTCTTTGCCTTTTCGCACGCTATAAAGCGGCGGCTGGGCAATATAGAGATGGCCTTGTTTTATTAACTCCGGGAAATAGCGGTAGAACAAAGTTAAAAGCAGGGTTCGGATGTGAGAACCATCAACATCAGCATCGGTCATCATGATGATTCGGTCATAGCGAAGTTTAGTGATATCAAATTGCTCGCCGATGTTGGTTCCAAGAGCAATAACTAATGATTTAATTTCGTTGTTAGCAAGCAGTTTATCAAGTCGCGCCTTTTCAACGTTTAGAATTTTTCCGCGCAATGGCAAAATTGCCTGGAACTCTCGGTTGCGGCCTTGTTTGGCCGAACCGCCGGCGGAGTCTCCCTCAACGATATAGAGCTCTGATCTAGAGGCGTCGCGCGAAGAGCAGTCAGCGAGTTTACCGGGCAAGGTTAAGCCTTCTAAAGCGCCTTTACGTAACACAGTTTCGCGCGCGGCCCGGGCGGCAACTCGGGCGCGTTGAGCCAGAATACATTTGCCGACAATGCTTTCGGCGTCGCGGGGATGTTCTTCAAGCCAGGTGTTAAAGGCGTCATACATCACGGCATCAACCACCGGCCTGACTTCGGCGTTGCCGAGTTTAGCCTTGGTTTGGCCTTCAAATTGCGGATTTTTAATTTTAATTGAAATAATCGCCGTCAAGCCTTCGCGTGAGTCTTCACCGCTTAAGTTTTCATCTTTTTCTTTAAGCAGTCCTTGTTTGCGGGCGTAGTTATTAATACTGCGGGTGAGCGCGGTTCGAAATCCCGCCATATGTGAGCCACCTTCCGGGTTGGTGATATTGTTGGCAAAAGCGGAAATATTTTCGTTATATTGATCGCTATACTGCAGGGCAATTTCCACTTTGATTTCATCTTGTTCTTTTTCAATGTAAAAAACATTTTCATGTTTTGGCTCAACATGATGATTGAGGAATTTGATATATGAGGCGATACCACCCTCAAAATAGAATGAATATGAATCCGATTGTTTGGGTTGGCGCTGATCAATTACTGTAATTTTAATCCCTTTGGTGAGATACGCTTGCTGACGGAAATGATCAAGGATAGTGTTTAAGTTAAAATCTAAAACAGTGAATATTTCAGCATCCGGCTTAAAGGTGATTGTCGTACCGGTACTCTTGGTCTTGCCGATTGGTTTAACTTTAGCAACCGGCTTGCCGCGGCGGTACTCCTGCATCCAGACTTTGTCGTCGCGCTGCACTTCCGCTCGAGTATATTCCGACAGGGCGTTAACCACCGAAACACCAACACCATGAAGGCCGCCGGAAACTTTATATCCACCGTCGCCAAATTTACCGCCAGCGTGGAGTTTGGTCAAAACAACCTCCAGGGCGGACACTTTGGCAGTTTTATGGATATCAACCGGAATACCGCGGCCGTTGTCAAAGACCGAGACCATGCGGTCGGGCAGGAGAGTAACAATGATTTCATTGGCAAAACCAGCCATGGCTTCGTCAATGGAGTTGTCAACGACTTCCCAAATAAGGTGATGTAACCCTTCAGAGGCAGTGTTACCGATATACATGCCTGGTCGTTTGCGCACCGGCTCAAGGCCCTCAAGGACAGTAATTTGTTTGGAAGTATATGATCCTTCGCCAGCGGTGAGATTTTTTTTGCTTGATTTTGCGACAGCTTGATTTTTTGGAGACATAAAGTGGAGTAAAAATAAAAAAATTCAATACAATGATGACTAAAAAATGGCTTAAATTTGTTTATTTTTAGTCATTTTTTTCTGTATTAAGTATAGCATAACCGTCGAAATTTTCAAGAGCTGATGAAAAAAAATCAAATGAAAATTAAGGTTACCCACGAAAGATTATTTTGTGTTATAATATAAATAACCTATTTTTATTTTTATGGTTTTAGCGACAGGAAACCCTCATCAAGTTAGTGGCTGGAAAATCAAACTAAGCTATTGGTATGTTAGCCACAAGATTCGACTGCGCCAAGCGCTGATTGTCTTATTAATGTTGCTTAGCGTTTTGCTGTATGGATATAGTTTATATAAGGTGCTTATGATCTTGGTTGTTGAGGACAAGAATTTTAAACAGGATTTGAGCGTTTTGAGCCTTAATCTGATTGACTATTCCTATTTTCGCCAGGCGAATAAGCCGCTTGATATTCAAATTTTAAGTTTTGATGCTTTAGGAGGAAGGGAAGGGCGGTATGATTTTGTGGCGCAAGTCCAAAATCCTAATGAGGACTGGGTTGCGGCTGAAGTTGATTTTCAATTGCTTTCTGGAACAAACGTTGTTGCCGAAAAAAGTTCGTTTATTTATCCTCAGGAAATAAAGTATCTAGCTTTTTTTGGTGAAGAAGTCAGCACCGGGTTTACGCCGGTAATTAAGATTAATCGGATTAAGTGGCGACGCTTTAATAATTTTGCTGCGTATGGCGAGCCACGCCTGCGTTTTACCATAAGCGACATTAATTTTAAGCCAGCAAGTTCTTCCGGCATTCGCGGTGAACTGCCGGTCAGCACGCTGAGTTTTCAAATCAAAAATGACACGGCCTTTAGCTACTGGAATGTAGGTTTATACATGGCACTGGTAAACGGTAACCGGCCAATTGCGGCTAATTTTATTAAACTGGATCAGTTTTATTCCGGTGAGAGCCGCACCGTAGACATTCGCTGGTATGAGTCGCTTGGCTCGGCAGGTAAAGTCGAGGTGAAACCGGAAGTTGATATTTTGAATTCCGATAGCTACATGCCGGTTGAATAGTGCTATTTTCTTATTTAGATAAAAAAATAAGAGGCTTTTGAAGAATACATTCTTTAGCCTCTTTTTGGTTGGACGTTACTCCAATCAAGGATTACGCCGCAATGCCGGCAGTAGATATTTTCGGTAGCGCCACCTTCAGGTAGGCACGTGCCACATCCGCCGCAACGAAAGGTTGTGACCAGCTCCGTGATTCGGTTTTTGACGAATGTGGAGCCACACGTCGGACAATGGTCGGGAATACTGGCTTTACCAGCTTTGATGTCGGCAATAATGCCTGTCAAGTCAGCTTGGCAACAGGTGCACCTACCTTTGGCGATTCTGGCAACCGTCGTGATCGTCGACGGCTTAGCGTTAAGATCGGACGGTTTTTCGCCAGTCGTCTGATTGCTGCTATTCAATTTTACACCCTCCCAAATACAGCGCTATTGCGGGCAAGTTGCGATTTAGTTTCCAAAAAATAAGGTACCACAGAAATGGTAGTATTTTTGCTTAATACTGTCAATAATTTATTAATTAACTTGACTTTTATAGGCATATATGCTATTGTAGAAAGTCCATTATGGATTTCGTTCTAGCCGGTGTAGGTTAGGGCGAACATGTTCGTTTCACCAGTCGCTTCGCGCCATTTGTGGCCGAGGCAAAATCAAGAAGGAAGGTTTGCCATGAGCAACCAAAGCAACCAAGGACAGGACAGGCAGGACAAGAATCGGCAGCAGCGCGGAATTTTCACGCTCGCCGGCATCGGGGTGGCCGTTCATCCCGATGAACTCAGCAACGTCGTCGTGGTGCGGCGCGATGGTCAGGACCCGTTTGTGAAGGGTTTGACAATCGCCAACGGTACCGTGCCGATGCTTGACTACCGCAAGGCGACCGTCAAGGTCGTCGAGCAGATCGTGGCCAAGCGCGCCGAGCTCGCGGGCTTCACCGAGGACCCGCGCCTCAAGACCCTTCGCGAGGCGAAGCAGAAGCTGGATGATCTTAATGCCAGCGGCATCACGGTATCCAGCGCCGATGTGGAAGACCAGATCGCTGCGATCCAGGAAGGCATGGCCGAAGCCGTCCGCAACCTGGAGCAGGCTATCGCCGCGCTGGAGAAGGAACTGGTGGAAGTGTGGTACAATCACGCATCCATCAATGTCGTTCCCGGCGACCGCAACAGCTTCGTCATTCAGTTCGGCGACACGGACTTCAACCGGCCCAACATGGTCCTGAAGTCCGACTGCATCAGCCTGCCGCAGGGAGAAATCCGCTACGACTTGGTTTCCGCGAGCAAGAAGGAGGTCCAGGGCGGCGGCAAGGCGCACGGCTTTGTCCGTGAGCTTATCGACCGCGACGGCAACGTCCAGGTGATCTTCTGCAGCTCGCAGGACATGACCATCGGCCACGCCTTCCAGGCGTCGGCCGGGGAATTCGCCGGTGGCTTCCATGTCACCATCGAGATCACGAACAACAAGCTGGCGTTCTACGCCATTCCTTACGTGATGGATCTCGCGAATGCCTTCGGTACGCTGAAGCGTCAGGGTGCGATGGCCGAGCAGTTCATGGCCGCCGCCAAGCGCCAGGCCGCCAAGGTCGTGGCCGAGGAGACGGAAGTTCCCGTCGAGCCGCCCGCGACGGCAACGACTACCAGTCGCCGCGGCAAGAAGTCCGACGGCAAAAAGGAGGCCGCGAGCTCCTAATCAACTCGCCAATGCACACTGTGTTTAATACGGGGTGCGGAAAGTCACAAAGACTTTTTCCGCACCCCTCTTTATTTTCCTTAAAAAATTTAATTTTGTTTTGAAAAATGGTATAATTATTATATTAAAACATATGACCAAGCCATTAATTGAAGTCAAAAATTTAATTAAGAATTATTACACGGACGAAATTGAAACGAAAGTTTTGAGGGGTGTTGATTTTGTCATTAATGAAGGTGAATTTGTGGCGATTATGGGGCCATCGGGTTCGGGCAAATCAACCTTGATGCACATTTTAGGATTTTTAGATCACTTAACCGAAGGCAGTTATTTTTTTGACGGCGAGGATGTCTCTAAATTTAACGACAACAAGCTGGCTGACTTGCGCAATAAAAAAGCCGGCTTTGTGTTCCAGACGTTTAACCTGTTGCCGCGAACGACCGTGTTGGAGAATGTCGCTTTGCCTTTGGTATATTCCGGTTACTCAGCGCGCCTGATGAGTAAGAAAGCAGCAGAAGCAATTAAAGCGGTTGGGCTGGAGCACCGGGCGAATTATTTTTCTAACCAACTGTCAGGCGGCGAAAAACAGCGTGTAGCAATCGCCCGGGCGCTGATTAATAACCCAAAAATTATTTTCGCGGACGAGCCAACCGGTAATCTCGATTCTAAAAATGGCACCCAAATTATGGGTATTCTGGAAGATTTAAATGAACAAGGCAGGACGATCATTTTGGTTACTCATGAACAGGACACGGCGGAACACGCCAGGCGGATTATTAAATTAAAAGATGGTGAAATTGTTTCTGATCACCAGGTGTCTGAACGCCGTTCGGCTAAGGATGGCGAGCTCCGTAAATAGGCTATGAATTTTGTTCAAGCCACTAAAGGGTCAATTCATAATTTAGCCTCTCGTAAAATGAGGTCTTTTTTGACAATGCTTGGAATGATTATTGGGATTTCTTCGGTGATTGTGATTATGTCGATTGGCGCTTCGGCGCAGGGGTTAATTTTAAATCAGATTAAAGGCATTGGTTCCAACTTGATTGGTATTTTGCCGGGCGCTGCCGATGAGAACGGACCGCCGGCGACAGCCCTTGGTATTACAGTGACAACGTTAAAATATGATGACGCGTTGGCGATTGCTAAGAAGGAAAATGCTCATCATGTCGTTGCGGCAGCTGCCTATGTGAAAGGAGTTGGCACTATTAGCTGGGAAAATCGTAGCGTTGACACTAATATTACCGGAACGACCGCTAATTATGTTGACGTCGAAGATGCAAAAGTTAGTGCTGGCCATTTTTTTACCGAAGAAGAGGAGCGTTCGATTTCGCGGTCGGTAGTGCTGGGCAGCGAGATTGCTGAGAGCCTGTTTGAAGATACTGACCCTGTTGGTCAGAGCGTAAAAATTAAACGGGAACTTTTTAGAGTGGTGGGAGTGATGGAAGAACGCGGTTCAGCATTTTTTCAAAATCAGGATGATCAGGTGTTTATACCGCTTTACACTGCCCAAAAGTTACTGTTGGGCGTAAACCATCTTGGTTTTATCAGAGCTAAAGTTGATGATGAAAAAAATTTAGACCAGTCATTGGAAGACATTAAAGCAACTTTACGCGAACGTCATGAAATAACTGATCCGTCCCAAGATGATTTTTCCGTCCGTAGCGTCGCCCAAGCACTAGAAGTTTTGACTGGGGTAACTAACGCCCTCAAGTTTTTTTTGGCGGCGATTGCTGCTATCGCGCTCGTGGTCGGGGGTATTGGGATTATGAATATTATGTTAGTTTCCGTCAATGAACGAATTAGAGAAATTGGTTTGCGTAAGGCAGTGGGCGCCAAAAACGCCAGTATTTTAATTCAATTTTTGGTTGAAACAATAGTGATTGCTTTCGGCGGTGGGTTAATTGGTATTATCTTTGGTGCTGGAATCGCCGGAGTTGTGGCACTGGTTGCCAACTATTTGGGGTATAAATGGGATTTTATTGTGACGCTTAATTCGATATTTTTAGCCAGCGGTGTTTCGGTTTTAATTGGTTTGACATTTGGTATTTACCCGGCGTACCGCGCGGCCAAGCTGGATCCGATTGTGGCGCTGCGCCATGAGTAGCTTATATGGATATTATTAAAAAAATTAAACTTAATTTTTGGATTATCATGGTAACTCCGTTTCGAGTTGCGTTGAGATCTTTGCGGACTAATAAAGTGCGGACATTGTTGACGGTTTTAGGTATCGTTATCGGCATCACGGCGGTCATTACCGTAATGTCGGCCGGTGAGGGACTGAAGTCGTATGTGGTTGGTCAGGTAGAGACATTCGGTACGGATGCAATTCAGGTTGAAATTAAGGTGCCTAACACCGGCAAAACTTCAAGCGAAAATTCGGCTGGGATTGCCCAGGGTATTCAAATCACCACCCTGACCATTGACGACGCCAAGGCGATAAAAAAGTTGCCTAATGTTTTGAATAATTATACTTCAATCATCGGTCAGGAGATTGTGTCTTATGAGAATGAAAATAAACAGGCATTGCTGTGGGGTGCGTCGGCATCATTCGTTGATATTGATGCTTCCAAGGTTGAAACCGGAAGATTTTTTACTGAAGAGGAAGATACTAGTTTGGCTAATGTAGTGGTGCTAGGGAATTCTATTAAAGAGAAATTATTTGGCGACGCTGATCCGCTGGATAAGTTTATTAAAGTTGGTAAACAAAAATTTCGGGTTATTGGAGTAATGGAGAAACGCGGTGCCATTGCTTTTTTTGATATGGATAGTTTTATCTATGTTCCGGTTCAGACACTGCAAAAAAAGGTAATGGGCATTGATCACGTGATCATGATTTTTAATAAGGTAGCCGATCAAAGTCGGGCCGATGAAACCGCCGAGGAAATCATAGCGCTGTTGCGTGAACGTCACGACATTACTGATCCGGACAAGGATGATTTTTCAGTAACGACTATGGCCGAAGCCTTAAGTATTTATGAAACAATTTTTGGTGCCATTAATTTGCTGCTGGTGGCAATTGCTGGCATTTCGTTGCTGGTTGGTGGTATTGGAATTATGAATATCATGTATGTTTCAGTAACTGAACGTACTTACGAGATTGGTTTACGTAAGGCGGTGGGTGCGACGGCTAGTAATATTTTATGGCAGTTTTTGTGGGAAGCGGTTGTGATTACGTTATTCGGCGCATTAATCGGGGTGATATTGGGCATTGGACTTTCATTTTTAGTTTCATTAATCGCCAGTTCTCAGGGCGTGACATTAAAGTTTATTGTTTCACCGGAATCAATGATTATTGCAGCATCGGTCTCTTTGGCAATTGGTTTAGTATTTGGAGTATTTCCAGCCCGGGCGGCCGCTGGACTTGATCCGGTTGACGCTTTACGAAAATCAAACTAGTCTGAAATCAGTTCTTTGGTGAGTATGGAGGATTTGATTGATGCGAAATCTCGCTTTGGTAATTTTAGGATTTTTGGTTTTTGGTGCCACCGCGCTGGCCCAAGAAGATTTCGACGGGTTTGTTGACACGCGAGACGTTTTTCGGCAAGCGGTCAGCGACGTGATGTTTCCGGCTAAGGCCATGATGCTTGGGCTTTTGATTTTAGCGCTCGTGGTGCTGTTGGCGATGCGCAAACCAATGGTTGAAGATTTGACCCGGAAAAGCTGGGAAACCTTTCGGGAATTGGCCGAGCGCCAAACCCAGCGGCTGTCGCAATTAACTATTGGCGAGCGGCTTGGCCGGCTTGTTGGAGACGGTAAGAAATACCTTGCAGCAATCAGGCGCGTTCGTTCAAATTTGCAAATGCCTAGTTCTGACGATGACTCAAAATAGAATTTTTGGGTCTTTTTATTTATAAAAAAAGCGCATCAGTATACTGGTGCACATCGGCATCGCATAAAGCGATGGTTTAGTAGTTAATTTTTAGGAGTAGTGCGGGTAGTTCCGTTAAGGAATTAACAAGAGGAAACGGTTGCTTTTCATTTTGCCATAATTTATTTTTAGCGGTGTAGATTCCAGCAAAAATACAGCCAACAGTTTGAGCGGCGTCCCAACCGCCAGGCTGATCGTCAATAAAAAGAACCTGCATTGGGTTAACTGATTCGGCAGCAATAATTTTTTGAAGGTTATCAACTTTAGTTCCTGGTCGACCAAATACTTCTTTGAAGAATGATATAAGGTTTAAGATTTTTAAACTTTCGAGCGCGGCATCGCGGGGGGTGGCGGTATTGATGTAAAGCGGATATTGACTGGCGAGTTCGGATAACGTTTTTCGTGTAGCTGGGGTAATTATTACTTCACCGATTCTTTTTTGTACGTATTGATTGAATAAGTCACACTTTTTTATCGCCGACGCCGCAAGAGTGGCTTCTGGATGGTTAAAATGTCGCAAAATTTGTTGGGCGATATCGTTGCGGTCGCCAGCCCCGCCGACCACTATTTTTTTGGCTTGATCTAAGACAGCCTCTAGTTCTTTACGGTCGTATTCAGAAAAAATTTCAAACCAGGCCTGATCTTTAATTTCTTCTGAACCGGTTTTGGTTTTTTCGTCTAAAACGAGGCAGTTGTCAAAATCAAAAACAATTACTTTGATCGAGCTAGGCGGTTTTAATTGATCGTTTATGTTTGACATAAAGTGATGTAGGCCGGTAGTGACTAATATATAACAAAATATTGGATAAAAATCAACTTTAGGCTACTAGGCGGTTTTAAACCTTGACATTTTTAAAATAATTTTTTATACTACAACCACTAATTAATCACACATACTGCATTATCAAAGCTTAGTCCTGCCCCAAAACTATGTTACGGGGTCCTAAAGTTTTAAAGGTGCAGTAGACGTTTTCGCGCTTAGCGCGAATAAAAAGGAAAAAACTTATGCCGAATATCCCGGATTTGATGACGATGCTCAAGTCTGGCGTTCATTTTGGACACCAGTTGGCACGACGTCACCCAAAAATGAAGCCGTATATTTTCACTTCGAAAAGTGGCTTCCATATTATTAACCTTGAACAGACTCAGGAGAAGCTGAAAGAGGCTTTGGAGTTTGTCACGAAAATAGTGGCTAATGGTGGCACTATTTTATTTTTGGCTACTAAAAAACAGGCTCAGCCGATTATAAAAAAGTACGCGACCGAATGCGAGATGCCTTTTATCGCTGAACGATGGCTTGGCGGTACCTTTACCAATTTTGGTGAAATTTCGCGAGTGGCCAAAAAATACACTGAACTAAAGAAGAAACAGGCCACTGGCGAACTGGATAAATATACCAAAAAAGAAAAGTTGGATTTTGAACGAGAAATTGAAAAATTGGAAAAGATTGTCGGCGGTATTGAAGATATGCGCCGAGTACCTGATGCGATTTTTGTTGTTGATGTTAAGAAAGAAAAAACCGCGGTGGCAGAAGCCAATCGCCGAAACATTCCGGTTATCGCGATGTGTGACACAAACGTTAATCCGGAGAAAGTAACCTATGTTATTCCGGCCAATGATGATGCGGTAAAATCGATTGAATTAATAACTTCTTTAGTTGCTGCGGCTGTTAAAGAAGGTCAAGCTCAAAAGAAAACTGCTCCTGTAGTTGCCAAGTCTGGCAAATAAAATAAAAAATAATTTATACTTGTTTATGGCTATTGATACAAAACTAATTTCTCAATTGCGAGAAATGACTGGCGCTGGCGTCGGTGACTGTAAGGCGGCCTTGGAAGAGGCGGCAGGTGATTTGAATAAGGCGATTGAAGTGCTGCGCAAAAAAGGCGCCGTTAAGGCGGCAAAAAAATCGGACCGGGTGACCAACGAGGGTGTAATTGCACAGGTGATTAATGGAGGTAAAATTGCGACGGTCGGTTTGGCTTGTGAAACTGATTTTGTCGCTTTAACTGAAGGCTTTATTAAGACAGTTGAAGACTATGCCAAAAAATTGATGGAAGTTGGAGAAACAGCATTCAAGGCTTGGGCGGAAGATAACATTAAGAATGAATTGATTGCTAAGGTTGGCGAGAATATTCAGTTAACCGTCAGTCAGATTGTTGAAGGCGAAGTAATCGGGACTTATATCCATTCAAATAAAAAAATTGCTGCTGCTGTTGCCTTAAAAGGCGGTACGTCGGCGATTGGAAACGAGCTAGCAATGCAGATTGCGGCGATGTCACCACTATATGTGAAGCCGGAAGACGTGAAGCCGGAAGAAATTGAGCGTGAGAAGGAAATTTATCGTGAACAATTAAAAACTGAAGGCAAGCCGGAAGCAATGTGGGATAAGATTATTCCTGGTAAACTTAATAAATTTTATCAGGAAGTTTGTCTGCTGAATCAGCCTTTTATAAAAGAAGATAAATTGTCAGTCCAGCAGTGGCTTACGCAGCAGGGCAGCGGTATTGAAGTAGTTACTTTCTCTCGCTACTCAATTTAAACTCTTAAAAACATGCTAATGTCTCAACAAAGCAAACTAAAAATTACTGTTTTGCTGTTGCTTATTTTGACTATGGCTTCAACGGGCTGTTGGTTTAAGAAACCAAGTGAATCCAAAGTCGGTCAGGAGGAGTTTGAAACCGGAACAGTGATTGATGTTAGTGACAAATCCGGTCAAGAAGTTACCGTTAAGATTGGTGACGTGATTTACCTTAAACTTGAAGGTGAATCAAAAAGCGGTTTTCAGTGGCAGGTTATCAGCCCAACCTCTGAGAGCAGCCTGATTCTAAAAGACCACAAAGTTGTTGGTATTGACGACCCGAATGTTTTGGGCGGAAAGTTCACTGATGAGTGGTGGCTTAAGGTTCAAGAGGCAGGAGAAACTCAACTGCAATTCAGCTATGTTATGCCAACTAAGCCACTTGAAGCAAAAAAGAGTTTTGAACTCAAAGTCATTAGTCAATAATTTATTGATATATGCTTCATCATAAAAGGATTTTTTTCTTAGGCCTGATTTTGTTTAGTTCGTTTTTTGTTTCCGGTTGTTTTCGCCAATCGAAAACAGACATAAATCAAAATAATGCAGCGGTCACCAATTCAAGCGTGCAGCCGGGTGAAGTTGCGGTTTTAGACAGTAATATTATAGTTAACAAGCCGTTAAGCTTTGATCAGGTTACTAGCCCGTTGATGATTCAAGGCCGGGCAGTAGCCAGTCTGGGGGAGATTCAAGTAAGGCTATTAAATGCGCTTAATAATCCAATGGCCACCACCACTATTACGGTTAATAACAGTGAGGTGTCGTTTGGTTCTTTCTCCGCTGAATTGGCATTTGGCACCCCGACATCTCCTCGGGGTTGGCTGGAAGTTTTTAGTGTTAATAAGGATGACGGATCGGTACAAAATGTGATTAAGCTGCCGATTGTATTTGCCGATTATAAAAATCCGACAGTGAAAGTTTTTTTTACTAATATTAAAGAGGACCCGGAAGTAAAAGATTGTTCAAAGGTATATCCGACTGTTCGGGAAATTCAATTTGACGTTAATCCGATTGCCGGAGCCCTTGACCAGCTTTTAGCCGGTACAACCGAAGAAGAAATGAAAAATGGATTTGTAGACAGCCTGCCCGAAGACGTTAAAGTCCAAAAGATTGAACTAAAAGACGGCGTCCTGAATGTTGATTTTGATCAGGCATTGCAGGCAGGTGTCGGCGGATCGTGCCGGGTGACGGCGATTAGATCGCAGATTACTGAGACTCTAAAGCAGTTTGATACGGTTAAACAGGTGGTGATATCTATTGATGGTGAAACAGAAACGATTTTGCAACCCTAAGCGAATTTAAAAGGCCGCCCGCCTTGGGCGGTTTTTTTGTTTGTGATATACTGTAACTAATTACTACTAATTTTTTTCCATATGCCAACACGAATAGCTATTAATGGTTTTGGCCGAATTGGCCGGGCTGCATTTAAAATCGCATTGACGCGAAAGGACATTGAGGTTGTCGCCATCAATGATCTAATGGACAATAAGACTTTAGCTCATTTATTGAAATATGATACTGTCTACGGCGAGCAGCCGGGAGTAATTCAGGGCACTAAAGAAGGTATTAAGGTTGATGGTAGATTGTACCCGGTGTTTAATCAGAAAGACCCTTCACAGTTACCATGGGCAGCCCATCGGGTTGATGTCGTTTTAGAGTGTACCGGTATATTTAAAACCACTGAAGCTGCATCGGCTCATTTGCGTGCCGGAGCCAAGCGAGTGGTAATTTCTGCGCCAGCTAAAGATGAAACCCAAACAATGGTTTTGGGAACCAAAGATTCAAATGAGCGGGTTAAAACCGGCAAGCACGAAAAAATTGTTTCCATGGCATCTTGCACTACCAACTGTATTTCGCCAGTGATGCAGGTTTTAGAATCAAAGTTTGGTATTGAAAAGGCCATGATGACTACTGTGCATGCATATACTTCAACCCAGAATTTAGTTGATGGCCCCAGTAAAGATTTGCGTCGAGCGCGCGCAGCGGCACAAAACATTATCCCTACTTCAACCGGCGCGGCGATTGCGACCACGAAGGTAGTCAAGAGCTTAAATAATTTGTTTGACGGTATTGCGTTGCGGGTGCCGGTGATTACCGGATCAGTGTCTGATATTACGGCAGTATTAAAGAAAAAGACAGTTACTGTTGAGGAAATTAATGACGAGTTTAAACAAGCTGTCAAAAATCCGGCCTTCAAAAATGTTTTGGCGGTTTCCGACAAACCTTTAGTTTCTTCAGACTTTGTAAAAAGTCCGTATTCTTCAATTGTGGACTTGGAATTTACGAGGGTGGTTGGCGGTAATATGGTAAAAATTTTAGCGTGGTATGATAATGAATGGGGATATAGCACCAGACTTATTGACATCGCCGGACAAATTGGTAAACTAATAAAATAATTAAATAAAAAATAAAAAAGTAAAGTATGGAGTGTCAACATTGCGGTGAGGAAATCACCAATGATATCCGTTGCAGCTGTCAGAGCGACGTTTGCAAAAATTGCTGTGATCACGAACCGGGCTGTACTTGCGACTGTAATTAAAAAATATCATAAAACCCGAAACATGTTTCGGGTTTTATGATTATTAAATAAGGCGCCCGCTTGACAGTTTTTTTGTCTTATGCTACTGTATTAATATATTAATACAGTAATACAGAACTAATCACCACTAATATGAAAGGAACTCACCAGGGGCACCATAGTCAGATTGACGCGCTATATCGTGCTATTTTAAGTCTGAAAACCACTCAAGATTGCCGACGGTTTTTTCGCGATTTATTGACGATTGAAGAAATCACTGAATTTTCAAAACGGTGGCAGGCAGTACGGTTACTTAATCAAAACAAGTCATACCGCGAAGTAGCGCGACAAACCGGTTTAAGCACTACGACAGTAGCGCGCGTGGCCCATTGGCTGTACCGCGGCGAGGGAGGCTATAATCTTGCCCTAAAAAGGATTGATAAATAAATGGTTGCAGTAATAAATCAAAAATTTAATCATCATCAAATAAACTCGCCGGAGTCGAGGTAATTTGATATTTTTTGATAATGTCAGCTTACCCCGCCTTCGGCGGGGCTTTTCTTATGGGTAAGAAAAGTTTTTTTGATCTTTTAACACAAGAAGCGAGGGAACGAACATGGAAAAAGAAGAGCTTGCTCCTGATTTTTCAGCACGACTGGATTTGTCGCTGAATCAGCGCGGCGGTTTGGTACTGGCGATTGTCCAGGACTACCGGACAAAGGAGGTACTGATGCACGGCTTTATTGATCAGGAAGCCTGGTCAAACACTAAAGCGACTGGCGAGGTTTGGCTGTGGTCAACTTCGCGCCATTTGCTTTGGTATAAGGGTGGTGAATCCGGTAACACAATGAAAATCCGGGACGCTTATCTTGACTGCGACAAAGACTGTGTGCTACTTTTGGTTGAAGTGTCAGGCGACGGGTATGCCTGCCATTTTGGTAAACCAAGCTGTTTTTTCACTAAGCTTGATGGTGTAGTGCAGGAAGGAGGATACGTATTTGAACGAGGGTCGTGAGGGATGTCGCTTGGTAGTTCCGGACGGATCACTAAAGGAAGTGATTCACCGGTTACTTGCCGATGCCCATTGTGCGGTTAGTTATCCGGGGGGTGATCGATCGTATCGTGGTATTATCGCCAACAAGCGTTTGTTTGCGCCACCGTTTGATGTTGTTCGCCGAATGCGGCCGTGGGATTCGCCTAAAGTAGTGGCCCGCGGTTTGGCGGAACTGGCGTTTACCGCTCAGGATTTGATTGCGGAGGCCGGCGTTGAAGACCAGGTAGTGGTCTTAGACAGGTATCCGTTGTCGCGTGGCGGGTACGGGTCAACTAAGTTGGTGTTGGCGGTGCCGGAAAATTCGCCGATCCAGTCGGTGACTGATTTGATGCCAGAGCATGAGGTGGCGACCGAATATCCATCATTTGCCAGGCGCTGGCTTGATGGCAAGAGAGTCAGTCCCGATATCATTCATGTTCATGGTTCGCTTGAGGCGTTTCATGGCTTGGCCGACGCGATTTTTGAGAACACCGAAACGGGGCTTTCGCTGAAAGTCGGCGGCTGGCGCATTGTTGAACAGGCGCTGGAATCGCAGACGTGTCTGATTACTTATCCGGCGGCGCTGGAAAATAAGGTTCAGGCAAACATCATCGCCGAATTTCGGCTGCTGTTAAATGCCGTGATTGCTGCGCGAACCAAAGTCCTTGTCAAGTGCAATGTGGCGGCTAGAAACTGCAGTGATGTCTGCCGAATTCTGCCGTCGGCGGACGAGCCGACGAGGTCGGATCTTTCGAAGTCGGGAGGCTTTGCCTTGGAGGCGGTTGTTGAGGAGTCGGCAGTAGAGCGCCTGATCCCCGAATTGAAGGCGGCTGGCGCAACCGCTATCGTGGTTGTGCCAATCAGTCTGTTTGTTCGTTAAGGGTTTTTGACGAGTCTTGTGGTTGCAAGGCTCGTTTTTTCTTGACGCAACGGCATTTTTTGTCTAAGGTGTTTTGAGGCTTGAATAATGTCTCAAACCTTATTTTTGTCCCTTTCACAACCAACCTAACCGGACCGGGAGGACATATGAACGAATTAGAAACGTCTTTTCTGTCATGTATCGGCTGCGGCCGAAAAGCCGACGTGCTCACTGAACGGGCCTTTTCATGCCCGGATTGTGGCAATCTGTACGATATGATCGTGCCGGTACCACTACATCACCGCCCGGCCGATTGGAAGGCGTTATTCGCCAGGAAGTCAGACTTTAACTCCGGGGTGTGGGATTTCAAACCCTGGGTAGCGCCTGATTTATCGGCGGACAACATCGTTTCGATTGGTGAAGGCTTGGTGCCGCTGGTTGAGGCCGGACGGCATCTTAAGGAATATATCGGCATGCCGTTGAAGCTGTGGCTTTCGCTTCGCGGTAAAAATCCGACCGGCAGTTTCAAGGACGATGGCATGACCGTCTTGGTTTCCATCGCCAAAGCCGGCGGTGTCGAATTTATTGCCTGTGTTTCAACGGGTGACACCTCAGCTTCGCTGGCGGCATTTTGCGCCCACGCCGGAATTAAGTGCACAGTCATCTTGCCGGCTGGCAAGATTACGCCCGAGCAACTGATGCAAGTCAGGCTGTTTGGCGCGCAAGTGATCCTGCTGCCCGGAACGTTTGATGATTGTATGCGAGTATTTCGTGAGTTAGTCAAGCGCGGGGTTTACCCTGGCAACAGTCTGAATCCGGCGCGGATTCAAGGACATCAGACAACGGTCTTTCAAGCGATTCGCCAGTTCGGCTGGAAATCTCTTGATGTCGTTTTCGTGCCGATTGGTAATGGCAGTAATGCCAGTTCGGTGGGTAAGGCCTTACGGTTGCTGACCAGCCTTGGGTTTGAACATCAGACCCGGATTATTGGCTGCCAGTCAAATGCTGCAAACCCTCTGGCAATATCATGGCCGAACATTGCCATCAGGCCGGATTTATCGGCCGATGAACAGGCGGCACTGGTCCGGCAGTGGCTTGAAATTTACCAACCGGTTAAGGTTGGCGAAACAATGGCAACGGCGATGAGAATCGGCGACCCGGTGTCTAAGCGCAAGGTGATGCGGGAAATCATCGCCTCTAACGGCGCGATTCTGGACGCTTCTGACCAGGAAGCTTACCCGGCAGTGCTGGCCTGCGCTAAAGACGGCCATTTCGTTTGTCCGCAAAGCGGCGTCGCGTTGGCCGGTCTGAAAAAAGCGGTCAGTCGAGGGTTGGTGCATGAAGGCGAAACCGTTGTGGTCATTTGCACTGCCGACGGACTCAAATTCAGTCAGCCCTTCCTGGAACCAAAGGGTACTCAGCCGGTTTTGGCCGACGATTGCCAGCCGGACACAGTGGCCCGGCTGATGAAGCTTTAGTTCATTAAGGGTTAGATGCGGGAAAATCCGTCAGGTTTTTCCCGCTTTTTATTTTTATGCTATACTTTTATATATGAAACCAAGAATTTACTTTTTTATTACCCTGCTATTTGGAACACTGTTTTTCAGCGCTTGCCATCTGAAAGAAGAATACGCTGTTCAGTACAGTTTTATTAATGAGCTTTCAACGGTAACTAAAGTTGAGCCGACTGGTACTGGACTTAAATTGGAAATTCCATTTGCTGACTTTAGCTGTGACGTGGCAAACGTAAAGGGGGTACTAAAGCGGGAGATGAATACCTTTATCCTGACTTTGCAGGGCAATGAAACCGACCAGCGCTGCAGCCAAAAATTTGCCGCTGAAATTACCGGTATTAAACCCGGTGATTATGAAATTAAGGTGGTTTATTTAAAGGGTGATCAGGAACAGCAGGTAATGTACGAGAAGTTTACCGTCAGTAAGTAAGTCGGGCAGGTTGCGCCCTAGTTAAAAATTGATTACTGTGGTATAATTTTAGATGAAGAGCTAGTTATCTTTATCTAAAATTTTTTAATTAATGAAGCTAAAATCAATTACCAGCGTCAAAGACCTTAGCGGAAAAAAGGTTTTACTGCGAGTGGCCTATGATTTGCCGCTGACAAAAAAAGGTGCGAATTATGTTGTAGCCGATGACCGACGGATCACCGAAACTTTACCAACGATAAAATATTTACTGAAGAACAATTGCAAAATTGTTCTTTTATCTTGGCTTAAAAGACCAGAAGGCAAAGTGGTTGATAAGTATAAAATGGATCCGGTGGCAAAACGTTTGGCAACATTGATAAAGAAACCGGTTAAAAAACTTGATGACTGCGTCGGACCAAAAGTATATGAGGCCGTAAGCCGGATGAAAAATGGCGAACTTATTATGCTGGAAAATGTCCGGTTTTATGCGGAAGAAGAAAAAAATAATAAATTATTTTCCGCACTTTTGGCTCACGGCTTTGATTTAGTTGTATTTGACGCCTTTGCACAGTCGCACCGAGTCCACTCTTCAACGGTAGGGATCACGAAACTATTACCCACCTATGCTGGGCTGTTATTGGAAAAAGAAATTACGCAACTAAGTAAAATTAATAAAAAACCTAAAAAGCCGTTGGTAATTGTTTTGGGTGGCGCCAAAATTTCTGATAAGGTAGACGTTTTGCAGGAGTTAGTAAAAATCGCCGACAAAATTTTAATCGGCGGCGGTTTGGCTAATATTTTTTTGAAAGCTGATGGTACGCCAATCGGAGATTCTTTTGTGGAAGATGTGTTTGTCGACAAAGCCAAACGAAAAAAAGTTAATTTTGTATCTTTGGCCCGGACGATTTACCGTAAGAACAAAGATAAAATTATTTTACCGACAGATTTAATCGCCGGAAATAAAATGGATCAGCAGGCGTTGATTGAGATTGTTGACGTATCACAAAAACAAACTATCAATAAGCGTTGGAAATTTTTGGATATTGGTCCGGCCACTATTGCCCGATATCTAGCAGAAATTAAAAAAGCTAAAACTATTTTTTTCAATGGTCCGATGGGTGTCTTTGAAATTGACAAATTTGCGTTTGGCACTAAGAAAATTGCCGAAGCAATCAGTCGTAATCGTCAGGCGATTACAGTGGTTGGCGGCGGCGATACTGAAATGGTTTTGCAGAAGTATCATCTGGAAGGAAAATTTACCCATGTCTCAACCGGCGGCGGCGCCAGTTTAGTCTTTTTATCCGGCAAGGAGTTGCCAGCATTAAAATCAATTATTAAAAAATAATAATTAAATAAAAAACGTATGGATACAAATATCGAAAAAAAGGTTTTAAAAATCAAACCGCCGGTTTGGGGCTTGGTACTAGCCACAATTATCGTGGTACTGTTGGTAATTTTCCTAGGGGCTTTAACCAGGAATGAATTAAAGAAATATGATTACATCGGCCGCAGTGATGAAAAGACTTATACAATTACTATTGACGGTGAAGGAAAAGTAACAGCGATTCCTGATATTGCTCAAGTGTCTTTAGGAATTCAGACTGACAATGCTAAGGTTGAAATCGCTCAAAAAGAGAATTCTGAAAAAATGAATAACTTGATCAAAGAGGTAAAGGCATTGGGAGTTGAGGATAAAGACATTAAAACGGTTGGTTACAATATTTATCCGCGATATGACTATACTGACGGCCGCAGCATTTTGCGTGGGTATCAGGTGAGCCAGTCGGTAGTAGTAAAAATCAGAGATTTGGAAAAAATTGGTGATATGTTGGATATGGCCGGCCGCGTTGGCGCCAACCAGGTCAGCGGCGTTAATTTTGATATTGATGAACCGGAAGTTCTAAGACAGGAAGCTCGGGAGAAAGCCTTGGCCAATGCTAAAGAAAAGGCTGAGAGTTTGGCTAAAGTTGCGGGGGTTAAACTTGGTAAGCTGGTTTCTTTTAATGAGTCGGCTAATGGGTACCCGGTTTACGCCAGGAGTTATGCGATGCTTGATGAGGCGGCCGGATTGGCCAAAGAAGCGGCGGCTCCAGCGATTGAAGCTGGTAGCCAGGAAATTATTGTTAACGTGACAGTAACATACGAAGTCTTGTAACACTATGAGTAAGCTGATAATTAAATCTGTTCAGGCGCTAGAGATTCTCGATTCACGCGGTAACCCAACGGTGCAGGTCACGGTGCGTTTGAGTGACGGCAGTGTTGGTACAGCATCAGTTCCTTCAGGAGCATCAACCGGCGTTCATGAAGCCTTAGAGTTACGCGACGGTGATATGAGGCGATATGGTGGTAAGGGTGTTATGAAGGCGGTGAATAATGTAAATAAAAAAATTGCCCCAAAATTAATCGGTAAAGATCCGACAACGCAGCGCGAACTTGATCAATTAATGATTAAGCTTGACGGAACGGCGAACAAATCAAACCTTGGCGCTAATGCTATTTTGGGTGTTTCGCTGGCAGTGGCCCGGGCCGCGGCGCTCTCGCAGCGGTTGCCGCTATATCGGTACATCCGAAAAGCTTTTCGGTTACCCTATAAAACCTGGCAGCTACCAATACCGACCATGAATATCCTTAACGGTGGCGCGCACGCTGACTGGGCGCTTGATATTCAGGAATTTATGATCGTACCTTTGCAAAAGACGATGAGCGAACGCTTGCGGTGCGGTGCGGAAGTTTTTCACGCCTTGGGTAAGATTATCAAAGCTCAAGGGTTTGATACTTTGAAGGGGGACGAAGGCGGCTATGCGCCGCGCCTGAAAGGCAATGAAGAAGCGTTTGGTGTTATTATGAAGGCTATTACTCAGGCGGGGTATGTGCCTGGTAAAAATGTTAAGCTGGCGATTGATGCTGCCGCTTCAGAGTTTTTTGATAACCAAACCGGCAATTATAATTTACGAGCTGATAAAAAAATCTTAAGTGCAGCCAAATTAATTGAACTGGAGCAGTCATGGGTAAATAAATATCCAATTATGTCAATTGAAGACGGGCTTAGTGAAGACGATTGGGATAACTGGATTACGCTCACTAACGTTTTGGGTAAAAAGATTAGTTTGGTGGGAGACGATTTGTTTGTGACTAATGTCGACCGACTTAAGAGGGGAATTCAGCTTGGGGTTGGTAATGCAATTTTGGTTAAATTAAATCAAATTGGCAGCTTGTCCGAAACGGTTGATGCGATTGAGTTAGCGCATAAGCATAAATACCAAACTTCAATTTCACACCGATCGGGCGAAACTTCTGACACCACGATTGCTGACTTGGCGGTGGCGGTTAGTTCAGAATTTATTAAGACAGGCTCGCTGTCACGAAGTGAACGGGTAGCAAAGTATAACCGACTCTTGGAAATTGAACAGGAAATCAAAAGCTAGCAATGAATAAGAATCTTTCCAAAACAAAAAAACCGTTAGTGCTGTTGGTTTTAGACGGCTTTGGTATCGCGCCCAAGTCGGACGCAAACGCGATTGAATTAGCAAAGAAACCAAATTATGACGCGTTGCTGAAAAAATATTCTCATACCGAGTTGGTTGCTCACGGCAGGGAGGTCGGTTTACCGGCCGACCAACCTGGAAATTCAGAAGCTGGACACATGAATATCGGCGCTGGCCGGGTTGTTGATCAGGATTCGGTTTATATTTCTAAGGCAATTAGTACTGGTAAATTCTTTAAGAATCCAGCCTTTGAGGCGGCGTATGTTCATACGCAAAAAAATAATTCTGACCTGCATTTGATGGGAATGTTGTCTGACGGCGGCAGCGCTCATAGCGACCCGGATCATTTGTTGGCGCTGTTAAGTTGGACCAGGAAAAAAAAGATTAAAAATGTATATTTGCATATCTTTACCGATGGTCGAGATTCGGTGCCGCACGGTGCGTTAAAAATGGTTGAGGCACTGATGCGGTCACTAAAGAATAAAGAAACTAAAAATGGTGTCAGGACGGGTGAGTGGATTGCAACGATTATGGGGCGATTTTATGCTATGGATCGAAAGAAAGAATGGTCAAGAACTGAAGCCGCGTATGACGCGATGGTGATGGCGAAAGGAATAAAAATAAAAAGTCCGCAGGCGGCAATAACTCAGTCGTATAACCGCGGTGAAACAGATGAATTTATTAGGCCCTATGTGATTTGTCGCCAGGATAAACCAATTGCTAAAATCAAAGATAAGGATGCAATAATCTTTTTTAATTTACGGTCTGATCGGGCAAGGCAACTGGCAAAATCGTTTGTTCAAGACGGGTTTAATGAATTAAATCCTGGTTCGTTCAAAAGAAAAAAAGTTTTGAAAGATATTTTGTTTACCGCTATGACTGATTTTGGTCCTGACCTGGGAGCCATTTTAACTGCTTTTCCTTCTGAAGATATTACTGGAACGTTACCGATGGTATTAAAAGACAGGAAGCAGCTTTATATTGCCGAGAAGGAAAAGTATGCTCACGTAACATACTTCTTTAATGGCGGTTATGCCGACCCGGTTAATGGGGAAGATCGAGTAGTGCTTGACTCGCCGCCGGTTGATTCTTATGATCAGGTTCCGGAAATGTCAACTCGTAAAATCACCAGCAGGGTTTTAAAATCGCTTGATAGTTATGATTTTATTGTCATTAATTTTGCCGCCGCCGATATGATTGCTCATACCGGAAACATTCAGGCTTGCATTAAGGCAGTTGAGGCAATTGATGAATCAATCGGTAAAATCGCTGCGGCAGTGCTTAAACGAAACGGGATATTTATTATTACGGCGGACCACGGTAATGCTGAGAAAATGCTGGACTTAGAGACGCGAGAGATGTATACTGAGCACACGACCAATCCGGTTCCCTTTATATTAATTGAGAAGTCTGACAAGAAAAGAAAATTGAAAAAAGGAAAGTTGGGAGACATCGCCCCAACTATTTTAAAGTTATTGAATGCTAAAAAACCGAAAGAAATGACGGGTAAAAGTTTAATTTAATATGGCCCAAACCAGACCAAAACCAGTAATGCTTTTAATTTTAGACGGTTTTGGCATTGCCGCTCCCGGTAATGGCAATGCTGTAGCTTTAGCAAAAAAACCGGTATTAAACAGTTTTATTAGTGACTATCCAACTTTGACTCTGCAGGCATCGGGCGAAGCCGTTGGTTTGTCGTGGGGTGAAATGGGAAATTCTGAAGTCTGTCACCTTAACTTGGGCTCTGGTCAAATTATCTATCAGACGTTGCCGAAAATTAACAAATCAATTGAAGACGGCACTTTTTTGACTAATGAAAAACTGGTGGCTTCGGTTAAATATGCAAAGAAGAATAAAACTAAGCTACATCTAATGGGGCTAGTCTCCAATGGCGGAGTGCATTCCCACCAAGATCATTTGTATGCTTTGCTTGATTTGTGCAAGAAGCATGATTTTAAAGATGTATATATTCATGCTTTTTTGGACGGCCGGGATACAGCAAAAGACGGGGCGATTGGTTTTATTAAACTACTGCAGAATAAAATTAAAGAAGTGGGCATTGGTAAAATTGCCAGTTTGAGCGGACGATTTTACGCCATGGATCGAGACAACCATTGGGATCGCGAGGAGCGGGCATATCGTGCTATTGCGGAAGGTGCCGCTGAAGTCGCTTTCGATGATCCAATTAAAGCTATTGAGGCGTCATACGCCAAGAATGTTTTTGATGAAGAATTTGTCCCGACGGCAATTATATCCAGCGGTAAACCAGTAGCACCGGTTGATGATAAAGATGCAATGATATTTTTTAATTTTCGAGCGGACCGTGCCCGACAAATGACAGCAATTTTTTCATTGCCGGGTTTTGATAAATTTAAACGCAAGCCAGTTAAAGATTTGCAGTTCACGGCTTTTACGGAATATGAAAAAGATTTACCGGTTGATATTGCATTCCCGGACGAGAACATCCAAACGCCGATTGCTAAAATTATTTCCGACAAGAATTTAAAGCAGATGCATGCGGCTGAAACTGAGAAGTATGCACATGTCACCTTCTTTTTTAACGGCCGGCGCGAAGATCCTTTTCCAGGAGAAAGCCGAATTTTAGTGCCATCACCAGCTGTTCCAAGCTATGACCAAAAGCCGGAAATGAGTGTGGTTGAGCTGACTGAAAAGCTAGTTAAAAGTATTAAGGAAGGTCAGAATGATTTTTATGTCGTTAATTTTGCCAACCCCGACATGGTGGGGCATACTGGTGTAATTCCGGCGGCAGTAAAAGCGGTTGAAACCTGTGACCGTTGCTTAGGGCAGATTGCGGATGCCGTGATGGCCAGCGGAGGTTCAATTATTATTACAGCGGATCATGGTAATTGCGACGAAATGATTAACTTGCAAACGGGCGAGGTCTCTAAAGAACATAGTACTAATCCCGTGCCGTTTATTGTTGTTGGCGACCGCTGGAAGGGAAAAACGTTAGTATCCGGACTAGACAGTGCTAACGGCGATTTAAGTGTGTTGACGCCTGCCGGCATCCTGGCCGATATCTCACCGACCCTGCTTAAGCTGCTGGAAATTGATCAGCCGGAAGATATGACAGGCAGTCCATTGATATAGCCATTAAACCGGTTAAGTGTTGCCGGTTTTTTAATTTGCCAAATCAAGTCTTTTTTGGTTAAATTAGAGTATGACAGATAAAGCTAAATACAGAATTCTGGAGATTATTCCAGGTTTTTTAGTCTGGCTGACTTTCATTTTTACAATCAGCCTTTCTTTATTTAAGCCACTTTGGGCGATTTATTTCATTATCGCTTTTGACGTCTATTGGCTGCTGCGGATTTCGTATATGTTAATTCATTTACTGGCTTCCTGGAAAAGATTTAGACATGACAGCAAGGTTGATTGGTTTGATAAAGTAAAACAACTAGACAAAAATTACTTGGATTATTACCATCTAATTTTTTTACCAACCTATAAAGAACCATATCAGATTGTTGAAAAGCCTTTTAAGGCCTTGATTCAATCTAACTATGATTTAAAAAAGTTTATTGTGGTGTTAGCTGGTGAAGAGCGCGATCAGGAAAATTTTTTATTGATTGCTGAGGAAATCAAAAAACAGTATGCTGATAAATTTTTTAATCTCTTAATAACTGTTCATCCAAAAAATCTCCCTGATGAATTGCCGGGCAAAGGATCAAATACCCATTATGCCGGTCGGCAAGCCCAACAGTATATTGATCAATTGGGAGTTGACTATGACAAAGTCATCGTTTCAAATTTTGACATTGATACCTGTGTTCATACGCAGTATTTTGCTTGCCTGACATACAAATATTTAACTCATCCGAAACCGACTCGGGCAAGCTATCAGCCAGTGGCAATCTACAATAATAATATTTGGGAATCAAACCCGGTGGTGCGAGTGGTTGCTTCTTCAACAACGTTTTGGCTATTCACTGATTTGTCACGATCAGAACGGTTGTTTACTTTCTCTTCCCATTCAATGAGTTTTCGAGCGTTGGTCGATGTTGGTTTTTGGGATAAGACAATTGTGACTGAAGATTCTCGGATTTTTCTTCAGGGGTTAGTTCGGTATAATGGTGATTATGAAACAGTCCCGATGTATATTCCAGTCTATATGAACACGGTTGATATCGGTCAGTTTTGGCGTAGCTTGAAAAATCAGTATAAACAAATGAGGCGCTGGGCTTGGGGAGTGGAGCATTTTCCCTGGATGGTAAAACAGTTTTGGTTTAAGTCTGGCGAAGGCAGAAGCGTGCCGTTTTTAAAAAAGATATATTATTTATGGAACCAGACCGAGGGTGTGTATTCCTGGGCAACAGCGCCAATTATTATTTTGATTGCCGGACATCTTCCGCTGTGGTTGGCCGGAACACAGGATCGAACCACGGCGTTATTTCAGAATGCACCTCATATTCTATCTCTTTTAATGAGAGCGTCGATGGTTGGTTTGATTATCATTGCGGTACTGTATACAATTATGTTGCCCCGCCGGCCGCAGACCCATAGCCGGTATCATCAATTAGTTATGTTATTACAGTGGATTATGGTTCCGGTTACTCTAATTCTTTTTGGTTCGTTGCCTGCTACTGACGCTCAAACCAGACTGATGCTTGGTGGAAAGTTTCGGCTCGGTTTTTGGGTAACAGAAAAAAAATAATCTATGAATAAAATTTCCATTCAAATTGTCACCTGGAATTCAATGAGGTATATCTTTGATTGCCTTGAATCATTGATGCGCCAGAATTTTCGGGATTTTTCAGTAATGGTAATTGATAACGGCTCTGACGACGGCACGGTTGAGTTTGTTCGCTCTAATTATCCGACGGTTTCTATTTTACAAAACTTTAAAAATTTTGGTTTTTCTAAGGCCAATAACCAGGGAATCCAGCTGTCTAAGTCGGAGTATGTGTTAGTGATGAATCCGGATGTGGTTTTAGCCGACAATTTTTTGCAAACAATAATCAACTTCGCCGAGGCGCATCCGGAGGCGGGCAGCTTTGGCGGTAAGATTTTAAAAATGAGCACGGAAGCGTATGACGAAAATGATCAGGAAGGCTTACGGGAAACGGTTAAATCAAACGTTATTGATTCAACCGGACTGCTGGTGTTTAAAAGCCGTAAAGTAATTAATCGCGGCGAAGGCCAGAAAGATCAGGGGCAATTTGACCGGACAGAGGAAGTGTTTGGCTTGACCGGTGCTTGCGTGTTATATCGTCGGACGGCATTAGATGAGGTGATGGTAAAAAATGAATATTTTGATAATGATTTTTTCGCCTATAAAGAAGATATTGATTTAGCCTGGAGGCTTCGACTATATGGTTTTAGTTCTTGGTATGTTCCAAGTGCGATTTGTTATCATCATCGTCGGCTGTCAGTTACGACTGAACATGCAATCAAGAAAGTGATGCAGTCACGTAAGGCGGTTTCAAAAATGTTACGCCAATATTCTTTTAGAAATCATCATTTGATGATCCTAAAAAATGACCAGTGGTTGAATATATTTTTGGCATTGCCGTGGTTTGTCGGACGGGAAATGCGAATTGTTTTTTATGCGCTATTTTTTGAACATTTTCAGTTGAAAAGTTTTGTTGAATTTTTCCGGTTGGCACCAAAAATGTTTCTAAAGCGCCGGATTACAATGTCACACAAGAAAGTTCAACCGCGAGAAATTAGAAGATGGTTCATCTAAACGTATGGATTTATCAATTGTCATTTTAAATTACAAACAAAAGGGGCTGGTTAAACAATGTGTTAAAGGTATTGTGACAGCGCAGCCCCAGTTGTCATATGAAATTATCGTGGTAGATAATAATTCCGGCGACGGTGTTTTAGAGATGGTCCAAAATATGTTTCTAGCGCAAAGTTCTGCCCGAAATCAGCAGCAAACGCTACCGTTGGGAAATAATTTAGTTATTCCGCCAATTAAAACTATTGCCGCTAAGACCAATGGGGGCTTTGCGGTTGGCAATAATTTGGGCATTAAAGCGGCTGCGGGGGAGTATATCATGGTCCTTAATCCCGATATCGCCGTAGTCCCTGGTGCTTTGGAAAAAATGGTTGATTATATGAGGTCACACCCGGCTACCGGTATTATCGGGCCGAAATTGATTAATCCTGATGGTTCAGTCCAATATTCCGCCAGGCGGTTTCCTAATTTTTTGACGCCATTGTATCGCCGGACATTAGTGGGTCGGTTACCGTGGGCCAGACGATCGGTTGACAGCTATTTGATGAAAGACCTGACACACCAGTTAAACCAAGAAGTTGATTGGCTGTTTGGTGCTTGTCTGCTGATTAGCCGGCCAGTACTTGATAAGATTGGTCTGCTTGATGAAAGATTTTTTATGTATTTTGAAGATTTGGATTTGTGCCGGCGATGTTGGACAGCGGGCTATCAAGTCATTTATTTTACTGAAGTGGAAATGGTACATTACCACCAGCGCCTTTCCGCCGAGCGCAGTGGGGTGTTGGGTGTATTCAGCAGAGGGGGGCGGATTCACATTATTTCAGGTATTAAATATTTTGTTAAATATTTGGGAGCCAGGTTGCCGAATCGTTAACTGGCTGGACAAAAAAAGGCTTTTCTACTACTATTAAGGAACAAAATTAACTATTTTTTCAATGTTGATAAAGAAGATCGGAATTGATCTGGGAACTACGAATTCGCTAGTATATGTACCAAAGCGAGGAATCGTTATTAATGAACCGTCCGTGGTGGCAGTTTCTGTTGTTGATAAGAAAATTTTGGCCGTTGGAGCAGAGGCAAAAGAAATGTTGGGACGCACTCCTGACACGATCATTGCCGTGCGGCCGATGAAAGATGGTGTAATTGCTGATTATAAAACAACCGCTGCGATGTTGAGATATTTCGTCAATAAGGCATTGGGTGGTGTACGATTATTTCGTCCTGAAGTGATGGTTGCCGTACCGGCTGGTATCACTTCAACTGAGCGTCGTGCGGTGATTGACGCAACTATTGCTGCTGGTGCGAAGGCGGCGTATATCATTAAGGAGCCGATTGTAGCGGCAATTGGCGCTGATATTCCGATTGGTTCGCCGTCTGGCCATATGATTATTGATATTGGTGGCGGCACTTCAGAAATGGCAGTTATTTCTTTGGGCGGTATCGTGGCCTCAACATCGGTACGAATTGGTGGTAACCGTTTTGACAGTGCAATTGCTGAACATATTCGTCGTCGCTACAATTTGGCGATTGGTGAGCGCAGCGCTGAACGAATCAAAATTGATATCGGTTCAGCGATGTATTTAGAAGAACGTTTGACTGAAGAAGTTCGCGGTCGTGATGTGGTAAGTGGTTTGCCGCGAACGATTACAGTAACTTCCGATGACATTACCGATGCTATTCAGGCTGAGCTTGAAGGCATTATTCAGGCAGTAAAAGATGTATTGCATAAAACCCCGCCAGAGCTTTCGGCAGACGTGATCGATAAGGGAATTATTATGTCTGGTGGTTCAAGTTTGCTTCGTAATATCGACCAACTGATTACCCAAGTAACAGGCGTTCCGGCTTATGTTGCCGATGAAGCTTTGTTTTGTGTGGCAAAAGGTACCGGCATCGCGCTGGAAAATCTTGAGTCGTACAAACGAAGCATCTTGGCAATTAAGTAGTTCCTTTCACCACCCGACAGGAGGTTGGGGTATGTCTGATAATGGCAAGCCGTCATCGGACGGCTATCTTCGTCCAGAGTTGGCGCATGCGTGCCGAAAAGACTTTTTGTATTCTTGGGCGCTTCTGCAGAAAGTGCCATTTCGGATTTTGATGAAGTTGTGGAATGCTTCATCACGAGCTGAGGAGGATTCAATTGTTGCCGAAATTAAAGCCGGCAAGCATACGTGGGATAGCGATATCCTTTGACTGTCGTTTTTTAACGAGAGTCTTTTTATTTAAAAAAAGAGACGAGGAGCAAAACAACCTTGTAGGGTTGAGTTGCGCCTCGTCGGGGACGGATTAAGCAGGATTAACGGGCAAATGCCAGGTGCTGGGCAACAGCGCGGTATGCTTCACTCAGGGTCATACCCTGTTGTGAGGTCATTTCGCGTTGATCGCCAGAAGCATCGTCGGGGACGATGAGGTGACGTTGTACGCCCACACCGGCATGAAAACCGCCATCATTCTGCTTGTCGGAACACTGCTTCAATGTCCTGCCTCCACTTCCTCTTCTTTTAGAGGGTTATGAGACCTGATGGTCTCGCCGAATGAACAATAAAATCCCCCGGAAAAAGGAGAAATTATGTATAACACTATAAATGATTTTAGTTTCTTTGTCAAGGCTGTTTTAAATTGTTATAATTAAAATATGTATAAATCTTATAAAATCGTTAAAAGATTGGTTATTTTTTTGACAGTTGCGGCAATTTTGGCCATTGGCTGGCTTTTTTTATTTAGTCTTGATTTTGGACAGCAGGAAGTGAATTTTGGGGTTACATTCAGCGATAAATATGCTAGTGATTTAGAATTAAACTGGCAAGAAAGCTATTTGGCAATCTTAGACGATTTAGGGGTCGATAAAATTCGATTAATTGCCTATTGGGACGACATTGAGGCAATTCAGGATCAATTTGATTTTTCGAAGCTTGATTGGCAATTAGCCGAGGCCGAGCGGCGCGATGTTGAGGTTATACTGACAGTTGGCCGTCGCGCACCGCGCTGGCCGGAGTGTCATGATCCGGCCTGGATCAATGATTTAGCGAAGCTGGCAGTCCAGCAGCATCAATTGGAATTTGTTAAGGAGACAATTAATCGGTATCGTGATCGTCAGGTAGTTAAAAGCTGGCAGATAGAAAACGAACCTTTATTCTCCTGGTTTGGGAAGTGTCCGAAACCGGATAAGCAGTTTTTGCGGCAGGAAGTTGATGCTGTTCGGGCGCTTGATAGCCGCGACATTATTATTACTGATAGTGGTGAGCTCAACCACTGGCAAACAGCGGCTGGTCTGGCGGACAAACTTGGTATTACGTTGTATCGCATCGTTTGGAATAAATATTTGGGTTTTTGGGATTATTTTTTCGTGCCGCCGGCAGCATATCGCTTTAAGGCAGACATCACCGGATTTTTGAACGGCAATTTAAAAGGAGTTTTGGTCACAGAATTACAAATGGAGCCGTGGACGCTTGACAAAAGGATGATTGAGTTGACTGAGGCACAGCAGGCTCGGTCGTTTGATTTGAATCGTTTTAAAAACAATATTTCATATGTCCGGCAGGCAGGGTTTAATGAAGTGTATCTTTGGGGTGTTGAATACTGGTACTGGGCAAAACAGCAGGGTCGGCCGGAGATTTGGAATGAGGCAAAAAAGCTTTGGCAGGACTAAATATAGGATTAAAAATTTAGGCAAATTTAATCCTTTTTATTTTTGCTATTTTGTGGTCTAATTAATACTTGCCAAAAGCTAATTTTGTGTTAAAATGTAACCATGTCAAAAGAGGCAAGTAATCATCTAAGGTGGCCTATAATCGGCCACTCTAATATTGTTACTTATCTACAAAATAGTTTAGCCAATAAGAATTTAGCCCACGCGTATTTATTTGTGGGACCGGATCATCTTGGTAAGGCAACAGTTGCAAAATTGTTTACTCACGCCTTGGTCTGCCATAATTTTGATCAGCATAAAGGCAGTTTGCCGTGCGGCGAGTGTCCGGGGTGCCGGCAGGCGATTCAGGAAATTCATCCCGACATTTATTGGCTTAAACGAGAAATAAACGAAAAAACCGGCAAGTTAAAAAAGAATATCAGTATTGAACAGATCAGGGAACTACAGTCAAAATTGAATTTGCGATCCTTTTTAAACTCTTATAAAGTTGCCGTTATCAGTGATGCTCAGACATTAAGCCTCGAAGCGGCAAATGCTTTATTGAAAGGCTTGGAAGAGCCTTCGGCAAAAACAGTTTTGATTCTTTTGAGTAATACGTCAAGCCGATTGCCAAAAACGATTGTTTCCCGCTGTCAGGTCATTAAATTTCGTCCAGTTTCCGACAAAGAAATTATTGATTATCTGACTTCTATAAAAGTTGAACGCAAGAAAGCTAAAACATTAACAGCAGTATCTTTTGGTCTGCCGGGCCTTGCTTTGCGGTATTATGAAGACCATGATGGCTACCTTGATTTTCAGGAAACGGTTCGGATGTTTCTCGCCCTTATAAATCAAGACATTTCAAGTCGGTTTAAGTTTATTAGTGAACTGGTCAGCAATGACGTTGATGAAACAAAAGAAGTGTTATTAACCTGGCGCAAAATTTTGCGTGATGTGCTGTTAATAAAAAATAGTGTGCCTAATTTGATCAGTAATGGTTTGGTAGCAAATGATCTGGAGCGTCTAGCCGCTCGCTTTGAAGCCGGTGATATTACTGCAATGATTAATGAAATTGATTTAGCAAAAAGATATTTGGACAGCAATGTTGGCCCCAAATTAACTTTAGAAAATCTAGTTTTAAAATTTTAATTTAAAACTTTATGAAAAAAATTTTATGTTCTCTGTTATTAGTGTCAGTTTTTGTCAGTGGTTGTGTTATTAAATTTGGTAATACGGCACCGCAAGGCGTGGCCGGCGTTTTTAAATCTTTTAACAAGGGTGACGACTGGACAGAGAAAAATTTGTTTCTATATTCCGGGGGTGTCGGTAACATTGCGGGAGTTAATGTCATTGATTTGACATTTGATCCTCAGGACCGAGGCGCAATTTATATGACCACTGAAGCCGACGGTTTGTTTTATACATATGACGGCGGTGAAAGCTGGATGAAAGTTAATCAGATCGGGAATGGCAAAATTGAGTCGGTGGCAATTGATCCTAAAAATAAGTGCGTTATTTACGCTACATATGCCAATACGCTTTTAAAGACCACTGATTGCAGTCGTACTTGGTCAGAAGTTTATATTGATACCAGAACTGATAAGTCGTTGACGGCGTTGGCGGTAGATTGGTTTGATAACTTAGTAGTTTATGCTGGTAATTCGGCAGGTGATATTTTAAAGAGTGTTGATGGTGGTGGTAACTGGCGGGTGATTGGACGATTAAACAGCCCGATTCGTAAAATTCTGATAGATCCTAACGATTCACGGGTTGCATATGCGGCAACTCAGGGTAAGGGAATTTTTAAGACAATTAGTAGTGGTTCTGATTGGTTGGAGATAAACGAAGGGCTAAAACAGTATTCCGGATCATTTGAATACCGAGATTTAATTTTTGATCCGACCAAGGCTAATTCGTTACTATTGGTTGCTAAATATGGTTTGTTAAAGACTGAGGACGGCGGTGGATCCTGGCAGCCTATCACATTAATTACTCCGCCGGCGACAACTGATATTTTTGCTGTCGCCATTGGATCGCAAAATAACCAGGAAATCTATTATGCAACCGCTTCTACATTTTATAAAACTACCGATGGCGGACAGAACTGGATTACGCGGCGCCTACCTTCATCGGCAGTGGCAAGTGAATTAAAAATTGATCCGGTTGATCCAAATGTTATTTATTTAAGTTTTGCTAATCCCAAAAGATAAAATTATGGAACCACTATTAGATATTCATAAAAAAGAACTTGATAAATCATTAGAGAATTTGAATAATGATTTGGCAACCATGCGTGTCGGTCGAGCTAATCCGATGATTGTTGAGAACATATTGATTGAAGCCTATGGCGCCAAAACGCCGCTTAAACAGCTTGCCTCAATTTCAGTGCCAGAGGCCCGGACTATTTTAATTCAGCCCTGGGACAAAACTATTTCAAAAGACATTGAAAAGGGAATTGTGCTGGCGAATATTGGTATTAACCCGGTTAATGAGGGCGCTCAGATTCGTTTAAGCGTTCCGCCGTTGACTGAAGAAAGCCGCAAGGAGTTGGTGAAAGCGGTTGGTGAAAAAATGGAAAAAGCTAAGATCGCTATCCGTCAGATCCGCGATAAGGTTCGTGATGATATTGCCAAGCAGGAAAAGAACAAAGAAATTACCGAGGATGATAAGTATGCCTTACAAAAGAAGCTTGATGATCTAGTTAAGGAGTATAACGAAAAAATAAAATTGGTCGGAGAAAAAAAAGAAAAAGAAATAATGACGATTTAAACTTTTATGCTTATAACACTTATAGCTTTTTTTGCGGTTTTAGGGATTTTGGTTTTAGTCCATGAGCTCGGACATTTTATTACTGCTCGACGAGCCGGAATCAAAGTTGAAGAGTTCGGACTTGGGTTGCCCCCAAGAATGTTTGGGTTTTATAAATCAGCTGAAGGTAACTGGCGCGCCGTTGGTTTGCGAGCCAAAGAAGCCCCGGGGACAATTTGGTCGTTGAACTGGATCCCGCTAGGTGGCTTTGTCAAAATTAAAGGCGAAGATGGTAGCGAAGTAGTTGAGCCGGATAGTTTTGGTAGTAAGAGTATTTGGCAGCGAATTATGGTGCTTTCTGCCGGGGTGACGATGAATGTCATTTTAGCGGCTGTGATCTTGAGTATTAGTTTGGCAATCGGGTCGCCGCAGGTTATTGACGATGGTAAGCTTTCTGGATTTGCCAAAGTAAGTAACGTTGAAATCAAAATTTTTCAGGTGCTTGAAGGTTCCCCAGCGGCTCAGTCGGGGATTGAAGTAGCTGATACAATTTTAGCAGTTGATGACCAGACATTTACCAAAATCGCAGAATTTCAGGAATATTTTGATCAGAAAGTTGGTCAGACAGTCAATTTGAAAATTGAACGCAAGTCCGAAGTTTTGGAAAAGCAAGTGGTTCCTCAAATTTTAGCTGAAACTCAACGTGCTGGGATGGGTGTTGCATTGTTAGAAACCGGTCTGGTTTCGTATCCGTGGTATTTGGCGCCGGTTTTTGGTGTTTGGGAAACCTTAAAAATGATTGGTGGTGTTATCTTTGGTTTTTTCTTGATCATTAAGAGTCTGGTAGTATCGCAAGAGTTGATCGGTGATGTCTATGGTCCGGTCGGTATCGCCGGATTAGTTGGTGACGCTGCACGGCTTGGTTTCTTGTACTTAATGCAGTTTACTGCAGCTTTGTCAGTTATTATTGCAGTAATTAACTTTCTGCCGTTTCCGGCGCTTGATGGCGGTCGAGTTGCTTTTTTGCTACTTGAAGCTGTTCGTAAAAAGCCGGTTAATCCAAAATTGGAGGCATTGATGCACAATATTGGTTTTGCTTTGTTGATGATTTTGGTGGTAATTGTGACTTTTCGTGATATTGCCAGAGTGTCGGCGGGATTTTTGAACTGGTGGAACAGTTTAGGCGGAATGTTCTAGGATATGAAGATATATTTCCCGTTTAACTTTCCGGAGTCGCCCAGAAATTTTATGCGCCGCTCGGGGTATGCGGAGTTTAATGATCCAAACACCGGTATTACCAGTTACACTAAGCGATTCAGCAGAGATTTTTACCCCCGGTTTCACGCTTATCTAAATGAAGATTCTGATTTAAAGACGTATATTAATCTTCACTTGGATCAAAAGAAACCTTCTTATGCGGGGTCGTCGGCTCATAACGGAGAATATGACGGCGAGGTGGTTGAAAAAGAAGCAAATCGGTTAGAGGGATTAATGAAAAATCAACTTGATAATCGGGCGCAGGTTGCGGAAAAACCAAAAAGTTGGCTGACAAAATTATTTGGTAAATAAACTATCATGAGACAATCTAAACTATTTGGAAAAACAAGAAAAGAAACCCCAAAAGACGAAGTGAGTCTTAATGCGACATTGCTTACCCGCGCCGGCTTTATTGATAAGTTAACGGCTGGAGTGTATACTTATTTGCCGCTGGGGTTGCGGGTGCTGGACAAAATTAAAAAAATTGTTCGCGAAGAAATGGATGGTATTGATGGACAAGAAATTTTAATGCCGGCACTTCACCCTAAAGAAGTTTGGGAAAAGACCGGTCGTTGGACGGATCCTGGCACTGAGGTGATGTTTCAATTTGAGGGGCGTGGCAAGAAAGAATTCGGTTTAGGCTGGACTCATGAAGAGGTAGTCACGCCGCTAGTTAAAAAGTTTGTCAATTCGTATAAAGATTTACCATTATATTTGTATCAAATTCAGGATAAATTTCGTAATGAACCGCGGGCAAAATCGGGTCTGATGCGCGGCATTGAGTTTTCAATGAAAGATTTGTATAGTTTTCATAAAGACGAAGCCGATTTGGTTGCCTACTATGAAAAAGCGTTAGCGGCCTATCAGCGGGTGTTTAGCCGCTGCGGGCTAGATGCGCTGGTTACGGAGGCTTCGGGAGGCAGTTTTTCAAAATATTCCCACGAGTTTCAGGTTTTAACTCCATATGGCGAAGATACGGTTTATTATTGCAACCAGTGCCGCTATTGCCAAAATAAAGAAGTTGCTGAAGTAGCTCAAGGAAACGTTTGTCCTAAGTGTGCGACAGGAAAAATTCAAGAAGGAAAAGCGATTGAAGTCGGAAATATTTTTCAACTCAAGACCAAATATTCAGAACCGTTTAAATTAGAGTATGTCGACGAAACCGGTAAAAAGCGTCCGGTTATAATGGGCTGCTATGGTATTGGTCCGAGCCGGGTCATGGGTTCGATCGTTGAAGTATATAATGACGATAAAGGCATTGTGTGGCCGGGAAATGTAGCTCCGTTTAAAGCTCATTTGATCAGATTAGGGGAAGACGCCGAAGTAATGGCCGCCGCCGAAGCGGTATATAAACAGTTATTGGATCGTGGCGTTGAGGTATTGTTTGATGACCGGGCCGAAGTGACTGCCGGGCAAAAGTTTGCCGATTCCGATTTGATCGGAGTGCCATACCGACTAGTGGTTTCTAATAAAACGAAAAATAAAATTGAAGTCAAAAAACGATCAGAAACGCAGAGCCAGATAGTTGATTTGCCAGCCTTGATTAAGATTTTAGAGTAGGGGCAGTAAAAAAACAAAAACCGTAAAAATCCACCGGCACACGTTGCGGTTTGATGAGCCGGTTTTATGTCATCTACACCTAATTATGATTAATAAATTATTTAAAAAATTTTCACGAGATGTCGGTATTGATTTAGGTACGGCCAATACTTTGATTTACGTTAAGGATCGTGGAATTGTGGTGAACGAAGCGTCAATTGTTGCCATCAACAATCGGAATGATCAGATTTTGGCAGTAGGGGAAGAGGCTCAAAAAATGTTGGGCCGAACGCCACCTCATATCACCATTTCCCGACCGTTGGTTGACGGTATTATTTCCGATTTTGAAGTAACGGAAAAAATGTTGAAATATTTTATTGATCGGATTTATCAAGAACGGTTTGGTTTGGCGCCGCGACCGCGAGTTGTTATTGGCGTGCCGCTTGATGTTACTGAAGTTGAAAAAAAAGCAGTTGAAGATGTGGTCTTGTCTGCCGGCGCGCGGGAAGTTTACCTGGTTGAAAATGTCATTGCTACAGCTGTTGGCGCCCGACTACCGATTCAAGATCCTTCCGGCAATATGGTGGTGGACTTGGGCGGCGGCGTAACGGAAATTGCCGTTATTTCATTATCCGGGGTTGTTGCTTGGAAATCTTTACGAACTGCTGGTGCTCGTTTGAATCAGGATATTATCAATTTTGCTCGCCAAGAATTTAATCTATTGATTGGTGAACGAGTGGCTGAAGATGCCAAGAATCGGGCCGGAAAAATTATTGATACTGATGAAACGATTGAGCTTAAAATGAGAGGCCGAGATTTAATCACCGGACTACCTAAAGAGATAACCGTTTCGGCGGATCAAATTAAATTCGCACTACAGCGGTCAGTAGCCTTAATTATTGACGGTATTAAAAGTACCATTGAAATTACTCCGCCGGAATTGGTCGCCGATATTTACCAGCGCGGCATTGTGTTGGCAGGCGGTGGCGCATTACTGGCGGGACTAGAACGGATTATTTCCCAGGCTACTAAAATTCCAGTCAAAGTGATTGAAGACCCTTTGACTTGTGCTGTTCGCGGAATGGGCTTAATTCTTGAAGATGATAATTTGTTGCGGGAAGTGGCGATTCCTTCTTCAACTCGTGAAGAAAAAGCCTCACGGTAATCGTGTATGTTTAGATTTCTTAGAACCAAACCATTATCTTTCATTTTATTAGTAGTTATTGTACTGCTAATTTTTTTGCATTATCTTGGTGTCTTAGGTTTTTTTGAAAATGTATTTTTCAGAGTCTTTTCGCCGATTCAACACCGAATCTATTCTTTCGGTTCCGGTTTTAATAATATTTATTCCGGGTTAACCTCGCGTGATACTTTGGTAAAAGACAATGAGAAATTAAAACAAGAGGTTGCATCGCTCGCAACAGAGAATGCTCAGTTAAAAGTTTTAATCCAAGAAAGCCAGGAACTGGCAGAACAAAGGACTTTTATTGATTATCTTGGTCTTGAATCAGTAACGGCCCGGGTAATCGGGAAAAACCCCGAGGCTAATTTTCAGTCCATTGTCCTCAATAAAGGCGCCAAAGACGGAATTCGCCTCGATGCGCCGCTAATTACCGGTCAGGGTATTTTAGTCGGAAAAATTTTTAGCGTTACTGATAATAGTTCGCAGGCTATTTTGATTAATGATTCCCGTAGTCGAATTGCGGCAGTGATTCAAAATCAAACCGCTTCGCAGGGAGTGGTGGTTGGCGAACATGGTTTGAGCTTACGAATGGAACTTATACCGCAAAATGAGAGTGTGGTGCAAGGAGATTTGGTGGTAACATCCGGTTTAGAGCCGGGCATTACCAGGGGGTTGGTAATTGGTAAAATAAGTCGAATCGAATCAGAACCAAATGGCCTCTTTCAAACGGCGTATATCCAGCCATTCGTCAGGATTGATAATATAACCATCGTTTCAGTGTTAATTAATCGTACCGATGAACCGAATACTGATTAATATATTCGTGGTAATTTTGGTTGGCATGGTACAGGTAAGTTTTTTGACGACTTGGCCGCGACCAATCAGCAGTCTTAACCTAATGTTAAGCTTAATTACTTTTTTGGCAGTAATTGTTTCGTACCGCCAAGCATTGATCTGGGCATTTGTTTCCGGACTTTTCTTTGAATTATATACGGCGCTACCATTCGGGGTAACTAGCTTAAGCCTCATTTTTTCAGTTATTGCAATTAATTTTTTATTTAGTAATTTTTTTACGAACCGTTCTCTTTATTCCCTGATCTTGTTGGGATTTGTGGTATCGGTTATCTATAATTTGTTAATTTTTTTATTCAGTCTTGTCGGCGTTGTGGCTTTCAACGCGGTATATTTGTTTAATTTTGATTTTGTTTCAACATTCTTTTGGCAGCCAATCTTGAACGTCCTTATTTTAGGCATTATCTTTTTTACTTTTAATTTTTCTACTGGGCGGTTGCGCAATGTTTTATTTTTTCAGTCCTAGTGTTTTATCATAATGATATACCATAACCGTAATCCGTTTGTCATTAGTGTAGATAGCGGCTCAAAAGACTATCGAGTGAGCCGCCGGGCCAACGGCAAATGGCTTGAGGTAGACTCGTTTGCCTCAAGAAAATCAAATCCGAACAATACCACTTCACTGGGTTCTTTGGTTAATGTACAAGCGATAAACTTGTGGCTAGTTTTAATCATGTTTGGATTGTTAATTTTGCTTGGGCGGGCCGCTTATTTGCAAATTTCTCAGGGTAATCATTTTAGTACCGTTGCTGAGGGGAATCGAATTCGAATTAGAGACATTAAAGCCAGTCGTGGAGTGATTTACGACCGCCACCGCAATCTACTTGTTGAAAATATTTCAGCCTTTTCTTTGGCGGTTATTCCGGTTGACTTGCCGCACGATGAAGATGAGCGTCGAAGGCTGGCTGAAGAGTTGTCGCCGATTGCCGAGAAATCAGGCGAGGAAATCTACAATTTAATGAAGGAGCAGTCGCCGTATTCGTATCAACCGTTGGTATTACGCGAGAATTTAACCGATGATCAGGCAATTGTTACAGAAATTATCAGCAGCCGTTACCCTGGAGTAACATTATATTCAAATAGTTATCGTCATTATCTGACAACGCCAAACCAGCCTAGTCTGTCTCATATTTTGGGGTATACTGGAAAAATTGAAGAAAGCAAGCTTCAAGAATACTTGGCCAACGGGTATCTTATTGATGATTATATTGGAAAAGCCGGTTTAGAAATGTCGTATGAGAAAAAGTTAAAGGGAGTAAACGGCAAGGAGCAGGTTGAGGTTGACGCCTTGGGTGAAACAAAAGAAATTTTAGCCTATCAAAAAGCTTTGCCCGGAAATAATTTGGTTTTGACGATTGATTCAGAGCTGCAGAAAGTGGCTGAAGAAAGTTTACGTAAGAATTTAAAGGCTAACAATAAAAATCGGGGAGCAGTCATCGGCTTAGATCCAAAATCAGGCGAAGTTTTGATTATGGTGAGTTTACCGGCATATGATAATAATTTATTCACGCGCGGCATTAAACAGGAAGATTTCTCGAATCTGATTAATGATCCTGATAAACCTTTATTCCCGCGGGCGATCAGCGGCGAGTATCCGTCCGGATCAACGTTTAAGCTGGTGGTCGGCGCCGCGGCCTTAGAAGAAGGGGTTGCAAACGTCAATACCGGATTTAACAGCGTCGGCGGCGTGGCGGTGGGCAAGTGGTTTTTTCCCGATTGGAAAGCCGGTGGTCATGGCTGGACCACAATTTATAAAGCAATTGCCGAATCGGTTAATACCTATTTTTATATGGTTGGTGGCGGCTATAACGATTTTGAGGGACTTGGTGTTAATAGGATTAAAAAGTATGCGCAAGCTTTTGGTTTAACCAAGCCGCTTGGCATTGATTTACCAAATGAAGCAGACGGTTTTTTCCCTGACCCGGAATGGAAAGAAAAAACCAAAAATGAAATTTGGTATATTGGTGATACATATAACATATCAATTGGCCAAGGAGATATTCTAGTTACACCTCTGCAGGTAGCGGCCTGGACCTCGGTATTTGCCAATAGTGGCATTTTGTATCAGCCGTATCTTGTTAAAGAGATCCTTGACTCAGAAAATAACTTAATTGAAACGGCAAAGCCAAGAGTGATTAATCAAAACTTCATCAGTCAAAAAAATATTGCAGCCATTAGCGCCGGCTTGCGCCAAGGGGTGACCAGTGGTAGTGCTCGTTATTTATCGGGGTTGCCTATCGCTGCTGCAGCTAAAACCGGTACGGCGCAATGGTCAAGCAACAAAGAGAATCATGCTTGGGCAACGGCATTTGCACCATATGAAAACCCCCAAATTGTTTTAACAGTGTTGGCTGAAGAAAGTGGCGAGGGTAGTCGAGTAGCAATCCCGGTAGTGTATGATATACTAAAATGGTGGTCAGAAAATAGATAATCATATATAATTAGATATAACTATTAAATAAATAATATACGTATGAATCAAAAAATAAAAAAGAAGTTGCCATGGATTGGCGTGATTGTTTTGGTTATTATTTTGTTTGTAGTATTAATTATCAACAATAACCGTCCGGGCGAGCTTGACTCGTTTGCTCGATGCATTAGCGATAGTGGCGCAAAATTTTACGGCGCGTTTTGGTGTAGCGCTTGCAATAGTCAAAAAGACCTGTTTGGCCGCTCAGAACGATTATTGCCGTATGTTGAGTGTTCAAGTTCAAATGGCCAGAGTCAAACCATTGTTTGTCAGCAGGCTAAAATTGAATCATATCCAACCTGGGAATTTAACGGTCAGCGACAGGTTGGGGTGATGTCGTTGCAGGCATTATCAGAAAAGACCGGTTGCCAATTGTAGCATTTAGGTTGACTTGTTTTTGGCCATCTTGTATAGTAAGGAATACCGTCTTTCTTTTTGTATTGTGGATAAGTATTTTTATAACGCTTGACAATGAGAGTTAATCAGAATACAATTCTTCTAAATACCGAGACTAATTAAATAAGAGTTGTCGGTTAAATACAGGAAATTGACTGTATTTTTTATATAAATTCAATTTAAAATTATGGGTCAGAACTATATTACTAAAAACGGTTTGGAGAAGCTAAAAGAAGAGCTAGAGCTTCTTAAAAAAACCAAGATGCCTGAAGTAATTGAGAGGATTGCGCGGGCTAAAGAACTTGGTGATTTATCAGAGAACGCCGAATATCAAGATGCTAAAGATGAACAGGGCTTTATTGCCGGACGGATCGCGGAGCTTGAGCATTTGATTAATAAATCTCATGTGATTGAACAAAAGAATAATCGAGATTACGTTGATATCGGCAGTACTATTAAAGTCACCTGCGATGGCAATAAGTTTACATACACAATCGTCGGTTCGAATGAAGCTGATCCGGCCCAGGGTTTGATTTCGAATGAATCGCCGATTGGCCGTAGTTTTCTTGGCAGAAAGAAAGGCGATAAGGTCAAAGTGCGGGTGCCTCGGGGTGAAATGGAATGTGAAGTTTTAGAAATTGAATAATAGCTAATTTTTAGCTTAAAATGCCGCTTTAAAGCGGCATTTTTGTTTTTGACTAAAATTGGTTTTTTTAGTAAAATTACTCTATAAAATATCATTATATCTATGCCTGAAATGCTAAATGACGAGTATCAGACTCGTCTTCAAAAATTAAAAAAAATTGCCGAACAGGGCATAAACCCCTTTCCGGATAAGTTTGATAAAACCCACTCCATTTCGGATGCCCTGACATCAAGGCTTGGGGCAAAGGTTAAAACAGCGGGGCGTATTTTAACCCTGCGCGATATGGGTAAAATATCTTTTGGGCATATTCAGGACGCCTCGGGAAAAATTCAAATTGTTTTAAAACAGGATGAAATTGGCAAAGAAGAATTTAAAAGTTTTTTGAAGATTTTTGACCCGGGAGATTTTATCGGTGTTGAGGGTGAAATTTTTAAGACCCAAAAAGGTGAAATTTCCATTTTGGTTAAAACTTTTGTGATGTTGGCTAAGGCTTTACGGCCCTTGCCAGAAAAGTGGCACGGTATAAAAGATCAGGAATTAAAATATCGCCAACGCTATTTGGATTTGATTTCAGATAAAACGACGTATGATCGATTTGTTTTTCGTAGTAACTTTATCAGAGCTTTGCGGGAGTTTTATTGGCAGGAAGGTTTTATTGAACTAGAAACGCCAATCTTGACCAATACTGCTTCCGGCGCCCTGGCCAAGCCATTCAAAACTCATCATAACGCTCTTGATATTGACGTTTACCTGCGCATCGCACCCGAAACCTATTTAAAGGAAGCGGTTGTTGGCGGATTTGAAAAGGTGTTTGAGCTCGGCCGTTTGTTTCGAAACGAAGGCATTGATCCGTCGCATCTTCAGGATTACACCTCGGTTGAGCATTATGTTGCCTATTGGAACTATGAAGATAACATGCGTTTCACCGAAAAATTGTTTGGCACTCTGCTTAAAAAATTGTTTGGCACTACCACTGTTACTATTAAAGACCGGACCGGCCAAGCAGTTAAGGTTGATTTTAAACCGCCGTTTAAGACTGTGTCATTTCGTGATCTGATTTTGAAAGATTCGGGTATTGATATTGACGCCTGTAAAACCGTTACGGAATTACGCACCCAAATCAAAAAGAAAAAGATTGCTTTGGAAAACGTTGAGAATCTCGGCCGCGGCAATTTGATTGATGCGCTTTATAAAGAGGTATCGCGGCCAAAGATTATTCAGCCAACGTTCGTTATTAATCATCCGGTGGACGTTTCGCCTCTGGCGCGGCGTAACGATCAAAACCCTGCTATCGTCGACCGCTTCCAGCTGGTGATCAATACCTGGGAAGTGGTTAATGCTTATTCTGAATTGGTTGATCCGGTTGATCAGAAAAACCGCTTTGAAACTCAAGCCAAGGCCAAAGCTCAGGGAGACGACGAGGCTCACGGCAAGGATGATGACTTTGTGCGGGCTTTGGAACACGGCGCACCGCCGATGTCCGGCTGGGGAATGGGCGTCGATCGCCTAATCACGCTTTTAAGTCAACAAGATAATTTACGAGATGTAGTATTATTCCCATTACTACGTCCGGAAAAATAAATATATGATTGAAACAAACGATATTATTATCCGCCTGCTGCTGGCAGCATTTTTGTCGGCTTTGCTGGGTATTGAACGAGAATTTAAGGACAAACCAGCCGGATTGAGAACAAATATTCTTGTTGGAACGGGTTCAGCTTTGGTGATGATAATTTCTCTTATGTTTGATTTTGATTCGGCGCGAATCGCTGCCGGAGTGGTGACGGGTATTGGTTTTATCGGCGGTGGATTGATTATTCATGGTCGCAGTGAAGTTCATGGAATTACTACCGCGGCGATGGTTTGGGTTGTTTCAGCTATTGGCTTAGCTGTAGGTGCTGGATACTATTTACCGGCGGTAGTAACTGTGGCAATCTCATTGATGACATTATATTTCTTCAGCGACGAATTTTTAAGAAAATTTTTCAAATTAGATAAGTAATTTAATCGCTATGAAGCGTGTAATGGTTTTTGGAACTTTTGATATCTTGCACGATGGCCATCTTGATTTTTTTCGGCAAGCCAGAGCCTATGGTGATTATTTAATTGTGGTTGTTGCTCGGGACAGAAATGTTGAAACGATTAAGGGTAAAAAGCCAGACTTTTCAGAAGATGAACGTTTGGTGGCGGTGCAGGAAGCCGGTGTCGCCGATGAGGTGATTTTGGGTGGTGAGGGTGACCCGCATGAAATTATCAGGACAAAACGGCCGCAGGTTATTTGTCTGGGGTATGATCAAGAGGTATTTACTGGAAATTTAGCGGCTAAATTTCCAGAAATCAATATTGTTCGATTGGAAGCATATCAACCAGAGATCTATAAATCTTCGAAACTTAAAGCTAAAAAATAATCACGTATGTTAGACATTAATAAAATTAGGGAGTCGCGAGCGGAAGTAGAAGCAGCTTTGCTGAAGCGCCTGGATAAAAAAGATTTGCAACTTGATGAAATTTTGGCCATTGACGATCAGCGTCGAAAATTATTACAAGAATCCGAAAACCTTAAGGCTGAACGAAATAAATTTTCTAAGACTAAACCAAGTCCGGAAGTCATTGCAAAAATGAAATCGGTCGGCGATCAGATTAAAAAATTAGATGATAAAGTTAGGGAAGTAGAGGCTGAATTTAAAGAGAAACTTTCTGCCCTGCCAAATCTACCGGCTGATGATGTTTTGGCTGGTGGGAAGGAGAATAATAAAGTTTTAAAAAGTTTTGGTAAAAAACCCGACTTTAAATTTACGCCAAAAGATCACTACCAGCTGGCAACCGATTTAGGCATTATTGATTATGAGCGAGCGGTCAAAATGTCTGGTACTGGTTTTTGGGTGTATCGTGGCCAGGGGGCAATTTTAGAATGGGCATTACTTAATTATTTTATTGGATTTCACCAGAAGAATGGCTATATTTTTATGATTCCGCCGTTTTTATTAACTGAAGAATCGGCCTATACTTCTGGCCATTTGCCTAAATTCCGCGATGACTTGTTTTGGACTCAGGACAAAACTTGCCTTAATGCCACTAGTGAAATGATGCTTGGTAATTATCACCGTGATGAAATTTTGGCCATTGACGACTTGCCGATAAAATACGCGGCATATTCAACTTGTTTTCGGCGTGAAGCCGGGGGGTACCGCAAGGAAGAGCGGGGGATGATTCGTGGTCATCAATTTAATAAAATTGAAATGTTTCATTATGCTAAGCCAGAACAATCATGGGAATCTTTTGATGAATTGATTGAGAATGCCTCCAGCTTAGTTGAAGGATTGGGTTTGCATTATCAAACGGTGCAACTGGCAGCTGGTGACGCTTCATCGGCAATGGCTAAAACAATTGATGTTGAAGTTTGGATACCAAGTATGGAGATTTATAAAGAAGTTAGCAGCGTTTCTAACGCCCTTGATTATCAGGCTCGAAGAGGAAACATTCGGTTCAAAAATCCAGAGACCGGTAAGAATGAGTTCGTTCATACTTTAAACGCTTCGGGGTTAGCAACCAGTCGATTGTTCCCGGCAATTTTAGAACAGTTTCAAAATGAAGATGGCAGCGTGAATATTCCTAAACCGCTGCAAAAATATTGTGGGTTTAAGAAAATTGAGAAAAAGTAATTAGTATAGTAAAAAAATGGCTAAAATTAGTAAAAAAATAAAGGTTGGGGTAATTTTTGGCGGTCGTTCCGGCGAACACGAAGTTTCTATTGTTTCAGCCGTTTCCGTAATGAAGGCTTTGGACAAAAAAAAGTACCAAGTTATTCCTATTGGTATCACCAAAGAAGGCCGCTGGATTAGTGGTAACCAAGCAGTTTATTTTTTAAAAGAGGGGATGAGGCAGCTCCCTTTTAAATCAATTTTTGCGCCTGACCCAACCGAAAAAAGTTTGATGAATATTAAAACAAGCAGTTTGAAATCAACTTCAAATTTCAAGCCAACAATGACCGAAATTGATGTTGTTTTTCCGTTGGTTCATGGTACTTACGGCGAAGACGGTAAGTTGCAAGGCTTATTGGAAATGGCAAATATTGCCTACGTTGGTTCAGAGGTTTTGGGGTCGGCTTTGGCAATGGATAAGGTTGTCCAAAAACAATTAACTGATCTAGCGGGATTGCCGAGCGTTAGGTATGATTGGTTTTTTAAAAAGGAATTCAAAAATAATCGATCAAAAATAATTAGTCGTTTGGAAAAAAAGTTGGGGTACCCGATGTTTACAAAACCGGCCAATCTTGGTTCAAGCGTTGGTATCGGTAAATGCCATAATCGAAAAGAGTTGATCAATGGAATTATTGATGCATTAAAATATGACCGAAAAATTATTGTTGAGCAGGGGATAGAAGATATTAGAGAAATTGAAGTTTCGGTTTTGGGCAATGATAAACCAAAAGCGTCGGTGCCTGGTGAGATTATTTCTTCCAACGAATTTTATGATTACGATGCTAAATATGTTGACGGCAAATCTCAAGCAGTAATACCGGCTCGGTTGCCGAAAAAGACCATTAAAGAAATCAGATTAATCGCCGAAATGGCGTTTAGAGCCTTGAACCTTTCCGGACTAGCCAGGGTTGATTTTTTGGTAAAAAAGAAAAATCATAAAGTCTACCTAAATGAAGTCAATACAATTCCAGGTTTCACCTCTATCTCAATGTATCCAAAACTTTGGGAGGCTTCCGGACTTAGCTATTCTAAATTACTTGATCAACTGATTGATTTAGCGCTTGAACGACATCGCGAAAAGAATAGTCTTGCCACTTCTTATCAGCCAAAAGAAGACTGGTATAAATAATTTATGGCTAGAAGAATAGATTATCAGAGAAAAAAACTTAATAACCCTTTTTTTTCTAAAAAAGACGGTCAAACTGCATTAAAAAAGAAAAAGCGCTTGGTGTTCGTGGGAGTTTTATTGGCAGTGGTATTGAGTGCTTATTTTTTTGATACGTTGAAATACTTCAAGATTACGTCCGTTACGGTTAAAGGGGTTGAGTTTATAAATGATCAAGAAATAAAAAATCTGATTGCTGACCAGTTAGATGAACGCCGTTGGTTATTGTTTCATCAATCAAATATTTTTTTCTTTAACAAGAAACAGGCTGAAGAAAGAATCCAACAAACTTATTTATTGAACGATTTTAAAATTAAGAAAAAATATTTTAATCAGATTGAAGTTGATTTGCAAAGAAATAATTCGGGCGTGATTTGGGCTAACGCCAATAATCAATACTACCTTGATTTAGAAGGAAGGGCGACCAAGCTGATTGACCCCCAATCATTGGTAATGAACACAGAAAGCGGTAGCAATGTGATACGTTCTGGCGTTAATGCAAGTCAATACCCTTTAATAAAAGATTTGAGCAATAGAGAAGTGAACGTTGGTGAATCGATATTGTCGCCCGAAACGGTTGCTTTCATTCTTGAGTTGACAAGTCGCCTGAGGACCGAGGCGGATTTTGAAATTGCACATTATGAGATTAATCGACCGGCCGCACAAGATATTACGCTCGTTACCCAAGAAGGCTGGCTGGTAAAATTTAGCCTTCAAAATTCTGTTACATCTCAAATTAATTCATTAGCCATTGTTTTAAAACAGCGCGCTAATGACCGGTCAAAACTTGATTATATTGATTTGCGGTTTGGCGAGAAGGTGTTTTGGAAGTAATATTTTATATATGGCAAAAAAAATTTTAATTAAAAAAGCAAGTGGAGAAAAAGAAATTTTTTCAATTATAAAATTAAAGAAATCAATGATGTCTTCTGGTGTGGCTAGCGGGGTAGCAAAAAGAGTAATCAGCCAGATAAGACCAAAAATAAAGCCAGGCACTACAACGGCCCAGATTCATCGGTTGGCTTTTGATCTTTTAAAATCAGAGGACAAGAGTTATGCGGCTCGTTATAATCTTAAAAAGGCAATTATGCGTCTTGGCCCCGATGGTTTTCCGTTTGAAAAGTATTTTGCGGCTTTATTGGAGGAACAAGGGTATGAAACAAAAACCAATGTTATTGTTAGAGGTAAATGTATTTCTCATGAGGTGGACGTGATTGCTGAAAAGTATGAAAAAAATATTCACGCTATCATTGAGGCTAAATTTCATTCTCATGGCGGTGGTAAAACCGGCAGTAAGGATGCGTTGTACACGTACGCTCGGTTTTTAGATATTAAAGAGGCTTGGAATATTAAAAAAAATAAGGGCGCCAAACCGCGTGAAGCCACGCTACAAAGTTGGCTGGTAACAAACACCAAAGTGACTGGTGAAGTAAAAATTTATTGCGGCTGTGTTGGGATTAAAGCAATTGGCTGGGATTACGCCAGTGAGGGTGATAATCTTCAGGAACTTATTGAAAATAGGGGGTTATACCCAATTACTGTTTTGATTAGCCTGAATCATCAGCAGGTTCGGGATTTACTTCATCATAATATCGTTTTATGTAAACAGTTGATCAACCAAGATACTTTACTGAGTCGCCTTGGTTTTCACGGTCGGCAAATACAGCAGCTATATCAGGAAATCAATAAATTATTTGGTAGTTAGTGTATGCGTCGCACAATATAAATCTTTTTTTAATGGCAAATAGGGAAGAGGGGTTAGAGAAAAATATATCAAATTAAATCATTTAAAAAGAAGGTTAGGCGTCTAGCTTTCTTTTTAAATGATTTAATCTCTCATTAGCATCCGCGCTAATAAATTCATATCTTGATTGATTAAACAAAATTTATCAGTACGTAATATGTAAGTTGCTTGATTTTAAAAGTTTTATTTACCTAAGGGCCTTGTTGTCCATTAATGTCTAAAACTATATTTAAATGCTTATCTTATAGCTTTAGCAGCTATTTGTATTAGTTGTTTGCTTGTGGATAAATATATCCCTATAGTGTCGCATAAGATATATTGTGCGACGCTATATATTTCAAAAAGATTAATAAATAAAGTAATTTTTAACCCCTCCTCTCGTGTGTGGAGGCGGGGTTAAAAGATAGTAAAACTTTATTTAGCGTTAATTTTTATTAATCTTTTTGAATATCCAGTACGAATACCCCATCATGCCGACTACCGATGCTAAAAGGCTTACTATAAAACCCTGCCAGTAGATCTTGTCTGGCAAAAATATCCCAATAATCATAAAGGCACCTAGGGCGATAAAGATTTTTCCGCCAACCCGATGAGTTTTGTTCCAAACTTCTTCATTGGATAATGTCCATGGAGTCCTAATACCAATAAACCAGTTGCTTTTTATTTTAGACATGTAGTTACCCATCACTATGAATAATAATCCAATTGTTGCTGGAACAGCAATGTTGATTGACACAGGATACCCTAAAGCCGCCAAACCGCTGTAGAAATATATCAACCCCATCACAACTATGATCATAGTTTTGAAGACGTGGTATGTCTTTTTGAATTGTTGGTAACGGTCTTTTTTTGGGTCTAGCAATGGGAACAGTAAAAACATTACATACATTACGACGATGATTACCGGAATTCCAAAAGCTCCAAAGGCTTTGCCTGAATATCCATCTACTTCTCCTCGATAATTCCAATGAGTCGGTACTTGATTAGGAAAATTATTATAAAAATAGACGCTGATAACTGCCAGGAGAATTAGAGTGATAACTGGCATAATTTCAGTTTTAATGTTTGGGGTTAATGGATGTTTCATATTATTTATTGTAAGTTTATTTTTTATTAAAAAAGCCGTATAATTGTTTGGCAATTTCTTCAAATACGCTTAGATTTAAAGAATAAATCATTTGTTGTCCCCGGCGCTGTGACGTGACTAATTGAGCGTTTTTTAAGATTGTAAGGTGATGAGATAAGGACGGTAATGATATTGAAAAATTAAGCGCAATATCATTTACCGATAGATCTTTCTTTTTGAGTAATTCTAAAATTTTACGTCTTGTTGGATCAGAAAGGGCGCTAAAGGTTTTGTTTAAGCTCATAATCTAGTATCCCCTTTTTGGCGGTTATTTAAGGCTAAAATATTTAGATATTTAGACAACTATCTAAATAGTAAGATAAAAAAATATCTTTGTCAAATTTTATAATTCGCCCCAGTATATCAACTTTAAGTACGCGAGCACGAGAAAAGCAGTTCCTGCCTGAATGACGGTAGTAACGTTTGGGATTTGATCAAATAAAAAAGGCGTTGCTAAGATTATTACCGGTACTAAATAGGTTAATAAATCGTGTTTTAAAGCCTGTTCAAGGGTGGTGGTTAGAGAAATTTGTGTTGAATCTTTTTTTCTGGCTTGTGTAATGCGATCTTGATCTCGTCGGGAAATAAAAATACCAATGGTAAAAAAGATAATCGACGGTAAGGCTGAAATTACAATTTCCCCAATCGTTTTAAGGTGTGGAAAGAATCGAATATATAAAAAAACCAGCCCGGCAAACAGAGTCCAAATAACAAGCGAGCTGATTTTACTGTTAAGATTATCACTCATTTTTTATGGCAGGTATTCTAACGGGTTTACTGGGATACCATCCAAACGCACTTCGAAATGAAGATGGGCGCCGGTACTTAAATTGCCGGAACCGATACCGCCCGGCATTCCGCCGGACAGAGCAATAACTTGCCCCTTACTGACATATTCATCTTCTTTTACCAGCGGTTTCGAGATATGACCAAAGACTGTTGAAAGACCATCGTTATGAATCAACATCACGTATGCATAACTAGTATCGCCGGCAAATTTTACTCTGGCAACATAGCCAGCCTCAGGGGCCTTAATGGCAGTACCTTGAGAAGCTCGAACATCAATAGCTGGATGTTCAAAGATATAGCGGAAAGGATAATCAGGATCATGAAAATAAGCGCTAATCCCCCGTGATGGATCAACTGGCCAAGCTAATCGGGCCGGCCCAAAATTTTTGAATTTTTCTTCAGCCGCCTGATCTTCAAGTTTTTTTCGGACAGTTTTTTCAAGTCCCAGAATATCGGAGTTGATTTGCTGCTGTTCAAGCTGCAGCTGATATTGTTGGTTTTGGTATTGTCGTTGAGTTAAGTTTGTCTGTACTAATAAAATACCCTTAGCTGCATTGCGTTCTTCTAGCTCTGACTTTTGCTCCTGGAGTTTTTGTTTTAATTCTTCTTCAAGCGTAACTTTTGCCTCAAGATTTAGTTTTTGAGTTTCAAAATCCGTTTTATCGGTTTTTAACTCGTCCAGACTTTCTTTGAGGTCAGTATTAATCTGTTCGGAATATTTGATTTGGTCAAAAAAATCAGAGAATGAATTGTTTACCAGTAAGATTTCAAAATAACTAACCTGATCCGCTTTGTAAATTAATCTTAAATATTCAACAATCTTTTCTTTTTGTTTATCAATTTTAACTTCAAGTTCCTGAATTTGGATATTAGTCGCTTGAATTTCTAAATTAGTTTGTTCAATAAGTTTTTGAGTTGCCTCAACATCCAGGTTAACCTTGGCAATTTGGTTGTCTAAAATAGCAATCTGATTTTGCAGTCCCCTCGCCTCCTGTTTTTTTGCTTTGATTTGCTGGGCGTATTCATCAATTTGTTTTTGAATAGCATCGATTTCTCGGCGCTTGCTTTCAATTGAGCGGTTTAATTCGCCGATATCTTCCTCAGCCTTACCTGGTCCTGGGTTAATAAAAATAAGAGCCAGCACAAAGGTGATAATCAGGCTCTTTGCTAAAATATTTTTTGATGTGGAATTTTTCTTTTTATTTTCTTTCATTATCTATCATTATAGCATAAAATTTTGATAAAATCAAGTTTACGCTAAAATTTTAATGGCCTGGTCAATTCTTTTAAGGCTTTCGGTTTTACCAAGCGCCTGGGCTACTTCAAAATTTCCCGGACTTGATTTGCGTCCAGTTAACGCCACGCGCATTGGCCAGAGCATATCGCCGGTAGCATAATCATTTTCTTTCAAAAATGTCATAATCTCTTCCTCCAGATTTTTTTGGTTCCAATTTTTTTCGTCAATTTGAGCCAGTCTGGCTAAAATAGTTTTGAGGTTGGCAATGGTTTGCTGTCTGGTTGATTTTTTCCAAATCAGTAATTCCGGATCGTACGGTTCTGAGGTAAAGAAAAATTTAGTCGCCTCAACGATTTCATCAAGGTGTTTAATTCTTTCTTGCTCGGTTGCAACAATTTTTTCTAATTGTTTTAATTCAGTTTTAATCCCGGCTTGTTCGAAAAACGGCTGGCAAAGTTTGGCAAATTCAGCGCTGGATTTTTTTCGCAGGTAATAACCATTAAGCCAGTCCAATTTTTGAGTGTTGAACACTGCTCCTGATTTGTTAACTTTTTCAAGCTGAAAATGTTTAATCATCTCATCTAGGTTGAATATCTCTTGATCGGTACCAGGGTTCCAGCCGAGCAGTAAAACAAAGTTGACCAAGGCTTCGGGCAGGTAGCCTTTTTTGAGGTAATCTTCCACGGCGACATCACCTTGTCGTTTTGATAATTTTGATTTGTCCGGATTTAATAAAAGCGGCAAGTGAGCAAATGCCGGTGCCTGCCAGTCAAACGCTTTATAAAGCAGTAAATGTTTTGGTGTTGAGGGCAACCACTCCTCTCCTCTGATAACATGGCTAATCTCCATTTCATGATCGTCAACAACCGATGCTAAATGGTAGGTTGGAAATCCGTCGGATTTCAGGATAATCGGGTCATCTAAAATTTTATTGTCAAAACTGATTTTGCCCCGAATTAAATCATGAAATTCTGTTTGGCCGGTTTTCGGAACTTTAAATCTGATTACAAACGGTTTTTCTTTCAGGCTAGCCGCAATCTCGGCTTGGTCCAAATTGGCGCAGTTTCCGTCATACATTGTCGGCAAGCCTTTTTTGGATTGAATCTGGCGCAGGTTTTCCAGCCGTTCTTTAGAACAAAAACAATAATAAGCGTGTCCTGATTTAACAAGTTGATCCGCTGCCTGTTTATACATTTCCAGCCGTTCAGACTGAACCATAATTTTTTTGTTGTCCCAAAGCAAATCAAAAATTTTTAGCGTTGACAGTAGGTTTTCAACGGCTCCATCGACTTTTCGTTCCTGGTCGGTGTCTTCAATTCGTAAATAAAATTTACCCTTGTTAGCTCGGGTAAATAGATAGTTATATAAAGCGGTGCGCAAACTGCCAACGTGGACAAATCCGGTCGGACTGGGTGCGAATCTGGTTATTATCTTTTTAGTCATAGGGTTATCTTACTAGGTTTATGTTTTTTTTACAAATAGGCCAAATAGCTTAAAACAGGCCTAATTTTAAGGCTTATCGGGAGTTGAGATATCGTTATTTTCTTTTCGAAAAAAGTCTAAAAATTTTTTTTTGATCAGCAAAAAGGTAAAAACTATTGTGGCGTTAAAAATTCTTTTAAAGCGCTGCGGTTGAGTGACCAGACGAAAGAGCCATTCCAGTCCAAGGCGCCTTAAAAATAGCGGCGCTCGTACGACTTCGCCGGAGATATAATCAAAGGCGCCGCCAACGCCAATTGCCACTTTAACATTTTTTAATCTATCTAAATGGTAAAAGATCCATTTTTCTTGTTTGACGTGGCCCAGCGCCACAAATAAAATTTTTGCTTGGCTGGCGTTAATTTTATTAACAATGTCAAAATTAATTTCTTTGGGGTCGTTAATCTCTCCCCCGCTTTCGGCGCCGGCAATGGTTAAATTTTTAAAATTTTCTTGTAGGACAGTTCCGGCGCGACGTGCAACAGTTCCTTTAGCGCCAAGTAAATAAACTGAACAATTAATTTGTTCAGCTAATTCGCACACCGCCCAGACCAAATCAACACCGGTGACCCGCTGAAGTCTTTTGCCTGAAAATTTTGCCGCCTTTACCAAACCGATGCCGTCAGCAACGGCGATGTCGGCATAGTTTAAAATTTCTTTAAAATGTCCATCGGTTTGACTGGCAACAATAAACTCGGGATTTGGTGTGACAACATAGTGCTGTTGATCTGAATCTAAAAAGCGTTTTATTTTTTCTAAAACTTCTTGCAGTGATAAATTATCAATTTTGATTCCCAGAATTTCAATTTTGTCCATGATTAGAAAAACTAAATGATTCAAGCACGGTATACTGCGCACCGTATGACGTTAAGTTACTTTCCATTAAGGTAATGTGAGTAGCTGGAATTTCAATTATTGGCGGAAAAGCATTTTGTGTTTTAAAAACAGTCGGACTGTTAATTCGTGCAAGTGTTAGATGAGGCTGCCAAGCGCGATGGTCGACATCAATACCCGCTTGTTCAAGCGTAAATCCTAATTTTTTTTGTAGGCTGGAGATACTTGATTTAGGCTTTTCCATAATTGACAAATAAACAACTTTTGGTGATTGCAAATTAGGAAATGCATCAATATCGCCAGTGATAATAGTTGATGGTGAATGACTGCTGGCAATGTCGCGCATAACTTTTTTTATAGTTGAAATTTCCTCGGCGCCACGATCACCTAAAAAATGTAAGGTCAGGTGTAGGCTATCTGCCTTCACGTAACGAATTTGTTGCTGAGGGTTTATTTTTTTTAGTTTTTTTAATAACTGACCAAGCTCATCTTTCGTTTCGGTCGGTAGATTGATAGCAATAAAAACTCGTTTTTTCATAGTTATATTTTAGCAAAATTTTGGCTTTCAAGCCAGTTTTTCACTATGAGAATGATCATGATTTATGCTATAATAAAAAGATGAAAAGAGCAGTATTGCTACTCATAATTTTAGAGTTAATTATTTTCCCAATCGCCGCCCAGGCCGAGATTTTTTTTAATCCCAGTTTTGTTATTAGTGATGAGGAAATGACTGACCACTTATCTTTAAATCTCGCTGAAATTCAGCAATTTCTTGAGGAAAAAGGCAGTTCTCTTGCCTGGCGTTCTTTTCCCGATTATTTAGGGGTGAATCGTCCTGCTGCCGAGATCATCTGGCAGGCGGCGATTGAAAGTAAAATTAGCCCTAAGGTTTTGTTGGTGACATTGCAAAAAGAGCAAAGTTTGATTGGCGATTCATCGCCGAGCCAAAATCAACTTGATAAGGCGATGGGATATCGTTGTCCGGATAGCGGTTCGTGCAGTCCAAAAGCTTTAGGTTTTGGCAAGCAGGTTGACGGTGCTGCCTGGCAGTTTAGACAATATATGGATAATCCCGGTGACTGGCATTATCAAGCTGGCAACGACTACGCCATCGACGGTTGGTTGGTGACGCCGCTGACGAAAGCAACCGCGGGATTGTACAACTATACCCCGCACTATTCCGGCAACAATCGGTTTTGGCAATTATGGCAAAATTATTGGGGCCGCGATTTTCCGGATGGCTCACTGGTTAAAACTAATGACAGTCCGGCAGTGTGGCTGATTCAGTACGGTACCAGGCGTTTAATTACTTCCTGGGGAGCCTTGCTTTCGCGGTTTGATCCCAAAAAAATATTAACCATTAGCAAGCTTGATCTTGAAAAGTACGAAATTGGCCCGAGTATTCAATTTCATAACTATTCCCTACTCCAGGATCCGGACGGTAAAGTGTATTTATTAGTTGACGATGAACTTCGGCACATCACCTCGCCGGAAGTTTTTCGGGTAATTGGTTTTAATCCAGAAGAAATTGAAGTGGTAGAATTTTCTGACTTAGCCGGGTATAAATACGGAAAAGATATTACGGTAGAAACAGCCTATCCGACCGGAGCACTGCTTCAGGATAATAAAACAGGGGGCGTTTATTTTGTTGAGGCTGGATTAAAACATCCGATTTACGCTCGTGAAATTATGGAATCACGGTTTCCAAAAAAAGTTTTAACACAGGTGGCGCCAGAAATTCTTGATCAATATCAAACTGGCGACCCGGTTAAATTCCGTGATGGCGAGTTGATTCAGGCCCAGGGAGATTCGAAAGTGTATGTTGTCGCCGGAGGTTATCGGCGGTGGGTTAAAACTGAGGCGGCATTTGCCAAATTTAGCTATAAATGGGATAATATTATTACTACCTCTGCTCAAGCCTTGACTGTTCATCCGTTAGGCGAAGATGTAGAATAAATTTATATATATGCCAATCGTTTTTGCGGCGATTACTCCTCATCCGCCGGTATTAATACCAAAAATCGGCAAGGATAATCTCAAAAAATTAAAGAAAACTGAAGAAGCAATGAAAAGCTTGGAGCAGCAGTTGTATGCGGCAAAACCGGAAAGTATTTTGATTGTTTCTCCGCACGGCCAGGTTTTTGACGAGTCTTTTAATATTAATTTTAGCGCTGAGTATAAGTCTAATTTTAAAGATTTTGGTGATTTTGAGCTGGAGCTTTCCTTTAAAAGCGACTATATGTCAATTCAGGAAATTCGCGCCGCCGATGAAAGTAATCAGGAAGCGCCGGTAGTCATGACTAGCCCCGAGGAGCTTGATTACGGTTTTTCAGTGCCGCTTTATTTTTTAACTCAGCATTTGAAGAACATTCCGATTATCCCTATCACCCACTCCGGGCTTGACTATCAGCAGCATTTTAAATTTGGCAATTTTTTGTATCGCGAACTTTCACGAATTAATAAGCGATTTGCAGTGATTGCTTCTGCCGACCTTGCCCACACGCTGACTAAAGACGCTCCGGGCGGTTATTCGGAAAAAGCCAAGGAGTTTGATCAAAAGGTGGTGACGGCTATTAAGAAAAAAGATTTTGCTGCTCTGCAAAAAATCAGTCCGGCTGAAGCCGCCGAAGTTAAAGAGGATGGTTTACGGTCTTTGATTATTTTGAGCGGAGTTTTGGAGTCTCTCAATATTGAGCCAGAAATTCTGTCGTATGAAGGGCCTTTTGGCGTTGGATATTTGGTGAGCAATTTTAAACTGCTTTAAAAATTATTTATTTTTTGGTGAATTTTTCGGCTCAAAGGCCGTTTTTTTGTTTTGAATAGTACCAATAATTTTGAAGAAGTATTTCCAGTTTTCGCCATCTTTAACTAATTCTTTGGTGTCATTTAAAGCCTTTTCAACCATCGGTCGCGGCAGCTCCTTACAGACTTTAAAAACGGAGTTACGCTTAAAACTGGGAATGCCTAGTTCGTCAATAATGCGTAATGCTAAATCTTGCCAGGGGTGTGCCGGCGGTTTAAGAGCCTGTTTATTTTTTAGAATGTCTTTAAAATTGACTGGTCCGTCGTTAATCATATTGTTATTATTGTATCAAAAAATTGTTAAATAAAAAATCCGCCCACGAGCAATTGCGCGGCGGACAGACAAAGATCATAGTTCGTGGCCGTCCAGGCTGGTTTCAGGTCGGTTGGGAAATTCATCTTCCTCAATTTGAGTGAAGACAAGAAGTAGTTCAAGTAGGATTTCGCCGGTAAACCGGATTAATTTGATTGCCAAGGCAATCAAGAGTAGTCCGCCGACTACCGCGATTAGGATGATTAAAGTCCAATGCATGGTTTGTTCCTAATCCCAGCCTTCGGGGCGGGGTTTTTCCTCGGTTAACTCAGAATAAAAGATCAACGTGATGATAAAAGGCATAAGGTGAACGTTCTTGCAATATGCCCAAATCCCCGATTCACACGGCGGAATGTAGCCAGAGATGACAACTCCGGCGAAAAGATAGAGCAGATAAACTGCCGCTAATCCAACGATCGCTTCGTGATACCATTCCATGGTGGCTTTCCTCCGGGTAAATGTCTGTGTCCAGCTAGATTATAGGGTAGATGATTTATTTTTTTAAGTCAATTTATCCACACCATGGCAGAAAATTAATAAAATTGTTGGTTTGACAGCATTATTACTTAGCTGTATAATATAGTTTTCCTGTTGATACTTTCTCCCAGTTGCTTGGGGGATTTTCATTTCTTGAACAAAAATTAATAAATCAAAATCAAAAAATCATGCAGAAGGATTTCGACTCAGTAGTCGAAGAATTAAAATTTTATTTAACACTGCAACTTGAGGCCTATCATCAAAGCGATATGGACCGCTATAGTTCGCTGGAGAAAAAAATACTTGATTTAGAGAAAAAAATATGATAATGTGCTATACTGTTAGATAGTAGTATGGCGAAAGTTTTACCCATAAAAATTTACCCTTGCCCGGTTTTACGCCAAAAGGCGCGGGAATTGAAAACCGAAGAGCTGCAATCTCAGGAGATTAAGCAGCTTATTTTGAATATGGAAGCAACAATGAAAGCCCGTGACGGCATTGGCTTAGCTGCACCGCAGGTTGGCCAAAGCTTGCGAATAATTGTTATTAGTACTCAGGACGGTACGATCGCTTTAGTTAATCCAAAAATTTTACGCAAAAGCTGGAAAAAAGAAATTTTGGAAGAAGGCTGCCTAAGTTTGCCGAATATCTTTGGAATGGTAAAGCGCCCGCAAACAATAAAATTGATCGCTTTCAATAAGGATGGCAAAAAAGTAAAGTTTGAGGCCGTTGGCTATTTCGCCCGGGTGATCCAGCATGAGATTGACCATCTTGATGGTGTTTTATTTATTGACAAGACTAACGATATTACTCAGGGACAAAAAGAGTTAGATCGTCTGAAATCGTTGCCACTTGGTGACTATGAATACTAAGAAGCCAGATCTTATTTTTTTAGGGACGCCGGAATTTGCTTTGCCGGCTCTTAAGGCATTGGTTGAAAACGATTTTAAGCCGAAGCTGGTTATCACTCAGCCAGATCAGCCTCTCGGCCGCCATCAGAAGTTATCCAGCTCGCCGGTTAAGGTAGTGGCAGAAAAATATGGCATCAGGGTTATCCAGCCAAAGAATAAAAAAGAACTTGCACAGATTTTTGCGAAAGAAAGTTGCCAAGTAGCAGTAGTTGTTGCTTACGGTATGATTATTCCCGATGAAATTTTAAAAAAGCCAGCATATGGTTTTTTGAATATTCATCCTTCTTTATTGCCAAAATATCGTGGATCCTCGCCGATTCAGGCTGCACTGTTGCATGGTGATCTGCAAACAGGAGTGACAATTATTAAACTAACTCAGAGGGTTGACGCCGGACCGATTATTGGCCGTCAGACATTTGACATCGGTTCTAGAAACGCCGCCAAACTTCATGACGCATTGGCACAGCTTGGCGGTGAGCTGCTGGTTTCGGTTTTGCCAAATTATTTGGCCGGGAAAGCCGAGCTGATTGATCAAGACGATTCCCAGGCAACCTATACCAGCTTAATTCGGCGCGAAGATGGGCTGGTTGACTGGAACAAGACTCCCCTTGAAATATTTAACCAATTTCGGGCTTTTACTCCTTGGCCGGGGGTATTTACCTATTTTGATAATAAACGCCTTAAAATCTTAAATTTAAGCGTTTTAGAGGGTGATTTAAGCAAAGATTTGTCTAATGGCACTGTTTTTTTAACGCCTAAAAAGAAACTCGCGGTTAAATGTGACAACGGGGCTATTACTCTAATAACGGTTCAACTGGAGGGGAAAAAAGGCGTTTTGGCTCCGGAGTTTTTGAAAGGGTATCCCGAAATTGTTGGTAAGAGGTTGGGCTAGATTTTTTCTAAAATTTTGATAATTTTTTCATACTGCGGCCGGGCAATTTCCCGGGCTTTTTTAGAAGTGATGCGCTGGTACATCCAATCAATCTTTCCTTTAACTTTTTCTTTGCCCAGTTTATTAATCATCTTTAGGTGAAGCGCCGCGTTATTCTCCAAATAGCTGATGCTATCAGCATCTTTCAGTAGGTCGGCTTCAGGTGTACCACCAATTTCGTGAAGTCTGATCAGTTCGTTAATTTTGGTGATGGCGGTTGGCTCATATTTTCCTTCCAAAAATTTACTGATAATACCCGCTCCTGTTTCGGCATGATGTTTAAGAAACTCAGGGTTGTTAAAAGCAATGTTTTTAAAAGTCTCTTCGCTGTTTTTATTCCGAAAGGCCCTTTCGATATCATGAGCATAGGCAGCAATCTGGCCAGCTTCGTCATAGTTGGGATTTAATTTTTTAAACCAATATTCAGTTCTTTTGAAATGGGTATTTTGTTTTTGGTAATGGCTTTGGGCAAATGATTGATGGACAAACTGTTTGATTTTTTCCAGCATTGAGACCTGATTAAAGATTGCTGATAATAATAATAAGTAGCCAATACCGAGCGGATGGTTAAGATAAGGCGAAAAAATATTAGTGGCAAGCACGGCAACTAAACCCGTTAATAAACCAATATTCGTTGGACTCGGGTTTTTGAGACCAGAAACGATAATGGTATAGACTAAAAAGAAATAGACAAGTAATCCTAAAATTCCTAGTTTTAAGACAGTGTCTAAGTATCCCCACTCAAAGGCATAGGTGGTGTAGATGCCGCCCGGATTTGATGCGACAATCCGCGGGTCAGTACTTTGATAGGTTAATTCCTTACCGAAACCATAACCAACAATGGATTGCTGAGAAATATTGTATAAAAGAGGTTCAAGTTGGTTGAGGCGGCTGTTGCCGGCCGCATCGGTTGACAGGTGCCTAAAACGATCGGAAATCGGATTACTGGAAAAATTGTTGGTCAGGACTTGAATTAATAGTATCTGTGACGCAACAGTGGCGATGATGGCGATAATCAAAATAGTAATTTTTTTAAACGACTTTTCCGACCGCCACCAAAGGTATCCGATTAGAACTATGATTGCTGACGCTGCTCCTATCCAAAAACTGCGCGATTGGCTGATAATTAAAGTTAGTGACATTAGGTAAATATAGATTAGTAAAAGAATGTCTTCTTTTGACCGACTGATTTTCTTTTGCAGCACCAGCGTTAATGCAATGAACAGGCCGATTAAAACGTAGAGCTGTGATTGAAAAAAGACTCTAAATAATGTTCCGGAAATATAGGTAATCTCCCCTACGCCGGTGTCGCGAATCCATTTATAGAACGGGTCGCCAAGTTCCGTTAAGCCGTGTGAAAAAAACACTAGTGTCAGTATCGTTTTTACGGCCAGCAGGCTGGTGGCGGCAAAAATAATTCTGATGGCACCCCTGGTGGTATCGGGCCTGTTGAGAGCGTCGATAAAAATGAAAAGTAACGCAAAAAATATCCAGGCGTTGAAATCAAAAATAACACTGCTGGTTTGGTTATGCAAAAAACCGTTTATGATGCCGTAGCAGATAGTTAGGGCCAGCAGGCTATATGGTATGAGAAATTTTTTGTTAAGGGTAAACCCAATTTTTTTATTTTTTATTTTTATGGCAGTCCAGACTGAAAATAATATCAGGAATAACGCCATGCGAATGGATATGGCGCTGCTGTTCAGGCCGAAACTAAAAAGGTAACCCTTGCCGCCAATACAGAGTTCGGCGAGTATGAGATAAATTCCATATTCCAATTTTTTGAAGCTAACAACGGCCGCGGCGATGATAATGATAAAAAATCCAACCAGGTTGAGTGGTTGGTATAGTTGGCCAAGAAATGACATTATTTCGGTAGCTAACAGTAAACCGACGATAACAATAAAAGTTTTTTCAAAAAGATTTTCGTTCATATTGGCAATTTTATTCTAGCCCAGCAGGCTTAAAAAGACAAATAAAAATGGGCCCTGCGTCAAGTGACACAGGAGCCCGTACAAACTGCAATGTGAACCGATGTTCACCTCCTTTCCTGGGGATTAGATCGGATCACCTCCTTCCCGTACATGCCCAACAAGTTGTCGGACGCATGAGCCTACCCTCCTTGGCTGGTTGACGATCGGCCTGATCGTCGGTTAGGGTAACTCACGGGGTAAAGTTACAGTTTGATTTTATCCTCTTTTTGTTGATATTGTCAAAAAACGCCCCATCTGCGGGGCGTTTTTGGTTGTTAGCGTAGACCGTGTTTGCGGAAGTAATAAATGGCGCTTTGAAAGAATATTTTTTGTTTTTTCCAGGTTCCGACCTGGCGAAAACTTTGTCCGCCGTAATGAATCAGTTCAGCGTCTGGTGTGTACCAGACTTCCCAGCCGGCATCTTTAGAGCGTTTGCAGAGATCAACTTCTTCAAACCAGATAAAAAATCTCTCATCAAGCAAACCGATTTCTTCAATGGTCTGCCGACGAATCATCATGCATGAGCCCGCAACCTGATCAATTGGTTGGGAAATTTTATAATTAAAGTCCTCGGCAAAATAGTAGTAGATTGGAGGAATGTTTGGAAAAATTTTGTACAATTTAGTCAGAATAAAAAATATTGCCCAGAATGCCGGAAAACGCCTGACTGACGGCTGGAGCGTCCAGTCAGGGTTGAGATGCTTGCAACCCAGAATGCCAATCTGTGGTCTGATTTTTATAAAATTAAGCATTTTGTTGAGTGTGTCTTTAATGACTTCAGTATCGGGATTCAGCAATAAGATATAATCTCCTTGGCTACGCAAGATGCCTTGGTTATTGGCGGCGGCAAAACCGAGATTATTACTGTTAGTTATCAGTCGAACATCCGGAAATTCTGTTTTGAGCATTTCAACAGTCCCGTCTTTGGAGGCGTTATCAACAACAATAATTTCAACCGCCAGCTTGTTTCGGTATTTTTCAATTGACTGGAGACATTTCTTGAGCAAATCTTTAACGTTCCAGCTGACAATAATGATTGATAATTCCGGGTTGTTCATAATGGTACTTTTTTAGCCGACATCTTCTTTGTGGATATTTTTACTTTGGCCGATTTTTAAATCCCCCAGCTCCAAATTGCCGATCCTGACTCTTTTTAATTTTATAACAGTATATCCAAGTTTTCCAAGCATCCGTCTGATTTGCCGGTTAATGCCTTCCTGTAGGATAAATTTGGCACTTTTATTACGAATATCGTTAACTTTAACTGAACGTAAGCGTTTGCCGTCAATTACCATTCCCCGCTGGATTTTCTTAACGTCTTCTTCCTTTAGATCTCGGTCGAGGGTGACAAAATATTCTTTTTCACTGCCGTAGCGCGGATGGGTAAGGCGATTTGCAAATTCACCGTCGTTGGTTAGGATGATTAAACCGCTGGAATCTTTATCGAGTCGACCGACCGGAAAAATTCGTTGTTTTGATTTAACTAAGCTAAGTACGGTTTCGCCCTGTTCGTCGCTGGTGCTGCAAATGTAGCCAACCGGCTTATGAAGCGCAATATAAATTTTATCCTGCGGCAGAGTGATTTTTTTGTTTTGAAATTCTACAACATCAAGATTTTCGTCAATACTTGTTCCTAATTTAGTAATAACTTTGCCGTTAATTTTAATTTTACCTTCACTAATTAATTCTTCGGCGGCCCGTCTGGAAGCCACTCCCGCGCTCGCCAAGAATTTTTGTAATCTCATCATATGTTAGTGTTCCAATCAAAATAATTTTTTAGCACATCCCATAGTAATGGGGTAAATAATTGTTCAATGTGATTTGGCTGCAAGTCGGTCCATTGGTAGTCTGAATGTTCATCCGATATTTCTATTTCTCCCGAAAGATATTCTGCCTCAAACAGAACAAAGAATCGGCTTCTGGTTTCTCCTGGCTTAATTTCAATGAAATCGGGTATGATCGCCTGGCCGAGAGAAACGGGGTCTGGCCTTAGTTTGTAAGTGATTAATGGCCCCAACTCTTCTTTGACTTCCCGGTCAACAAGCTGATGAAAAGGAAGGTTGAGTTCGTCTCGATTGATCCGTCCTCCGGGTAAATCAAATTTTTCCATTCCGGCAACCCGATCGGTTTTAGCAACATTTAAAAGTAGGTACTGATTATTTTTTTTAAGTAAAATTTTTAATGATACTTGAAAATTTTCCGGATCTTGGCTCTTTTCTTTTTCAATCATAGGTTATGTTTTTTCTGGATTATTTTTTTCGCGGCTTGATAGGCGTTAACCTTTTTTAAGAATGGAAAACGGTATATGAATTTCGGCAGCCAGGAGCTCATTGTCCCGCCGGAAGCAACCTCAAATAAAACTTGAGGAATAAAGTGTCCGACGTACCCCCGTTTGTACATGGTTAACCATAAATCCCAGTCCTGGAATCGTTTTAGTTTTTCGTCAAAGCCGGGAAAATGTTCGCGACGAATAAGCGACGTGGTGTGGATGTACGGCATTTGTCGTAATTTTTCGCCGTCAAAAGGAAACAGTTTAAAATTTTTGAAGCCAAATTTAAATGAGCTATATGCGTACGAAGCGTTTTGGTTGACCTTGAGCGTTTTAATCATTGTTTCAAGCATTTTTGGATACATAATAATATCGGCGTCGCAAAAAATGATAAATGGTGAACGGCTAATTTTTGCACCTTGGTTTCGGGCGTGAGCCGCACCTTTATTTTGTTGATTAATGATAGTTATTTTGTTCCGATATTGTTCTAATTCAGCCAGACTGCCGTCAGTTGAACCATCGTTAACGGCAATAATCTCAAAATTTTTAAATGTTTGATTTAAAATACTTTTCAGACAATTTGGTAGAGTTTTTTGGGCATTATATACCGGGATAACAATGCTGATTTCAGCCATAGTGTTTAGCTTAATAAATCTTTTATTTTTTTAGTCTGAGTTTGCCAATCAAAATCCCGCAATGCGCGTTCCATACCCTGGAGCCCTAGCCGTTCGGCTAGGGCCGGATCGGTGAGTAATTTTATTACCGAGCGGCTTACTTCTTCTTCACTTGTTGGGTTGACAAGTATGCCGGTTTGACCGTCAACAATTGCTTCGCCAACTCCCCCGCTACGTCCGCCGATGACCGGTTTGCCAAACAGATTGGCTTCAATGAAAACAATGCCAAAGCCTTCAACGTCATAGCCGTTGATCCGGCGCGATGGCATGATAAAGACGTCAGCCAGCTGATAGTAAGCGGGCAAGATGCTGTTTGCCACGCGATCAACAAACTGGACATAGTGGCCCAGTCGAAGCTGATGTACTAAGTTGACCAGTTGAGTTTTTCGTGGACCGTCGCCCACGATAAGATAGGTAATATTTGGGATTTTTTTTATGATTGCCGGCAATGATTTAATAACAACGTCATGCCCTTTTCGTTCGACTAGCCGGCCAACCGTTAAAAGAATTTTTTTGTTTTCCAGTTGGTGTTTTTTGATTAGTGCTGCAATTTCGGAGTCGGCGACATGATGATTTTTAATGTTTGCTCCCGGATAAACGACGGTAACTTGGCCATTGTTAGCTCCTAATTTTAACAGTTCATCTTTGGTGAAGTGACTGTTGGCGACAATACCTGACGATTCTTTAATAATATTTTTTAATATTGTCTTTTTGCGCATGAATTTTTGCGGCAATAAAATATCAAGACCGTGAGCATAAAAGATATAAGGGATTTTTAGTCTTTTTTTGAGCACCAACGCCAAGGTTCCGATCGGTAATACTTGACCGACTTGAATAAGCTTGATTTGGTGGGTTTTCACAATTTCATTAAGATTTTTTATCAGTGAAAGCCAACGGACAGTCGCGGCGATTTTTATTATCCCTCCGAGCCCGGCTGGCATTTTTTGCGGAAATTGGTTTAGCAATTTTTTTCTGATAATGGTGAAATGTTGCTTCTGGTCAAAGTTGTTAGCGTCTGGATGGTCGGGGGCTAAGACAACAATTTTATCGGGGGGCAAATTTTTGCAAACATTATAATAAAAAGTAGCAACGCCGCCGACATTGTTTGGCGGGAAATCCAAAGTTACTAGTAAGCTTTTTTTGATTTCATTAGCCATTGCGAAAACCTTTGTTAAAAATTTCATTTAGTTCTTTGATTTGTATCCCCCTTAGCATCAGTAGTACGCCAAAGTATGTCAGCGCACCCAGCGGAATAATAACCAGCAGATTAAAATATGATTTGATAGCGATAACCAAAATAATCATCAGAGCGGCGGCTAATGATGATTTGAAAATGGTCTTTAGTAATTTTTTTGTTTCCAAAACGATGGTTTGTTTTACCCAAATTAAGTCAAGAAATAGTAAAATAAAGTTGGTAATTAAAAAAGTTACTCCGGCGCCAAAATAACTGAGCTTGGGAATTAAGATGAGATTAAGAGTAACGGCCAAAAAGGTAATAATGCCCCGGTTGATGGTGGTGTTTTTTTGTCGATCGCAGGCGTTTAATAAATAACCAGTGGGAAACGCCAGAAATATAAAAGGAATGGCTAACGTCATAACATAAAAAGTCGGAACCACGGCAGTATATTCCGGCCAAACTGTTTGGGTAACTTCCGGAATGGTTGCCATTAATCCGGCAGTAAGCGGCAAACTAATGATTGTTAGGTAGTTAAAGGCCTTAGTAAAAGTTTTTTCAAGTAATGGTTTAGAGTTTTTGTGATAATAACTAAACGCTGGAAAGATTACGGCTGCAAAGGCAGCCGGGATAATTTGTTGTAAGGCATATACCACCTTGGCCGGGACGGCAAAGAATCCAACCGCTTCATCTGAGTCAAGGTAACTAAGCAAAACTGAATCTGAGGTGTTGTAAATTTTGACAAAAATTCCGGCAATGGCAAAAGCCGGGACAATTTTAAGAAAGTGAATAGCGATAGTCTTGTCAAACCGTGGTCGAATTGAAAATTTAAGTTTGAATTTAAGTAATGCTAGAGAAACTAAAAAGTTAAAAATACTGGCAACCAGTAAGGCAATAATTAAATCTTTGACTTGGCCGGAGGTTTTAAGGGCAATGACGCCAAGAGTAAAGATAATTATTTGTACGGCAACGGTTGTGAGGCTTTCATATTTTAAGACCTGGCGGGCACGAAAGATAACCCAAAAACTCAAAGAGAACGAGTCAAGCGTCATAATGAAACTGGCCAGGTAGACCAAAAGTCGGACGTCGTCTGGTTTGTTTGAAATATTGATGACAAGCCATGCTGCGGCTAGGGTGATGATTGTTAGCGGCAGCTTAATACCTAAGACATTTTGGAGATATTGATTGGCTGACTGCTTATCCTTTGAGGCTTCTCGAGTTAAGATTGGCGATAGGCCAAGGTCAATGAAAATTGAAAACAAGGTGGTAAAAGACAGGGCAAAGACATATTGGCCTAACTGTTCAGCGAATAAAGCATTTGAAATAAGCCAAAAATAAACAAAAGCCAGAATTTTCTGGATAGTTAAGGCAATGGTATAGTACGTAGTGTTCTTGGTTAAACTGGCGTTTGACATGAATATATTATACTGAAAAATTAGCAATAAAAAAAGGCTGCCAGCCCTTGATTTATATTTTTTGCGCTTAGAAGATATTTAAAATTGCAAACAAGAAGACCGTTATAACGCAGGTTCCGATAATATAACTGTCTTGGTATTTTTTTTGATTGACAAAATAAAATTGTAGCAATCCGAGTGGTATGAATAAAAAATTCCAAAAATTTCCTAAATTATAATACGGTAGTAATACATATAATATGGTGTAGAAAAATACGAAGGAGAATCCAATGATTATTTTTGTTAATTTTAATCCTAGGACGGTTGGTAGGGTTTTAATGTTATTCTTTCTATCCCCTTCGTAATCTTTGATATCAATAAAATTAGCTAATATGGTTATACCAATAAGCAATGTCGGAAATAAGATGCCCGGGAAACTCTTGATAGTTTTGGTGATAGTGAAAAAACCTAATAAAACCAGCACTAAGGAATTTAACGCAATTATCAGCTTTGATAAAACTATAACCCGCTTCAGCCTAATTGGTGGCATGGAATAAATAAAATAACTAGAAATAAATAAAATAACTAGAAATAGGGTGTCCGGTCCAACGGCAGTTGAACATATTATTGCCCAGACTAAAAGTAGGGTGGAAATTTTTTTGTAATCTTCAATAGCGATTGTGCGGCGAACTAGCGGTCGATTTTTGTTTGAAATTTTGTCAATATGATAATCAGCGATATTATTAGTGGTTACTGAAAACAACCAGGCGGCGGTTATTGCCATGGCAGTGAATAAAAAGTCAAATAAATTCTGCGCCGTTATGGGAAGTGTTGCCGTTGATTTTGCCACAATTATTCCGCAGAAAAACATTCCTAAATAGTATGAGAGTCGCAAATATCTGGCATCTTTTGCAATAGTGATAAAGTTTTTTTTGTCTATTAAATATAAAATAATTATTCCGCAGAAAAACATCATCAGGAATAAGAAAGATAATATTTCCCATGCATCGACGGAGTAGTCATAGTTGATGCCTAGCAATAGAAAAATTCCTTTTAAGATGAAAGGAATCGCAAAAAAACCAAAAATTATGATATAAACTATGAAGGCGTTGGCGATACTTCTAAAGACGCCATGTTTTTTTGCCAAAAAGTACAAAAAAGTTAACACCAGAATAATAAAGATTTCAGTTTTAATACCTAAGGACACTCCCCGTTCTTCAAAATGTCCAAAAAATGTAAAAAATCGCAATATGATATGATCATGAAATTCTGGTAACAGATAGGTCATGGCGAATCCCCTCCCTCCGGTAGCAATTAAATCTATTATTGGTGGTAGTGGCAGGATCGAAAAACCAATCAAAACTATTTTAATACTTTTAACAATTGATTCTCTTGTTAAAATATAAAAAGTTAAAATTAATAGTGTGGCAAGTGAAATAAATCCTATATAGAAATGAAAAAAAACTACAGCCGTATTAAGCTCTATTTTGGTAGAGAAGAGCTCTAAAAAATTTCTTATAGTGATGATTGATAAAAAGGTAAAAATAAAATACCCTAGATGGATATTGGAGTTCTCAATCAAGTCAACTATTCTTCTAAATTTATTGAATAATTTTTCAATCATAGGGCAGTTATTTCATTATACCAAAAAATTAAATAAAAATAATCCGCGACAATACCGGCGCGGATTATTTGGCAAATTTTTAGCTTAAGGCTTTAAGGTCGTCAATTACCTCTTTGGCATGAAGTGGCGGTTTGACATTTTCATAAATTTTGACGATTGTGCCTTTAGGATCAATAAGAAATGAAGTTCTTTTAATGCCCATAAAGGTTTTTCCCATAAAACTTTTTTTGCCGTAGACGCCATAAGCTGTAATAATTTTTTTCTCTTCATCAGATAGAATGGTAAACGGTAGTTTATATTTAACGGCAAATTTTTTATGGCTGGCGACTGAATCGGCGCTGATGCCAACCACATTTGCTTTTAACTCACCAAATGCCGGAAAATTATCTTTAATGGTGCAGGCTTCTTTAGTACAGCCGGGAGTGTCGTCTTTGGGATAAAAATAGATCAGTAGCCAGCCGCCGGCGTATTGGCTAAGTTTATGAAGTGTGCCATTTTGATCCGGCAATAAGAAAGCTGGAGCCTTTTGGCCAATTTTTAGTTTCATATTTTTTGGCTGTTTTATTATTTAATCCAGACCGATTTTATATTAACAAATTCTTTGATGCCGTGGTGTGATAATTCACGACCAAAACCAGAACGCTTTTCACCGCCAAATGGCAAGCGTGGATCGGATTTTACCAGACCGTTAACAAAGACAGCGCCGGCGTCAATTTGCGGAATAAGCTGTTTGGCACGGCTGATGTTACTTGTCCAGATTGAGGCACCTAAACCAAAATGGGTATCGTTTGCAACCTGAACGGCTTCAGCCTCGTCTTTAACGACAATAACTGATGCAACCGGTCCAAAAAATTCTTCGTGGTAGGCTGGCATGCCCGGTGCGACCTCAGTCAGAATGGTTGGCTGTAAGAAGTAGCCGGTGTTTCCTACCCGCTTTCCGCCAGTTAGAATTTTGGCGCCGGCGGCAACTGATTTTTTGATTTGATTTTCTAGTTCTTCCAGAGCCTGCTTGTTGACAACCGGGCCGATATCGGTTGTTTCAGCCATTGGGTCGCCAATTTTTAACGCTTCGAACTTTTCTTTAAATAATTTTTTGAATTCTTCAGCAACGCTTGAAACCACAATGAACCGTTTAGCGGCGATGCAGCTTTGTCCGTTATTGATATTGCGGGCGGTAACGGCGACTGAACAGGCATTTGCTATGTCCGCATCTTCCAGGACGATAAAGGGATCGCTGCCCCCAAGTTCTAAGACAGACTTTTTAATTTCTGAAGCGGCCAAAGCTGCAACTTTAGCGCCAGCATGTTCACTGCCGGTTAAAGTGACCGCCTTAACCCTTGGATCGCGAATGATTGTTTCAACCTTTCCGGAACTAATGGCAAGATTTTGAAATACCCCAACCGGAATGCCGGCACGCAAAAAAATTTCTTCAATTTTTTTAGCCGCCAGCTGAACATTGGAGGCATGCTTGAGCAGTCCGACATTTCCGGCCATAAGAGCCGGGGCGGCAAAACGAATAACCTGCCAAAACGGGAAATTCCATGGCATAATTGCAAGCACAATACCGATCGGATCGTATCGAACCAGACTTTCGCTGGCATCGGTGGTAATTTTTTCCGGAGTTAAAAATTTAGGTGCTTCTTTAGCATAATATTCGCAAACCCAAGCACACTTTTCGACTTCGGCTATGGCTTGTTTGATAGGTTTGCCCATTTCTTTGGTCATAATTTCGCCAATCGTCTGGGCTTCGGATCTTAAAATTTTAGCTACCTCATTAATTAATTTTGCCCGGTCTTCAAATGTTGTGGTCCTCCATTTGGCAAAAGTATGATCCGCCAAAGTAATTTTTTCTTTAATCTGTTCATTGGTTAATTCTTCGGTTTTGGAAAAAATTTCTTCTGTAGCCGGGTTAATTGATTGTAGAGCCATATAATTATAGATTACAGGTTTTTTTAGCTAATTCTTCGGTTAGAATTTTGTGGTTATACGAGTAATCAACCGGCACTTCAATAACGTGAACGCCTGGAGTATTAAGGCATTGATCAATGGTATTTTTTAATGAGTGGTTGTTTTCAATTCGGTGACCGCTGGCACCGTAGCTTTGAGCATAGGCAACAAAATCGGGATTATGGTAGCTCAAGCCAAAATCTTGAAATTTCATCGCCTGTTGTTTCCATTTTATCATTCCAAACCCGTTGTCGTTAATAATAACAATCGTTATATTAAGTCCCAGCCGGACAGCTGTTTCTAATTCTTGAGAATTCATCATAAAACCACCGTCGCCAACAACGGCTAACACCTTTTTTCTTGGATGTACAATTTTTGCGGCGATTGCCGATGGCAGTCCAGCCCCCATTGTGGCAAGGGCGTTATCAAGCAGTAAGGTATTTGGTTGATATGTTTGGTACTGCCGGGCAAACCACACTTTATACATTCCGTTATCAAGCGCCACGATACCATCGTCGGGCATAGCCTGACGGATTTGTTCGACGATCGATTGAGGACTTAACGGAAAATTCTTCTGTTCTGATGCAATTTTCATTTGTTCGGCGCACAGAGTTTTGACTTTTTGGTAGTAATCAAAATTCCAATTAATCGACGGGAGCTGCTCTTTTATTTGCCAAACGGCGTTGGCAATATCTCCAACCACCTCAAGTTGCGGGAAATAAATTTGATCGATTTCCGCCGGAAAAAAATTGATATGTATGACTTTTTGTTTTTTATCCGGGGCCATAATAAACGGCGGCTTTTCAATGATATCGTGGCCGACGTTGATAATCAGATCGGCCCGATCAAGCGCACAGTGAACATAATCGTTGGCCGATAGTGCGGCTGTGCCCAGATATTTTTCGTGGCGTTCATCGATTACTCCTTTGCCCATTTGGGTGTCAATAAAGTAAATGCCGGTTTTGTCTATGAATTCTTGGAGCATTTTAGCAGTCTGTTTACGGTTGGCAGCGGCGCCAATAACCAACAGTGGTAGTTTTGCTGACTTGATCATTTCAACAGCGAGGCTGATTGCCTTGCTGTCGGCGACGGGCCGTCGGACTTGGGTGACTGCGAAAAGTTTTTCGGTCACCTTTTCAGCGGCAACATCTTCGGGCAATTCCAGGTGGACCGCACCCGGTCGCTCGCTCTCGGCTTTTTTGAATGCTTCGCGAACCAGCGCAGGGATGCTTTCACTATAGACGATCTGTTTGGAAAATTTGGTAACCGGTTTCATAATTTGTACCGTATCAATCATTTGAAATTTTCCCTGCTTACTACGTTTAACCGGTTTTTGTCCAGTCAATAGAAACAACGGCATGCCGCCAAGATTGGCGTACGCTGCCGCAGTAATTAAATTTGTGGCACCCGGTCCAAGCGTTGAAAGTGCAACGCCGGGTACGCCAGTCAGCCGGCCGACGGTGGCGGCCATAAAACCGGCGGCTTGTTCGTGGCGAGTGACAATCAATTTGATTTTTGAATCTCTCAGGGAATCAATCAAATCCAAATTTTCTTCACCTGGAACGCCAAAAATATGGGTTACTCCCTCATTTTCGAGCGCTTGAACGAGTAGGTCAGAAGCTTTCATAGAAGTTATTTATTTCTTGGCGGCGCGATAGTTATTATTGACTTCGTCCCAGTTGATAATATTAAAGAAGGCTTCAATATAATCCGGACGCTTGTTTTGATATTTGAGATAATAGGCATGTTCCCAGATATCAAGTGCCAGAATTGGCATTTTGCCATCTGACAGTGGCGAGTTTTGGTTGGCAGTAGCAGTTATTTCAAGTGCTCCGGCCTGATTAACAACAAGCCAGGCCCAGCCGCTACCGAATTGGTTGAGGGCAGCTTTACTGAATTGTTCTTTAAAAGCATCAAAACTGCCGAATTGGGTAGTGATGGCTTCTTTAATTTCGCCGGTGATAGCAGTATCTTTTTTAAGAATATTCCAAAACAGCGAATGGTTAATGTGTCCCCCGCCATGATTTTGAACAGCGGTTTTGATTTCAGCTGGTAGTGATTCCAAATTACTGATTAACTCTTCGGGAGATTTCATTTTAAGTTCTTCATGTCCGGTTAGCGCCGCGTTGAGCTTGTCAACATACGTTTGGTGATGTTTGTCGTGATGCAGCTGCATTGTTTGCTGGTCGATAAATGGTTCCAACGCATCATAACTGTATGGTAATGCAGGCAGTTTGTATCCGCTATTGTTCATAATGTACTCCTTTCATTGATTATTTTTTATTTGATGTCCAACAACTGGGAGAGTCGTGGCCGGTCAAATCCAATAATAATTTCCTCTTTGCCATCTTTTTCTACGGTAATAACCGGAACGCCGAGCTGGCCGGATTTTTGAACCATGGTCCGGGCTGCCGCCTGATCAGCAGCAACATTGATTTCCTGATAGTTGATGTTATTACTGGTAAAAAACTCCTTTGCCATTTTGCAGTAGACGCAAGTCGGAGTGGTGTAAATTGTTAGGTTGATCATATTTATTCACTAATTTATGAACAGCAGGCACAGTTTTCATGTTGCTGCTTGGTAGTCTCAGCCTGATTTTCGGCTTTGGTAGTTTTTTTGTGGTCATGATTATGGCCGCAAGAGCAATGATCGCACATATGTTTTTCCTTTCTTTAAAATTATTTTTATTCAATAATGAGTTCAAGGTTTTTGTCTGTCAGACAGTAGCAGACTGTCTTTCCCGTTTTTGATCCTTTGACAATGCCGCAATTTTCCAGCAATTTTAACTGATGTGAAACCGCACTGACAGTAACATTAATTATTTTTGCCAAATCGCTAACACAAAGCTCTTCGTGTTTTTTTAGCAATAACAGGATTTTCAGGCGAGTCGGGTCTGACGACAAATAATGCAGATTACATCGGTTTTTAATCTGTCGATCATTTTTGGCTAGAATATTCTTGTTTTTTTGAATCTCCTGATTATTAAGCATTGTAATTGATTTATTATTTGAGCAAGTATTCAAATGATATCACTACCCTAGTAGTCGTGTCAAATCATACCAAAAAGGCCCGAAAAACGGGCTTTTTGGCTGAAAGGAGGTTTTGGAGAACTAAAGTTGTGGAAAGAACAAATGTTACCTTTCACTAATTAATACGCAAGAACTAGTAGAAAAGTTACAGCCCGAAAACAAGTGGGCATTTTCGGGCTGTAAGAGTTTAATTTTTATTTTAGTTCTTGGATTCCGGGATTAGCCGCTGGTTCGTCAGCTTTGATTTGAGCAGGTTCGCCGGCCGGCATAATTCTGATTGGCCCGCCGCCGTTATCCTGGTTGAGCAGCTCGCTAACCAATGGTACGACAACGCTCTGGGCGTAGAAGTATTCGCTGTTGTCCGGACGTTTAGTAACCGGGAAAATGAGGGCCGGAATCAGCAGTTCTTCAGTTTGATTATTCTGGTAGCGGTAATATCTGATAAGTTCTTTGGTTGGGGTGCCAAGAGTGACCTCTACAACCTTGCTGTCTTCTGGAGCCCACCAGCCGGCATTAATGCCGCCGCGTTCGGCGAATGCTAGAATTTTTTCAGCGGAAGTTTCGGACTGATAGGAAGAGCTTTGGTAATTTTGGTTGGTAAGGTTGCTTAGACCGGCAACTTTCTTCTCGCGAACGTCGATACTGACGATCAAGCCGACTTTATCGGTACCATACTGTTCATACGCTTGCTGACCGTTGATCTCAAGAGGATAAATGACATTAACAGTATCTGGGAACCAATATTCTGACTTGTTTTGAGTTTGCTCGTAAGCAAGCCGCCAATTGGTCTGAACCTCTGGACTGCCATAACCTTCAAGACTGATGTTATGTTTGGCAATAAAATCATTAGCCAGTTTGATGAGCACGTCGTCAGCCGGAATATCACTTTCGCGAATCCGCAAGTTTTCACAGTTTGGATCGGTACAGGTAACCTGCGGCCAGGTTAACCAGTTTTTGTTGATGCTGATAAAACCTTCATTAGCCTGGATATTAATCATGTAACCATAACGTCCGCTTTCAGTCACGGTAATGTTATCAATGGTTGACTGGCCAAATGAACCGAGGTTGAGTAAGCCAAGATTAAAACCGGACAGTAAGCTATTCAATGAAGATTGGTTGTTTAAGCCTTTTACCCTTTTAAAGACGTCAACAGTTGATTCGTCTAGTGTCAGTTCATCACCGGCATAGACATATTTATAGGTGACAAACCCTTCTGCTGGCGCAATCATTTTGGCGTCAATACTTACTCCAGTAACGCCCGCACCGCCACCAAATCCCATCGGTACCGGCGCAGCGGGGGTGCCGCCACCAGACTGCGACCGTTCATTAGTCGCCTCGGTGCCGTCGGCCATCGCCTGCGGAGCGGCGGCAAGCTGATCAACGGTCTGGTTAACAAGCGAGCCAAATGCTTCGTTGCCAAGGCGGCTGATTTTTAATGACATGTCCAAAACTTCCGGGGTTGGAGCGTTAAGGTTTAACATTTGCCCGGTTTGAGGGTTTTTTAGTAGCGGAATCATTACTAATGCCGCTAATACCGCCCCACCGAGCGCGTAAGCTAGTTTTTTCATATTAAATAAATCGCGTAATGAATTAGATTGAGAGGTTTTTGTTTCGCTTAGCAGCTGACTACGTAGCTGCGCTGCGAATTTTTTGTCAAATTTAGTGTTTGGCTTTACCTTGATAATCTCACTGACAATTCTAATCAAATCCGGCTCGTACTTTTTAAGTTCCGGATCAAGCTGGTAGAGTTCGGCCAAAATAGTTTTTATCTCGTTAGCCATAGTAATTTTTCGCTTAGAATTATTAAATAAAGGACGATTAAGGCTTTGTCTTCCCGTAGTTTCGACATCACGCGGGAAAAAGTGACTTTGCAGTTTGTTAGGCTTAATCCGGTAATTTCGCTGATTTCTTGATATGTTTTATTTTCCCACAACCGCAAGATAATAATATCTCGTTGCTGTGGTTTTAATTTTTGCAAATATTGTTCAACCTGGGCTAGCTTGGCGGCAGTATCAACATCGCGTTCAATATCGGACTCGTCCGATAATCCCCAGACATCCTCAATTGCCAATTCGGCCTTGCTGGAACGGTAGTGATCAATAACAGTATTTCGGGCAATCTGGTAAATCCAGGCTTGAAAGGTGCCTTTATTCACATTAAAATCTTTAATTTTATTTAAGGCCTTAAAAAAGGTTTGGCTGGTTAAATCTTCTGCCGTTTCTTTGTGCCAGGTTTTATAATAAATAAAATCGTAGATTTTTTTGACGTATCGGTCGTAGAGCAGGCCAAAGGCTTGGGAATCGCCCGCCTGGCAACGACCAATAATCTCAGACTCTTGGTTCTCCATAGTTAATCCTTTCAATTTGTTTAATACCTCTCAGTGAATATAACGTCGTAATGGGATGAAAAGTTACAAAATAGTATTCATATTTTCCCATGTTTAGGCTTTTTGGTCAAAAAAAATACCGCCCGGTTGGGCAGCATGGGGGGGCTTATTTGGTCTTTTTGAATGTTAGAGAAAGCGAGTTGACGCAGTAGCGCTTGCCGGTAGCAGTCGGTCCGTCGTCAAAAACGTGGCCGAGGTGGCTTTCACAACGGCCGCACATAATTTCAAGCCGGTGCATACCGTGACTAGTGTCGGGTGCGGTTTTTAAGTTTTCATTTTTTAAGACATCGGAAAATGAGGGCCAACCGGAACCCGAATCAAATTTAGTATCTGATGAAAACAATTCTGCGCCGCAGGCAGCGCAGGCGTAGATGCCAGTTTCTTTATAGTGGAGCAGTTTCCCGCTAAACGGCGCTTCAGTCCCCTTTTGGCGCAGCACGCGATACTGTTCGGGACTAAGCTCTTGTTCCCATTCAGCTTCCGTTTTTTTGATGGGTGCAGTCATAGAAAAGCTATTTTTGGGTAAAAGAAAAGATTGAGAGTGTTGGGTTGGTTGGGGTTGGAAGTTGTTGGGGGAGTTTGTTGTTTTTTGGTTGGTTGGTTTTTTAGAGAAGAGATTGGGGGTGATGGTTTTGAACCCTTAGCTGTCTAAAGATGCAAAACTATCACCCATAACCTCATGTCTCTATCCCCTTGTAAACTTCTATCTACTCTCAATCTATGTCTTAATTATATCGTGGGTAAAAAGGGCTGTCAAGAGCATTTTTATTAAGCTATTTGGTGGTTTTTGAAAAGTTATCAACACTATTGTTCGGCACAGCTGTTAAACGCAGCTACTTGGGCATTATACTGCTCAACTAATTTTTTGGTTTGGTCTGTTAGGGTGTTATAATTTTTGGCCAGCTCATTATATTGTTTGACCAGGCTGTTATAGTAATCAATTTCTTCTTGATTAGACCGGCCTTTGGGACGGTTTTGTTCCATGGTGACTTGCAATTCAAGAATTTGTTCATCCCAACTGGCCAGTTGTGTTTTATTTTGTTCAATTTTCGTATGCAGAGTCTGATCAACCTGCGGACAACTGGAAAGCGGTTTGGCAAAAACTTGGACGGCAAGCCAGGTTTCTGCGCCCTGATAGATCCCCTTTTTAGCTGCGATGCCGATTTCTTGGAAGCTTTGATTTAAGATGTTTTCTCGGTGTCCCGGGCTGTTCATCCAGGCAGCCACCAGATCTTGATCACCGTCGTAGCTGCCTAAGGCCAGGTTTTCGCCGATACTGATATATTCATAGCCGCTTTGGTCAACCCAGTGATCGGGACCGAGTCCCTCTGGTGAAATGTGCTCAAAATATTGGTTGGCAAACATATCTTCAAGTTTGGCGGTGGCTGCTTGATTTAAAGTGACGTTGAGCTTAAGTGGTAAGACTCCTTGTTCCTGGCGATGAGTATTCGTCCATTTCAGGATGCCGGTAGTGGTGAGGTTTGAACCATCGGTTGAAGGTTGGTTGTTGATCAGTGGCGCAGGAGCATGAATGATTTTATCGGTTTGGGCAACGGCGGTATTGATTGCCGCAGCAACATTGGTTTGAAGTTCAGAAACCGGACCAAAATTCTTTGATAAATCTTCTAAAAATAAAAACGGCACTGCCCCGGCGATGGCAGTGGCAAACAAAATAATTAATAAATGAGTGATACTGGAGCGTTTCATTGTTTTAATTTTCTCAAATTTTTCAGCTTTTGCCAAATAAAAGAGGGAGAAAGAGTTCCTCAAAGTTTGCTGTCGGGGTTTGCAGCTCGCTTTATTGAAAGACTCTTTCTCCCCTTGGGGCCAGGGCGGCTGGCGGGGTGCACAAAGGGCAAAAATGGGGGTGAAAGCGTGGGTGGGTAGTTTGGGAGGATGTGTGTGTTGGTGTCAGGTGCGCGCCGGCCCCACGCTTTCGAAAAAAAGGTTCAAGTTAGTGTAGGTAAATAGTAAAAGCTTTTTTCTAATAAGTCAAACCAAAAATCGAGTTAAGGGAGAAACTCGATTTTTGGTCTTAAGATCCTAAGTTGTTTTATTGTTAGATTCCGCTGCGTCGGGCGCTTAATACTAGTTGCTGCTCCCGGTAGTATTTCCAGGCTAATCCCTTTTTCATGAAAACCAGATAGTCTCCCCGATTCTTTTTTTCCAGGCGGCGGATAACTTGTGATAATTTTTTCATATTTTTTTCTATTATTTTTTATTTAAATGGATTATTTAAGCGAATGTCGGAGTGAATGATTTAAAGACGTCTACGACTCGGCCATTAATGATGAAGTTATCTTCTGGCGTCAGATAAATTGGTTGGTGATGCTTGTCAGTTGATTCAGGAAATAGCCCAATGGTTTGGTTGTCAATTTTTTTGAAGGTTTTAATGGTGGCAACTCCGTCGATGACGACTAAGACTTTGTCGTTATCGTGATAATCGTTGTAATCTGGGTCAACTAGGATATAATCGCCGTTATTAACGTTTTTACCATTGATCCAGGATTTGTTCATAGAGGTTCCCGAAACTTTAATGGCAAAGATGCGATCGTCGCGGATTAAGCGTTTCGAAACTTTTAAAGTTCCTTCAACGTTTTCTTCGGCAAAGAATGTCGGGCTGCCGGCGTTGGCCGTTCCCAGGATTGGGATGTTGATGAAACTTTGTTCGTTTTTATCAACTAGGCTGATTTCTTTGTCGTTATTTCGTTTGATATAGCCTTTGGTGGTGAGTGATTTTAAATAGGTGAAAATGCTGCCGACACTTTTAACATTGAGTCCAGCTTGATTAACCAAGTCTAGGATTTGGCGGACTGACGGCGCAGTGGCGTTATTGGCAATATAGTCTTTAATCGCCTGGAGCACTACCTGTTCTTTTTTAGTTAAGAGGTTAATTTTTGGCATATGGTTTTAAATAAGTGTTCAGCTGTTCAGTTATACTTATACTTTATCTAAACACCATTACCCTGTCAATAGGTTTTCTGTGGATAAGTTTGAATTAGAAGAAGGATTGACTTTTTTTGTTTATTATGGTATTATTTAAGGTTCCGTTTTTTTGGTCCAATAACAGGAGATTTTGCCCATGGGCAGCGAGGAAAAGAAACGGTTTGATAAGTGGTCACCCTTGATTCCGAAAGTCGGCCAAGTAGTCCAGCTTTATTTTGGCGAAGGGTCGTCGTATATTGAAACGACCGTCGTTAGCCGTGAAGCCCGGGCGCTTTCCCACGACCGGACCAACTTCATTATTTGGGTGACCTGGCCGCGCAACGGCGGTGTTTTGGCGCTGGATATCACGCCGGAGGCTTTGGATCGAGGCATGGTAGACCAGACCAATAACCTGAAACCGTGGTGGCGCGTTGTCCCCTGCGGTCCCGACCAGAAACGTGACTATGTGAAGATTTACTTTCTCGACTAAGGGAGGAGGATTCTGGGATGTTAGTTTGCGATTGCGGCTGGCAGGGTGTAAATCTTCGGCCAAGTCCGGATGATGATACGGCTCGTTGTCCCGTCTGTGACGCGGTATTTCAAGGCATTAAGGCCGAGAAAGCCGTCGTGACGTCGGCTGAGGAAGAACAGAGAGTTCTCCGTGACGCTTCTGGTTTGGTTGCATTCGCGGAGGCGATGCATCAAGTCATACGAAAAGATCATTAATCATCAATGCCTTTGACCCGGGCTTAATAACAGGGTCTTTTTTTTAAATTAAAAAAACAGCGCCGAGAAGTTGGCGCTGTTTTTTGTAATAAATTATTTTTTCTTTTTAGTGGGAGCCTTTTTTGTAGTTACCTTAGACTTTTTAGCTGAAGCTTCTTTCTTTGGTTGAGTAGTTGTTTTTTTGACTTTAGCTGGTTTTTCTTCCCCGACTTTTGAGGTAGCTGAAGTTCTGGTTAGCGCGTCTAAGATTTTATCAAGCTTGACGTTTAGAGCTGAGATTTGCTGACTTAACTGATCAGAACCGCCGCCACGGTTACCTCGGTCGCCGCCCCGACCGCGATCAGATCCTCTACCTCGGTCAGAACCGCCACCCATTTGGTCAAAACATTTGCTGCAATATACCGGCTTACCGCTGGTTGGACGGAAAGGGACTTCGCATTTGTCGCCGCAGTTGTCGCAAACGGCAACGTACATGGTTTTTTCACGATTGAAATCACGTGGACCGCGATCATTGCGATCAGATCGGTTGCCCCGGCTTTTGGCAAAACAGTCATCACACAGCACCGGGCGGTCGCCACTTGGTTTAAACGGGACTTCACAATTTTTACCACATTCACTACAAGTTGCCTGAAACATTGCAGACCGCTCAGGTCTTCGTCCGCCGCCGCCAAAATCTCTTCTGCCCCCTGACGACCGGTCACCTCGATTAAATTTTCCCATACGTTTGTTATTTTAAAGACTAAATTGCACCTATATCTTAGCAGAGTTTTTGATTAATAGATAGGGCATTACCTTGACTTTATGTCTATAATATGGTAATTTTTGAAGTCCAAGATGGAAAGGAGGTGTTGACGATGAAGGACGAGCCGATCGTTGAAGCAGTTCTTGCGCCCAAGCGCGAGTGTCCAAGATGCCACGCGCCTGAAGGCAATGATGATTTCAATTGCCCAAAGTGCGGCGCCGCATTTTGCGGCCAGTGTTTTGAGCTGGTCCTTGAGGACCAAAGTGGGAGCACGATGAAGTGCCCGGAGTGCAAGACGCTCCTGACGTTTCCCCAACAAACCTTTGGCCGGACATAGTCCCAAGCCACTGCCCTAGTAGAGTAAATCGAACGGGCTTTTTATTTTTTAACCACCACGCCAAAATCTTTAAGAACAGATAATAAGTCGTTCATGGGCAGCCCAACAATGTTCAAACGGTCGCCTTCAATTTTTTCAATTAAAGCGCTGCCATGACCTTGGACGGCGTAGGCGCCGGCTTTGTCCAGCGGTTCGCCAGTCGCAACATATTCAGCAATTTGTTTAGGCGTAAGCTGTTTAAAATAGACTGTTGAGGTAACGGCTTTGGAAACAATCCGGTTAGTTTTAGTATCAATCACGGTGAAACCAGTGATAACTAAATTTTTCCTGCCGTTAAGCATGCTAAGCATCGCTTTGGCGGTGGTGGCAGTGTGCGGCTTGCCAAGGATTTGGTTTTCGTAAACCACCATGGTGTCGGCGGCAATGATAATGGCGTCAGGGTATAATTTAGCAACGGCCTGGGCCTTGCCGCGTGAAAGTTCAAGTGCTAGGTCTTCTGGTTTGAGCGGTAAGGTTAAGTCTTCTTCATAATTACTTTCGGCAATTTCAAAAACCAAACCAGCTTCGGTGAGAAGCTGTTTACGTCGCGGTGAGGTTGAAGCGAGAATTATTGATCGGTTCATAATTAAAATCTTGCTGTTTTCTATTTGAGGTTTTTAAATTGGTCGGGCATTTTTTTAATCATGAAATTTGCCAAAAATAAAATGCTGATCAGAAGGGTTGGGCCAGAAATCGTGGCGTACCAGGACCAGGGTTTGTCAAACCCCGCCATTAAAACATAAGCAACCGCAAAACCAAAAAAGATAATTGCGCCGAATAAATCATACTTCCAGGCTATAATCACGGCAACTAACACCACTAACGACGGCAATGAATGGATTAAAAACGCAAGCAAAGTTTGCCAGCCTTGATATTCATTAAAAACGTCAAGCGAGAATAAAGACAAAAACAGCACAAAGCCGAGGCTGAGAAGCCTTGGCAGCCAGTGCAGGACCGGATTTATTTTTTTCATATGGTTCTTTTTTAAGAATTATGCTTTTTAGTATTTTGACTTACCCTGAACCTGACAATTTTTTTGATTAGGCTAAGCGGCAGTGGTTTATCCAGCGGAAAACGGACTGTGCCTTTGGCAACCTCGTATTTTGCCAGATCGGCGGCGAACTTCTTAATCGCAAATGAGCCGGGGTAAAAACCGATATGAGTTTTATAGGCGGCAAAATGGACTAAATTGCCGTTGAGTTTAAACGTTGGAATGCCGTAGTTGATCGTTTCTTCGGCTTTTGGCGCGATAAGTTTAATTTCACTTTTGAGTTTTTTTAAAGTTGCTTGAACATTTTTTGGAAAAGTTTTGATATACGCGTCAATCGTTTTGGTTGGTTTGCCTTTCATCATATTTTTATTTTAGTTTTTTACCGACAAATTGAATGAGGGTTTGGGCACCGTTTTGGTAACTTTCGCCTTGGTTATCAAGCAGTACCGTTTCAAACAGGCCGGCAGTCAACCCTTGCATATACTCTAGCGAAAAGTAACGCTTGGTTAAGCCGTCGGGAGCGCGGTAGAAGTTATCTTCCAGTTTGATCCAGCCCGGTTCGTGGTATTCCGGATCATCAACGGTGTTGGTGACGGTAGCAAAAATGCCGCCCGGTTTTAGGACGCGATGAATTTCCGTAAAAATAGCTTTGGTAGTTTCGTGGTCAAAATAATGAAGTGCAAGATAAGAATAGACAACATCAAAACTGGCGTCTTCAAACGGCAGGCCTTCGGCGGTGTCTAGTTGGATGAACTTAACTTTATCGGAAAGCTCTTTGGCGTATTTGATTGCTTGGTCGGAAATGTCTGTTGCCGTAACAGTATAGCCCAGGCCCGCAAAAAAGGCGGCGTCTCTGCCCTGTCCGCAGCCGATTTCAAGTAGTTTGCCGGTTTTTGGGAAATAGTTTTTGGCGCACAATTCGGCAAAGATTGGTTTTTCTTTAGCCCAGTTATGTTCTTTGCGATAGCCTTCGTGTTTACGATTCCAAAATTTTCTAATCATATATCTATTCTACCATATATTTTCAGTCAGTTGGTAAATAAAAAGATCTTGTAAATTTATTACAAGATCAGTCACAGCTGGAGCAACAACCAGCATAAAGAACGACAGAGCAACCACAACTACCACAACAAGAACATTCGTCAACGCAGTTTTTGCAGCAACCACAGCTGCGACGTTCTGGTTCGATAGTCTGACAGTCCCAGCAGACATCTCGGCCCTCTTGTTCAGCCTCTCTTAGTTCGTTTTCTCTTTCTTCTTTCTCTTTTTGTCTCCTTTCATTTTCAAGACGTCTGGCTTCTTGCAGTCTTGCCTGTTTTGCGAGTCTCGCCTGTTCTTGTTCCCGTTTAGGGCCATTGACGATATCGTCTATCATCGCTGCTCCAATAATTACTGGGGCAGCAATAATGGTGCCAAGCACTAAGATGCCATCAATGATGTCAGGTTCTCTTTGAGGCTTGTCGGATTTTGTCAGTTGAGTCCCCTCAATGATTTCGATGCTTGGTGGTTTGTCATTGCCGGCGTGCTGATTGTAAGGGTAGATAACCATCATTCCCTCAGGAGGATCTTGCTTAGGGTTATTGATGCAGTACGGGTCTGAGCAGGCCGAAACTGACGTAGGTGTATTTGGTCTGCATGTGCAGCGACTAATAATACAACTCTCGTCCTTTTCGTCGTCGTCATCATCATCGTCGTCATCATCGTCGTCATCATCGTCGTCGTCATCATCGTCGTCGTCGTCATCATCGTCGTCGTCATCATCGTCGTCGTCATCATCGTCGTGACAAAGCGGGCAATCTTCATCAAACTCATGGGCTCGATGAAAACACCATTCACCATCACAACAATCGCAGTCATCGATTTCGTAGGGATCGAGAAAGTCGTTGAACTCGTAGGAACCGAGATGGCACTCACACAGGCAAATGTCATCTTCGGCAAAAATATCGTCCCATTCTTCATTGATGAGAGCAAAAAATCGTTCAGTGTCACAGTCTGTAATGGTAGCACTTAAAGCGCGACAGCTTTTTGCCTGAGCCTCACTCCAGCCCAAGGCAATAGCAGCTCGATATGCTGTCCGATTAGAATTGCTATAGAAAGCAATGCCAATCAGATCAGAGTATTCGAGCGCTAATGAATACTTGTTTCGGTCTGACATGGCCTTACTCCTTTGGTTGAGTCAAAGATCTAAGTTAACATAAAACGCCCTATCTTGGGCGCTACGTTGTTATGACAATATGCTATTTTTTCAATTTTGTCAATACTTTAAAACATATTTCCAGCCGGGTTGCCAAGTTTTAGTATGACGCCAGTCCTGGTCGATTGCCTGCGGCCAAGTTTTACCGCCGAGTAAAACTTCGAGCGCGAGTTGCGGCGCTTGGTGAGCGACAATCGCAATGTGTTTACCATCGTAATCTTTTTTGAGAAAGTCGAGGAAATTTTTAACACGCGTTTCAACATCGGTGTAACTTTCGCCGTTTGGGAAAGCTTGTTCGATAAATTGTTTTGGGTCTGATTTAAATGAATCCGGTTTGCCGTTGAAGTCACCGTAGTTACATTCGCGCAAACGTTCGTCAGTAATGATTTGATAATCGTCGCCAAAAGTGAGGCGGGCGGAATCAACCGCGCGTTTAAGGTCGGAACAAAAAACCGCATCAAATTGCTGGTTGCCAATTTGTGCGGTTAAATCTTTTGATTGTTGGATTCCAAGCTCGGACAACTCCCCTGCTTCCCAGCCAGTCGCAATGTCGTTTTCGTTATCGGTTGTCGTCCCATGAACGAAGTATGTGATTTTAATCATATTCAAATTATATCAAAATACTTATTAGTTAGATAAATCTTCTTTGGCAGCCCTAATTAGAAATTATTGGAATCAGCTTATTATAGAGGTTAAACAATGGCAATATTTAGCGAAGGCTAGCAAGTACACAACCTAATATCCCTTATTAGAATAGAATATTATAACTTATATCTTTTTATCTGTCGGTACTATTTCACTTTAACAAAATATATATATTCTGTAACCTTATCATCTGGGACTTTATACTTTCTTTTTTCATGGTCTCTTTCTGTTCTGAATCTTTTATAGTCATACTTATATACCTTAACAGCACCTCGACTTCTTAAAACTTTTTTAATAAAATCTTCCGGAATAATACCCTCATTATTGTAGCTCATTAAAATATAGTTAACATCAGAATTCTCAATAAGATCCGCTAAAGCTTCTTCACAGTTATTTTTCTGAGAATATCTTGATTTTTGATGATCATATGGTCTCAACCCTGTCTTACCTCGTAATGATGCTTTATCCCAAACTGCCAAGCTTTCTAAAACATGGAAATTAGGAGCATATTGTCTAGAATTATAAGGCGGATCAATATATAATATGTCACCTTTAATTTTTCTTATTAAAAGATTTGAATCTTCTTGATATACTTTATGATTAAGTTTACTTTCTATTAAATTTGGCACTTTTAATGTGAGCTTCTTAAGGGCCATTGATCTCCAAATCTTTAAGTAAGCTCCATACGTCCCGGACATATTGGCAACAAAATCAGTTGCATCAATTAGAGAAGAAAGCAATATGTAATATTCAGAATCTTGTAATAACTTTTTTTTATGCCAAACATCAATAGTATCACGAATACTGTCAACTCTTTTAGCATTTTCGTCAGAAAAAAAACGTCTGCCGTGTTTACCACCAGGTGCATAGTTTTCAAAAAAATATCCCTCACTACCATCCAAACCATTAAGATAATCAATAACGGCCTCCAAAGATCCATCTTTAGTGGCTAATAATTTTTTCACAGGCTTTATACCTAACTCTTTTAGTAGCTTATTAAAATCTGGGTATGAATTATTTTCTATGTAAGTTTTTTGAAAAGCATAAGAGTAGGTCATAAAATCATTACTTATGATTTTATATCCCTTTTTTTTATAAAACTGAGCCACATTAGTAGTACCTGTAAATATATCAATAAAGGTTCCTTTTTTAGGGACCTTTTCTTTCTGAATAACACTATCGATAAAATTAAGTAATCTATTTTTATTACCTATATACTTCATAAAAATACTCCCCTAAAAATATCAGCTACTTTCTTTGAAAAATCATTTGAAAAAATTAAAGAATAAGTGGTCTTATTATCTTTCCAATAAACTAACATGCAAACTCTACCACCTTCAATAGTTGGCAACTTCTCGATTGATTTTTTTATATAATTTATTTCAGCATCAACAGCATCATCTAAATATTCTCCCTTAAGACCAGTAGTGTCAATACCAATAATATAAGAATACACAGGAACTGATTTTTTAGGTGATAATTTATTAATTCTTGAATATATCGACTTAAGACTTAAATCAATTTTCTCCCGCTCCTGCATTATTAATCTAAAAAATTCTTTTGCTTCAGCAAGATAAAAAACTGATTCATCAGAATCTTTTTGCATTACAAGGTCTGGTCTTTTTTGAATCTTACCCATGTAAAATCTTTTTTCAATGTCATCTTTCAAGATTTTCAACTCTTGCCAAGCACCTCCTGGTGCATTTATGTAATTCAAAAACCAGTCCCCCTTAATTCTATTCATAGTAAAATAAACAGAGATAAGGGCGCACTCTTCGGTAAACTTATTTGGACTTAACTTAGCAATATCTTCAAATTTCATAAACTTTATCATTAATAATCAAACAATCAGCATACCTTCTAAAAGCCTTAAACAACTTAGTTTTGTCGCTAAATTTTTCTGGACCAGGAACATGAACATAAACTAAAATATTCATCTGTTTTTTATCTTCAGAACTATAGGCAAATAATTCGGAAAAAGCGGTCAATTCTCCAGTCCCTGGGTCAACCTTATAGATAAAGCTATTCCCCTTTTTCTGAAACATTAAAGTAGGAATAATCAGGGTTGGTAAATTTGCATTTAGTTTACTTTGAATTTTCTTAGCATCACTTTTATAAAACTTACTTAATAGTTCTATTAATTTTTTAGTATCTTGAGCAATCCCAACTTTAGTCGCAGTAGGCAAATAAGAGAGCATTGGCAAAGAATTATCAGATAAAAACTTTAATAAAGGCGTATTTTTGTATCTATGGCTCCAAGGCAAAAAAGAATCTAATTTCCAATCCACTAGATTATACTTACTATCAAGATTTTTATCACGATTAATATAGTCAACCAAAAATTTAATAAATTCTTGCCCTTTTTCTTTCAAAATTCCATGCATGGGTTCCACTGGGAAGTCCTTATCAATTCTTGATATAGTTTTTGAACGAGACTTAACACTTTCTAAGATATAACTAAGCATGTGTTCATAAATTCTCAACTCTAACTCTTTTCTTTTTACTTTATATGAATCAGATATTTCACATAGCAAGCAAGAAGTAATATAGTGATTAAATAATATTCTGCCCTCATTATCCCTATCAAACCCGATCTTAGAATCATACTCAGAATTTGGAAAATAAATTACAAAGGAAGGGCATCTATACCTTAAAGAATAAACCAAGTGATTAATAACTTGCAAAGAAGACGCCTCTCTAACCTGCCCCAAACCATCTTTAGAATCCAATAAATCCTGACTGACTTTTGATCTATCGGTACCTGAATAGTAAGTTTGATACACCATAGGAATTTTTTTCACTGCTGCTGATATTTTCCTTCCTTCTCGTTGCCATTGCGAATTACCAACGTTAGCAGTTCCTGTTGTCTCACCCACGAAAACTTCTTTATCCGTTTCAGCATTTACTATAATAAAATCTGGCTTATCAATAAAACTAATAACTGATTTTACTTTATCTGGTAAATCCCAATTCTCATATCTCCCTGCGACTTTAATGCAGAAATTAATTTTTTTATCTTTTGAAGAATACAAATAGATCGGCTGATCATTAGGTTCAAAGCTAACCCCAACTAAATCAATCAACTCGTTTTTTGTCGCTAAAGTATCTAAAACATTTGTACTTTCAAGAATATTATCTGAATATATAACAAAACAACTAGGATTGTATTTGCTGATTTCTTTGTTGGATAAAACAGTAAGACTCATATCTAACTTGGTTCTTTACGAAATATTAAAATATTTTGATGAATCATGGACGGTATAAATGCATGCGGATAACCATATACATGTAATGATTTACTATTATCTTGCCAAATTAAATTTGCTTTCAAGATAAAACCTAATTCCGAAATTTTATTTGCTAGTTCAGCTGATAAAATATGGTACTGTTTCTCTCTATATATATCACCTATAAAAACGGCCATATAACCTTTATCTTTTAGGGGCCCTAAACATTTCTCAAATATTAAGCCCATATCCTCTAGCCACTCTTCCTTGGATTGATCTGACTCTTTATTAAACTTTGATAATTTTGAACTTCTTGCATTTTTACTTCTAGTTTTAGCAAGTTTATCCATATTCCAGTATGGCACGTCTGTTAAAATAAAATCTATACTTTCATTTTTGATCTTAGACAGCTCCTTTTTTGCATCGCCTACAATCATTTCTTGAACTGGTAAATTTTCTAACTTACAAACTTTTTCGTATATTTTTTTCCATTTAGAATTTATCTCAATTCCTTTAGCCTTTCTTTGACAAAGAGATGCCCCCAAGAGAGTACCACCTACTCCAGCAAGAGGGTCCAATACAGTCTGACCCTTCTTGGTAAAAGTCTTAATCAAGTCGGCACAAAGCTCAGGTGGTTTTTGTCCACCATGCTGTGATCTTAATTTATGCTGCATGTTTACCGGGAAAGGTTTATTGATGACTGATTTTGTAGCAAAGGTCCACTCAGAACCAGTTAAATCATTAACACTATTTTTAGGGTTATAAATACCCTTTTTCTCTTTACTTTTTTCTACTTTTTTATTACTCTCGCTTACCATAATTAATTTTTTTTAACTTTAACACTAGATAACACAATAATTACTATTTTACCTTTTTTGACAGCAGTTTACAATTTAATTAATTTAATACTAGCAAAACTCAGACCTCAATTAATAACTGAATAAAAGCTAGGTAAAGCTAAAATTTTACCATTAAGAAAAAATAAATCCTATAGTTTATGGAGTATTTTCTGCCAAAAGATCAGCTCTTTTATTATAGATTAAACAAAAACCCCGACAAATCGTCGGGGTTTGGAAGTTTAACGTTTAGCCCATTGTGGAGCACGTCGTGCTCGCTTAAGACCCGGTTTCTTTCGTTCTTTGCGGCGTGGATCTCGCTTTAAGTAACCGTGGGGTTTAATGATTTTTCGTAAATCCGCTTCAAAAACAGTCAGGACCCGGGCAATACCGTGGCGAACGGCAACGGCTTGGCCGACTGGGCCACCACCGGCAACTTTAATGGTGATGTCAAATTCGGTTAGTTTGCCAACAGCCTGTAATGGATCAGTAACAATTTTTTGTAGTTCAGTGGTTGGGAAATAGTTTTTAAAATCGCGTTCGTTGACAGTAATTTTGCCTTCGCCTTTCTTGTAGAGCCGAACGCGGGCAATCGCCTTTTTGCGGCGGCCAGTGGCATACAAATAGGTGTGGCGAACGCGCTTGGTCGCGACTTCCTTTTCAATTTTTTCTTCTTTTTTGGCTTTAGTAGTCATACACTAATTAGAAATTTTCAAACGTTTAATCATTTTCTCGCGGGTGCGGTTTTTTGGCAACATGTGGTAAACAGTATCGCGCAACATTTTGGAAGCGTTGTTGGCCAATAGATCACTCAATTTAGTAGTTTTAATACCGCCCGGGTAGCCAGAATAGCGGTGGTACACTTTAGTCTGGATTTTTTTGCCGGAGGTTTTGATTTTGGAAGCATTGGTAACCACCACAAATTCGCCGCCGTCAATATGTGGCAAGTAGGTGGCTTTGTTTTTACCGCGCAATAAAACGGCAATTCTGGTGGCAAGGCGGCCCAAGATTTGGTCGGTGGCGTCAATTTCGTGAATATTTCTGACAACGCCCGGTTTGACGGCCTTTTTAGTCACTTTTTTCGTTGTGGTAGTCTTTTTAGTTTCCATAAATTTAGACAAATTCAATTTGAACCATTTCAGCACCGTCCCCTTTGCGTGGACCGATTTTAATAATGCGAGTGTAGCCGCCTTTGCGGTCTTTGTAGCGCGGGCCTAAAACTTCCAGAGCCTTACTGACTGCTTTTTTGTGGTACAGTACTTCCAAAAGCTGGCGGCGACTGGCAAGGGTGTTTTTCTTTGAGGTGGTAATCAATTTTTCAACCATTGGTTTTAACACCTTAGCTTTGGCGCTGGTGGTGCGGATTTTTTCATACAAAATCATGCTGGTTGCCAGACTACGCATCATCGCTTCGCGCGGCGCTTTTTTGCGGTCTAAAATTTTACCTTTTTTAGCGTGTCTCATAATTACTTATCTTCTTTTTTCTTGGATTCTTTCTTAGCTTTCTTTTCTTTTTTTTCTTCAACTTCAGCTTCATCATCTTCAGACTTTTCGGCTTTGACTTTTTTGACTTTGACTTCGCCAAGCTTGGTGTTGTCAGCAATAAAATTGAAGTGAGAAAGTAAAACTTGGGTTGACTGAGCAACGGCTTCTTCCGGACTGATTGAGCCGTCAGTTTCAATTTCTAAAATTAAATTTTCGTAGTTAGTCATTTGTCCGACGCGGATGTTTTCTACGCGAATGCCGACATTTCGGATCGGCGTGAAAATTGAATCAATGACGATCATGTCGGTTTCGGTGTTTTCCTTTTCGCGAGTTTCACTTGGCACGTAGCCACGACCCTGGGAAACAACAATTTCCATATCAATTTCAGCGGTCTTGCTGGTTAAGGTGGCAATTAATAAATCAGTGTTAATTACGTCAACATCAGCATTTGGTTCAATGTCTTTGGCAGTGACTTTCTTTTCGCCTTTGGCGTGCAAGTGTAGTCTGACCGGTTCGGTTGAGTTAACTCGCAAGCGCAACTGTTTTAGGTTGAGGGAAATTTCAACAACATCTTCTAAGACATTGTCAATTGCGGAAAACTCATGGCTGACGCCTTTAATTTTAAAAGCGGTCACGGCGCCACCAGGCAATGATGACAATAAAACGCGGCGTAAGGCATTGCCGATCGTGGTGCCAAAGCCCGGGTGACATGGCTGAATACTAACCGTAGCGGTGTTCTTTTCATCACCGGGGGTAATCTCTACTTTTGATGGTAAGGGGATGTTTTCCATAGTGTTTCCCTCCCAAAATGGGATTAATTATCTTGAATAATACTCAATGATTAGTCGTGGGTTAAAGGTATGCTCAATTTCCTGACTGGTTGGAGCGCTAACCACTTTGATTAAACGTTTTTTTAGATCCAAGTGCAGCCAAGCTGGGGTTTGATATTTTTCAAGTTTCTTTTCTAAATCGGTAAATAGTTTTGAATCAGCTTTGCTGTCTTTAATGGTGATTTCATCTTTGGCTTTAACCTGGAATGACGGAATATTTACTTTTTTACCGTTGACAAAGAAAAAGCCGTGATTGACCATCTGCCGGGCCTGACGGCGGGTTTTGGCAAAACCAGAGCGGTAGACCACGTTATCAAGCCGCTGTTCCAGTAGGCGTTGCAAGTTTTCACCGCTGTCGCCTTTGAGACGCATTGCCTCTTTATAATATTTGGCGAACTGGCGTTCCATAATGCCGTAGGTAATACGGGCAATCTGCTTTTCGCGCAGCTGATTGGAATATTCAGAAGGTCGGTTGCGGCGTTTTGGACCGTGGATACCCGGTGCATAGTTACGCTTAACTAAGACTGATTTTTCAGACTGGCTTAAATTGACGCCATAGCGTCGGGAAGCCTTATTAACTTTAAGTTTAGGAATTTTAGCCATATATTAAACGCGTCGTGGTTTCTTTGGCCGACAACCGTTATGAGGAATCGGTGTGACGTCCTTAATACTTAAAACGTTGATACCGTTGGCATTTAAAGCGCGGATCGCTGCTTCGCGGCCGCCGCCAACGCCTTTAACAAAAACGGAAACTTCTTTCAAACCGTAAGCCTGCAATTTTTCGGAAGCCTTTTGGATGATGATACCGGCAGCATAAGGGGTGGATTTTTTTGGTCCACGAAAACCAGCCTGACCGGCGGAATACTGAGTTAAAGCATTGCCGTTGGCATCGGTAAAAGTCACAACGGTGTTGTTGTAGGTCGCCTGAATGTAAACGCGGCCGGAAACAACCTGGGCTTTAGCTTTCTTTTTGCCCTTAACGGCTTTAGCAGCTGATTCTTTGGCCAAACTTTCCGGTTCGGCAACAGTTTCGGCTGATTCAGCTTTTGGAGCAGTAGTTTTTTTGATATCTTCCATCATAAAAATATATTAAGTCTTCTGGGCCGGCGGTTTCTTACCTGATCCCATCGTTCTTCGGACATTACCGCGAACAGTTCGGTTATTAGTCTTAGTCCGCTGACCGCGCGCTGGCAAATGCTTGGAATGGCGTGAACCGCGGTAGCTGTCAATTTCTTTTAATCGTTTAATATTCATTAAGACTTCGCGCTTTAATTCGCCTTCAACTTTAAGCTGTTTTTCAATCAGGTCGCGGAGTTTACCAACTTCGGCGTCGGTTAGATCTTTGACGCGAGTATCTGGGTTGACTTTGGTTTCAGCGAGAATTCTTTTACTGGTGGTTTCGCCAATGCCAAAAATGTAGGTTAGGCCTACTTCAACGCGTTTGTTATTTGGTAATGTAATTCCTGCAATACGAGCTGCCATAAATTTAACCTTGACGCTGTCGGTGTCGTGGATTTTTACAGACAATCTGGACTTTTCGGCTACGTCGAATAACCTTGCAGTCCTTACACATTTTTTTTACCGAAGCTCTTACTTTCATAATAATTATTAATAGCGATAAGTGATACGACCTTTGGTGAGGTCATATGGGGTTAACTGAACTTTAACTTTATCTCCAGGCAGGATGCGGATTTTAAACATGCGCATTTTTCCGGAAAGATGGGCTAAAACTTCGTGGCCGTTATCAAGGACAACCTTGAAACTAGCGGCCGGTAGCAATTCGATTACTTCTCCATCAACTTCGATGAACTCTTTTGATGGAATAGAATTGTCGTTTTTTGGCATAAATTAGAAAAAATAAAATTCTTGGCGGCCTTCAAAGGGTGGACTAGCCTAGAATTTTATCTAAAATATCGTAAATTTTAGCTTTTTTCACCTTTTATATTGTAGCAATTTATCGATATTTGTCAAACAATAGCCTTATATTACACAAAAAAATTGATAATGTCAAGGATTATTTACTGGCTATTTTTTATTTAAATTTAGCAAAAAAATAAAGCTACGAAATGGTTTTTCCGCAGCTTATAAACTTATTGCTTGCTTGGCGTGTTGAGGCTATTCCTTTTCCCGGTTTTCCCGATCAATCCGTTCGTTTTCCTCGCAACGGTTGTAGGCAATGTAAAGGACGGTTCCAATCCCAACCGCTACAATAATCGCAAAGGCTTCACGAGCAATCGGTGCCAATGTTGCTATGAGCATAGCAGTAACCCTCCTTAAGTTTGGATGGTTGGTGTGTATAAGCTTAGCAAAACAAGGCTTGTTAGCCAACAGTGGCTTTGATCCGGCGAACGCCGGAGCTTGAAGCTTCTTCCTTGGTGATTTTGAAAGCAATTAGTTCAGAAACGTTGTTGACGTGGGGACCGCCGCAGATTTCTTTGCTGAAGTCGCCAATGGTGTAGACTTTTACCCGATCGGCATATTTATGTTCAAATACTCCCATTGCTCCCTGATTCTTAGCTTCATCAATGCTGACTTCCTGCCAGGTGACTGGCGTTTGTTTGCGGATTTGCTCGTTGACGAGGTCTTCAACTTGTTTGATTTGTTCAGGAGTCATTTTGTCGGGGTGTGAAAAATCAAGCCGCAGGCGTTCAGCAGTGATGTTTGAACCTTTTTGATAAACGTGATTGCCAAGCACCTGGCGCAAAGCGGCCAGCAGTAAATGGGTGGCGGTATGAAGTTTGGTGGTTTCAGCCGAGTGATCCGCCAGACCACCTTTGAATTTTCCAGCCGAAGCGGTGCGGGACAGTTCTTGATGTTTATCAAATTCTTCGTCAAAACCTTTAGTGTCAACTTTAATCCCCTTTTCTTTGGCTAGTTCCAAAGTCATTTCCAGTGGGAAACCGTAAGAAGCAAATAGAATAAACGCATCGCGCCCGGAAATGTCTTTGCCGGAAAGTTTGGCAAATTCTTTCAAGCCCTTTTCCAGCGTTTGGGTGAAGCGATCTTCTTCGGCTGCCAATTCTTTTTCGATAAAGCTTTTGTTTTCGTCGAGTTCCGGGTAATATTTGGCGTAGTGTTTGATGACGATTTTAGCGATTTCAACAGTGAAGTTGTTGCTAATGCCAATCATTTTGCCATGTCTGATGGCGCGCCGGATTAGGCGGCGCAGCACGTAGCCTTGTTCAATGTTAGACGGCGTAACGCCCTTTTGGTCGCCCAAGATAAAAGTGGCGGTGCGCAAGTGGTCGGCGATAATTCTGATTGATTGGACGTTGTCGGTGTTGGATAATTCTTTAATTTTTTTAATAATCGGGGTAAACAATTCCGTTTCATACACTGACTGCAGGCTGTTTAAGATGGCGGTGGTGCGTTCCAGACCCATACCGGTGTCCACATTTTTTTGCGCCAGTTCAACGTAAGAGCCGTCAGCAGTTTTATTATATTGCATAAAAACGTCATTCCAGATTTCCACCCAGTGCTTGTCGGACGAATCAAATTTTTCCGGCGCGTCTGCCTCGCCCGTCCAATAAAACATTTCAGTGTCCGGACCGCATGGACCGGTCTGTCCGGCCGGGCCCCACCAGTTGTCTTCACGTCCTAAAAAGGCAATACGGGCTTTGGGGATGCCAAGCGCCTGCCAGATCGCGGCTGACTCTTCGTCTTTAGAAATATTATTTTCGGTCTCGCCGGCAAAACAGCTAACCGCGAGTTTATTGACAGGCAGTTTTAATTTTTTTGTTAAAAATTCAAAACTAAATTCAATTGCTTCTTTTTTAAAATAGTCTCCCAGCGACCAGTTGCCCAGCATTTCAAAAAAAGTCAGATGCCAGCCGTCGCCGATTTCATCAATGTCGCCAGTGCGAATACATTTTTGAACATCAGTCAGGCGTGTGCCGGCCGGATGTTTTTGGCCAAGCAGATATGGAACTAATGGGTGCATGCCGGCGGTGGTGAACAAAACAGTCGGGTCATTTTCGGGAATCAAAGAAGCTGAAGGGATAATCGTGTGGCCCTTCGTTTCAAAAAATTGTAGATATGTTTCGCGTAGTTTTTCGGCGGTCATAATACAGGGATTGTAGTATAAATAGTGTTTTTTTTCAAGAAAAAACTCCCCATGGGGAGTATGAGAACAAAAAGGTGCGGCCCGCGTCAGGCGACGTTGCTGTTTGAGGGTTTTACCGTGCCCTCTTCTTCGGGTTCGGTGTCTTCGTTTTCCTGAGCGGAAATGTCTTCTTCGTCGATGTGAATGATATTGTATTTTTCAACCAGCATTTGGAACATGAGCTGGTTGATACGGTAATAGTCCACAATGGTGACAGTCATTTCTTGCTCGGCAGCGTCGAGCTTGACGGTTGCCGCAAAGGCGATGTTCTTGAATCCGGGGGTCTCAGTGCTGTCGCTGAAAATGATCATGGTGTGGACCTTCGGGGAAAATTCCTCGACGTTTTCTTCAGGTGTGATCACCGTCAAAAACATTTCCCCTTCGGGATCGGTTACCAAAAATTCGCATTGTTGGTCATTTTTGAAGATGACCATTCGCTTGATTTGTCGCTCGGTTAAGACCGACGGTTTACCAGTGGTGGCACAGCCTCCACTGCAACCGACTGCTAAAACCAGCAAAGTTGGGACCATCAGCGCCGAAATGACTTTGTTCATTGTCGACACCCTCCTTACCTAGGAGGTATTAAAGCCTAAAATTTAGGAAATGTCAATTTTGGAAATAACTCCGCCGCCCAGCACTTGTTTGTCTTGGTAGAACACTGCGGACTGTCCGGTCATTACGGCACGGGCCGGTTCTTTGAGCGTAACGATATTATTTTCATCAATAGTTGCCGGGATGATTGAAGCCTGGTGGCGAATTTTAATTCCATAGTTTTCGTTTGCGCCCGGGCGCTTGCCGCTGATCCAAGTAGGATCTTTGATGGCGAATTTAGTGGTCATGATCAGCGGATCATTGGCATTGTTGGAAACGTAAAGCGTGTTAGTTTTATGGTCCAGTTTGACAACATAATATGGTCCGCCTGGTCCGCCGATTTTAATACCCTGGCGCTGGCCAAGGGTATACAGCGGCAAGCCATCGTGGCGACCAAGCTCTTTGCCGTCCAGATTTTTAATCGGACCAGGTTTAAGGTTGAGGTGTCGTTGTAAAAATGAGTAGTGAGTTTTTTCAGAAATAAAACAGATTTCCTGACTCTCGGGTTTTTTATGGACTTCCAGGTTGAATTTTTTGGCGATTTCGCGTACTACCGGTTTGGTCAAATGACCGACCGGGAACATTAATTTTTTTAATCGTTCCTGGGTCATGGTGTATAAGAAATATGATTGGTCTTTATTTTTATCGTCGCCGGCAATCAGTTTAATGGTGCCGTCTTTGCCGGTTTCCAGTTTGACGTAATGTCCGGTTGCCAGATAATCGCATCCAAGCTGTTCGGCGCGTTTTAGCATTACGTTAAATCTAATGAGGCGATTGCAATTAATACACGGGTTGGGAGTTTTTCCTTCGCGGTAGCTTTCCAGCCATTGATCAACAACCATCTGCTTGAATGATTCGCGAACGTTGATAGTATAAATCGGAAAGCCGAGTTGATGAGCGATGCGTCGGGCGTCGTTGAAAGAATCAACTGAACAGCATTTATTTTCAATGCCAAGCTTTCTGGTGTTTTCTTCAGCTTCGCTCCAGAGTTTCAAAAAAACACCAACGCATTCATAGCCTTGTTCTTTAAGTAGCGCCGCGGCAACCGAAGAATCAACGCCGCCGGACATTGCAATACAAACTTTTTTGCCGTTTGATTTGTTTAGTTTCATAAATTGATACTGTACTATACCTTATATTTTAGCAAATTTCAATACCTAAAATAATCCCCAATTACTATTGACAATATACCCCTGTTTTGATAGACTTATTTAAGAAGTTGATAACTAATAATTAATGTTTCTGGTTATCTTTTTTTTACGCTCGTATGAGCCAAAGACTCCGGAAACTTTTAAGGAGAAAATCCTAATGATTTTCGACGAACCAATGACCACTCCAGAAGAAGAAATGGATGAAGAAATGGATGGCGATATGGACGAAGACATGGATGGCGACGATGATGAATCTTCAGATGAAGATGCTGAAGAAATGTAATCTCTAAGAAAGAAATTCTTTCTAGTAAAAACCCCCGACGTCGGGGGTTTTTACTTTGAACCAACTGTTTATAGTGGAAACAAATTCAGCACGACACCAATCAGAAATAAGCCGATTAGAAAATACAATGCAGTTTTGGGAACCAGCGCCTGATATTCCGGTTTGCGATCGCCGAGTTTCTGAGCCTTGAGGTAGACCAGTGCAATTAAAACCACATCAATACCCATAGTCACCGCGCCGGTGAATGCGACGATGGTCAAGAAATTTTGTAGTCCCAGTAAGTAGAGTGCCAGCGGTACAAAGATTGCAAGTCCGGAAGAGATGAGGTGCGATAATTTTAGATCATACCACAAGATTTTTTTAATAGTGGTGCCGATAGTTAAATACGAAGTGAAGGTGGCAATAATTCCAGAGATAAACCCGGCGGCAAGGAATTTTTTATCAAAAAATGGTACTAGGCCGCTGAGCGCATCGGTGCTGGTGTTGGCGCCCGTCACACCCAAAACAGTGATAATAAAGATGAGGTACGTTATGATTGGAATCAGGGTGCCTAAAATGATGACGTTTTTTAAACGCTCAAATTTGGTTTTTAAGATTTCTCTGGTTTCCGGAATAACAGACATACCAGACAGTGAAAAAAGAATGACTCCATACGGCAGAATCAGGTTTTTGAAACTTAAGTCGCTTTCTAATAGGTTGTAAATATCAATCTGTGGTAAACTTTTGACCGCCAAGAACAGCAGTACCAAAAAGAATACGGCCATGCTAACGAACTCCGATTTGGCAATGGTACCGCTGCCCGAATAAATAAGCAGCGCTCCCACGGCAAAAAAGATCATGTGATAGGTAAACAATCCCCCGCCAAAAATCGGTATTAACAGATTCGCCAAAAAAGTGCCGCCAACCAGGATGTAGGCCAGGTTTGCTCCGTATAAACCGACTGAGTTGCTGAGAATCGGCAAGAATTTATATTTTTTACCTAGGTAAATTTCCACGTAGCCGGGTAGGCGGTGTTCTTCTCTAGTTCGTAGGCAAATTTCGCCATACATTAGCTGTATTACCATCATAACTAAGCCAATGACGCCAAAGTAAATCAGGACCGGCATGAAGCCGACTTTAGCTGCGACGTATGGCAGACCAAACATCCCGACGCCAATGACGGTGCCACAAAACATTGATACGGCAAGAATGAAATTCTTCATAATAGATGAATTATACCAAAAAAACGGGACAAAGTCCCGTTTTTGTTAGTTATTGGATTTAACGGCCGATGCCAAAGTATTGAAAGCCGGCCGACTGAGCAGTTTTTGGGTCAAAGATATTTCGGCCGTCAAAGATAATCGGAGTGGTCATTAGACTTTTAATTTTTTCTAAGTCAAGCTTTTTAAATTCATCCCATTCAGTACAAATCACCAACGCTTCGCTTTGCGCGGCGACATCATAAGGATTTTGGCAGTATTCAATGTCAGTCAGCACCTTTTTAGTGTTCTCCTGAGCTTCAGGATCGTAAGCTTTGATATGGGCGCCGTCTTGTTTTAGTTTTTGAATAATTTTTAAAGCGGGGGCATTACGAATATCATCAGTGTCTGGTTTAAACGCCAGGCCTAGAACGCCAATGGTTTTTCCGTCTAACACCCAAAGTTGCTTTTCAATTTTATGGATAAAACGCTGCCAGGCGTGATCATTAATTTTTTCGATTGCTTCCACAAAAATCGGATCAATACCCAAAATTTCTAAAGTTTTTTTGTAGGCAGCGATGTCTTTAGGAAAACAGCTGCCCCCAAAACCGATGCCTGGCTTGAGAAATTGCCGACCGATACGTTCATCAAGGCCAATTGCTTCAAGGACTTCCAAGGCGTCAGCGCCGGCTTCTTCGCACGTTTGAGCGATCAGATTGGCAAAAGAGATTTTTGCCGCCAAAAAAGTGTTAGCTCCGTGTTTAATCAATTCCGCACTGCGAACAGAAACAATTTTGACCGGGCAGTTTGTTTTATCGATCAGCGGTTTATAGAGTTCAAGCATTTTAGTTTTTGCCGGTTCGCTGTCAACGCCGATAACCAAGCGATCTGGTTCCAATGTGTCTTTAACGGCAGTACCCTCACGTAAAAATTCAGGATTGGAGACAACATCAAATTTAGCTTTTGAACTGCTGTAGCGATCAATGATTTCTTTGACTTTTTCGGCGGTGCGAACCGGGACAGTGCTTTTATCAACAATAACCTTGTAGTCACCGTTGACGGTTTGCGCAATTTCTCTGGCAACGGCTTCAACATATTTCAGGTCGGCTTGGCCGTCGGCTTTTGGCGGCGTGTTGACGCAAATAAAAATTATTTCTGAATTTAAAATCGCCGGTTTGATGTCGCTAGTAAATGTCAGGCGTCCGGCGGTTTTATTTTTAACGATTAATTCTTCTAGGCCCGGCTCAAAGATTGGCGATTCGCCGCGGTTCAATTTTTCAACTTTTTCCAAATTATTATCAACACAGATAATATCGTGGCCAAAATCCGCCAAACAAACGCCGGTGGTTAATCCGACATAACCGGTACCAATAATTGTTGCTTTCATAAAATAAAAAAGATTAAGCCTTATTCTTAATCAAGAATCATCATCAATTAAGACGAAAATTTAATTGAGATGTTACAGTAGCTCCATCTTAGTAGATGAGCCTAAAAAAGTCAATTTAGTACCAGTCGGACTAACTAAAATTTTATCACTTCACCGGGTTTGATTTGCTGCAGTTCGTTGATTTCCTGATTAGTATTTGGATTGGCATTTTCTTCAATTTTTTTCTTGATCAGCTGGTGAATGGTCATTGGTTTTGCCGGAGTTGCCGCCGGTGGTTGCTCTGAACGTTTTTTTTCGAACGCTTGTGGCGGTTTAGTGAGCGCTTCGGAAAGTGAAATTTCCGGCTGCGGTTCAGGCAGCGCCTCAGCGGCAGTCTCGACGCTTTCCTCGCCCTTCATCAACCGTTCGCGAATTTCTTTAAAACAAGTTGGACAGTAAACCGGGCGCAGACCATCTGGCTTAAAAGTAATTTCGGTTGGTTTACCGCACTCGTAACAGTTAACCGTGTAAGTTTCTTTTTCTTTTGATTTTTTGCCTTTTCGGTCATCGTCACGTTTCTTTTTACCGTCGTTTGGGCGGTGGTTTTTTTCATCTTGCGAGGGGGTGCTAGTAGTTGTTTTTTGGTTGCCGTCAGATTCCTCTTCTCCGCCTCCATCTACGCCGGTCCAGCGGCTGATTTTGTCTTCAACCACTTCGCGAGGTTTGGCATAGCGTTCACGCGAGACGTTGATAACTTTTTCGCGATTATGAGCGTGAAGGTGTGTGTCAAGCGGCGGCAAGGTGGTCGCCGAAAACGGAGTTGAAGCAACACCGTCAATCATCAGTTTTAAGTAGACGTCATACTTGGTGAGATTAACCAGATCTTCTTCAACAAAATATGGCGCAAATTCAGTTGCCAGCGCTTCAGCATCAGCCGCACCGACGCGAAAACACATTAATGTTCCTACGTTGCCAAACACGGCGGCCCGAACCATTTCATCAAGCTGTTCAATGTATTGATGTCCGATGATTAAGTCGAGGCGGTATTTCCGGGCCTCAGATAAAATACTGGCGAATGATTCGGTGGCAAAGTTCTGAAATTCGTCGACGTATAGATAAAAATCTTTTCGTTCGTTTTCTTTAATATCAATTCGGCTCATGGCGGCCAATTGAATTTTGGTAATCATCATGGCTCCGAGTAAGGCTGATGAGTCTTCGCCAATTCGGCCTTTGGACAGGTTCATAATCAGGATTTTTTGATTATCCATGATTTCGCGCAAATCAAAAGAAGATTTCACCTGGCCGACGATATTTCTGATCATTGCCGTGGATAGAAACTGTCCGACTTTGTTTTGAATTGGGGCAACAGCCTCAACCTGGAACTGCTGCGGATATTTTGAAAATTCCTCAACCCAAAAGGCCTTGACTACCGGGTCTTGGATCTTGGTGATTACTTTTTTGCGATAGTTTTTGTCCACCAAAATCCTCATTACTCCAAGCAGCGTGCTACCGGGGTAATCCAAGAGTGCTAAAATGGCGTTACGAAGCAGGTATTCCAAGCGAGGTCCCCAGGAGTCGGCCCACAGTTTTTTGAAGACGCCAACAAGCCCTGAAGCGATCAAGTGCTTGTGTTCTTCAGAGACAGATTCCATGACGTTAAAAGCAACCGGATGCTGGATATCAGCCGGATTAAGGTACACCACGTCGTTAATGCGGTGGCTGGGAATAAAGTCAAGAATTTTTTCGGCGAAGTCACCATGCGGATCAACCAAGGCAACGCCGGAGCCGTTTTGGATATCCTGGATGATCATGTTTTCCATAACGGTTGACTTGCCCATACCGGTTTTTCCGATGATGTACATGTGCCGCCGCCGGTCATCTTTTTTGATGCCAAACCGTACTCGTTGATTGCGAAAGTTCGTTTCGCCGAGCAGCACCATTTCGTCTGATTTTTTTTGATTTTTGTCTTCAGGCATATTGGTTAAGCAGTTGGAAGATTCCTGGGTGGTTCAGATTTAAGACTTGGGTCATCAGGACGCACGTGTGGGATGCGTGTTTCAACCGGCAACCCAATTGGCGCTTCGGATCGCTTGGCTTCGGTTTTCTTAACTAACGGTGCTTTGACGGTTAACAATGGGAAGTGCCATAAGCTGGCTAATTCTTCAGTATTAAGAATTTTACCGTAGTCCCCGGGGCTTAGCCAGTGACCGCGGCTTTTATAGCGATACAAAATACGGTTACGTCGGCTGATTAAGCGACGCTGTTTGAAAAAAACAATACCGCCGGTGTAGGTTTTAGCATCCGGTTTGAGCGAATTTAAGCCAAGATCGTTGAATTGTTTAAATGCTCCATACAGCCCGCTTGAACCGCGAGCTGGCGTGTAAAGCCTTTTTTCGGCGATATAAATAAATCTGATCCGGGCATGAAAACCGATTTTACCGGTTTTGTGTTCAATGGCGCCGATAGTATCTTTTTCTCCCTGGGTTAGATAGATTATCTGGTTTGGCGGAGCCGCCGCGCCGCCGGAATCACTTGCTGGAGCGGGGTTAAGTCCTTCCAAAATAAAATTGGGAATATCAAAAAGATAATCAAGAATGGTTTTTTTGTGTTCAACCTTGGCGCCTTTTAATTTTTCCATTAAGGAATTAGCGCCTTCGCCCCAGTCATTATCGGCTGGCGTAATTACGTACTGCAGCCACATTTCTTCACCAGGTCCGATCCTGGTCATGGCCTCAAGGATTGAAGCCATCGGGTCTTTAATGTCACCGGCGACCGAATCCTCAAACTCTTTGTAAGTAATAATCGGGTAATATTGATTTTTTGCTAAGACAATTTCAGAACCAAGGAGATTATATTTGTCATTAGGGAATTTAATGTTCCAATGTTTGGTGTAATCTTCAATCTCGGTGATTTCAGCGTCGGGGTATTGGGCATAAATTACCGCTTCCACTAAATCGCGGTATTTGTCGACTAAGTGAACGATAAATTGAATATAGCCGCCGATACTGACAATTTCAAAACTAAAGCTGTCTTTGATTTCGCCAGTCCACCAGTTCTGGTACCATTTTAAAGGCTGATGAGCTCCAGACAAGTGGGAAAAAATGTTTTCAACCGCCCGGGGTGTTTGTTCATTATTTTTTGGGATGTCAATTGCCAGCAGAATGTATTTTCGTTGTTTGCGGTAGTTATTGCGAAGCCAATTTTGGTAGGCCAAAATTAAACCATAACAAAACAAAAAAACCGGGTATATCCAACCAACAGCCCTAAAAAACCACCAGGCAAAAGCAATTGGGTTATTAATTGGAACCCCAGTTAAGTCAATTTCCATAAACTTAATTATTTTTTTCTTTTGGTTTTATTTTACCAGAAATTTAGTTGATGGTATAGCGACCATCAGGGAGTTTTTTGATCTTGTCTTTATTGGTTAAAGCAAGATAGATGGTGCTTTTTCGAACCATTCTTTGGTCTAAGACGGCTTTGACGATTTCTTCTTTGGTCATTGGTTTACCGGCTTTGGTCAAAATTTCAATAATCGTATCAATAACGGTGCCCGGTTTGTAGCCCCATTCTTGTAGTGCATAAATACCGCGGCCGACTAGAACATAACGGTCGTCCAGGATTAATTCATTGTGAATAGTGGCTGGGTATGCAATTTTTTTGTCAAATTTTTCCTGGTTAATCAGGTTGGTAATGTCAGTGAAATGGAGCGGTTTACCGTGCTTCTTCAAAACAAGATACACCTTGTCGCTCATGCGCTTTGGTTTGACGGTATTCCAGTTGTTCAATCCCCACTCGCCCAAAATATTTTGGTCAACTCGTTTGGCAATTCTCAAGAACGAGTGAATAATGTTGTCGATATCCTCATTTTCTTCAAGAGTGCCAAGTTTAAGGGCGGTAATTTGGTCTTTGTTTGACAAATAAAAGTTGGAGTTGCGGAAACTGTCTAAAATTTCTTCGCTAGTAAGAAGCTTTTTTTGCTGATCAATCATTTCTACCAGCTCTTTAATGGCGGCCTTAACAACATCCAAAGAAACAACCGGGAGCTTATAGCCCGGCAAAACATCAGCGTCTGGCTTGACACCTTCAATTTTATCCCGCAATAAATGATTTAAGATAAACTGGCTTGAGCGCTGGTGCTGTTCGTCGGCAGCTGACTGGCTGATTTTATCAAGCAGGAATTTTTCTTCCATAACACCGCCATGATTTTCTAATAGATGAGTAACATACTGTGAGGCGCTGTCTACTTCCCCCTTTAGTTCTTTTAGTTCAGCTAATTTTTTAATAGTAGCAGTCTCAATTTGACGAATTCGTTCCCGAGTAATGTTGTAATATTTTCCAATTTGCTCTAAAGTTTCTTTTTCTCGCCCCATTAAGCCAAAACGGCGGCTTAAAATGTCGCTTTCTTTGCTTGATAAGTTCTTAAGTAGGCTGTTTACCAATTCGCTTAAATTAAATGAAGCGGCTTGCTGTTTTTCCTGACTTTCGATGATTTTATCTAGAATTGAGTTTTGACCTGTCATAGGGTTAGTTAGTGAAATCTGTTTTAAATTTTGCTAAATTAAGCTAAAATTATTGGTTTATCAGTTAATGTAATAAATCACTTTTTTTAAATTGTTTTTAGTATATCATAAAACATAAATATCGTCAAGTCTTGACTGATAAATTATTTTTCTATTTTAATTTTAGTTATTTAAAAATCCGGGATTTGCCCGGATTTTTTATAATACTACAAAATTAACAGTTTACTTTTTGGACATCCATTTTTCCCAGACTACCAGTAACGGGCTGGCTAAGAAAATTGAAGAATATGATCCAACGGCTACGCCAATAATCAAGGCTAGGGTGAAATCTCGCAGTGTTGAGCCACCAATTAACAAAATGGCGAATAATACTATCAACACGGTAAAGGAGGCGTTGATTGATCGGACAATGACTTCGTTAAGGCTTTCCTGAACAATTTGGGCAAAATTTTCGCCAATGCGTCTGACTAAGTTTTCTCTGGTTCGGTCAAACACCACAATGGTGTCGTTAACTGAATAACCAAGAATGGTAAGTAAGGCGGCGACAAACGGCGCGTTGACTTCTAGGCCGTAGAATTTTCCCAATAAAGTGAAAACGCCGATGGTAATAATAATATCGTGAAACAAGGCAAGGATGGCGATGAGGCCATATTTCCAGGAAGCAATCGGCTTTGAGACTTTACGGAAAGCCCAGGCAACGTAACTGATGATGGCAATAAGCGCAATAATAATCGCCCAAACGGTTTTTTCTTTAAGTTCTTGTCCGAGACTTGGTCCGATAGAATCAAATCTAGTTTCCTGAACGGCATTTTTAGTATCAACCACAATCCCCGCCTCGGCAGCACCTTCAAGATTTAATTCAGGTTTGAATTTATCTTCTAGGGCCGTCAGCAATTTTTGGTGGGTGGCTTCATCGATTTCTTTAAATCGCATAACCATTTTGGTGTCTTCAACCGGCTGGATGGTGGCATTATCAATACCTACAGATGTCAGGACTTGGTTGACTGCGTCGTTTGATGGGCGGGTAACGGAAAATTCTACTTCAACTAAGCTGCCGCCAGTAAAGTCAATTCCCCACTTTAAGCCGACGATGGCAAAGGCAAGAATGCTGGCAAGTACCGCCGTGCCAGAGAGGAAAAACCAGATTTTTCGATATTTGATAATCATAAAATTATTTCTTGACGCCATACAGCCACAGTGAGCCAAACGGCTTTAGGCGGGCAACTGATTTTAAGATCAGTTTAGTAACTACTGTTGCCGAAAAAAGATTGATGGCAATTCCGATAGCTAAAGTGATGGCAAAACCCTTGACGACGCTGGTGGTAAATGCAATTAGGATAAAACAAGTAATTAGCGTTGATGTGTTACCGTCAAAAATGGACGGCCATGATCGTTTAAAGCCTTCATCAATGGCAATCGGTAAGATTTTTTTATCTTTAAGTTCTTCGCGTAGTCGCTCAAACGTCAAAATGTTTGCGTCCACTGCCATGCCAAGCGAGAGAATAAATCCGGCAATTCCTGACAGCGTTAAAGTGACAGGCACTAATTTGAAAACTGCCAAGATGATTACTGCATAAAACAGTAAGCTTAAAACTGCAGTTATACCCGGCAACCGATAATAAACAATCATGAATAAAGCAACAGCAATCAAACCAATGATTCCGGCGTTAAGGCTTTTTTGGACAGACTGGTTTCCTAAAGAAGCGCCGATGGTTTGCTGAGAAATAAGCTGAATTGGTACCGGTAACGCGCCGGCGTTAAGGCGCTGAGCCAATAATTTTGCCTCGTTGATTTTAAAATTGCCGCTAATAACAGCTCGGCCGTCGGTAATGGCATTTTGAACAGTCGGAACGCTGATTGCTTCACCGTCTAAGAAAATAGCAACCGGCTTGCCGATATTCTTTTTGGTGATTTCGGCAAAAAGGTTTTTACCCTCATCGTTGAATTCAAGCAACACCTGAGGGATCTGGGTATTTGGATCAAATTCAACGCTGGCTCGTTTAAGCTGAGTTCCGGTGAGGCCGGTGTAGAGCCACTCATCGTCACCAGCAGCAAAGTCTTTTTCGGTTCGGGTCGTAATCATAATGTGGCGGCAGTTGGCGGTATAATCTTCACCCGCACCGTTTTCCCCCTCTTTTCTGATGATGTGGTAACCGAAAGGACTTTTTACCAATTCTTTCGATGTTTCGCCAACTTTGAGTTTGTCAAAACAAACTGATTCAAATTCAGGCACGAACAAGCCACGAGGAACAAAGCCCAGGTCTCCACCGTTTGATGCACTGCCCGGATCTTCGCTGTTGGTTTTGGCAATTTCTGCAAAATCAGCTCCCGGTTCAAGGACTTTGGCTAACAACCCCTCAGCCTTGGTTTTTGCTTCCTGATTGAACGTATCAAGCTGCTGTTGCTGTTCGGGTGTTAAGGTAATAGTTGGATTTGGATTTGCTTCTTTAAATTCTAATAATGGGGTTTCGCCAATCATGCTGATAGCCTGGTTAACATCGGTAACTCCGGCCAAGTCTACAATGACTCGCCAAGTATCGCCGGCTTTGGTAGTTTGAATACTTGGTTCGGCAACACCAAAAGCATTGACTCGGCGTTCAATAACGTCGCGTACTCCTTCAACGGCGCTTGCCCGCTCTGATTCCGGTAAATTTGAAACGTCTGCTTGGTAAATCAAGTGAGTGCCACCCTGCAGATCAAGTCCAAGTCGGAATGGAACATCTAAAAAACCAGGCAGTGGAATACCAATCTTTTTAAATGTTCCAGGGAAATCTAAAAAGATGGCTGTGACTGCCATAATGAGAATAGCTAGAGCGATAAGCCGATTTTTATTTTTTTGACTAACCATATAAGTGATAAGTAAGAATAGTTTAGCAAATGGAAATTAAATTGACAAGTGCTTCCCGGCTGGTTTTTGTTGGTTTTATCTAGTACTAAATAATACACAGTTTTTTCACAAAAAAACTTGACAAGGTTTTCGGAAATTACCTCCTAAAAAGTATAGTTAAAAAAACGGTGGATAACTTAGATTGAATAAAAAAATAAGTGAATACAAAATGTATTCGGTTTTACTTAATTGACAAAAAGGGCCGATTTTTATTAAGATAATCCTACTATTTGTTTGTCCTTTTTTGCAACCCTAGGGAGCATGATCATTATGCAAATCGGAAAAACAGTCGTGGTTGGCGGATCAGGAATGGTCGGCCGAGTATTGTTGGAAACCATGGGGCGGCATGAAATTAAGCCGCTTAACCTGGTTGTCGCCGGCCGCAGCTCGGTTGGCGAAACAATCAAGACGCCGGTTGGTGACACAGTTATCACCGGTCTGGAACTTGATTTGTTCCGCGACGCGGAACTGGTGTTTATGGCTGCTGGCGCTGGTGTCAGCCGCGAGTGGATTCCTCAAATCTTGGGAGCCAACAACTGTTCGGTCATAATCGATCTTAGTTCGGCTTTCCGGTATGATGACAACGTGCCGTTGGTTATTCCCTCAATCAACAAGAGGGACATGATCGGCAAGCGTCTTATCGCATGCCCAAACTGTACGACGTCAATTGCCTTGATGCCCTTGGCGCCGATTCACCACGCGTGGTCGATTCAGCGAGTTGACCTCGCGTCATATCAGGCGGCCTCGGGTGCGGGCAAGCAAGCGCTTGACGATCTTGATGCCCAGACCTCTTACTGGGCTCAAAACGGTCTGCCGCCGTCTAGCGGTTCCACCGGTTCCACGCCGTATCCTTTGGCCGGCAATCTCTTGGCACGCATTGACGTTGCTCAAGCTGAATGGGACGGTTTCACCAAAGAGGAAATGAAAACCGCTTGGGAGAGCCGTAAAATCCTGTTCAAGGACACTGTGCCGTTTTACGCAACCTGCATCCGCGTTCCGGTTCGCCGGTGCCACAGCGAAGTGCTGACCGTTCAAGTCGACGCCAGCCCTTCTGTTGGAGAAGTACGCCAACTGCTGAGCGAAAGTTTCGGTGTTGTTGTCTTGGACGATGTGGCTTCGCACATCTACCCCATGCCATTAAACATGGAGGGACGAGAAGAAGTTGGATGCGGCCGGATTCGAGTGACTCCGAATGGCGACATTCTGCTGTGGGTTTGCGGCGACCAGTTGTTGCGTGGTGCGGCGCTAACGGCAGTGGAGATCGCCGAAGTTCTTTATAGCTAGTGTTACCTTAAGCCACACCCTCGTGGCTTTTTTCTTTGAGGAATTCTTTGAGTTTTCTAAAAGCGATACTGCGGTGGCTGACAGAATTTTTTTCTTCATCAGTCATTTCAGAAAAAGTCTTAGTGAATCCATCGGGAATAAAAATCATGCTATAGGGTAGTTTTGGCCGCAGTTTACCTTTTGCTTCAAAAGCAATCTGTCCAGGTAATTTACCCGAGAACAGCCAGTGCTCCCCCGTTGGGCTTACTAGGGCAACTACTGTTTCAAAATATGCTTGGCGCTTACCGGCTGGTACGTCGGCTAGTTTATTTAAAGCAAAATCAATCATCGTTTTTTCGTCAGCACCTTCACCCGCCCAACGAGCGCTATAAACACCGGGTGCGCCATTCAAAGCTTCAATACAAAGGCCAGTATCGTCAGCGGCCGCCCATGTGCCCAGGCGTTTCGCGACGAAATGAGCTTTCTTAAGAGCATTTTCTTCAAGAGTGGTCCCGTCTTCCAGCGCTTCTTCAGTGAGGCCGGCTTCTCGAACAGTTTTAATGGTAATATTCAAGCCTTTTAAAACATTGTTGATTTCTTCAATCTTGCCCGGATTATTAGATGCAATAATTAACTCTTTCATATTTATTTAAGTTTAAGATAAAACCCCGGGCTTGGAGCCCGGGGTTTTTGAAACTGTTAGTGTTAATAGACTTCTTTAAGTAAAACATTTTCAACAAAGATTCCGCGCGGGTATAAAATCCGTTCAAGCTCTTGGCGGGAATCAACTTCGACATCGCCGCGCTTACTGGTGGAAATCTCGTGGAGGTCGTATTTGGCGGCGATCATTCTCATTCGGCTTTGAATAGTCGGACGAATAATTTTTTCAACAAATTTTTCGCCAATCCCCTGCCAAATTTCCGGGATTTGTTCCGGATCAAGCCGCATCAGAATTGTGCCTTCAATTGAAATTTTTTTGCCGTCTTTGCTGGTGGCAGTTATCGGCAGGTCGCCGAGCAGCTCCGGTTTATCAGCATCAAATTTTTTATTGATATCGTACTCAAGCGTCTGGGTATTAAACAGTTTGGCTTTTTGCCAAAACGGGATTTTGAGATGGAGGCCCGGTTTATAGATTTTTTTCAAGACCCCCCGGCCCAAATCGTATACTGCCGCGACATATCCTGGTGGGACGTGAATAAAAAATCCTTTCAGGACGTCTTCGACAACAAATGAGTACATTAGCTTATCCAAACCTTCGTCAGACATATGGTTTTATGAGCTTTGAGGCTTTTTCTTAGCCTGCGTTATCATTATTTTAATAATAGCCGTAAACATTGATATTATAGAGGAAAAAATGAATGATGTCAAAACGAAAATTGATTTAACCGACGGCAGCACCGCCAGAATTAAAAAGATAAATGCCGGGAAAAAAATCAGAAAGATTTGCTCTTTTTTTGACAGCTTACCTTTGCGGTTATAGGCGCCAATCAGGCTTTGAGCAAAAATGTAGCCAGCAACTAGCGCTGAAGCAACTAAGTCCTGCTGAGCGATATCAAACCATAAAAATTTGGTGTTGATAAAATCCGGTCGCGGAATGTCGGGGTATAAAAGATGCAGTTTGGCTTCGGTATTAATACCGCCCAAAAAAACCTGATACAGCAAGAGCAAGACAAGACCTTGCACTCCTAAAACAATGGCTTTGGCCCACGGCCGAATCTTTTTCTTCTTTAACAGATTCCTGATCATCTGCTTTTGTTTAACCGGGTCATTGGCAAAATCTTTTTTGATCTCGGCTACTTCCTTGCCCAAGTTCATGCTGACTAGTTTCCCCTTCTCGGTCAAGATGCTAAATGGCAAAAGGGCAAACCGAAGAAGGATGGTAAGAATAATGACTGAAATACCAAGATTAAACCAAGAATAGGTCAGGTATAGCCAGACTAAGAAGTTGAATAGCGGTATATAGAGATAGAATTCCCAAATATAATTTAGGATTTCCATATAGTATGTAAGTTTAAAAATAAACTTGTTATGTGCCCCGCACCACTGCTCGGGGGCCAGGATTCGAACCTAGATTGACGGGACCAAAACCCGCTGTCCTACCATTAGACGACCCCCGAGCACTAGTGCGGGGTGCGCCTTGCTAAGACTTTACCCCTAAACTGACTTTTGTAGTTTTCCAAAACTGATTTTACAATTCTATACCTTAAGTGAATTTTTTTCCACTGTCAATAGTCAATTAAGTGTCTAAATTAGACTTTTAAATACCTCCTCATGGCGATGCTGCTACTGACAATATTGAGGAAAATAATCACCAAAATTTCCAGTCCAAATATCAGGAAAAAGTTTTCGTTGAAATATCCAGTGATGTTAAACTCTTCAGTTAAAAAGAAATTATTAACATAAGGTTGAATTAACCCAATCGCCGGATACACAACAGCAATACTGATAATACAGGAAATAACGCCATAAAAAATTGCCTCAACTAGAAACGGCGCTTTAATAAACCAATTAGTGGCGCCGACCAGCTTCATGATGGCAATTTCTTGACGATGAGTATAGATTGCAACTCGGATGGTGTTAAAAACAATCAGCAGTGCTATCAGAGCGAAGGTTCCTGAAGTAAACAAGCCGATAGTTTTGATATTGTCGGAAAAGTTTTTGATTTTTTCAATATATACTTTGTGGTCATCGTAGTTTTTATCCAGGATCAAATTGTTATATTTTGAATTATTCAAAACGTCAATAATTTCTGGATAATCTTGAATGTTTTTTGCTTTTACCTGTAAGGTCGCACCGATTGGATTTTCCTCCAGTTCGGCAAGTGATTCAATGATGTTGGTGTCCTGGCGATGCTGTTGGCGGAAATTTTCCAGCGCTTGTTGCTGTGAAACATACCCAATTTCTCGCACCTGGGTTAATGATGATAAATAAGTTTTGACTTCTAAAACTTGCGGTTCAGTTACATCAGGACGAAAGTAAAGGCTGACGTCAACTTTGTTTTTGACAATTTCAATTGCCGAATCAGTAATGATGTTGACCACGATTAAAAAGTTTATTGATACAAATGTCAGGACGATGATGGTAATAGTAACCAGCGAAAGCCAGATGTTGCGCCAAAAGCTTTGCCAGGCAAAAATGATAACTCGGTAGAGTGATGATAGCGTCATAGATTATAATAAATATTTACCAACTTTTTGATCGGAAACAACTTCGCCGTTATCAATAGTGATAACTCTCTTGTTGATTGAATTAACTACTTCTCGGTTATGGGTAACCATAACCACCGTGGTTCCAAACTCATTAATTTTGAGCAGTAAATCAACAATTTCCCGGGTGTTGATTGAATCCAGATTTCCGGTTGGTTCATCGGCAATAAGAATTTTTGGCCGATGAACTAAGGCGCGGGCAATGGCAACGCGCTGCTGTTCGCCGCCGGACAATTGGATCGGATAGCGGTCTTCTTTGCCGTTGAGGCCGACAATTTTTAAGACTTGTGGGATAATTTCGTCGATCTTTCTTCGGTCCGCGCCGGAAACTTGGAGCGCAAAAGCAATATTTTCAAAAACGGTTTTTTTATGTAATAATTTGAAATCTTGAAAAACCACCCCGATTTGACGGCGCAAGACAGGAACTTCAGACGGCCTAATATTAGTAATATCCCAACCGCCGACGATGATATTGCCTTTTGTCGGCTTTTCTTCGGCAGTTAAGATTTTCATCATGGTGGTCTTTCCGGTACCGCTGCGGCCGACGATTGAAACAAACTCTTTTGGCTTGATGTGCAGATTGACATTTTTTAAAGCGGCCACATCGGGCGGATAAATTTTGCTTAGATTTCGGAAAATGATCATTTTGTTTTGGTCTTTTCTTATTTAAAAAAATGAATTATAATCTAAAATACTTTGAAGTGTTACTGCTTAAGCGGGTGTCGTATAACGGCTATTATGTCAGCTTCCCAAGCTGAAGACGGCGGTTCGACTCCGCTCACCCGCTTGGGTGGTGACATTTCAAACTAATAAATCGTATTTTTTTGTTGGCCGACCTAGCTCAATTGGTAGAGCGACGGTATCGTAAACCGTAGGTTGTGGGTTCGATTCCCACGGTCGGCTCCAAAACGATACGATTTTTAGTTACGCTATATTTTAACGAAACGCCAGACTTTTGCCTGATTGCGGAAATTCTCAAAAAACTGATTGAAATCAACGCCCCTGATCAGAATATGTTTTGCCCGGACCTGCACTACGGTTTCGTTTTCGTCCAATAATTGTTCTTCAACTTTAATCAGATGGTAGCCAAACTGGGTTTTTACAATATCGCTAACTTCACCCGGCTTAAGATTGAAGGCGGCATCTTCAAACTCCTTAACCATTTGTCCCCGACTGAAGTAACCTAAATCCCCTCCCTGTAAAGCAGTGACGTCCTCACTGTATATTTCAGCTAACTCTTCAAAAGTTTTTTCGCCGCTGCGAAGCGTTTCCAGAATTTCTTGCATTTTGGCGTGAGCCTCTTTGTTAATTCGGTCGTCTAAAACAATGGCAATAGCTAATTTATTTTTTAGCAGGACTGGTTCAATAATCTCATGCTGAAAGTCGTCCAAACTCCAGTGGTATAAATCTTTAAGTTGGTTTTCCAAAGCCTCTTGGCTGCCAATTTCTTTAATTAATGAATCAACATATTCTTTGACTTCTGCCGCGCTGACGCTCACGCCATAAGAGTCGGCCAACTGGTTCATGAGTGATAGTTCAATCATTCTATCAATAATATGCTTTTGTGTTTCGGAATATGATGGAATAAGAAGCGACGAATCGTTAGCCCCTTCACGTTGGTAAAAATTCCACAGGGTATCAACCTGGTCTTGCCAGGTATAGTAGAATAACGGCTGCCAGTTAACCAGCGCGACCGGATATGGGATGAATTTTGTTACCGCTTTAGTGAATTGGTTTTGCCACTTAAAGTAGTATAGCCCGACACCAAAAATGACCAAGCTAAAGATAAACAAAGCAATTAAAGCCGCTATTATTTTTTTAAGCCGTTTTTTCGGTCGTGGACTTGGCAGGCTGATTTTTTTGTCCGGTTCAGGCAAGGCAATTTTGGGCGGTTGATTTGAGACTGCTGGTTTTACCAAAACCTTTGGTGCCGGCTTTAGTACCGCTGAACTTGGCTTCGGACTGACCGGTTTTTTGACGCTGGGCTTTGGTTGGCTTACAGGAACCTGTTTTTTTGCTTCCACCCATTTTAAGACAGCATCCCGCAAGCGGCTGATTTCGGTTTCGTCCAGATCGGGCGTTTTTTCTTTAATTGGGTTAGCCATAGGTTAGTTGAAAAAATAATCCCACCATTTTTGCGGGTTAGTTAAATTCGAGCGGTTTTTTGTTTGGGTTTCCTGCGATCTGGTGTCGGCCGTTTCATTGCCCTTAGGGATAACGGCTACTTTTTCACCGTCTTTTTTCAGTCCCAAATCAAGTCGGGCGCGCTCTTCAATATAGGCATCAGAATTAAAATATTCAATCAGCTCCTGGAATTCTTTGTTGTTTTTTTCAAGATTTTTGATTTCTTCCTGCAATTGGGAGATTTCGTTGTTTACTTCCTTAGTGCGAGACCAGCTTTGATAAAAATTCAAGCCGCCAATCAATAAAAGCACTACCAAAACAGCAAAAATTAAAAAGTTTCGCCACTTTTTATGAGTTTTCTTAAAATCTTCCACTTTATTTTTCTTTTTTAGATACGATTATATTATAACAGATTTTTACCTTTTAAGTAAACTATTATTCAAAATCTTTTAGAATAGCTTTCGCGAATTGCTGTTCTCCTAAAGTGTTTCGGATGTTTTTAAGCAACATAATCAACTGCTCGGTTGTCAGATTGTCCAGTGACGGCACTAAACCGTGGAATTCCGCCTTGAGGCGAAGAATCAACTGCTGAATAACTCGGGGTTTTGAAACTCCTTGAACTTCAATAGTGGTTTGATCTGCTAGTTTGATTTTGATTGTGCCAATTTTAGCTAGAATTTGAACTAATCCCCGACTTTTGTATACAACATCTTGAACGTTAGTTAAGTCGGTTTCGGAAACAATTTTTTGAAACAATCCCGGACGATCAACATCAATTACTCTTTGGTTGGTAATTACCAAGATTTGCCAGTACCATATCAGGATTAACCGCATCAGGCCGATTATGCCAACAACAATTAAGGCAAAAAATATAACCATCCCCTGGTCGCCCCAGCTAAAAAGCGGATACAAAAGAAAGAATGCGCCAATGATCATGATGATCGGGATAATCAGTTTTTTGCCAAGCAGCAGCATTGACTGCCTAATGGTCGCCACAACCAATTCATCGTCATTTAAAATTAAATTTTGGTAAACAATTTTATCCGTCATAATTTTAGGCTAGACGTGGCTTAACAATAAAGCGATATTTTCCAATTTCAATAAAAATTATCTTAATGGTAGCCAAAGCCAAGACGATCAGCCATTCGTGGCTGCTTAGTGGCACCGTGTTAAGAATTTTTTGCAAGGTTGGCTGGTAGATTGCTAGAATTTGAACCAAAACGCCAATAATAACCGCCAAGTTTAAAAATTTGTTATCAAAAGGATTCTTTAAGAAGACCGAATGGCGCAGATTGCGGCATGAGAATACGTACATCAGGGATGCCAGGGCAATTGAAGAAAAGATAATTGTTCTGATTTGATCAATGTCTAAAGTTGTGAGATTGACTAAAATGAAGAAAAGACCCAGCAAAACCAGATCGGTTGAAATACCAATAATGAATATTAATGATTTCATGTTGGCATCCAGGATTTTGGCGGTCTTTTTGCGCGGTTTATCTTTCATCACCTCTTTTTCGCCATTTTCAAAAGTCAGCGCTAAGTTTGGCAGACTATCCGTAATCAGGTTAATCCAGATAATTTGTGCCGGCAAAATTGGCAGCGGCAAAACCAGTATTAATGATCCGATAATCAACACCATTTCGGCGAAGGTGTTGGCCAAAAGGTAAATTAATATTTTTTTGATGTTTTCATAAACCACCCGGCCGCGTTCAACGGCGGCGACAATTGTTTTAAAATTGTTATCAAGTAAAATTAGGTCGGAAGTTTCTTTAGCAATGTCAGTGCCTGAACCAAGCGCAATACCAATGTCAGCGGCTTTCAATGCCGGTGCGTCGTTAACTCCGTCACCAGTCATGGCAACGGTTTCTCCCCGGTCTTGCCAAGCCTTGATGATGCGAAGTTTATGCCGCGGCTCAACGCGCGCATAAATATCAATGTCTTTAACCATTTTTTCAAGTTGCTCGTCGGTGATGTCGTCAAGCTGTGGTCCTTCAATAATATTTTTTTCCGAAACTTTAAGCCCTAATTCAGAGACAATTGCCTGGGCCGTTAAGCGGTGATCACCGGTAACGATAATCGGCCTGATGCCAGCTTGGATTGCCAGCTGAAAAGTTTCTTTTGTTTCTTTGCGCAAGGGGTCTTTAAGGGCAATAAACCCTAAAAAGACTAGTTGTTTAAGTTCTTTGGTTAAGTCATCTTTTTCCGGCGCGGTTTTTTTATAAGCAAAGGCCAATAGGCGTAATCCTTGCCCGGTAAGTTTTTCGTATTTAGTTTTTAATGATCGCAATTGTTTTTCGGTCAGTTTAACTTTTTTGCCGTCGGTTCTGACCTGAGAGCACATGGCCATCACTTTTTCCGGCGCGCCTTTTACGTAGACGACATTTTTTTTGCTGTCCAGACGATTAAGTGTCGCCATATATTTCCGGTCGGAACTAAACGGTATTTCCGCCAATCGGGGCTGTTCTTTGGTAATTTTTTGGTATGGGATGCCGGCCTGGATTGCGCCCAGCAACAATCCGGTTTCGGTCGGTGCTCCCAGCATTTCCCAATTTTCAAGTTGGTCGCGCGGATTAGTGATAACGGCGTTATTACATAAGACTGAAATTTTCATCATTAAATCATGGTCTTTGAGGTTGGCGGAGCTTTGGTAGCGAAGATCTTGCGTTGTTGAAATTTCATCACTGGCGGTGATGATCATTGAAACTTGCATATTGCCTTCGGTGAGCGTTCCGGTTTTATCGGTGCAAATAATTGAAACACCACCCAGAGTTTCGGCGGCAATCAGTTTGCGAACCAACGCCTTGCGCCGCAAAATCGCCTGCATGCCAATAGCCAATACGGCCGTAACTGAAACTAATAGGCCTTCGGGGATGGCCGCGACGGCAATAGCCGCGGCGGTGGTAAGCATTCCTTCTCTGGCTTCAGCCGCCACGCCAAAAAGTGGCCGTCCCTGAACCAGGCCGATGACAATAATCACTAAGCATAAAAAGATTACTAGATAGGTAAGATTTTGACTGAATTTTGCCAGCTGTAGCTGGAGCGGCGTTTTGTCTTCCTTGGTATCTTTAACCATCTGGCTGATTTTTCCGATTTCCGTATTGATGCCGGTTTCACAAACAATACCCTGACCCCGTCCGGCGGCAATGATGGTACCGCTGTAAACCATATTTTCACGTTCGGCCAAGCCAATTCCTTTGTCTAAAACAGTTAAATTTTTATCTGAGGCAACCGACTCGCCGGTTAGTGCTGATTCAATTACTTGAAGTCCTTCGGTATTAATTAGTCGCGCATCAGCAGGAATCTTGTCTCCGGCTTCAATAAAAATAATGTCTCCAGGAACCAATAACTTACTGTCGATTTCAATCTTTTGTCCGTCGCGTAATACTTTGGCTTTATGATCTACTAATTTTTTTAGGAAAGTAATTGATTTGTTTGCTTTATTTTCCTGATAAAACCCAAGAATTGTATTAATAAAAACAGCCACCATAATAACGGCGGCATCAAGAAAATCTTTTAGTAGTAGAGAAATAACGGCGGCACCGAACAAAACATAAACCAGCGGACTCTTAAACTGGTTAAGAAAAATTTTTAATCCAGAGAGTTTTTTTTCTTCGGCCAGCTTGTTGTATCCGAATTTTTTGAGGCGTTTTTCCGCCTCTGGAGAGTTGATCCCATCCTTGGAACTATTTAGCTCCTCAAATATTTTTTTGATCGCCAAAGTGTGCCAGAGTGTTTTTTCCATTTTTTGTTTATTTTAGTGGCAATTACTTAATTTATTATAACAAAAAAATGTAATTATCGCTAGATAAAAAATAGACTAAAAACAAAAAACCGCCTCTAAGCGGTATCTGGTGGGTCCAGGAGGATTCGAACCTCCGACCATCTCCTTAAAAGGGAGCTGCTCTACCAACTGAGCTATGGACCCAATATATCAATCAACTAAAATATGCTAACAAACTTCTTTGGAAAAATCAAGACCAAGCTTGTTGCCAAAAAATAAATTAAGTAAACCTCCGTGCATATTGGCAAAAATTATGCCTTGCTCTTGCTAAGAGGTGTTGATCTAATTTTTAGAGCTCGCCTCGCAGGCACTTTTCGATTAGTTGATCTTGCTCAATCGGAGTTCCGTTTTCATCAATTAAGCCAAGGTTAAGTGCCAATGAAAAGAGAAGCTGTTTATTCTCATCAGTCTGTTCAAGTCCGTTAGCTGATGCATTATATTGGCTGTACAAACCTTGAATGTCTTGTTTGCATTCATACCGCTTGGCTTCTCGGCGATTGTAATCTCGTTCTTCTGGCAAGAAGAAGAAAAAGTATTGCACCACAGCTACGGTCGCGATAATGATACAGATTGAAATTAAAATTTTAAACCATTCTTTGAAAATAAGTTTCATATTTTAAATTTAATATTTTAGACAGATGTATCATACCAAAAAACAGTTAACTAGGCAATAATTCTGCCCTTAAAGCAGTGGATAATCTGGGGGAAATATCTGCCTTGAACCATGCCGCGGTATCGTGTAAGATTAAGTTGCTCATAAACTCAAAAATCAACTCTATTAATTTATGGCTCAAATAGGAGAAATAATCGGTAAAATTCCGCCGCAAAATACTGAAATGGAACAGTCGCTTTTAGGCTGTTTATTGATTGATAAAGAATCAATCGTGAAAATTGCCGACATTATCAGTCCGGATGATTTTTATAAAGATTCTCACCGAATTATTTTTGAAAATATCAGAGAGCTTTATGATCGTCGGGAGCCAATTGATTTATTAAGCCTTGCCAGCCGGCTTGAGGAAAAAAAGAAGCTTGATTTGATTGGTGGCCAGGGGTATTTGACCAGTCTAGCTAATAGCGTTCCTACTTCCAGTCATGTTGTTCACTACGCTTCAGTTGTCCAAAACAAAGCAACCTTGCGTCGATTAATTCGAGCCGCTTCCGAAATTACTGAATTAGGCTATGTGGAAACTGAAGCGGTTGATAAACTACTGGATCAGGCAGAACAAAAACTTTTTAGTGTTTCGCAAAAATTTATTAAACGCAGTTTTGTTGGAATTGATCAAGTTTTGGTTGAAACGTTTGACCGGATTGACGATCTGCACAAAGAATCTGGAAAATTACGCGGCGTACCGACTCATTTTCCCGACCTCGACAATATTTTGGCTGGGTTGCAAAAATCCGACCTGGTTATTTTAGCCGCGCGGCCGTCAGTCGGAAAAACGACGCTGGCTTTGGACATTGCCCGAAATGTGGCAATTAAATCAAAAGAAACAGTCGGTATCTTTAGCTTGGAAATGTCAAAAGAACAATTGGTTGATAGAATGCTTTGTTCAGAAGCCGGCGTGGACTTGTGGAAAATGAGAACCGGTAAATTGACCGACCAGGGTGAAAATGATGATTTTTCCAAAATTAACAAGGCAATGGCTTTGTTGTCGGAAGCAAAAATTTTCATTGATGACTCTGCTAATTCAAACGTGATGGAAATCAGAACTAAAGCACGGCGTTTGCAATCCGAGCATGGTTTAGGGTTGATTGTTATTGACTATTTACAGTTAATGGAGGGCAGCTCGCGTGGCAAAGAAAACCGCGTTCAGGAAGTTTCAGAAATTTCCCGTAACCTTAAGGCAATCGCTCGCGAATTAAACGTTCCGGTATTGGCACTGTCGCAGCTGTCTCGGTCGGTTGAATCCCGAGATAGCCACGTTCCTCGCTTGGCCGATTTGCGCGAATCAGGATCTATTGAGCAAGACGCTGATGTGGTATTATTTATCTACCGGGAAAAAATGTACCAGCAGGATTTACCGCCTGACAAAGCCAATTTGGCTGAAGTTTTGGTGGCTAAACACCGTAACGGTCCAACCGGAAAACTAAGACTTTTCTTTGACGAAAAACACGTCAGTTTTAAGAGCGTTGCCAGCAAAATTAGCGACAGCGATATTCCATTCTAATTTTATGCCCTTACCACCACTACCGCACGAGCATGCCGACAGGCATGCTCATCCTCACCTACCCCCTCAGCCAATTTCACCGGTCTTGCCATCATTGGCACATAATCGTCCAGTTAATAAAAAGAAATCATTACTAACCGCTGTTTTAATTGGTACGATTATTACTGGACTATGTGCCGGGGCGCTTAGTTTTTTTAATATTTCAATTGAGGTAATTTTACCGGTTTTAGCGCCGATCTGGGTCGGTTCAATCACCTTAATTTATTCAGTTAATAGTAAATCATAAATGACTCCATATCCACGAGTGATCAGGGAGCTTATTTCTCAGCTTTCCCGCCTGCCTGGCATCGGCCCCAAAACAGCAGAGCGGTTGATTTTTCATTTGCTCAAACAGCCCAAAGAATATTTGAATACATTAGCAACTAATATCAGCCAGCTTAAGGATGCGGTCACAGTTTGCCGTAAATGTTATAATTTTTCTTCAGAAGACCCCTGTTTTATCTGTGCTGACACTAAAAGAAACAATAAGGTTGTCTGTGTGGTTTCCAAGCCACAGGATTTGGTGGCTCTAGAAAGCACTAATCAGTACCAGGGAACGTATCACGTATTAGGAGGCGTTGTTGACCCCATTAATGGTATTACGCCGGAACAATTAAAAATTCGTGAGTTGGTTGGTCGGATTAAGCAAGATAATGTTTTAGAGGTTATCTTGGCACTAAATTCAGATATGTCAGGAGAAACAACGATCATGTATTTGACAAAACTACTTAAACAGTTTAAAACAATTAAGATCACTCGTCTGGCGCAAGGCTTGCCAATCGGCAGTGATCTGGAGTATATCGACGAGATTACTTTGACTAATGCTCTCAAAGGACGCCGAGAGCTTTAAGGAGCATTTAACCTGAAACCAGGGAGGTGTTACTATGCAAATCACTCCTTTGCCGGGCCTGCTTTTAGACAAAAGCACTGGGCATCAGACCGTCGCGGCCGCCCAGTTGGGGGTAGGGTTGCAGCGACTGACAGTCGTCATTAAGGATCAGGATGATCCTGGCAAAACAGCCGAACGACATCGTCAGGATGCCGAAACCAATTTTGAATCTGTTTTAAGACAGACAATGGTTAACCCGACGGCTGTTACTGAACACCAAACCGAAACTGAACTTCGTCGTCGAAATCCCTATGTTGGTCGCCGTCGACGTCGCGCTGAAGACGGGGCGACCGGAACAATAATTGATCTTTTGGCATAACAAAAGCGCCCGAGCTATTTGCTTCGAGCGCTTGTTTTTATAGTTGAAAGTTAAATTTTTTCAATCTGGATTTCTGAATACTGCTGACGATGGCCGACATTGCGGCGGTAGCGAGTCTTTGACTTATATTTAACTACGCTGATTTTTTTATCAGTACTGTGTTTAATGATTTTAGCTTCAACAGTTGTTTTTAATAGTGGTTTACCGATTTCAACATTATCCCCTTTTTCATCTGTAATAATAAGGGTGTCTAATTTGATCATTTCACCCGGTTTTTTGCCGTTGATTTTATCAACTTTAATTTTATCCCCAGTTTTAACGAGGTATTGTTTTCCGCCGGTTTTGATAACAGCTAGTGACATAATTTAGCAAAAAATTTCTAAAATTTAGTAACTCCTACAGTGTATAAGTTTGGGTGAAAAAAGTCAAGGGTATTAAAAGAGGACTTTTAATGGAGTTAATTTTTTAGCCTCAGCCGTTGATTGGGGCTGGTTTCAATTGGAACAAAAAAGCAGCCTTTGCTGCCGCCAGCGTACCGGGAGTTTTGAGTTTTTGTAAAACCTAGAGAAATTTTGAAATATAGTAGTCAACGGGTGCGAAATCGTCAGTTAGAATCCGGTCAGTCGGTTTGATATTTGGTTGCTGTTCCCAAAGATTATTAACATATGGGACTTGATTAGCATTTGCCAGATTCAACATCTCTTCTTTTGAAAGCCGATTGGAATTTTTTGTCGCAATCAAAACAATATTTTGGATTTTATCAAAATTAGCCTCGTCACGAAAATCAACGGGGAACAAATAGATCTGTGGGAAGTACTGTTTAATAGTTAAATATTCAGCATTTAAAAATTTTGCGCGGTCGCCATCCAGGCCGGAAATAACATTTAAAATTAAAATGCCGTCGTCAGTCAGTGCATCATGCATTTTTTTTACTGCCTCTGCTGTTGTCAGTTGAAACGGGATTGAATAGTACGAAGCAAAGGCGTCACCATAAATGACATCAAACTTTTCTTGATTATTATTTAGAAAAATTCGGCCATCTTCGTGGCGGATAGTTAGCCGCGGATTGGACTTTAACCCAAAAAAATCACGGGCAACGGCGGTAACTTCAGGATCAATTTCTACCACAGTCATTTTGGCGTCGGGGAAACGGCGCAAAAAATCTTGAGGTGCAACGTATGCCCCGCCGCCTAAACTCAACGCCGTAGCGATGTCTGGTTTAAATAAAGTATCTAAAGCATAATTTTGATGGTATTTTGAGGCGAGCTCAGTTGAATCTTTGTAGATAATTGAATGCAATTCAGTTGCCAAATATAGGGCTCTAACCTGGCGGCCCGATTTATCAACGCCGTCTTTTACAATGATATGGTTATACGCACTTTCTGATTCATAGACAAATTTTGAATCAGTTAACGAAGAAAAACCAAGCAGGTTAAATGCTAATAATAAAATCAAGAAACTAAAGATATTTTTATTAGCCAAAAGAGAAACTAGAATGAGAGTAATACTGAGCCCAAAAAGGATTTGCTGACTGCCAAACGTTGGTATTAAATAAAACCCGGCTAAAAAAGTTCCGGCAATGCTGCCAATAGTTGAGAGAGCATATAAATTCCCGGCGACACCTCCGGCGTGTTCAACGGTGTCGGTTTTTAGACGAATGGCATACGGCGACACAATACCCATGATGATACTGGGAATGGTAAACAGGCCGAGCGTTGCCACCACCGAACCCGTCTTTACGCCAAGCTGCATGGCAAGAGTGAGAACCGGTTTTTGGATCAGGGTAATTAGCAGAATTGATAAACCGGCCAAAAGTAAAGTGCGACCAAGAAATTGGAGATTCGGATTAGTTTTGGAAAACCGCCCGCCAAGATAGTAGCCTAAGCTTAAAGCGCCTAAAATAATACCAATCAATGATGCCCAAACAAAAATTGAAGTTCCAAGATACGGCGCAACGATTCTTGAACCGATAAGTTCAAGCACCATTACCACTGAACCGGAAACAAAAATAATGATTTCTAACTTCCCTATTTTTTTCAAGATTACTTTCATAGGTTAAATATTACTGGATCGCCGATTTGCAGATGGTGCTGGTCGGCATACCCGGCGGTTACTTCTAAAACGTAATTGACTGGTTTTGGGGACCGATAGGTTGGAATTGGGACAGTTGTTGGTAGTGGCACATTTTTTTCAATGCCGACAATTTTATTTTCCGCAATCCAGATAATGTCTATTTCAAATTTCATATCTTTCATCCAAAAATTGCGGTAGAGATAGTCCGGGTAGACAAACAATAAACCATTATTTTGCTTTAAACCGTCACGATTTGAAAGGCCTTGGGCCCATTGTTGCGGGGTGCTGGCAATTTCTACTTTAACGCGGTTGCCATTAAGGGCGACAGTGCCTTTATCAAAATGTTGGTTAGCAAGGTAGATAATCAATAGCCCAACAATTAAGCCGAAAAACAGCAGGAGGGATTTAATTTTTTGTTGCTTGGTCATTTTTAATTTTTTGTTGATATGTCCAGACTAAGCTGGTAATTAATAGTACCATAAAGATTCCTAAAATTCCTAAAGCGATAATTTTTCCTTTAGAGTGAAGCCATAGCGAGGTTGTACCAAATGCAATCGTAATCAGATATAATACTATAACTGACTGGCGGTGATTTAGGCCAATATCTAAAAGACGAAAATGCAAGTGTTTGCGGTCTGCTGAAACCGGTGAACGGCCTTCCCAAATTCGGCGAACAATAACCCAGGCAACGTCGAGAATTGGCACACCCATAATCAACAGCGCTGTGGCAATTTTTGAGCCGGAAATAATAGCCAAGGTCCCCAACATGAAGCCGCAAAAAATACTGCCCCCTTCTCCAAGAAATATTTTTGCCGGATGCCAGTTGAAAACTAAAAAACCCAGACAACTGCCAGCCAGGATAAGAGACAAGATTGAGGTGCCAGATAATGGTACGTCCCAGTATAAGCTGACAATAAAAATAATAGTGGCTCCAATGGTGGTAATACCGGCCACCAAGCCGTCTAAACCGTCTAAAAATTTAGTGGTATAAATCATTCCTAAAATCCACAGGCTGGCAGTAATAACTCCTAATAAAGACGAGAATTCCAGCACGCCGCCAAGCGGGTTGGTAACAAATTGAATTTTGACGCCGGCAGTAATCATTAAAGCGATGGCAATAAGAGGCCAGATGATTTGTTGTGCTGGCTTGAGATTAAATTTGTCGTCTAGTACCCCGCCAATCATTAATGCTGCGCCGGCGCACAAGATAGCTAAAACTTGTGTTTGTGTTATTCGGCTGTCTTCAATATAGCCGGCAAACCAAAAAATTAAGGTGCTGAAAAAAAACGCGAAAAAAATCGCCAAACCGCCGAGTAGTGGCGTTGGTGTAGAATGAATTTTTCTCGGGTTTGGCAAATCAACAATCTGATGATGAAGAGCAAGTTTTCTGATAAACGGGGTTAAAATGAGGGAAAACGCAGTGCCCGTTAAAACGGCTAGTAAGTAGATCATTGTGAAAGACGGTTATATTTCTTTGGCCTTAATAACATTAATACGACCACCGACGCCAAAAATAATTGTATCGCGGCGGCCAATTTTTCCCGCTAAAAGCTCGTTAGCAATCGGATCTTGAACTTTTTCCTGAATAATTCTTCGTAACGGTCTGGCGCCAAATTCCGGATCATAGCCTTGCTGTGCTAATTCCGCTAACGCTTGCGGCTCGACTTCCAGCGTAATACCCTTTTCTTCAAGATTTTTGGCGACTTTTTTGGTCATCAGCTTGGCGATTTCTTCAACGTTTTGAATTGATAGGGGCTTGAAAACAATAATACCGTCAAACCGGTTTAAAAATTCCGGCCGGAAATACTGGTGCAATTCAACATCCATTAGCTGTTGTTTAATTTGTTCAACACTTTGACCTTCTTTAACTTTATCTTGGATGAATCTGGTGCCGGCGTTTGATGTGGCGATGATAATTGAGTTAGTAAAATCAATAGTCCGGCCGATATTATCGGTCAAGCGACCATCGTCCATAATTTGCAAAAAGATGTTGAGAATATCGGGGTGTGCTTTTTCTAACTCATCAAGCAAGATCAGTGAAAACGGATTTTTTCTGATTGCTTCGGATAAATAACCGCCTTCACTGCTCCCCATACCGGGCGGCGCGCCAATCAAGCGCGAAATGCTGGACTTTTCCTGATACTCTGACATATCAAGCCGGATCATGTTTTTTTCGTCACCAAAATAAACTTCAGCGACGGTTTTGGCCAATTCAGTTTTTCCAACACCAGTTGGTCCTAAAAATAGCAGGTTTACAATCGGCCGCGAAATGTCTCTCATTTCGGCCCGGGCGCGGCGCAAAGCAGCTGAAACCATTTTAACGGCTTCGGTTTGATCAATGACTCTTTGATGGATTTTATCTTCCAGGCCCAGTAGTTTTGCCGACTCTTCTTGGGTAATTTCGGTTAAAGGAATATTGGTTTTTCTGGAAACAACCAAAGCGACGTCATTGGCGGTGACAATGGCATTTTTTCCCTTTTGTTGTCTGACGACAGCGGAAACCTCCTCAATAATTTCAATGGCTTTTTCTGGCAAATAGCGGTCATGAAGGTAGCGTTCGGACAATTTTACAGTCTGGGCAATGGCATCATAAGAAAAGAAAACTTCATTTTTATATTCAAATGATCCGACTTTTGATTCCAAAATTTGAATTGCTTCATTGCCGGACACTTCTTTAATCTCAACTTTTTGAAAAACGTTATCGATTGAACTTTTTCCTTCAAGGTAGCGTCGGTAATCATTTGGGGTGGTGCTGGCGATTGCTAAAACCGTATTAGTGTTAAGTGCCTGTGATAAAACATCGGCAAGATCAATACTCCCCTGCTGTCCGGCACTGATACCAACCATATTATGAATATCATTGATATATAAAACAATATTGCCCGACCGTCTGATTTCATTAATGATCATCATTAGTCGCTCCTGGGCTTGGGTTGGTGTTGTACCACTAACGAGCTTGGCAATACTTAAACTGACCAGTCGTTTATCCTGTAAAAATTCCGGCACTGCCTCTTCGGCCATCAAATTGGCAATTCCTTCAACAATGGTGTTTCTGCCAACTCCCGGATTACCGACCAGTAAAGCGCTGCGGCGGTTAGCGCCCTGCATAATATTAAAAATATCTTCAATTTGCTGCTCCCGGCCAACACACGGCATTAAATACCCGCTGCGCGCCAAATAAGTCATATCGTTACTAAAAGCGTCAATTACCGGCGTGGCAATGGCCGTCATTGCCCGGTCCATATTGCCTTTTGGCTTAAGCGACGCGCGACGACGAAAACGATTCCAGTTTTCGGTTAGTTGTTTTCTGATTCGGAGCCAAGCGACAACGTTTTGAATTTTATCACTTGTGACATTAAGATCGTATAATAATTCTTTAACTTCATTATCCTGATTGGCTAATTCTTCAAGCAATTCGGTAACATCAACTTTTTTCTGCCGGAGTTGATATGCTCGAAAATAAGCGTTGTAGATGATTTGCCAGACTGACTGAGAAAAAGCAACCGGATCTTGAGTTTTTGGCGATTGAAATGTTAAATTATTCCTGATTTTACTTTTCAAATTATTGAATGGTATCCCTAGACGACTGAAAATAATCTGCGTTTGCTGGAATGTTAACAGAGAAATTAACAAATGAATTGGATTGACATAAGCGTCGTCATATTTATTCGCCAATTCCCAAGCTTTGGAAATCGCCGTTTGGGCTTCAAAATTAAAATATTTTGAAATCTCTTCTTTTTTGGCTTTGCCGATATTTTTTGCCTGCGGCCAGGTAACGGCCGGTAACTGAACAGGGGCTTGATCAAATTTTTTCTTCGGAATATAACTGATTTTTTCCACTTCTCGTTGAAATCGGTAGTATAAATAGCCGTCAGTCAAGACTGAAAGCCAAAATAATAATAAGCGCCAGTCATGCGCCGACAATATTTGGTTGAGAGTAAATTTAGTTTGAGTGAAATCATAAATAAACCACCCCAGAAAAGCAACACCAACCAGCCCAACCAATAACAGTAAAAAATTGATGGTGTTTTTGACCGTTAATTCCAGTTTTTCCTGGGCAATGTGCAAAAAATCTATTTTTTTACCCCACTGCAACACCCGGCTGCCGTCCCAGGCGATTACACTAACCGTCTCGCAATCAAGGCAGTGTTTGCCGTTTTGGTATCCCTGGCCGCCGCACGTCGGACAACTAAGAAATGTCAGACTAATTTTTTGGACTTCTTTTTCGGCCATAGTTAGGCGAATAATCCTAAAATATTATAGTAGATTTCGTAGACGACAATTACCGGCAGAATTAGCCAAAACAGATAGAAAAGCAGTACAACAACCGCCCAGACGAACAGAATAATGCTTCGGACGATAATTTGAATCAGTCGGGCAAAAAAACTAATAATTCTGCCTTCAATATCATACTGGCCAAACATCGGAGTAAAAATATTTTTTACCCAAATCCCCAGACCAAGCGAACGCTCCTGGTTGATTATGGCGTTGATCGATGCCTTTGTCGCTTTTAAGAGTCCTTTTGAATACCACCAAATCGGCCAATATAAAATATCGCCGATTAAATCAATAATAATGTATTTAAAGGCAGAGGCTGCAAGATTATTAACCATAAATTTGTTTAAATTATACCACAAAAGTAGTTTAAATAAAAAACCGAGGTCGGAAAGTTGACGCTCGGTTTTAGGAACCACTGATGTGGTTGGTTGTTTGGCGCCGTTTCTTTTTGGCGTGTTTTTTATGGTAATGGCGTTTTTTCAGCCATTTGCGAATTGCGGACAAGAACGGCACTCGAGTCTCGTCTGGTAACAAGCGGTAGAGCCTCATAGTGAAACCCTCCTTGAAGGTGCTTTAGAGGTGTCACTACGATAACACACAAAGACGGCAGCAGTCAACGTTTAGTGCTTATTTTTTTGGTAATGAAGCAAAATAGTTCCCTCTTTATTTAAAGATTTTATTGATTTTAAAATAAAACGCCTGGTGGTACCGACAAAATCAAAAATTCCTTGCCCGCTTCCAAACACCATTGGCTCAATAGTGATAAATAAGTCGTCAATTAAATTCATTCTCAGCATTAGGCCGTAGGTTTTAGTACCACCCAGGATGCAGACTTTAGTACACCCAAGATCAATAATCATTTGATTAATATCAACTTTCGAAGGGTTTACTAATAGTGTCTGTCCATCCAGTCGCCTACTGTTTTTTACTGACCGGGTAAGAACAATGTAGTTTCTGGTTATAAATTCTTTTTTTGTTAAAGCCTTTTTGGCAACTTCAAAAGTCTTTCGGCCTATAATAATAACGTCGCTTTCTTTAATTTTTTGGTGTAGGAATCTTTTATCTTCCGGGCTGGACCAATTGACGTTATGGTTGGCATGTTTGGCGATTTTGCCGTCAATGGTGACAACAACCACTGCTTGATATCTTGGTTTGTTCATCAATCAATTTGAAACAATTCATTAACTTTTTCTTGAACGATAGCATCAACCTTTTCTTTGGTAACAAACACCGTAATAATCTCCGGAAAATCCAGCCCGAGTTTGACTTCGTTATTCGTAACGACCACCTGGCCTTTAATCTGGGCGCTGATGAACAATTTCTTAATAGTAAAAGAAAAACTAAGAACATTACCGGACCACGAAGATTGCTTATTGCTTAATTCAACACCGGAAAAATTTTGGTTGATTAATTCATCAAGATATGCGTCTATTTTAGTAATTGCTTCAGCCTGAGTGGTTTGATGGGGTCCTACCCATTGATATGCGCCGGCTGGATTCACCGTTGGCTCATTATTAGATTGCGGCGACTCAGTAACCGGTACTGGTGCGGGTGTTGGTGTATCAATAGTAAAATTCAAAACGCCGGTTGGGATTTGTTCCAGATTTTTATTGGTAATTCCCAAGCTTAAAAATCTCATAATTTCGTATGCTGCTAAACCGTCTTTCAGGTAGTAGCGTTTACTGTCAGCAGGGTTTATATACCAGGCTTGTCCTTTTGATTGAACCTGAAGTAAAATTTGGCCTTTGAGCCGGCTAGCCAGGCTTAGATCAATAGTTTGTTTACCCGGCCCTAGGGGTTGATACGAGTTTTTAACTTCCACGCCGTCGGTATAGCCGTCGCCATCGGAATCAGGGCTAAGCGGATTAGTGCCAAGCGCTTCTTCTAATCTATCGGCCAAAGAATCATTGTCGCTATCAACTTGATCGTCGAGCTCTTTAATACCAACCGGGATTTTTTCTAAATCATCATTGGTTATTCCAAGACCGAATTCCCGCAGCACCACATAGGCAATTTGACCGTTTTGAAGGTAGTAGCGTCGAAAATCATTCATGTTGACATACCAGGCTTCACCCTTTTCTTCAACTTGCAACAAAATATACCCGCGTAAACTTTCAGCCAGAGTGGTTGCTCGTGCGACATTTGTTACTGGAAAAAAAGACATTAGCACCATGCTGGAGATAAAAAAAATAATTTTTTTCCTATAATTTTCCATCGCTGATCCCTTTTCGAATTTTTGCCATTAATGAAAGATAAAATTCAAGGTTATTAATCGTTGCTAGCCGTAGCGCAAGAGATTCTTGAGTTTTGAATAAATGGTTGAGATAGGCACGCGAATATCCCTTGAGTGAAGTATCGTTTACCGGCTTAAAATCCTTGATAAATTTAGCATTAGTAATATTAATGGTGGTGTAAAAGTTCTTTTTTGTTATGTCAGCCTTACCGTGCCATAAATATAGCCGACCGTGTCGGGCCTCCCTGGTTGGAATGACACAATCAAACATATCAATTCCCTGTTTGACGGCCGCGACAATTTCTTCGGGTTTACCCAAACCCATTAAATAGCGGGGCTTATTTTTGGGCAAGTGTGGCACGGTCCAATTCAAAATATCTTTCATTTTGTTTCTGGGTTCTCCGACAGCAACGCCGCCAATTGCGTATCCGTCAAAATCAAGTGGCAGTAGATCCGCAAGAGACTGCTGACGCAAATCTTTATGAACCCCGCCTTGAACGATACCAAAAAGCAACTGGGTTTTATTTTGATGGGCAGTCTTGCATCGCTTCGCCCAGCGACTAGTTCGTTGCATCGATTCTTTAACTTGTTTTTTTGTTGCTGGATAACCGATAACGTCATCAAAGGCCATCATAATATCAACCCCCAAATCCTGCTGGATACTAATTGATTTTTCGGGAGTTAAAAAATGTTTAGCACCACTTTTAGGGTCGGAAAACATCACGCCGTCTTCTTTAACTTGTCGAAGTCGCGAAAGCGAAAATACCTGAAACCCTCCGGAATCAGTTAAAATTGGTCCGGGCCAGGACATAAATTGATGCAAACCGCCGGCTTTTTTAATTAGCGCTGAACCAGGGGCAAGCATCAGGTGGTAAGTGTTTGACAGAATAATTTCAGCTTTTAAATTTTTCAATTCAGGGGTGGAAAGATTTTTGACGGCCGCTTTAGTGGCAATTGGCATAAAAAAAGGGCCCATGATATCACCATGGGCAGTTTTAAGCTTAGTAAGTCGGGCGGCTGATTTTTTGGATTCCTTCAAAATTTTAAGCATGAAGTTTGGCTGCTTATTGCGTCAAGTCAATCACTAAACCGCGCCCGCCACCGATTGGATCATCTTCCAAATTAGAAGTAATGGCTTTGGCGTTTTTGATGATAATTGAATCGGTTGCCTGATCAGTCGCCTGCAAAACGGTTTGATCGGTCAAAATAATTAATTTTTTAGCCTGCTGTTTGGTTGGAGTTACAGAAACATCAAACCAAAAGTTAACATCTTCAAAACCTTTGTTGGGTGGGATTCGATCAATCGACCAGGTAACAGTGTTTCCGGATTGGGTAAAATCCACTTCACCGGCACGGGCTAAAAATTTGTTTTCCCAGATAACGCCGTCAGGTAAGCTGGTGGTAACAGTCACATCTTTTACCTCATGAAGGCTGTTGGCAATTGACCAGTAAATTCTAAAAGTGGTTTTTTGACCAACGGCCGGGGGTAATGGCCCAGTGCCAACAGCAATGTTGTCTTCGTCAAAGTATCGTCCGGCGACATTGAGTTGAATATCAGTGTTAATATTATTGTTGATTTCCGGCGCAACAACTTCAAAGTCAGGCACTTCCACTTCGCCAATTTTCACCATAGTCGCTTTAGCGGTGCTGGTAATTTGTAGGTCGGCGTTTTTAATATTGACACTGTCGGCAGCTTTGATGTCTATTGAAAAATCAATTGTTCCTTCGTCCAGTGGTCTAATTAAATCAAATTGCGATATTTGATCTTTGTTCCAAGTGATGGTGTTACCCTCAATTAATCCATTATTAAGATCACTTAAACTTTCCCAATCGAGAATATCAGAGTCCAACGTAACGCTAAAGGAAACATCGTCCAAATCTTCCTGGCCCAAGTTCTTGTAGACAAGAGAATATGTTAATGTTTGCCCAAAATTAATCGGTTGAGACTGGTTTGAACCGTTAATAATCAGGTTTAGGCTAAGGCCGGAATCAATAATCTGAGTAGTGATAATTTGTTCTTGCTGAAGTGAAAAGGCTTCGGTTTCAGGGTCTAAAAAGCCAATTTGCGCTTTAAATTCGGCATTAGTAATTGTTTGGTCTTTGAGATAACCGCCGGAAATTTCAATTTCTCCTTCCTGATTTTTTTCTAATTTTTCAATTACCCATTGATTATTCAGGTTGCGGGCATCTTCTTCCCGGTGAAATGCTGCTGGAGTTGCTTCCTGGAACAAGAAATTGCTAGGGTAAGTCACTAAAATTTTAATGTTTTCCAGATCCTGGTCGGAGTCGTTGCGGTATTTTATTTTATAAGTAGTCTTTTTTTCGGGTAAAATTTTATCCGGACCCTCAAGCGTGATATTTAAAATTGAAGAAGTTATCTGACTACTAAAACTTGCCGATTCTTTAAATGTTGAGCTGAAATTTTCCGGGTTAAATGAAGCAGTGACGCTGATATTTTTTATTGAACCGACCTCTCCGATCATTTTACCTTTAATTTCAATTTTGCCGCTTTGATTTTTGGCCAAATCACCCAGCGCCCAAGAGGTGTTAAATTCATTGGCGGCTTTTGGTTCACTTGAGATAAATTCAAATCCTTCGGGATAGCGGAATATCAATTCAACATTATGCAAAGTGACGTCTTCAATATTTTTGTATTCCAAAACGTACGTCAGTTCGTCTCCCGAAGAAATATTTTGCTCGCCTTTTATCTCCAATTTGATACTTTGAGTTCCAACGCCGGTAGTCGGATTAAACACTAAAAATCCCAGCCAGGAAATGGCTGCTAGCAATAAAGTAATTCCCAAAAAACTTAAAAATAACATTCGCCAGCGCCCCTTGCGTCTGACTTCAAGATGAGAAATGTCCGGCAGGCTACCGTCGGAATTGCTGTAAATTTTCATCAGTCCTTTTTGGACATTTAAATCTTCAGCGCCGGATTCTTTTTTCATTTTTTTAAGTCGTTGGTTTTCCATAAATTACTTGTTTACCAAAACCACGCCGTAGAATTTGTCGGTGGTCAGGATGGAGTTAAAGCTAACGCCAGTTTCGTCGCTTGGCAAATCATTTGGGAATTTTGCCAAAGGAATTAGATTGTTATTGGTTTTCAGATAACTTTTCAATTCGCTACCAAGGCTACCGGCTTGTTTTTGGGCTAAGAGACTGTAGTAGTATTTACTTTCAGGTTCGGCTTTTAGACTAAACGGCAAGCGGTATTTGATAGTTACTTCCTGGACCTCCCCGGCCTTAAGCTGTAGCCAGTTGCCAAAAACGGTTTTGCCAAATGATTTATAAACGTCAGTGCCGGTTTTTTCATCCTGAAAGCGATCAGTTTCAATACTTAATAAATCAGCATCCGGAATCAGCTCGCTTGTTACTTCATCAAAAAATTTTTCCGGCGGTTTTTTAAATCCGGACGCTTCCAGTAGCGTGCTGCCAAGCGGCACATAAAACCTAACATAACTATTATTTTGCACGCCTGTGAAAACGCTTTCGCCGGGTTTACCGGTATGACGGCGAATCAGTTTTACTGTATCAATGATTGAACCATCGGGTTGGATTTCAGCCGCATGTTCAATAGTTTCCTTGATAACGCCGTCGGTTTTGCCGCCGGCCAAATTGGTGTGGACAACGCTCAGATAGTCTCCTTCGGTGGATTTTAAGGCTCCCGACCAGCCAAATTGGGTGATGACATCTTCAAGTTCTGGATCGTTAAAATATACCATTAATTGTTTTTCATTGAGACCGGAGATAATTAGATTAAATAATTGCTTTACTTGGTCGTTATTAGCCTTAAAAATCCTTTCAAGCAGTTTTGGGGCCAAGTCGGCAATAAATTGTTTTGGTCGATTCTCTTCCCGATCGTATTCAATTTCAACTATTTTTTGGGTTTCCGTGACAAAATTTTCACTGCTGATTGTTCGGCCATATTCCGGCATTTCAATCGGGCCAAAAATTGCCAGCAACCGTTCCATCATTGTTGAGGTGATAGTAATTACGCCGTCAACGCTCGGATTTGAGGCATTTTGGTAAAACCATTGCATTTTTTTCGCCGCAGTCGGAAAATCAGGCCACCAGTTTGAATCCTGAAATTCCCAACGGGAGTTAATTAAATGAAGCGGCTCTGGAGAAATAACTTTTTTGGTCAACTGACCCTGAATATCATACGTACCGCCGCCAGGGATATCAAGCTTTTTTATTTCTCCCCGATCAATATCCAGCAACCCAAAACTGCCCATGAAGCCTCCCGTTGCCCGCAATTCGTTATTATTCAAAAAGACCAGCATATACCGAGACCACTGTTCGTGCCCCAAGAGTTTTAAGCCGGCATCGTTGAGTTGATACAGATTAATAATTCCCTGCTCGATTGTCGGCAAATTATTAACCACTTTTTCAAAATCTTGCCGGTGTTGTTCGGGTAAATCCGACAGTTTGACAGACTCAATTTTTGTTTTCGCTTCCCTAAAATTTTTCAGCGCTTGACGCAAGGTTTTTTCAAAACTAACCAGTGATTGGTAATACTCTTGAAGCGATTTACTGGTTAAAAGCTTACTAGCATCGGCAATCATGATTTGCCCGGTTTCAGCAACTAGCTGACCGGCAGCCAGTAAATTGAGTCCGGCGTTCATTGATTCACCTTTTTCCGGCAAAAATTTAATGAGTTCCGTCGTCAAACTATTTAAGGCATTAATCTCATTTTGAGCCAGGGTAAAGTTAGATTTAGCCTCGTTAAACTGATTAGTCGCCCCTGTCAAATCAAAATTAGCGATCGCCTGCTCACCAAGCTTTAAGTTTTCAATGGCTTCATTGGTTGCATAAAGCACCCGGTCCTGAGTTTTTTGCAAACTCTGGTAATACGTTAAAGCCTGCAATGGCAAAACAAAAACCAAAGAAAAAATAACAAACGCCACCAGGCGCTTATGCCAATCTTTGGGAATATTTAAAGACAGTACCCGATATTCAGATGGCGGCGCAAAGATATCTTCAATTTCCTCCTCAATTTTTTCAAATGTTCCCGGCTCGGGAAGTTTTTTTGTTTCCAATTGCGGACTGGCGGCTACCGAGGGTATCGAGGGTAATAAATTTTGTCCAATCTTAAGAATGGAGGTTTTATTCGTCATAAAATTGACCCCCATTTTTTTGGTCTTTTTGGTCGCCGGACGAATGTTGGGCGGAGGCGGCGGAATGGGAACCTGAGTTTTCAGGGCTGCTTTGCCGGAGATAATTTTTTCAAATTTTTCACTATAGGGATTTTTTAAATTGACCACATGACCAGATTTCTTGGTTGGGATACTAGAAATAGTAACTTCAGATTCGATTGGTTCTGAGTTTAAGGGTAGATTTTTCGCCTTGACGCTGGTTTTTTTAGCTGTTGAAGCTAGTTTTTTGGCGCGAACTTTTCGGACTGAAGCCGATTTTTTTGTTTTTTCCTGTTTATTTTCTTCGGTCATAATAATAACCGCTAAGTTTCTAAAACTAAGACGGTTTTATTATAACACAAATTAACTTGCTTGGTAAACTGCTAAAGTTTGCTTGGCAGTTTCAACCCAGCTGTATTTTTTAGCTTGTTCATAGCCAAGAGTGACAAGATTTTGATGAAGGTTTTCATTAGTTGCAACTTCACTAACAACCCGCGCCATTTCTTCGGGGTCATGCGGATTAAAATACTTTCCGGCCGGTCCCAAGACTTCCGGAACACTGGTGGTGTTTGAAGCTGCTACCGGCACACCCCAAGTTGCCGACTCAAGGGCAACAAGACCAAACCCTTCACAAAATGACGGCAAGACAAATACTTTGGCATGCTGATAAAAGTTTGGCAATTCATCTTCAGGAATGTAACCGGGAACAATAATATCTTGCCGATATTTAGCCTTGTTAATCGCCAGCGGTATTTCCGGATAGCTAGGGTCAGCTTTGCCTCCCAAGACTAACTGATAATCTAAGCCAAATTTTTCTTTAATAATATCAAAAGCAGTAATCAGTCCCGGTAAATTCTTATGATCACGCCAGACACCAATATATAAAATAAACGGTTTGGTGATTTTATATTTTTCGACCAATTGCTGAGGTGAAGCTAAATATTGTTTTGCGGCGGCAAAATCATAGCCCAAAGGAATGACTTTGATTTTACTTTCATCGACTTTAAAATGCTTGGTGATTTCGTTTTTAGTGTGCTGTGAGCCGACCAGAATGCTTTTTGATTTGTAAACCGCCGAGCGTAAAACGGCGTTATAACCAAGTTTTCGGATTATTGATTTACTCACCACCGGGCCCGGAAAAAATTTCGGGGTGATATCATGAATGCTAGTAACCATTTTGCCCGGATAAAATATCGGCACGTTAAAATGAGGCACATGTAATATGTCAAGATTGTAATGTCGATAGACAAAAGGTAATTTTAACTGTTCTGACCAGCTGTACCACGGACTGTCAACTTTAATTTTTTTAACCCGCTCATTGGGCGGGGTGAACGCTGAAAATTGCGGTTCAATCATGAATAAAAAATATTCGTTGGTTTGGTCAACGGCAAAAAGATTTTGGGTGAGATTTTTGATATAGTTCCCGATGCCAGTCGCGGCTTGCGGACCGTACATTCGGGCATCGATTCCGATTCTCATTTTTTTTCTCGATTTAAAACAGCTAAAACAGCCTTAGCGGTATTGGCCCAGTTAAACTGTTTGGCATACTCTAATCCTTTTGTTTTTAATATTTCCTGCAATCTGCTGTCAGCCAAATATTGATCAATGGTTTTAGCCAATTCGTTATAATTCTGCGGGTCAATTAACAGCCCGGCGTCATTAACTGATTCAACCAACGAGGAAGTAAAACTGCTAATAACGGGTGTGCCGCAGGCCATAGCCTCGATCGGCGGCAGGCCAAACCCTTCATAAATGGAGGGATAAACAAACACTTTTGCCAAGTGGTACAGCGCCGCGCGGTCTTTGGCATCAACATAGCCGATAAACTTAATCTGATTTTTTTTAGCTGATTTTTGCCAAATCTGGTAGATTTTTTGATATTTCCAGGCCTGACCGCCGGCAATGACTAGTTGAATTGATTTATTTTCCAATAGATTGAAAGCTTTAAGGAGTGACTCGACATTTTTTCGCGGTTCGAGGTTGCCTAGCGAAAAAATGTATTCGTCCGGCAAATCATATTTTTTCTTGACGCGCGAAATATCGTTGTCGGTGATTGGTTCAAAAAACATGTCGCTGATGCCGTTATAAATTACGTCAATTTTTTCCGGCGGCGTCTGATAAATTTTTACCACATCTTGTTTAGTATTTTCCGATATGGCAATGATACTATCAGCAGTGTTAGTAATCCGGCGCGGTTCAATTAAATGGTGCCACAGTTGTTTTTTAAAAGTAAAAAATTCAGGATAGAGTTCAAATGATAAATCGTGAACGATTAAAATCTTACGGCAATCTTTTGAAAGGTTAGAAAATAAAAAGCTGGGAATCAAAAAGACATCCACGCCGCCGACTAATTTGTCAATTTCGGCAATTTTTAGGAATCGTAACGATAAGTTAAAAAGCTTGTTTGGATAATTAAATGCTTTATAAAAAACTCTTGGACTGTCAAATTCCGGCATTTTGACCGGCTTTGAAGAATTATAAAACAAAAAATATTGATTTTCCTGATCAATTTTGAATAAGGCTTTGAGCAGATTGTAGGTGTATTCGCTGATGCCGGAATACTGTTTTTCCATCAAACAGCGAACGTCAACTCCTATTTTCATACGTTATTAAAATCCGCAACGAATTTGGGAGCTGTTCATCTTCTCCAGCTCGGCTTGGATCAAATCGTTGATTTCTTTTTTAAATCTTTCAGTGCCAAATTGTTCAGCATATGCTCGAATAACTTTTGGATCGTATTCCTCCGGTTTAAACCTAACAATAGTGTCGGCTAAGGCTTCCCAGGTTTGTTCATCAAAAAATTTGCCGGTCTTTTTTTCCACCACGGTTTCACAGGCCCCACCGGCCGAATAGGCAATTACCGGTCGGCCCGATGCCATTGATTCAACAATAGTAATGCCAAAGTCCTCAATTTGCGGATGAATAAACGCAATTGCCTCACTGTATAGCTTTGCCAGCTGCTTGGAATCAACTTTGCCGACAAACTCAATATTAGATTTAGCCATTGCACGCAATTTGCTTTCTTCCGGCCCGATGCCAAAAATTTTTAGCGGAATTCCTAAGCGGTTAAATGCCTGAATGGTTAAGTCAAACTTTTTGTATGTTACCAGGCGCCCACCGGTGAGAAAATATTTGCCGACTGCTTCGCTGATCTGAAATTGTTTGGTGTCAACCGGCGGATGGATTACTACCGAACTACGGCGGTAATATTTTTCAATTCGGGCCGCGACATTCTTTGAATTAGCAATAAAATAGTCAACCCGCTGGGCGGCTTGCTGATCCCAAAGCCGCAACTGGGTTAGCATTAGGGGAATAATTTTTTTAACTACTCGGTTGTATTTCAATTCGTCGATGTAGCGGTGAGTGTCAGACCACAGGTACCTAGTTGGTGTGTGACAATAGCAAAAATGCAGGGTATTTGATCTGGTCACCACCCCTTTAGCCATCGCTGATGAACTGGAAAGTACCACATCATAATCAGCCAGATTATAGCTTTCGGTAGCAGTCGGCATAACCGGTAAAAACCACTGATAGTGCTTTAAAGCTCCCGGCCAGTTTTGCAAAAACGAGGTGCGTATGTCTTTACCTTTAAAAAGCGAGCCCAGTTTTTCCTGATCATACAACAGAGTGTAGGTTGGAGCGTCGGGGTATAAGTCTTGCAAAACCTGCAACACCCGTTCGGCGCCGCCTTCTTGAATTAGATGATCATGTACTAACGCGAGCTTCATTCGGTTTGTCTCCTTTTTAAAACGGCTAATGGGGTTTTTAATAAAATCATAAAGTCTAAGCCCAGCGACCAGTTTTCAATGTAGTAGGTGTCAAGTTTGACTTCTTTTTCAAAATCAAGATCAGACCGTCCGGAAACCTGGGCCATTCCGGTTATGCCCGGCTTGATAGTTAAAACTTTTTTATGGTGCCGCTGATATTTTTCAACTTCTTCAACTTCGTGCGGCCGCGGCCCGACTAAACTCATTTTACCAATCAGCGATAAAAACAATTCCGGCAGTTCATCAATGCTAAAACGCCTAATAACTCGTCCAACCCGAGTAATTCGGGGATCTTTTTGAAATTTAATCATGGGACTACCTTCGCGGACATTCTGCTGGCTCGCCAAAAATTCAGAATCAAACCGTAGCTTGTGGCTGCCTTTAAACATTGAGCGAAATTTAAAATAAGTAAATGGTTTTCCAAACTGTCCGATGCGTTTATATTTAAACAATACCGGCCCTTTACTGTCCAGTTTAATCAGAATAGCAGTTATAACCATAACCGGTGAAGTGACAATGATTAACAGGACTGAGCCGATAATATCAAACGTCCTTTTATAGATTCGCCCCCAGCCGTCCAGCCTGGTTTTTTTCACTTCTACCACCGGCATACCGGCGTAAGTTGTCATTTCCAAATTAACCAGCTGCGTTCCTAATAAATCGGCCGTGTAGCGAAAATCGAGATGGTGTTCGGTAATAAAATCAAGCAGCTGATTAGTTTCTTCAATGTTGGCGTTAGGGTTGATTTGAATAATTTCATCAAGTTGATCGTTATCAACCATCTGACTGATTTGCAGTTTGGCATTTTCGTTAAAATTTCTAAACTGGCCAACAACCAAATACCCCAGGCCTGGCTTGGTTGAAAATTCCTTTTTAAGTTCATCGGCCACATTACCATTGCCAATGATTACAATCCGGTGAACACCAAAGCCAAAGCGGTAGGCAAATTTTTGAATCAAGTTGATTAGTCCCCTCTCTATGCTGACAAAAACAAATGCTAATACCCAGCCAGCCAAAATAATAAAACGAGAGTCAAACAAAAATCGGTTAAAGACCATCACGCCCAAAACAAATGCAAGCCCGGCCGAACAGGCAATAAAAATTTTAGTCACTTCACCTCTGATTTTTTTTGGGCCGCTGACGCTATACAGCCCAGTTAAGGCGAAAATCAATACCCACCCAACGCAGATTCCCAAGCTGATTTGAAAATATTCTTTAAATGGCAAATCAAAAACTACCGGTCTAATCTTTTGGATTTCCGGTAAATAACGAATGGAGTACGCCCCCAATGCCGCAAAAACTAACGCCAAATAGTCCAACGGCGGTTTAACAGCGGTTAATATCAATTCCGACTTTTTCATAAGTCTAGTTTCTAGCGTTTAGCATAGCAAAAATGGGGTTGAAAATCAACTAAACTTGACAAGTCAGTAAATTTGTGCTAGTCTATTTTAGTCTAAGTAAATTAGATGGTCGCCCTCCACCTGAAAGCGCATTGGCAAATTTACTGGTAAAAGATGCAGGTACGGTTTATTTCGAAGAAATAGAACAGTAATACCAAAAGTTATACAGATTTTTTACGGCAAATAACAAGACGGTGCGTTTTCATGTGGAGGGAGGAAAGTCCGAACACCATTACAAAAGGTAGCTCCTAACGGGAGCCGGGAATAAGTAAAAGAGTAGAAGTTCTTAAGGCTTCTATTCTGTTGCGAAGCCTAGGGCAAGTGCAACAGAAAATATACCGCCCAAGTCGCACTCGTTGCGACCGGTAAGGTTGAAATCGTGGGGTAAGAGCCCACGCACGTCTGACTGGTAACAGTCGGTGTGGTAAACACCTACCAGGTGCAATGCCAAATTAGGTAGGCAGCTTGAGTCATTTGGCGACAAATGGCCTAGATAGATGACCATCACCACGCTTTCAAGCGCGGTACAAAATTCGGCTTATCGATTTGCTTAGACAATAAAAAATACCTCGAGTTGATGCGAGGTGTTTTTTTATTTCTAAATATTACTGGCCGGAAACCAAAAAACTGTAGCCATTGGCGCGCCAGGCCAGCAGTCCACTGGTCATATTTTTGACGTTGGTATATCCCAAGTTGGCTAAAATTTTAGCGGCGTCAAATCCACGCGGACCGCTCAAACAATAAACGATTATTTCCTGGTTTTTCTCCAGACCTAATTTAGTCAAAGAGAGTTGAGAAATTTCATCAAGTGGTAAAAACAGCGCACCCTGAATGTGGGCGCGATCAAACTCTTCTTTAGTTCTAACATCAAGCAGCGTGCAGGGCTGTTGATTTTTTAGTCGGCTGTGCACCTCATGTGAACTGATTTCTGGCTGCATACAAAAGTTATTTTTTTAGCTGTTCGTCCAAGACCTCATTAACTAAGCGGTCAGCGGCTTTGTTGTCGGCCCGACGAACGTGCGTGTATCTGACTTTTTTAAACCCCATTGCCAGATTCCAAACTTTTACAAACAATGGCGCTAAATCAACATTTTTAACTTTATATTTCTGGACCAATTGCTGCTGCACCAGTTCGCTATCTAAAAACAGATCGATTTCTTCGACGCCAAGTTCTTTGGCTTTTTCCAACGCTAAAATAACAGCTTGGTATTCGGCTTGGTTATTAGTGGTCTCGCCGATAAATTTTTTAAAGTGGTGGGTTTGGCCATTAATTTCAATCACCACACCAATACCGGCCGGGCCGGGGTTTCCCCTAGCACCGCCATCGGTATGAATTATTGCTTTACTCATTTTGATTTTAAATCAATAATTTTTAGCTGCAATTCACGATTACCATTCCATTCGTTGACATCAACCTCAAACACCATGTCAATTTTATCTCCGGGTTTAAGTTTATCCCGCCATTCACCAAATGTAAACCCGATTGTTTTGCGGATGATTTGAGTTTTATGCTGGACCATCAGACGCAAATGCCGACCGTCTTTGCCAACGGTTTGAATTTCTTTGATGTTTAAATCGTGCGCCACAAACCGGGGCTTATAGTTGCCGACACCATGCGGAAAAAACTTTTCTAATTGTTCAAACAAGTGCCAATCAACATTTTCAAGTTCAACTTGGGCATCAATAAAAAGCGACTTGGCAATGTCTTTTCCGGCCAGCTGGGTTTCGGCCAGTGTTTTGATTTTTTCAATAAACAGCTTTAGATTAGCTTCGTCTTTAACAGTGAAACCGCAGGCCTGGGCATGGCCGCCATAACGGGCCAGATATTCCCGGCATTCATCCAAAGCCTCAATAATGTTAAATTCCGCAATACTGCGGCCTGAGCCGATAATTTCGCCATTATAGTGACTAATTACCAGCGCCGGACGGTGCCATTGATCGGTAATGCGCCCAGCAACGAGCCCAACCACACCGGTCGGCCAATTTTTACCGACGGCAATCAAAATTTTCTCGCCGTTAAATTGTCCTAAGACTTCACGAGCTTCCGTTTTTACTTTTTCGGTCAGCTGCTGGCGTTCCTGATTAGTCTGGTTTAATTCCTGGGTAAGTTTTAACGCTTCTTCCGGGCTTTGCGTGATTAACAACTGATATGCCGAACTGGCATGATTAAGCCGGCCGGCCGCATTCAGGCGCGGTGAAATTTGCCAGCCAATGACTTGCTCGTCCACGCTTGCTAAATCAGCATTGGTAGATTTAAGCAACTCACGCAGACCAAGCCGATTGGTTTTTCGCAGTACCACTAAACCATAATTGACTAACGTGCGGTTTTCACCAAGCAGCAACTGCAAGTCAGCAATGGTGCCAATAGCCACCAAATCCAAAAGCCATTTTTCCCACCCCTCGGGAATGGGCGTGACTTTAAAATTTTTGTGTCTTAACACTAAACCCTGAGCGACTTTAAATGCCACACCAACACCAGCCAAACTGCGAAACGGGTAGGTTTCAGCCGCCACGTTTGGATTGATGATTGCAAACGCTTCCGGCAATGTTGGCGGTTCATGATGATGATCAGTAATAATAATATCAATATGGTTTTCGTTTAAGAGCCTGACTTCTTCAACATTAGAAATGCCGCAATCAACCGTAATCACCAGGCTCACTCCTCGCTTTGAAAGTTCTAATACGGCTTCTTTATTTAAACCGTAGCCTTCCGTTTCACGGTACGGGATATAGACGTCCACGTCCGCACCAAGCTTGGCGAGGGTTTCTACCATCACCGCCGAAGATGAGACACCGTCGGCGTCGTAATCGCCATAGACAACGATTTTTTCCTTTTCCTCAACAGCCTGTAAAATTCTAGTCACCGCTTTTTCCATATCCCGAAATAAAAAAGGACTATGGATATCAGCACCATAATCAGGGTTTAAAAACTCGTCAACCGCTTCTTGCGTTTTAATGCCGCGGTTATAGAGCAGCTGTAAAACAATCGGGTTAATTTCCGGGAATTTATCGCTAAACTCTTTAGGGACGGCGGCAGCAACCTGCCAATTCATTTCAGACATAGGATATTATTTTAACATTTTACTTGGTAAAAATAAAGTGCTAAAATAATATCAAATATATGGCAAAAAGACACGAAAAACTTAAAAAAATCATCTGGTTTGTTTTGGTGTTGATGATTACTATTTCAATGATTATTTGGACCATCGGCCCGGCTTTTTACTAAAAAAGTTGGTAACTCTTGAGCTTTACACTCATACGCAATGCATGATTTTGATTAATGATTTAAAATAATCTTAAAAACTATGGACAAAAAGATTTTACGGCTAGCTTTCGGTGCCGGTGGAACTCTAAAAATGGAAAATGGTTTTTTAAACTATCAACATCCTTATGGTCGAACTTTTCGTGTGCCGATTAATGATATTGAAACAGTGACAATTGATGTTAAAGGTTGGGGCGAGAGTAATCTAAAAATTATCGGACGAGGTGTCGAGCTTGCTTCTGAGAAGATGCCGATCAGTTGGGCTAAAAAATGTCAGAGTTGGATTTTAGAGAATAAGTAATATAACCATCTAAAATTTATTTATTAATTTTTAAAAACCGGAATTAATCCCGGTTTTTTTGATTTTCATTACTAGACCATTGGATGTCTAGTTTAAACACCTACTTATGCTAAATAAGTAGAATAAATCCCTCGCATTTCTTTTATTCCTAGGTTAACACCTCCGGGAGTTGTGTCTGCGACACTCCATGCATGAGAGTTAGCATGCGAGGTATCTAGAAAACTTTTCATCTTACTAATCTCACTAGAAGGAAGACCATTACTTTCCGAGACTGAAAATAAAGTTTTAAGCCCCTCTTCTTGTTTTTTCTTAGCTGTATTAAATCCTACTCCTTTTGATATAAGAAATTCAAAACATAGAGATTCTATAGACTTTCTTAAATTTTGAGAAGCTTCTTCTAGTGACTTCGGATCTCCCTTTTTAGCTTGATCTTCTGCCCTATCTAAATATGTAAGTGTTTCTGCATTGTTTATTTCTACCTTAGGACCCTTTTTATCATTGTAATAAAATGAATACCCTAAAGGATTTTTATGAGAAAATAATGCTGAGGCTTTCCTAGCAAAAGATTTTGAGTGAGTTAAAATTATAATTTGTTTTTTTTCCGAGATATCTGATAATATTTTTAATAAAGCGTGTGAATGATTCTCGTCCATTGATTGAACAGGGTCGTCTAAAACAACCGTATTCCAAGTAGTATTTCTGTCAACTCTTTGTGGAAAGTAAATACTTAAAGCAAGACTGTTAGTGTGCGCTTCACTGAAAAATGTTACAGGATTAATATCCTGGCCATAAGCCTCTCCTTTTAGTTTTGCTTGTCTTCTTACGCCATCACCAACTTCTATCTTTGAAAATTTTACATCATCATTAGGATTCAAAGAGTCATAGTAACTTTTGATTTCTTCAGAATGTTCCTGCAGAAGTCTGTCAACCTCTGATTTTTCATAATTTTCTAAGTCTAATCTTAACTTTTCTACTACGTCCAGTAACTTTGTTTTTTTAATAAATTTTTTATTGTTGTAAAAAAACTTTACAATTTTTTCTAAAACAAACCATTTTTTTATCTCTGCAGTGTCATCTTCTCCAAAATTTGGCAGTTTTTCAGTAATTTTAATTTTTATTTCGTTCCATCTTTGATTAGCATGAATGAATTTATCCTCAACAAAGCCTACGACCTTATCAAGATCTTCCGGGTACACATCATCAGTTGATCCTGAAACAAAATATTTATTTCGTAAATATGAATACAAAGCACCCTTCTGTGTAATAACAAACTTTTTAATTTCTAACTTATAGCTATCAATATCTTTTTCTAGTCCCTGAACTAATGCCGCCAAATCAATCTCTTGCAAACTCATTAAATTTTGTGAGATTAATTTAAGTTCTCGTCGATCTGGAAAAATTTTCTCTACTTCTGACGCTAATCCAGACTCCCAAATTTCTAAAAGTTTTTTATTTTCGTCTATGCTTTCCATCGCTTTACTAGCATCTTTAGCTTTATGGATAGTGTCTTCTATATTTTTAATCTTTTGTTCTGTGATTGTCTTTTCAGTACAATAAGGACATTCTGGTGGATTACAAAACTCTAACCCTGTTTTTAAAAAGTTAATGTGTCTATGATTTACCCCATCTTTTGTTGATTGATGAGAAAATTCTTCCAATTTTTCAGCGTAGTACTTAAGTTCTCCTAAATATGGCTCAATTGTTTTAATTTCTTGATAATTCACTTGGGCCACTCTTTTACCTACCTCTGTATTTAAAGAAGCCTTTTGTTTTATTTTAATCTTCTCAGCTAGCGCCTCTAAAGAGGCCAACTCTTTTGTACCAAAAACTTCATTAACTTTTTCTAAAACAGATTTTTCATCTAATTTCTTTAAAGGATCTACTAATAATTTCAATTCAGCAAGTGATTCTGTTTCAACTACAACAGATTGCCAAATTCTTTCAGTGCTTTTGTAAGAATCATCTCGTTTTTGACTTTTTAGCTGCATTAAACTTTCACGCAGTTTCGTCAGACTATCTTGACCTAAGATACTAGATAGTTGTTCCCATCGATCTTTTTGCTCAGAATCTACCAAAGATTTAATTTCTGTTTGAGCTAGCATTGGTCTAAAATAATCATCCAATTTTAAATTTAGTGATTTAAAATTTTCTTTTTCTATGTCATCAATATAATGTTTATTCCCTCCGGATGCCATCTCTTTTCTTAATTTAATGTTTTTTCCATCTAAAATTCCCTCTACCTCAACGAAAGGATGCTCACTTCCTGTATAAAATACATTTTTTAAATATTCTTCATATCTGTAGTCAGATTTACATCTTGATAACCTTTGCCGACTAATTGCGTCAAAAAATAACCATTCTAATGCCTCCGTAAAACTGCTTTTTCCAGAACCATTTAAACCATAAATAATAACTATATTATTATTTACATCAATAACTTCTTTCTCATTAAAGCCTCGAAACCCGTTAATTGTCAGTTTAGTTATTTTCATCTGTTGTAATAATTTTATCAAAATTTTCTGAAAGTTTTTCTAAACTTTGATTATCTGCATACCCATTAAGCAACGCTGCTCTTTGTTCTTTGAGATCTTTGATAAATTTTTGTAGAGAATTTTCTTCAGTCATAGTTTTATTGTTGATTATAGTACCTAAAATTTTACTCTCAGCTAAGCCAAAAAGCAAGTTTATAAAATATCCATGAACTAGCGTAAAACGTTCAGCTACGGCTCGTTTTAAGCGAAAAAACAAGGTCCTAGAACTGAATCTAAGACCTCTTTTTGACGATAGCAGTCATACTATTTCTTCAAAACTGCCAAAAATGCTTCAGTTGGAATATCAACCTTCCCAGTACCATGCGCCAACATCTTTTTCTTACCCTTCTTTTGTTTTTCAAGAAGTTTACGTTTGCGGGTGTAATCACCACCATAGAGTTTAGCAGTTACATCCTTGCGTAGAGCGCTTAATCGATCCGCGGCAATCACTTTACTACCAACCGACGCTTGAATTTTCAAAACGAACTGCTGGCGCGGTAAGGTTTCTTTGAGCGAATTAACAATCTTTTTACCGATGGTAAACGCTTCATCCTTATAGACAATTGAGGCTAGTGATTCCACAATTTCTTCAGCCACTAAAATATCAAGTTTAACGACTTCCGTAGTTTGGTAATTTAAAAATTCATAGTTAAGCGAAGCATAGCCGGCAGAAATGCTTTTTAGCTTGTCATAAAAATCAACCAGCAAGGCGGTTAAAGGAATGTGATAATGAAGCACAACAATCTTGTCGTCTAAATATTCAGTGTTTAGATAAATCCCCCGCTTTTGGGCCACCAGCTGCATAATTCCGCCCAGGTATTCTTTGGGTGAAAAAATATCCACATTCATAATCGGCTCTTCGACTTTATTGATTTTGTCCGGTGATGGCAGCTCCTGCGGACTGTGAATAGTGATGACGGTACCATCAGTTTTGGTAATTTTATACGCAACGCTTGGTACAGTAACCACCAAATCAAGTCCAAATTCACGTTTGAGCCGCTCTTGAATAACTTCCAAATGGAGCAGCCCTAAAAAACCACAACGAAAACCAAAGCCGAGGGCTTGCGAATTTTCCGGTTCGTACATCAAGGCCGCGTCATTAAGCTTTAATTTTTCAATGCCTTCGCGCAAACGCGGATATTCGTTTCCTTCTTTGCAAAACAGTCCGGCAAATACCATTGGCTTAACTTCTTTGTAGCCTTTCAACATTTCAACGTTGGTATCAAACAATGTCACCGTGTCGCCAACCCGGCAGTCTTCAATGCTTTTTAAGCCGGTAACCACATAGCCAATTTCACCCGACTTTAAGGAAGCAGATTTTTTCATCTTTGGCGTATAGTAACCGACTTCCAGCACTTCTGTTTCTTTTTTGGTGGAAGTTAATTTAATTTTATCGCCTTGCTTGATTTCACCATCCATCACCCGAATTTGCGCCACAATCCCGCGATATTCGTCGTAGTTGGAATCAAACACCAAAGCTCGTAAGGGGTTGGTGTTAGTTTTGGGTGCGCTCACCCGGTCCACAATCGCCTGTAACAATAAGTCAACTCCTTGCCCGGTCTTGCCGGAAACCTTCAAAACATCTTCTGGCTTGCAGCCAGTTAGTTTGCAAATTTCGTCAGTTGTTCGGGGAACGTCCGCGTTTGGTAAATCAATTTTATTTAAGACGGGAATAATTTCTAAACCCTGTTCAAGCGCTAAATATAAATTGGCTACGGTTTGCGCCTGCACACCCTGAGACGCGTCTACTAATAAAATCGCACCTTCAACTGCGGCTAAACTGCGCGAAACTTCATAACTAAAGTCCACGTGACCAGGAGTGTCAATTAAATTTAATTCATAATCGTGCCATTTCATTCGCGCCGGTTGAAGCTTAATGGTAATTCCCCGCTCGCGTTCAATGTCCATTTGATCAAGCAGCTGCTCTTTCATTTCCCGCTTGGAAATGGTATTGGTCAATTCTAAAAAGCGGTCCGCCAGTGTGGACTTGCCGTGATCAATATGTGCGATGATACAAAAATTTCTTATTTTTTGGTCCATAACAGAAACTAGCATACCAAGAAATTGGCCTAAAATCAATAGTGATCGTTTTGATACTTTGGCAAAAATCTTAGCCACCTTTGTAAAAAGGTGGCTCCAAAATCGCCGGCAGATAGCCAAACTGTAAGAATTTTTCAACGTTCACAATACTATCCTTTTGCAAACTCGTCACTATGTTCCTCAAACAAGCAAAAGGATGGTCATATTGTTCACTAAAATTCTCTACGTTTGCTAGTGCCGGCATTATTTAATTATCTAGGCAAGCCTTGAAAAACGTTTCATAATTTTAGTGACCAACGCGCCTTTAAGGTGTCGTATGTCTGAGGAGCAACAAGCAACGAGTTTACGACACCTAGCGTTGGGAGCGTAAAAATTATGTCAGTTTTGTCACCAGGCTTACGATTTTTGGACACTTTTTCTAAAAAAGTGTCAGACAAAATAATATTATAAAAAGGTGGCTGAAATAGTAGAAACTAAGTTAACTTTTCTTTCTCAATAATTTCTTCGGCGATGGCCGGACGCCGCAATAATTTCTTGCGTAAGCTAGAAATTAAGATATCAAGCTCTTCGCTTTTGAGTAGCCAGGAAATGGCAAAATAAACCAGCAGGCCACCAGTGGTTGCCGCTATGGTTTGTAAACCAATACCAACAAGCGTTTGAGTGCCAAAACTTTGTTCCAACGGGTATTTGATCGCCTGAGCAGTAATTGCCAGCATAAAAGTAGCGACTAAAATTTTAACTGACGACAGCGCAATTTTATCGCCGTCTAATTTACCAAGTCGGTAATGGAGGATTAACAGCAATAATACTAAATTTAAAATGGTTGAAAGAGAAAACGCAATCGCCAAACCAGCCACGCCAAAGGGCTCAACTAACATCACCGCCAAAATGATATTCGCCAAGGCGTTAACTAAGCCGGTATAAAATGGTGTCTTACTGTCTTCCAGCGCGAAAAAGGCGCGAACTAAAACCATTACTAGTGCCTGAGCAAAAAGACTGAATGAAAATAACGACAATGTTTCAAGTGTTAAAACAGTGTCTTCCCAGTCAAACCGACCGCTACCAAGCACTACACGAACTACTTGGGCGCGCAAAACTATCAATAAGGCGGACGCCGGGACAATAAAAAATAGAATTTGACGCATGGTGATTGATAATGTTTCAATAAACTGTTTTTTCTTTTTCACCAATTCCGACAGCGCCGGAAACGCCGCGATAGCAAAGGAAACACCAAAGATTCCCAACGGAAAACTTTGGATGTTGTTTGCCAAGTTAAAAATGGCAATGCTACCAACGGCTAGAGTTGAACCAATAATGGTCACAATCAATAAATTAATCTGCGCAATAATCAAACTGAGCGTTCGCGGCACCATCATGGTTAAAATTTTGATCAACCCTTTATCGGTAATTTGAAACTGCCACTGGTAGCGATAGCCCAAAGTAAACGCCGCAATGATCTGAATAATCATATGCATCAAGGCGCCAAAGACTACGCCCCAGGCCAAACCATAAATTCCCCAATAGCGCGAAAATACCAAGGCGCCGACAATAATACCGACGTTATAAAGAATTGGCGCTACGGAGTAGATAAAAAACCGCTTCATTGATTGCAACACGCTGCCAAAGATGCCGGAAATTCCTAGTAGAATTGGCGACAAAAACATAATCCTAGTCAGCAGCGTAGTGATTTTTAACTGTTCCGGACCAAAACCAGGGGTGATTATTTTAACCAGCCAGGGCGCGAAGATTGCTAAAAAGATAGTCAACAGCATCAAAGCGACGATCAAAACATTCAAAATATTATTAACCAGCTCCCAAGCTTTTTTCTTGTTGCTTAAATACCCGGTAAAAACCGGGATAAATCCGGCGGACAATGCCCCCAAAACTAACAAATTAAAAACTAAATCCGGAATCCGAAACGCCGAATAATACATATCAAGTTCAACGCCGGCGCCAAACTCTCCAGCCAAAACGCGATCCCGCAGCACTCCTAACAGGCGGGAAACCAAAGATGCCACCCCTAAAACAATCGCGGCGGACGTTAAACTTTTTGATTCCTGATTAAGAATTTTTTTTAACATTACTAAATGACAAAATGACTATTTAAAATATAGATGAGAAAAAAATCTAAGCTAAGTGGTTAACTTAGCTTAGATTTAACAATTAAGGCGACTACTACTCCGACAAAGACGAGAGCAAGCACCTTCCAAGTGATTGATGGATCCATAATTTTTTAATTATAATTTTTCTAAAAGTTTTTTTTCAGTCAGCAAGCCGTTTTGCGCGCCAATTTCTTTAGTGACTGCCGAACTATTTATGGCCCCTCGCCGCAGCGCTTTACTGATATTAAAATGGTGTTTAATTAATCCCGAAACAAAACTTGAACCAAACGCATCACCAACGCCGGTAGTGTCAATAATTTTTGCCTTTACCACTTTTTGGTGATAAATCTTTTTGCCATCGTACGCCCAGGCACCCTTAGCGCCATCGGTAATCACCACAATCTTAGGGCCCCACTCCTGCAAAATGTTAAGCAAATAGACATGGCGATTTAAATAGTTTGGACTTTTCTTGCCAAGTTTTATACCGGATAACACTAACTCAATCGCTTCGTCCTTATTCAAAACCAAAACTGTTGTCTGTTTGATAAATTCACCAATAATCCTTTTTCCCGCCTGCAGCTGTTGCGTTCCCGGGTTCCAGGCGACTTTAATATTGTTGTCCCGGGCGAATTTAAAAACTGCTTTAAGATTAGTCTGCCAATTTTTACCGTATAATGACGTGATATAAAACCAATCCGTCTTTACTTTGGCTAAACTCGCCGGCGTGATTTTGAGATATTCGTCGGAATTGCGGCAGGAAAACGCCACATGTTCGCGCTCTTTTTTATCAACGGCAATAATAAAAGAAAATCCGGTCGGGTTAAGCCGGTCAAAGGTAATCAAATCAGTTGAAACTTTATGCTGTTTTAAGTTGGCTGAGACTTCTCTGCTGATTTCGTCGTTACCCAGGTGAGTAATGATTGCTGTTTTTAAATTTAATTTAGCCAATGCCACTGCGGCATTGGAAGCGCCGCCCCCAAAATTAAGACTGACATCCTTGATTAAAAACTTTGCGCCATATTCAAAAGCAAGCATTTTTTGCGCAGTTAGATTTTGGGGGGTGTTAAAAACTTTTCCCTGATTAGTATACAGCGTAAAATCTTTAATTGCCCCGCCGATAGTGATAATGTCAAATTTAGCCATATGGTTAAATCCAATCCTTTTTTCGTAAATAAAACAAAACGCCGAGAATCAACGCCGCCAAACCAATAAATAATCCCCAGATGAAAAACGGATGATTGCCCAGCGGCAAATCGATATTCATTCCGTAAATGCCAGACAGTAGGGTTAACGGCATTAACGCCACAGACATAACGGTCAGGATTTTCATTACCGAGTTAGTCCGGTGGGACATTAACGCTTCGTTGATTTCGTATAGGCTCAAAACGCGGTCGCGATAACTTTCTAAAATATAAATATTTTTTTCAATAAAGTCGTCCAAGTCGTCAAAATACACCAACATTTCGCTGTCAATAAATTTGGCGTCTAAACGGCTCAAGGTGTTGGTGACGATTTTTTGCGGGTCGATAATCGCTTTAAGTTGCAGCATTAGCCGGCGCAAAGTGGCAATTTCAAAAACAATTTTTCGGGTGTGGCCCTCTTCAATATCAGCCTCCACTCGTCTGATATCCTGGTCCAAATAATTGGGCAAAAGCCAGCTGCTGCGAAGCAACAAATCAAGAATTTTATACAGCAAGTAACCGGCATCCTGGGAAAAAGCCTCTTCTTTGACTTTTGGATTATTAACAATCCGGTAGAAAAAATTGTTAAAAATTTTCATCCGCGACTTAGTAATCGTCACCAAAAATCCTTTACCCAAGAAAAAATAAACCTGGCTAACAGAAACTTTTTTTCCAACTTTATCCAAATATGGAATTTGAAAAACTAAAAATATGTAGTTTCGGTAAATGTCAATTTTAGTGGGCCGAATTTCTCCGGCACAGTCTTTGAGATCTAAGGGGTGAAACTTGAAATTGGTTTTTAAGAAGTTTAACTCCTCGTTTGAAAAATCGGTTAGGTAGTACCAGTCAAAATTTTGAGATTTTACCGTTTTGATAGCCATAAAAAATATCCCTTAATTTTTCTTTAAATATTTTAATATTTTTTTGATAATTTCATCAATTGAGAAATTGGCTTTCACCAAATAATCAACTGCCCCCAGTTCAAGGCCTTTTTTAATCTCTTCGGCCTGGCCTAAATTCGACAGGATAATCGCCGGAATGTTTTTAGTTTCTTTACTGTTTTTTAGCTGCTGCAGACAGGTAAAGCCGCTTTTACCGGGCAACATAACATCCAAAATGATAATGTTTGGTTTTTCTAAACGGGCTTTTTTGATCGCCTGACTGGCGTCCATTGTTAAGATGACCTCAAATTTTTCTTTATCCAAAGCCTCCTCAAGGATTTTGACCAAGGATTTATCATCCTCAACAATTAAAATTTTTGGTCGGACCATAAAAATTTTATGCAATCGGCAAACTGATATAAAACGTTGAACCGCTTCCAAGCTTGCTGGTAAACCAAATGTCGCCGCGATGCAGGTTAACAATTGATTTAGTGATATATAACCCCAAACCAGTACCTTCTGTTTTGGAGGTTAAAACTTTCTTACTTCTAAAAAATCTGGTAAAAAGCTTGTTTTGATCTTCATCAGAAATACCAATACCGCTGTCTTTAATGCTCAGCACTAAATATCCGTTCTTGTTTGAAGTAAATGACAAATTAGCAGTCGGCAAATCTTGGGAAATTTTTTTTAAATCCGCACCAGACACCTTCTCAAGCGCCAAAATCACTTTACCATTCGCCGGTGTATACTTAATGGCGTTTGACACTATATTTGTAACTACCTGTGCGACTCGGTTTGGATCGGCCTTAATCGTCCCAAAGGGTTTGGCCGGGCGTTTCCAGATTAATTTTACCTTGCTTTTATTAGCCTGAATGCTAAAACCTTTTACCACATCATCAATGACTGACTCAAAAAGTATTTCTTTAGGTTCAATTTCAAATTTACCTTCCTGAAGTTTGGACAAATTAAGCAGATCCCGAACCAGCACCAACAGCCGTTCATTGCCCCGATATACCTGGTCAATTAATTCCAATTGATTTTTGTTAAGTTTGCCCTGCTTTTGATTTTTAAGCATCTCCAAACTCCACTTGGTGATACCTAGCGGTGCCTTTAACTCATGAACAGTAATGGAAACGAATTCGCGTTCTTTCTTTAAAACATCATTAATATTTTTTGCTTCGGCTTCCATTGTCGGCTTGCCGTCAACATCAACCTTAATGTACGGCAAATAAATGTTAAACGTCGTGCCCCGATCTTCACGGCTCTGAAAACTAATTTTACCGCCGGACTGTTCAATAATTTCTTTGGCTAAATATAAGTCCAGCCCGATGCCTTCGGTTTGTGCCTTCATGGCGTTACTGCCACGAAAAAATTTTGAAAAAACCAATTCCTGTTCGTTGGCCGGAATGCCGATACCGTTATCTTCAATTTTTAAAAAGACAAAATCAGTAACTTTTTTTAAAGAAATTTTTACCTTACCTTTAGCTTTACTGTATAAGATAGAGTTATCAATGAAGGAAAACACAACCGGTTTAAGCTGGAGCGGGTCCACATAGACATTAGGGATATTTTTGCCGGCGTCAAAAAATATCTCACAGTTGTTAGCAGTTGCTAACGGCCTTAGTTCTTCGATAGCCTCGGTAATAATTTTTTTAAGACTAATGAATTTTGGTTGTAAATTCAGTCCTTTCTCCTCAAAACGCGAAACCCGTAATAAGTCGTTTACCACCTTTACCATAAACTTATTGTTGCGGTAGGCTTCCTGGACTATTTCAATTTGCTTTTCTGTTAACAGCCCGGCACGTCCGCTTAAAAGGGTGTCTAACGACCAGCGGATACCGGAGATTGGCGTACGCAGCTGATGGGAAGCTACGGTGATAAAATCACTCTTAATATTCTCCACTTTGTTGCTTTTCTTGAAAGTTGGCATGGGCTAATTATACCACAAATCAACCAAAAATAAAAAATCCCCGCAAAGCTTACGAAGGATTAGTTTAACGGCTAACTTTATAGAATAAGAATCTGCGGCGCTACCTGCTCAATGAAATGGAATTTCACCAAGATGAGGGAAACCAGCAGGGCAATTACTGCCAAACTTTGCAAAATAACTGAAGCATGCTGCACCCTGATTTTTATAAAAATATTAAGCATTAAAGATAAAAACATGAAAATCAGGAAAGCGATAAAGAAAATATTTGAATATTCAACAATCATATTCACTAGCGGTTTTGTCGCCTGCTGTTGAGTAGTCACGACAATCAGGCCTTCATTTGCCGTTCCTGCCGCCAGGACATCGGGGTTTGTTTCGGTTTCAACCACCTCGGCAACCGGTACCTGATCCGCATTGGGTGGTTGTGACGGTATTTCATTAGCCTGAGCCACCGACGTTGCGGCATCAGAACGTTTAGTGCCAAAAAATTGAACCAATAGAATGGTCTGATGCCCATTCAGTTCACCGTTAATAACGGCAATACCGACATCTTTATATTTTGGATTTAAAATATTGCGGCGATGGCTTGGGCTTTTCATGAACGCGTCATGAACAACTTCGGCATTGGTAAAATCCATGGCCAGGTTCTCGCCCGCATAGACGTAGTCATAATCACCACGGTTGATCCATTGCCATGGCCGCTTGCCGTCGGGAGTGTCGTGGGCAAAATAATCATTGGTAATCATATCCTGCCCTTTCTCGTACGCGTATTTGGTCAGATATTCATTTTCAGCCAAGGCTTCAACGCCAGCATCAGTCCGAGACTGATTAATCAACGAAATAATATTGCTGGAGATAATTGCCGACAATTGCGCCGGACTTGGGTAGGTTAAAAATAAGAATCCTGTCACTATCAGTTTAATAGCAACGGCTGTTACGGCTAAGCTCAACAAATTTTTGGGACGTAAAACTATCGGCCGGTGATCGTTAGAAACATCCGGAATAAACAAATCCTTCAGCAGTCTGGAAGAATCTTTAGTAAATCTGACAAAATCCTCTTTGCCGCTGGACAATTCAGAAAATTCTTTTTTTTGGCCTTTAATAAATTGCCGCCAGCGCTTTGGACGAAACAAAACAAAAAAGACGCCGAAAGCGTTAATGACAACACTTAAAGCGCCAATTAAAGTCAGATATTTTTTAGTTTTCCCGCCGTCTTGTTTCTTAAACATTTTCTTTGCAGTTAACTACTATATATAGTATGACATAAGTAATACGATTTGTCAAACAGCCCCTGGATTGGGGCTGTTTGACTGCTTTTTAGCTTTTATTCATTCAAGAATTATGAATGCTGTTGTTTTCTAGCAATAACTGAGAAGTACAGAATGATTGCAATTACTAAAGTGATTAGCAACCAGACGACAAGCCAACATTGAGCATAACCAAGGATGACAGGTACAGCCACCAAAATTGCCAGCATCCACCACAACTGTTTGGCAAAGTTATTAGCGGCGTTCATACCAAAGTACGCCAGGTCGGCGATCGTAATTATATTAATCACTAATAGCAACCAGATATACATTACACAGTCAGTTGCACCCACTTGAGCGGTTTGTTCAGGGGCAGTTTCCTGAGGTTGATTTCTGTCGGGCTGCTGAGTCGGTACAGCATCACCACCCTGAGCTAACAAGGTTGGCTCTTCAAATTCCGCACCGGCAACAATACCGGTATTACCCGCGCCACCGGCAGCAGACGTTTCCTCACCCTGAGGGGTTTGGGCCGAGGGCCCTGGATTTGGCTCTTCATTGGCCGGAGGTGTAGTTTCTTCAACAATAACTTCCCCGTTTTCCAGAATCTGATAGGAAACTTCCGTTCCCAAAACTTCCGGGGAAGCCGAAGAAATTGGTCGGAAGTAATAGATCGTGTTTGGATCCAAACCACTAATCAAAACTTCGTGATAAGTGACTTTTGGATCAGTATCGGTCTGCGGGGTTGACCACTGGTAACCATAGTTTGGCGCTTCACCCGGTTCCGGATGGGAAACAGTGTCATAAACCACGCGGCTCGTAGCTGGTTTATTAGTAAACCAAGTGATCAAAACCGTTAAGCTTTCTGGACCATTGCCAGTGTTTTCAGTATGAATTACTAGATTGCTGAAGCTTCCGCCTCCGCCCCCGCCTCCGCCACCTGGGTTGTTAGGGCCTGGATCATTTGGTTCTTCTTCACTACAGTCAGTAGTTTTTTCTGAATCATTGTCATCACAGTCCTGTTCGCCACAGATGGCACCACCATTGGCGGCAAAACCGTCTTCATCGGCATCGGTACAAAGAATGTTTCCAAAGTTAATGCCGATAACACCTTCACTGCTTAGCTCAATTGTTCTGGTTGCAACAGTTGTGGTAGCCCAGTTACCCGGCAGGGTGAAGAGTTCTTCAAAAACATTCCAGGTTCCTTCCTCAAGCGCATTCAAACAATACTCACCATTTTCATTAGTGTAAGTACTGGTTAAGCTGCCGCCAAGGCCAAAGATTTTCCAACCGTCAATGCCGTAATCGTTGTTGTTAAAGACACCATCTTGATCAGCATCGTAGAATTTATACCCACAGATGCTGCCCTGAGGCGCTTGTTCTTCAACTGCGTTAAAGAAATCAACATTCAGGCTGTTTTCGCCGTTAAAGTCTACATCTGTAAACCAGTCAGAAGTATTATGCCAATTTGACTGGAGCTCTTCCTGAACTCGGTAGTCACCGGGTGTAGCAGTCTCAAAACAGTAGTGACCAGTTTCATCAGTCATCTGCGTTTCAACAACCGTTACTGCAGAAGCACAATTCAAGGCCTTAACGCCGTCAACATCATATCCGTCAGCTTCCGGCACGTTGGTAAAGTCTGCTAAACTAGTCGCATCAACAAACTTAATGTATTGAGCCCATGACAAAGTTCCTAAATCAAAACTACTGTCTAGGCAGGCGTTACCTAAATAGATCCAATCAAGTCCGTTCTGCGAAGCATAGACATCGGCTTTCTCTGGATAGGTATTACACACTTGATTGCCGTAAGTGGTTTCAACAACCTGAACGTCGTTTCCGGCAGCATTCACAATTAAATTGTTGAAGCCTAAGATTAACTCACCGCCAAATCCAAGCGAAACAAAATTGATTGAGTCATTATTCTGAGCTGCTCCCAATGCTTTCGTCGTTACCGTTCGTTCGGCAAGAATGGGAGTGCCATTTCGGCGAGTACCCTGAGTATAGTCAACTACAGAATCTGCCCATTCATCACCCTCTTCACAAGCGGTAAATTGCAGCAATTTAATGGTCCAGTTTTCCAAACCTTCATCACCTTCGCTCAAAGAACCATTTTCGTCTTTGTCGTTATATTTATAGCCGCAAATCTGACCGACGCAATCCTCAACAATCTGCCAGTCGGAATAGAAACCATCATCAGCAGTGGTGGTGGTTAACCAGAAGTTTGAATGAGTTGCATCAGAAATCCAAACCTCATCGTTGCTGGCGTTATACTGGCCAGTGCCAGTGCCGTTAAAGCCATCTTCTAGTCCGTTGGCGCCCGGCAAAGCGTTTGACGGATCGTTATCCTGATCAGTTACTGTGGCGTTGTAGAATTCAATATTACCGTGAATATGTTCTTTATCATTATTGGTACCGGTACCATGTACTACGGCGCGAACTGTTCCGGCCAAACGCTGTACGGCTAAGCCTTCAACATTTTCATAGCCGGAAAGATCAGCATCAGTGATTCCAGCGCCGCTGTAGTATAAGGCAAACCACGTACCAGCCGGAATCTTATTGCCGGCGCTACCAAGATAGACGTCTGAACTCATATCACCAGCGCCCCAGTTTTTAACTTCATCAACATTTACTCGGGCCAAAACTAAATCGCTGCATTCATTTTGTTCTTCCCACTGACAGTATTGGGTACAACCCTCATCACCGTCACACTGTTCCCATTCTTGATTAACTTCGCCGTCACCACAGTAATCGGCGTAAATTTCTTCGGGCTGACATTGGGCATCGCAACCGTCACCATTTTCAGTGTTACCGTCGTCGCAGACTTCGCCGTCGTTATTAACTTCGCCGTCACCACAGACTGGAATTACCGGCGGAATACAACGAACGCTGACATTGTCCAAGAATGTTCCAAGTGAATTGGAAGTGCCGGCATCAGCGAACATCAGTTCGGTGCTAAATCCAGTTGCTGTTAAATCATAAGTATGACTTGACCAGTTGGTATTGCCAGCACCAGCACCATTTAATGTATCAATCAAACCACCGTCCCAGTTAAATTGAAGGATGTTATCACCACTACCGGTGCTTGGTCTTGGTGAGAAATCAAAACTAACTTCATAATTGTACCCCGGCCAGGTGATCAAATTTTGTTTGATCTTGGTTGAGGCCGGTTCACCAGAACCCGCATTGCTTGGTCCATACCAGTCGCCGTCAAGTTCCGCGTATTGTTCGCCTTCCGAAGGCAACCAGCCGGAAACCTTGCGATGCAATTCAAGCCAGGCCTCTTCCGGTCTGGTCTGGGCGCCAAAAGTGCCTGGACTTAGCGACATCCAGTCAGTCAACCAATTAGTAAGGGTGCTTGGGAAAATATCCCATTTGTTTGAGTTGGTTACAATCGGCTCTTCAAAGCCACCATTAACTACTAATTCAATCTCCGGATTACATTCAGGCGCGGTTGTACACTGCGGTGAACATTCATTTGAACCGGCCGGACCGTCATCACAAGCTTCTTGCCCTTCAACAATGCCATTGCCGCAGCCAACCGCGACGTTAAATGCCACACAATAGTGGGTTTCGCCACTTTCTAAACCGTCAACCCATTCCCAGTTATCAAAATTCAAAACATCATTACCGCAATAAAATTCAGCGCTAATTGGGTTTTGATTGTCCCCTGGAGGATTCACAAACGGAATGTAACCTGGCTGTAAAACTTCTCTAAACCAAATTAAATTATTATTGTCATCCCAGTCTTCAATTTCCACTTGAGCCGGAGTTGAGGTGCCGGTAACACTGTCAAAATCAAACCAGCCGTTTTCTGTTGGCGCTGAGCCAGTGTAATCGCCGCTCATTAATTGGCCGTAAGGACCATACTGGAAATTCCAGCCTTCTTGAAGCCAACAATGACCCTCGCTTGATGCAACATAGTCGGCTGCAGTGGTTGGTCCAACCACATCCGGTTCGTCTGGTTCAACACCGCCGTTTAATCCCCAATCTGGAAGAGCTGCTTCAGTATCGCACACCACTTTCCAGGCTAGAATAGTCACCGGAGCGTCTGGTTCTGGAACAATAGTTTCACAAGCAGTGCTACAGGTTTGCGAACCACTGATACCATCGTCGCAGTCTTCTTCGCCATTGATTTGGCCGTCACCACAGTACAAGCCAGGAATAGTATAACTTTCACAACTTACTGAACAATAGGTTCGGTCGCCTTCACCCTGGTTCTGGCTCCAAACAGCCTGAGCGTCGTCAACATTTTCTGCGCCATCGTCACACTCTTCACCAAATTCTAAAACATCATTGCCGCAAACTGCCGGAATTTGGCAACCGTTATTCCAAATTGCCTGACCTTCAGTGCCCCAGTTTTTGCCTGGATAATCGTGTGCGACATCTCCATACACCGGCGTGCATTCTTCATGAGTCACGGCCGCAACAGCATCGCGATAGATTGTGACTTTGGCATTTTCAATAGTATCATTACCACTTGGACCATCTGGATCATAAGTTCCACCAGAACTTGGGAAATCAGAGGTATGATCAACATAACCACCAATGAAATCACCATTAATATCTAGTTCTACTTTAGTAATATAATAACCATTCTTAGGGGTAATAGTAATTTTTTTGTCACTAGATTGATAGTTAATATCAATATTAGCATTGCTAAAATCCGAACTCTTTGTATAAGTAATTGGTCCGCTGGCCGGAACGGCTGGGGTGTCAATCACTGTCACGCAATTTTCGCCAGTCTGTTCGTTGACATAATAGGTATATGGCGGGATGATGTCGCCCCAATTTTCTTCGGGATAAACACCACCATCGTTACCATTATGACTATCATGACCACCAATGATAGAACTTTGGTCTACCAAAATTTTGTTAGGACCATAAGGGTTACCCTCAGCACTAGTGGCGTGACAAATTTCAACCTTAGGCTCCACCGTAGCTTGAGCCGGTGATATATCCACCGCAAAGATTTGAACTGGGACGCTTATAAAAAAAATAAGAGCCCAGCTCATCACGCGCCAGGCGCGCAACAAGTTACTCTTGTTCATATGTTTTTTAATTAAATTTTTCAGCTGATTTATTTATTAATATTTTAAATAGTTTAATAGTTGAAATTTTCAAAATAAAAAACCAATCGCTCGCATCTTTAAGGGTTTCCACTTAAAATCAATAGCTTTACAACGTTCAAACGGGCTATATTGGTTTGTTTTTATCTGTGTTTTCTCCGCTCCTCACTTTAAGAGGTGCTTCAATTTTACATTTATGCCGCAAGGATAGCAAGAGGACCTATCCACAGCCATTTTTATAACATTACAAACGGCATTTGTCAAGGCTAATTTGAAGCTTCCACCTCGTAACCAGCCTCCGTATAGTTATTTGAAGCGTTCCACATCAGCCAGCCATTAGCACCGGCGTCGTAAGCCGCCTGCTTTTGCAGGCGTAACATTTCCGGGGTGTATTCAGCGCCCAGATCAAAATCCTGCAACCAGGGTCGAAGCTTAGAACCTGATTGCTCCATCACGTCTTTGCCTCGAATTAAGCTGCGATAGACAATCTCATAGGGGTGTTCAGCTGGGTTAGCAAACTTTTCAAAGCCGGCCGGATAGTGCGACGGGTACACCATCGGACAAATAAAATCAAAATTTAGTGCGGCGTCAGCCAGGCGCTGGCCAATATTTAAGCCATCGTTACGCCACAGCACCATCCCGAATAAATCAGCCGAAAGCAGGGCCGGTTCATACTTTAACTGTTCGCCCAGGTACGTATAAAACTCCTTCATCACTTCGGATTTACCCTCTAAAGTCGGATTATCAAGATTGGCAAACGCCATTTGTTTGATATTCCCATCAGTAGGAAACCGAACATAATCAAAATTAATCTCGTCAAACCCAAGCTTAATCGCCTCTTTGGCTAAATCAATATTATAATCCCAAACCAGCTTTTGGGTGGGATCCACCCAGGCTAAACCTTTAAAATCGCGCCATAAACCGCCGGCTTTTGATTTTAGAGCAATATCGGAACGTTTTTCCGCCAAATAAGGATCCTGAAAAACGGTAATGCGGGCAATCGTGTAAATTCCTTTTTGTTTTAATTCGGCCAGCCAGTCTTGAAGGTCCGGAATCCGGATGTCTTCAGCGTCAATTTCATTTACCAGCGGGATATTAGTATCAAAAAAAATAAGACCGCTATAGTCTTTAACATCAATCACCACTGAGTTTAATTCCGTGCGCTCTATAAGCTGAACTAGTTTAGCGCGCCTGACTTTGTTGCCGGCGGTGTAAGCGGTGAGGTAAATCCCCTTGTTTTCAATTTTGGGCGGCTTGACGATTGTCTGATAAGTTGGTTCGCCGGCCGTTACAGTAAAAGAAAAAATAATAATTAAAGCGGTTACAAATAAGTTGATAATAGCTACAATCATTTTAGACGATCCGGTAAATATTTTATATTGCTAAACTCAAAAGCAGCAAGTCGCGGCAAATCATTAACTCCTATTTTACCAAAATAAAGCGATTTTATCCCAGCCCGGCCTTTTTGCTTAACCAAATCAGCAATCAATTGCAAACCATTAAAATAGATCAGGTCGCGACTAAAAACAGTATGTTTTTCCGTGTTACTTAGACCACGTTTAACTTTGACGCAAATCTTAAAAGCTTCCTGATCTTTCACTTCATAGGTTTTTACTAAGTGGTCAAATAACTCAGCAAAAGATAATTTCCGTCCTAAATAGACACCAACGACGTTTAGTGCTAGCCAAATGGCTTTATCTCCAAGTGGCAAACCTAGGGTATTTTGATTATAAATTGCCAAACCCTCCTCCGTAGTTAAATAATTTGCCGTTCCGACTTCAAAAATCTTATAACTCTGAAGCCTGGCATTTTCTAAACGAAAAATATGAGTTTCAATTTCGTGAGCAATTAAAGCCTTTAGGCGGTTTTCAGAAATTTTTGCGCCATCTTTCAGAAAAATTTGGTTGCGACGGCTGACACTGATATCGGCCGCAGCGTCCTTGACTACAACAACATTCCAGTGAATCAATTTTTGCAATTTCAGATAGTCTTCAAGAATTTTTTGAATCTTTTTTATTGGTAGTTCTTCACTTATATCTGTTTCAATTTTTTGTTTAGTAATATAATCAACTGCCTGCCGATACATTTCCCGACTCACTCGGCCGTAAAGTTTTTCTGAATGATATTGAATTTTTTCGCTGCCCCGTGCTTCCAACAACAAAATTTTTCGGTTCATTTCTCTGATTTTATCGTGATAAAACGGCATTAACGGATGATCGACTTTGGTTGGTATCTTTTTTAACTCTTTTTTAATTGCTTCCAAGTCAGTCGTAATTTTTTTATAGATAAACTGCGGCGAATAAGTTTTATTCTGAAAAAATAATTCCTGCTCTTGAAGTAAGTTAATCGGCTTAAAGCGAGGAATAATTCCCAGACTTTTATCAAGCAGGTAAATTTTTCGGTCAATATTTTTAATAATTTTTTCTTCTTTGCGATCGCCTTTGCCAATTGCCAGTTCCGGTTTAATATTTTTTGGTGAAGGAGTAATGGAGGTATCAATTAAAAAATCACTTAAAAATTTTCCAGCTAAAATGGCTTTATAATTATGCTTCTGCAAATCACCGAACTCTGTTGGCAAATTAATGCGCTTGCCGGCCAATTTGATGCTGACAAAACCATCTTCAAATTCGGATTTGAAACTTGAATCCAAAATATTTCTGCCGGCGTGAGGGTCAATTTTAGCCTTAACTAAACCTTGAATAGAGTTTAAAACTTCAATTGGCTCATAAAGCCCAATAATTGGCTTATCAACTTTAAACTCAACGATTTTTTTCGGATTGGACGTAAATAAAGTTTTAGCAATTTTAACCCCCTCTTGAGGCGAACCAACTTTTAAATCGGAAACTTTGCGCAGTCGGACTTTAAGCGGCGCACGGTTGGCAATCTGAATATCAAGTCCGGCCCTGGCGTTGATTTCCAAAACTTTTAACCCGGTTTTGGTAACCGTCAAATCAACTCCCAAAAAACCGACTTGGCTAATTTGCTGAATTCGGGCAGCGGTCAAAAGCAATTCATCCCAAAACGGAATTTTTATTCCTTTAACCGGCTTGCCGTTGGGCAAATGAGTAACAAATTTATGATGCTGAACGCCGTAGGTGGTTAAGCCGGTGCCGATATCAATTCCCAGGCCGACTGCTCCTAAATGTAAATTAGCTTTGCCTTCCGATTCAGTTGTCGGCAAACGCAGCATACCAACAATCGGTACTAGATTGAATACAATGATACGAATATCCGGCAAGCCTGATTCAACATAGTCAACCAAGGATTCGTGTGTTATTAGTAATTCTTCAAAAATGACCTGGTCACGAAAACCGGAAATGGCATATTTCCCGTCAAGAATAGCCGAACATTCATTAAACAAATCTTGCCAGTCATATTTTTTATTACCGGTCCCAAAAAAGGTTTTGCCTTTTTTGTCGCGAATAATGGTAATACCGGTACCACCAAAACCACGATTAGGCTTAACGACAAAATTATCTGGCAGCACTTCCGGATTAAAACTAACCAATTCTTTATAATTTCGGATTGCAGCGTATAGTCTGGCAACCCCGATTCCCCGAGACTGTAGATAATTTTTCGTATGAAGCTTGTCGTCGGCAAAATTCTTGTTTAATTTTGTATTGTAACGGTTGACATACAACAGATTGCGAGCATTAACACCAAGAATGTCGTGCCTTTTTTCCCACCAAGACATAGTTATTATTCCTCAATATTATCTTTAAATAAGGTACGGAAACGAAAATACTCAATCAACCGTAAACCAGTGAATTTGCCAGTAATTAAATTACCGATAAGCGGCAATAAAACAATTTCCGGCAAGGCAATAATTCTGACCGCCAGCCAAGGCCAACTGACAAAATAATAGGCAACCAAAGCAACTAAAATTGTCTGGATTGTTCCGCGCAAAGCACCACTAACACCCTCTTCGCTTTGAGTTGAAGAAATTCTCTCAGAGATGGTGGAAATCATCAGCATCGGAAAAATCGCCGCGCCGATCGTCACTGGACTGCCGAAATTCAAACTAAACCAAATAATGATAAAAAACGACAGCGACAAAACTGAAAATAAAAAACTGACTCGCGGGATATACAGTAAATTAAGCTTGCCGACAATTTCTCTTAAGACATAGCTAACCAAAATAACCAACAATAACACCGCCATACCGAACAATACTCCTAAAAGCATAAACGACAAAGCAATTAACAAGGGCATGTACAGACCGAAAGTTGAAATGCCGATAATCTGTCGGAAAAAAGCAATAACGAAAGTAATAAAAGGCACTGCTAAAATCATATAGATAATATCCGGTCTAACCCCTTCACTCAAAAAATAATCAATCATCTTGGACATTGGCCAAAACCAAGAGTTTACATGATATGTTTTAACATGATAATTAGTAATTCCAGCAAACGATAAATCAACCGGACCGGCGGCCAAGACTACTGACCCAAATAAAAAGGACAAAAAAATGAATAAAATAGTAATTAATAATTTAGATTGAAACATCATAAATAAAAATAAGGCTTTTATAAAATTACCTTATAATTTTAACATTTTTATCAGTTATTTTCTAGTCAGATAATATTTTCGTTTTTGATCGCTGAATTTCTCAATGGCGTAGCGCAACATTGTGCGCGGCATTTTGGCCGCATAGCGGTTTAAAAAGGCTTCTTCAACTTTTAGCTCACGCTTGCCAACTTCACGCAACATCCAACCAACGGCCTTGTGGATCAAATCGTGAGGGTCAGCTATAAGCGTTTTGGCAATTTTTAAAGTGTCATTGAAGTCATTATTACGAATAAACGCAAAAGTGGCAATAATGCTGATCCGACGACCCCACAAGTCTTTTGACCCTGCCAGACGGTATAAAACTTGGCGGTCACGATCCAACAAATAATCGCCGACAATATTTGGCGCCGACAGGTCCACTAAATCCCAGTTATTTATGCGGCGGGTGTTTTTTAGATAAAAATTAAAAATCTTTTTCTTTAAGGCATCATCCGCAACTTTATACTGAGCAATTAAAATAAAAAGAGCACCAAGTCGGTACTCATGAATGCTACTATTCAGCAATGATTGAATTTCGGACAAACTAAGCTGAAGATATTTTTTGGCGATTAAACGCGTCCGCGGAACCTTAATACCTAAAAAAATATCACCTTCGCCATATTGGCCGGGGCCGGTCTTAAAAAATCCTTGCAAAACTTGTGCCTGTTTTTTATCAGCCAAGGCCGAAAGTTCTTTTGTAAAGCCAGCCAGGCCGGACATAGTCTTACAGGCCAATATTTAGACTCTGCAATTTTTGGGCCATGCCCATTTGAGCGTTGCGGATGGCGTCGTTAAAACACTCCTTGACCACTTGGGCCTGACGCTGAGTATCAAGCTCGGGGTTTAAAACAAGTTCTTCAATCTGCATATTGCCGTTAATGACAATCTTAACGCCGTCTTTTGAAGCTTCAAATCGTTCTGACTTCGCGGCGTCGTGCAGTGATTTTAACTGTTTAAGCTGTTTTAACTTGTCTAGCATATTATTTATTGTTGGTTATTATATTCTTTAAGAATCTCATCACTTAATGGTTGGCGGTTGGAAACATCTTGCTGGCCGGGAAACTCATTAGTTAATTTGCGAATATCAGTTTCCGACATCTCCCAAGTAAGGGCACCAAGATTATCTTCCAAATGGCTGATGTTGGTACTTTTGGAAAGCGTGACAACATTAGGCTGGCTAACCAGCCAATTAATGGCAATCTGCGCCGCCGATTTTTGGTACTTTTGCATCATTTCTTTCATAATGGGCGGTAAATCCGTAGTAAGCATCCCCCGTTCAATCGGCCGCCAAGCACCCAGAATGACATCATTTTGCTGGCAGTAATCAAGCAAGCCCTTACGTTGTGGCTCCCGAAAAACCAAATTATAATGAACCTGATTAAAAACAATTTTATTTTCCGTATACCTCTGAGCTTCTTTCAGATGGTCAGCACAGAAATTAGAAACTCCGATATGCTTTATTAATCCCCGCCTAACTAATTCATCAAAGGCTTTGAGCGTGTCTGATAATGGAATGGCCGGGTTGAATTTATGAATTAAATATAGATCAAGGTAATCAGTACCAAGACGTTTCAGGCTTTCTTCGCACGACTTTAAAACATTATCATACGCCAAATTATCCTGGTACACCTTTGAAACAATAAACAGTCTTTGGCGGTCGTAACCCTTAATCGCCTCGCCAAGGAGCTGTTCAGCTTTGCCCTGGGCATAAAGCTCGGCGGTGTCAATATGGGTCACGCCGCGCTGGATCGCCGCTTTAATTGCCGCGATGTCAGCATTGTCATCGTTAGCCGGGTCAATCGTGCTAAGGCCGCCCATGCCGTAGGTGCCAATCCCAAATACCGGCATACTAAAACCGGAAGCTAAAGTTTTAACTGGAATATTCATTATGATTGCTTATGGTTAATCATTTTTAAAACGGTATCACTTACTTCCGGCAAATTACGGCAGCTAGTTTCATTGTCAACCTCGCCTGAAAAATGCCCGGCCTGGTGCTTAACAATTATTTCAGCATTCAACTCCGCCTTAAAAACATCGGCGTGCTTTAAATCAACATAGGGGTCGTTATCGGAATGAATGGCCACAAATTTTGGACAATGGCTTTTAATTTTTTGGAAATCAATATTGGTTTGAAAAAAATTCTTTAGTTCATCATAGCCTAAGTCATCTGTAAAGCCAGCTACCAATACCACGCCGCCAATCTTTTGTCCAGGAGCTAACGATTCTAAATACCGTAGAATGGTAATACATCCAACGCTGTGACCGATTAAAAATAAATTTTCATCTGGCGTGCCAACAACGGTTTGTAGCATAGGTAGCCACTTTGCCAAATTTGGCGCTTCGGTTTCGGGAAATGCCGGCACCGTGACTGAAAATTGATTTTGTTCCAGCTGGGTTTTAGTGGCCGGATACCAACAATAATCCGGAGAGCCGTCCCAACAGTGAACAATAACTGCTCGCTTGGACATAAAATTAACGCTCCAACTCTTGGTTATATTGGCCCAAAGCCGCCAAGCTGTTCATTTTTGCCCGATGAATCAATTTGGTTTGGGCGGCAACCACATTTTTAGCCTCACCATTCCAAGTTGCTAAAGCACTATCCTGAAGCGCCCGGCCATAAGAAAAACTTAACGGCCAGGGAAAAGGCCCGTGACTGTTGATGGCGTTAAGATTAACCGTTGCTTCAACCTCGGTTTGACCGCCAGACAAAAAGACTTGGCCCGGAAGATTGGCCGGCAAGACATCCTTAAAAAGTTTAATGGTGGCTTCGGCGATTTGGTTTGAGCTTGCTTTTTGCCCAGAATTTTTACCGGGAACAACCATATTAGTTTTAAGTAAAACACCCTCAATCGCAACTTCCAAATTATTTAATTCTTCAAACAACATTGTTAAAATTTGTTTTGAAACTTCAGCACATCTTTCCATCGTATGAGAGCCGTCCATTAAAACTTCCGGCTCAACGATCGGAACCAACCCGGCATCCTGACAATCCTTGGCATATTGTGCTAAGTCCAAAGCATTTTGTCTTAAATTATTTTCCGTTGGTGTTGTGTCACTAATGGTAATAACCGCCCGCCATTTAGCGAATTTGGCGCCCAAGGCAGCATATTCCTTTAGACGTTCGGGTAGCCCAATTAAACCTTTCGTTAATTTTTCGGTCGGTGATTCAGGCATCTCGGTTGTACTCTGATCAACCTTAATACCAGGCAAGATACCGGCTTTAGTTAAAACCTCAACAAACAAAACACCATCAGCCGTTGACTGACGAATCGTTTCATCAAACATAATAACGCCTGAAATATATTTGTTAAGTTCAGGCGCGGTTAGTAACATTTCCCGATAGGCGCGACGATTTTCTTCGGTTGAAGCTAAACCAATTTTATCAAAACGTTTACCGATTGTGCCAAAACTCTCATCGGCCGCTAAAATGCCTTTACCTGGCGTCAGTAAAGTTTTGGCAATTTGATTAAGTCCGTTAATTTTTACTTGATCAATCATTTTAGTTTTTATTATGAACAAATTTTAAGTTCGATGATGAGTAGTAATATATCTAACCGTTCCCGAAACTCCCCTGATGACAATTGAATTAGTGATAATTTTATCCTCTTCAAATAAAACGCCATTGAGAATTGGGCCGTCAATAACTCCCGTTGCGGTAAAAGTCAGTTGATCGCCTTGAGCCAAATCTTTGGCGTGAAAAATATGATTAATATTTTTAATATTAATTTTACTTAAATATTTTTTTACTTCGTCCTCGTCGTTTCTGAGATCTGGTCTAAATCGACAAACAATTCCCCCACCAAATATTTTGACTGCTACTGCCGCCAAAACCGCTTCCGTGCTGCCGCCACTACCCATTAATAAATCAATACCACTTTTAGGCAAACAAGTTGCTACTGCTCCAGCGACATCGCCATCCGTAATTAATCTTACCCTTGAGCCAACGTTTCTAATTTCTTTAATTAAATTTTCATTTCGAGGACGATCTAAGACGACGACCGTAACCTCGTTAATATCTTTTTTTAAAATTTTTGCCACTTTAGTTAAGTTATCTTTAACCGAAGCGTCAAGGTCAATAACTGCTGCCGCCTTAGGACCGGAGGCAATTTTATCCATGTAAGTGTCAGGGGCATGAAGTAGGCTGCCCCTAGGACCGGAGGCAATGACCGTGATAGCATTATAGCGCCCCCAAGCCACACTGTTAGTACATTCCAAAGGATCAATTGCTAAATCCATTTCTGGTTTATCTCCTTTGCCAACTTTTTCGCCGGTATATAGTTTTGGCGCTTCATCTTTTTCGCCTTCACCAATGACAACCGTTCCGGAAAAATTAATTTGGTTAAACCGATCACGCATTTCGTCAACGGCGGCCTGATCGGCTGCTATTTTATCGCCACGACCAACCCATTTCGCCGCGGCGATTGCCGCGGCTTCAGTTACCCTGACAAATTCTAAAGCTAAGTTACGATCCATTTATTTTTGATTAAAAGCTTTTTCTAATTTAGCAATATCAAATTTTTTCATTTGTAAAAAAGCTTTGGTTAAGTTAGCAACTTGCTCTGGGCTGCCGCTTTTCATCATTTGGTTCATCACACTAGGAACAATCTGCCAGGACACTCCGTATTTATCTTTAAGCCAGCCGCACTGCTCTGATTCAGGAACCGCTGAAAGTTTTTCCCAGTAATAATCAATCTCAGCCTGGTCTTCGCAATTGACTACCAACGAAAGTGCTTCATTAAAATTAAATTTATGCACCTGACTACTTGCATCCATAGCCGCAAACCATTGACCTTCCAACATGAAATCGGTAAACATGATTGCGCCTTCTTTATTCGGCTGCATGCCTGCCGGATAGCGAGCAATCATACCGCGCTTGGCGTTTTTAAAAATAGATAGATAAAAATCAGTGGCCGCTTCGGCCGCCTCACAAGTAGGCGTGACAAAAAGCATTGCCGGAATAATTTGTGGCCGCTTTTCTCCTTTGGGATTTGTTAAAATCAACTGCCAGGAAAAACCGTATTTGTCCTGAACCCAGCCATAGCGTTCACTAAACGGATATTTATCTAAAGGCATTAAGGCCTGCCCACCTTCCAAAAGCTTTTCCCAAACTTCATCAATTCGCTTTCGGGCATTCTGGTCTTGGGCCGGGTCAAAATTAACCATCATTGAAATTGACGGGTTAAATTTAAAAAATGGCCCAGCGCTTATAGCCATCAAGCGGTAGCCCATTATCTCAAAATCAACAATATCGCAGTCGCCGGAAGGCGTGTCTTTAATTTTTGATTGAGAAATTATCTTAGAATCAAAAAATACTTTAGTATAAAATTCAGCAGCCTCAACTGCCTGTTTATCAAACCATAAATGTGGCGTAATTTTTTGCATAAAATTTGTTTTACCCTGTGGCGGCAGGAATTCAAATTTCAATCACTATTAGTGCAAACCCCCTCACTCGTCCCACTTCACTGGAAGTTAAATAATTATGGATTCATTTACAAACCTCGGGGGCAGGGACTCGAACCCCAATTACCAGAGCCAGAATCTGGCGTCCTACCATTAGACGACCCCCGAGGTTTATAAACGATTTTTAAATACCAAATTATTTAACGAAGATTAAGTTGAACAAACAGTCTAACCATTATTCAATTAATCGTCCACCAAACGACTGCAGCACCACATTGACAGCTTCGTCATTTTTAGGCTGGTTGATTTCTTCCTGCACCATTGCGTTTACCACAACAGTTTTTAAGATCAACGGCGTACCGAATATCTGATGCAATACGTCTTCAACTGTTTTTTTGTTTTTCAAATCATTCACGCGCTGCTGGTGAAACTTATGCTCAAAGCACACTTCCAGCGTACCGTCGTCTGACAATGCTGACGGGTTTGCAATTTTCAGGGTTGAAGCCAGGCTATAATTTAAATCTTTAATATGATTTAAAACATCTTGCCATCGGCTTTTAATCTGATTGAGTGTAATCCCAACCTTTGTCGGTTGAGTTAACGGCGCTTCAGCCACTTTTGCCAGCATTGGCGCGGTTTTTGGCTTTGCTACCGTTTTTTTCGTTTCAGTAGTTTTAGTCTTACTGTCAGGCGCCAAGCCAGCGCTATCGTCATGCGTGTCAGTCGGGTTTGCTTGAATGATTTCTAAAACAGCTAACTCAAGGGGTAGCTGTAGGATTTCAGCATAGCGTAATTCAAGCTTTTTTGCAAGCAATACATCAATTGCTTTCATTAAAAAGTTAAGGCTGGTTTGCTGGCTTAATTCATTAATTTTCTTTTCCAGGTCCTTGTTAAAACTGCCACTGAATTTGGTCAGCTGGCTATTGATTTTAAGCAACAAAATTTTTCGCAGCAGTTCAATTGTTTCTTCGGTAAATTTTTCCAAGTCCAACCCTTCCTGAACCAATTCATTAACCAAGGTAATGGCTCCGGCAGCGTCTGATTTGTTTAACAAACTGATAAATTCAAGCGCCAAGTCAAAACGTGATCTAGGCAATACCAATTCCGCCTGTTCAGCCGTTATTTTTTTACCGCCGAGTGAAAGAATTTGACCCAGCAAACTTTCCGCATCCCGCAAACAGCCACCGGCGTAATATGCCACGCTTTCCAAAACTGACGCCTCAACGGCAATGCCTTCCTGGCGGGCAATATGGTTTAACCGTTCCAGCACTTCGCTATCGGCAACCTTGCGAAACTCAAAATGTTGGCAACGAGAAATGATGGTTTGTGGAACCTTGTGAATTTCAGTAGTGGCTAAAACAAAAATTGCATGAGCTGGCGGTTCTTCCAAGGTTTTTAACAACGCGTTAAACGCCGAAATCGACAGCATGTGAACTTCATCAATAATAAACACCTTAAACTTTCGACTCGTTGGCGTGAATCTAGCGCTACCGATGATATTTTCACGGACATTATCAACACCAGTATGGGAGGCGGCATCAATTTCAATGACATCCAAACTCTTATTCTCCATTAATTCTAAACAAGCGGCACATGTGTTACAGGGTTCACTTTGAGAATCTTTACGATTCAAACAATTAACCGCTTTTGCCAAAAGTCGAGCCATGGTAGTTTTTCCCAGCCCACGCGGACCGGAAAACAAATACGCATGAGCGACCTTGCCGGTTTCCAGCTCATTTTGAATTGTGGTTTTGATATGGTTTTGACCAACTAAATCTTTGAAAGATTGCGGCCGATATTTTCGATACAAGGCAAGTGCCATACTGGATACATAAGGTTACGAGTAGCACCTAAAATTGTACCCCATTTAGTCAATCTTATCAAGCAAAAAACCCCCTACTTTTTTGGGGGTTTTTGTAAAAAATACGATACCGGCAAATTGTCTAAAAATCCCTAGTTGAAAACAATCTCAACCCAGGTGGTGCCGCGGTTTAAGCTTACCTGGTTTTCAAATTTATCATAAAAGTAGGTTCGGCCGTTAATTCTTTGCCAGGAACCCTGAACAACATTGCCGTCAAAATACATTTCTGCCGGACCAGAGCCATCCAAATCAACCGCCAAGCGGCCATAGTCATCAACGATATCATAGTCAACGTGCTGAACAATGACATTTTTAGCTTTCAGAATAATCCCACTCTCCGTCTTGTGAAGCTTACCCCCCAGATATCTGGTGTAATTGTTGTTATCCGGATCGTACTCATAACGGACCTGATAAAACCCATTACTGCTGAAATTAACTTCGATATCGGTCACACCGGTAGCCGAAGTGTTTGGCACATCATCATTTTTAAATTGCCAAGGACTAAACTCGGCGGCCGGATCAATCTCTTTAGCTTGGATCGCCCGCCTGATTTGATCTGCCGACGTAAACAGATTATGTGGTGCTGCGCGCGAAGTGTCACGCCAAAAATAGATGCCATCGGCAGAAATTTCATTGATGTTATACATTTCGCTTTTTTTTAACATTGCTAACGCTTCAGCACTGCCGCCAGCATGGAAATAAACCGGATTCCATTCTTGAGCGAGTTCCACAAAAAATGGCCGGGCAGAACGAACCGGACCGATTTTTTTGACCTCAACATTCTGATCGAAGACCGCTAAAAATCTCGTGATGTCTCCTTCAACAATACTTTCATAAACAATACTCGCCTGCTCTAATCCGGCCACCGGACGGCTTTCAACATGATTTTCCAGCATCACCGCAAACGGTTTAAGGCGGGCCTTGGTGCTGTCAACAATCACTCCATCAAGCCAGCGAGCGGTTTGCGGACTAATTTGATGATTAATCGTTGAATCCCAATCAAGCCAATTTTCAGTCGTGATTGAATAATAAAATAAAAAACCAGCCGCCAAGACGGCTAAAAAAATAACAATACCAAGGTATTGCCACTGTTGAATAAACTTTTTGATTTCTTGGTTCATTGCTTTAACCATAAAATCCCCCCGAAGATTTATCGGGGGGACCTTAAAAATTATTTTTCCTCAGCAGGTTCAGTGGTCTGAGCTGGTGCAGCTGTTTCTTCAACAACCGCCGGCTTCTCTTCTTCCACTCGTTGTGGCTGAACTAGCGCCACCACGTCTGTTGGATGATTGAGAATTTTGATGCCAGCCGGAGCCTTGATGTCAGAAATATGGATTGGAACGTCAATCTCTTTAAGCACTGACAGATCAACTTCAATTTCGTGGACCAGGTCAGCAGGCAAACATTCAACTTCCACTTCCGACAAAGCAGTTACCAAAATGCCGGAATGTTCTTTAATGGCCGGTGCTTCACCGACAAACTTCAACACGATATCGGTATGGAGTTTTTCATCCATTCGAACTTGGTAAAAATCAACGTGGGTATACCGGCTAGTCGTCGGATCAAGCTGATAGTCTTGGACTAGAACTTTGACTGGTGACTTTTCGTCAACCGCCAAATCAACCAAGGTACTATCGCCGGCTTGGCGGTAGACTTTTTCAAATTGACTATAGTCTACTTCCAAGTTAACTGGATCAACGCCGTGGCCATATAACACTGCTGGAATTTTACCCGACTTTCTCAACGCGGCGACGGCTTTGCCGACGGCGGTACGAGTTTTAGTCTTGAGGTTTAAATTAGCATTAGTCATTACTTCCTCGCGCTTTCTTATTAATAATTAAATTTTATCAATCAAAACTTTTTGACTGTGTAAAAACTCATGGGCTTCAATCACATCATCAACACTTACCGGTAGCACCGATTTAAACTTCATGACATCGTCACTGCTTAAATCAGTCACCAAACCGATTGAACTGATTCCCAGCTGATTGGTCAATAATACCGCCAATACTGCCGACTGACAGTGGTGGCATTTAACATGGACCAAATGGCTGTTTTCAGCTTCATCCAAAATCCGCGCCTCAAGCGGATCATAGCGCATCTGACAAACCGGGCAATGCGTTATCGGCGTGTTATTGTCGTTGAATAAATTGAAATATTTATCCTCCATAAGGTCTCTATAAAATAACCTAAAATTATGGTTTAGTCAAGTCCAACTAAAAATATCTTTACTATTATTTAAAAGTGTCAATTTTCAAAGGTCCTTTATCATGAGTCTGGCCGCCAAGGAAACTTCGCAAAATTGATTGCTTGCTTTTATTAAGAGTTAGAAGAATTAAAGAGCTAATCGTTCCAAATAAAAATATTAAGCCAAACAACACGTTAAAACCAAAACGATCAGCCACAATAGCGCCAATGGCGGCGCTTGATGCCGTGGCAATCCCAACCCCGACATCCTCTAATGACCACTCAAAACCAACAATGCTTTTATCAACATTATTGGTAAAAACTATGCGCCAAGCCGGTACTGCCATTGAATGGGCAAACCCATTTATAATTTGCAACACATAAATATGCCAGGGCGCGGAAGCAATAATATAAAACAGCGGAATTGCTGAAATCAAAAACGTACCGATAATCATAAAAAAATATTCATCAAATTCTCCCTTAATGTTGTCCATCACCCGACTTAACGGAATCACCATGATTACCCTGGTAATCCAGTAGCATGATACGGCGTACCCGATAACTTCTAATCTGTTTTCAATATTCTCAAGAATATACACCGCGAATATGGGAGCCAATAAACCAACTGCAAAAAATAAAAAGAAATCGGAGATAATCAAAGTACGAATAATCTTACCAACTGTTTTTTTGTCGAACATATACGATTAATTATTTCTCTAAAATATCAGTTTTGATGTTCCACTGCTTCAATTTTTATCCGCGCGATACCTGAGGGCACTTCCCATTCAACAATATCCCCCACGCCATACCCAATTAAAGCAGTACCAATCGGCGAAAGGATTGATATTTTTCCGCTGTTGATATCGGCCTCGTCAGGAAACACCAACGAATAAGTCATCTCCGAATTATCATCCAATATTCTAAAAGAAACCCGGGAATTCATTATTACCACATCCCTAGAGATATCTGACGGTTCTACTATTTCACACTTGGCTAACTCAGCCGCTAAGGCTGAAATATATTTTTCATTACCAAGCTTAAGCTTTTCGTCAAGCATTTTATTTAATTTTTCGTAATCTTGGCGGGTGATATAAATTTTTCGATTCATATAATTATAAATTAATATAAATTAAAACTGGCCGCTTTATCAGCGAGCCAGTTCTTGTTTAAAACGATTTAACTACTAAACTAAGAATCCTGGCTCGGACAAGCCAGTTAGTTCTAAGATGATTGCGTGGTTAAATAAAACTTTATTTATTATCTGCATACTCTTACTGTAGCGCTGTTCTATAATAATCTAAAATTATGGTTTAGTCAAGTCTAATGCCGTTTTAAGAAACAGTGAATCCCGCTTATTAACGTTTTGTCCGTGGTAATCCATTATTCGGTCGGCCGCCAATATGCTTAACGCCGAGGTCGGACTGCACCACAAAACGGCAAAACCGTCACGGCGTTCCTTAGCGGTAAATGCGGGCTGGCGCTTTGGTCCATCCACCTTAGCCAAATAGCAGATTGATTCCTGCTTTAATTTAAACTTTTTACGGATTTCAACAATGCGGCCGACGTCCGAAATCACCTTAATATCACAGCCAATTTCTTCCCGGCATTCTCGGGCCAAAGCCTCCAGATCAGTTTCATCTTTTTCAACGCCACCGCCAGGCAGTTTGTGATAGTGCAGTTTCGTTACGTCTAATAATGCTAAATTTCCCTGCTCGTCAAAAACGATGGCGCGGACAGCTCGGCGCGTTTGGTAATTAGCAAAAACTTTTTCCGAAACCTGGTCAAGATTTAATGTTGCCAATAGCTTCATTAGATTTCGTTTCTAACAATCATACTTTCAACCATGCCAATCAACACTAGACTGATAACTAGAAAACTGCCGCCGTAGCTTAAAAACGGCAGCGAAATACCAGTTACCGGAACCAGACCGATATTCATGCCGATGTTAATCATGATTTGGACAAAAAATAGCGCGGAAACCCCCAGAATAAAAAAGGCACCAAAGTCATCTTTAGCGGAAATTAATTTCGCAGCCCGAATCAACCGATAAAAAATAATTGACCAAAAAAATAAAATTAACCCCACTCCTAAAAATCCAAGCTCTTCGGCGATCACCGCAAAAATAAAGTCTGTTTCGCTGGCCGGAATAAACTTTAACTGGCTTTGTGAACCAAACCCCAAACCCCGGCCAAAAAACTGCCCGGCGCCAACGGCGGTGACGGCCTGGCGCACGTGGTACCCTCGGCCATATGGATCAGCCTGAGGATCAAAAAACGAAAGAATACGATCTTTCTGATAAGGCTGGAAAACAAAAAACCAAGCGACCACTGCCATCACGCCAAATAATACTCCGGTTGTAATCAGATGCTTTTTATTCACTTTTGAAAAAAACAGCATAAACATCCAGATAAAAATCAAAATTATTCCAGATCCAAAATCCGGCTGCAACATCACCAGCATAAAAAATAATCCAGTCGCTCCGGCGCTGATCAAAAAATTTTTAAACTGCCGGACATCCGAACCGCGCGTGGAAAAAAACCAGGCCAAAAAAATGATTAATACGACTTTAGCCAACTCAACCGGCTGGAAATTAACACCCAGCACCGAAAACCACCCCGTGGTACCGCTGACCGTGACACCAAAAAATAACACCAGCAGCAACAGAATAATCACGCCAGCGTATAAAAAATAACTAAAATCGCGCCAAAGACGATAATCAAAAAAACTGATTACAAAAATCAGTGAAATGCCAATAACAGCGAACACAATTTGTTTTTGAAAATTAACCCAGTTTGGTTCGTCCGAACTGATCGCGATACTGTAAATAGCCGCCAAGCCGAAACAAATCAGCAACACGCAAGCACCAAACAATACCCAATCGAAATTCTTTAAAATTCCTGAGAATCTTTTTAAGACCATACCGGCTTATTTGTTACTTGCCGTTGCGAACAAACGTGATAACCTGTTGACCAGGCATCAACCCGCTAATAACTTCGATCAGGCCGTCATCGCCGCGAACGCCGAGTGTTACCTCAACACGCTTTGGCACGCCGGCCTCTAAAATTTCAGCATATTTAACGCCGGCGTCATCCTTAATAGCACGCTGCGGTGCAATAACAACATCTTGTCGTCGGTCGGTGTTAATATCAATGTTAGCGGTCATACCAGGCTTAATCTTTTCCATTAAAGCAGCAACGTTTTCTGGCTGGCTATCGGTAAATGTTACAGTTACCCGGTAATAAATTACATCCTGGATTTCTGTTTGGGCTGGGTTGATTGTAGTGACCGTGCCGTTAAAAATTTCTTCAAAACTAAAAGCATCTAACGTAATATTAGCATCGTCGCCGACATTAATCTTCACGATATCTGATTCAGGAATATCAACTTCAATCTGATAATTCTCCGCCGCTAACATCATGATCACCGGTTCACTCAGGCTGGTCTGCTCACCGATACTATAGTTCACATCGGTAACTACGCCGTCAATCGGAGCCTTGATAATTGTTTCATCATATCGCTCCTGAGCCAATTGGAGATCGGCTCGGGCGCGGTTAACCTGTGCCTGATACAGCGCCACGTCTTCCGGACGGGCCGGCGCTTTGCGCAAAGCTAAGTCAGCCTCAGCCTTCGCTAATGTTTTTTGAGTGGTGCTGACGTTATTTTCCGCCGTCTGAACCTTAGTCTGGTAATTAAGGCTGGCATCAATCAAATCCTGATTGGCGCTTTGAATAGTGCTCAGGCTGGCGTTGGTAGTTGTCCGCTCGGTATTAATGGTTGTTTTTAAGGCATCAAGTTCTGTTTGAGTCAAATTACTGTTGGTAATTACATCATCAAGCAAACTTGATAAATCGCTAACAGTGGCCAATGTGTCGGTTAGCGCCGCCAATACTTTCTGAACAGCTTCGTTCACTTTTTCGGGTGTAGCATCAAGTTTTGCGGTTCCATATGCTAGTTCCGCCTCATCAACCGCCGAAACTGAATTGGTGTATTCGTTTTGGACCTGCTGATGGAACGTGAAATTTGAAGTGTTAAAATTGTTCGCGTTACCTTTGTAGTTCAAGGTGTCATAAACCTTTTGCAGCGAAATATTAGCCTTGGTCAGCGCACCACTAATATCCACTAAAGCGCTCTGACGTTCATTTTCTGAAGCCTGACTATAGGTTTCCTTAGTACTCTCAAGCTCAGTCTGGGCATTATAATAATCAGTTTCCGCTTTTTTTACCGCCGCTTCATAAACGGCAATGTCTTCAGTAGTAGCGCCGGCTTTAACGCGATTTAAGTTTGCGACCGCCTCGTCAAGACTGGCACGCGCCTTGCTGACATTAATCGCCAAATCCGTTGAACGCAGCTGAGCCAAGACCTGATCTTTGGTGACTTTATCTCCGGTTTTAACATTTAAAACACTCAGCCGGCCGGTATTTTTAAAGTTAAGTTCAATATCTTGTGCCGACTTAACCTGTCCGGTCGCAGAAACGGTCTGTACCAAAAGACCCTGTTTAACTTCTTCAGTCTGGTATTCCACAGTTGGCTTTTGACTGCCAAGTTTTACAAAAACAAAACCGCCGACGGCGATAACGACAACAAGAGCTAACCAAAATAGCTTTGATTTGAGTATTTTCATCTGATAATTAGGTTAATTTTTCTAGTTTAAGTATGGCACTTTTTTTCTAATTTGTAAATAAAACCAAAAGAAAGAAGCGCTCGATCTCTGGGAGTGAGACGAGCGCTTCGTGGGGCTTGCCGCCGTGCCTAGATTAGGCGGCGGCCGATTCACCAGGCTCAAGGTTCGCGAGCTTGGGCGGGGTGGGCCGGAAGGTGTGGCCGATGTACTCGCGCAGGTGCGGCGTGTAGCCGATTTCCTGCTTCAGGAACTGCTCGATGGCGTCGATCGCCATCAAGAGATGCCACTGACCCGACGGCCAGTGATACTGGAAGGAGTGGTCGTTGGCGAAGTCCAATTCGCAGCCATGAGTGTACATCTGCATGTCCACCCCGTAGGCACCGTCGTGCCGCTGCGGCCGATAGGTCACGTCGATGTGACCGCTGCTGGACTGGGTTTCCGGATGAAACAGCAGCATCTCGCAGCTTGGGGTTCGCACCTCAACGAGGGCGAAACCTTCGAGCTGGTAGTGCTGGCCGTTGCTCTTAACCCCCGGAACTTCCGAGAGGTTACGAACATTCAACCGTTCCACCTCCAACGTTGCCAGATTGACCCTGAAAAACATGTCCTGCCTCCATAAGTTGGAACACGAGCGTAAAGTCTGTGAAATTACCCCGAAATATCAGGGCCAAAAGGGATTTTTCCCTTCTGCAGACTTCATAACTATTATTATACCATAAAAATAAAATATAGTCAATTTTAATGACTATATTTTAGCTTAATTTAGATAAAAAATGATGTTTTTTGAGATTTCACCAAAAGTTACTGGCAGAAATTTATTCAAGACTAGATTTATGAGAAAAATAGTTAATTAAAAATATCACACAAAATCTTTTGTTTCACGTGAAGCAAAATTTGGCTCAAATTAGATAAAATAAAAAGAAAACGCAAACAATTGAGAAGGCGTTTTCTCATTAACTAAATTATAACAAAATTTTTAAGTTAGATAAACCCCCCGGCCTGAAGTTGCCACAATTTTTGATAAAGCCCGTCTTTTTTGGCGGTTAATTCATCGTGAGTTCCCTCTTCCACAATACCTTTACGGTCCATAACAATCACGCGATCCATTTTGCGAATCGTTGAAAGCCGGTGTGCAATTACAATGACCGTCTTGTCTTTCATCAGCTTATCAAGTGCTTCTTGAATCAAGCGTTCTGATGCTGAATCCAGACTTGAAGTTGCCTCATCTAAGACTAAAATTGGCGCATTACGCAAAATCGCCCGGGCGATTGCTACGCGCTGGCGTTCGCCGCCGGAAAGCTTTACTCCCCGCTCGCCAACATACGTATTGTAACCATCCGGAAACCGGGTGATAAAATCATGACAGTTGGCCGCTTTGGCTGAAGCCATAACTTCTTTATCCGTGGCGTTTGGTTTGCCATATCGGATATTTTCCATTAACGTCCGATGAAATAACACGGGTTCTTGCGGCACCAAACTAACATTTGCCCATAAACTTTCCTGGGTAACCTTGGAAATGTCCTGGCCATCAATCGTGATAACACCGCCGGTTAAGTCATGCATCCGCAACAATAATTTGGTGATAGTTGTTTTGCCCGCACCAGACGGCCCAACTAACGCCAGACGCTCGCCGGGTGCAACAGTAAGGTTTAATTTCACCAGCAATTTTCGGGTTTCGTGGTAATTGAAACTGACATTCTGAAACTTAATTTCACCGCGATTAATCTTGATTTTTTTAGCGCCGGGCACGTCTATAATTTCGTGCGGCGTTTCTAGCACCACCGTCATTTCTTCGGCGTCTGCCAAGTTTTCATAGATCGTTCGCACTACCCGGCCAAACTCCCAGGTTCGCATGAAAATTGAAATCAAATAGGTCTGGATTAAGATAAAGTCGCCAATCGTAATCTTGCCCTGCTGCCACAACCACACCGCCAAAAACATAATGCCAACTTCCAATATGGTCATCAAAAAGCCCTGCACCGCCTCAATAATATTACCCAGCGTCCACGCCCAGAGGCGTTTATCGGTGAAATCCTTAAGCACCTGCGAGAAAAGCTTGACCTCGCGCTGGTAACCATTAAACAGTTTCACGTTGGCGCTATTAGTAATCGTATCGGCTAACACCCTGGTTGTTACTGTTTCCGCCTCGCTTCGGGCAATGTCGTATTTCAATTTATATTTAGTAAACGCCCAGTTGATGGCCAAAAAAAGCACCGTCCAGGCAAAAACCCCGAAACCAAGCCAAAAATTGGTATAAAACAACACGCCGGAAATCACTGCAATATCAACAAACAGCGGGAATAGGCTCCAGGCGAACCGGTCGGTAATTGTTTCAAAAGCTTTGACAAACCACTTGACGCGCTTCACCATTGAGCCGACAAAATTATTATTGAAATACGCAAAAGAGTGCTTATGCAAATAGGCAAAACACATGTTACCTAAATCAAACGCTACCCGTGAAGTAAAGGTACTGTCGGCATGATTGGCAACACGCCAAATCAGCCATTCCACAAACTTCAAAACCGAAATAATAATCAAAATATCAATCAGAGTTTTAACCACGGCCTCAGTCGGACTACTGCCCGACAAGACGTTAAAAAAGTCCCGCAAATAAAGCGGCGTAATCAGATCAATCACCCGGGCAGCGATAATTGAACCAAACATAACCAGCCCGAGCGCGACATGGTTTCGGGCGGCTTTAAAATAGTATCTAAAAGTTTTTTTCGTGTTTGTTTTAATCATAAAAAATAAAAGAAGCAAAAACCTACACCAATCGGTGCGGTCATTAATGAATTCAAGAGTTTTTTATTCAATTGATATTATTTGATAACAATTGCCAAAAACACGACGGCGGCGATGAAAACCAAGCCTAGTAACAGCAACGTTATCTTCATCAGCCTGAGCGGAATATCGCCTTTTTTGTCTAAAACAGTCTCCGTTTTGGCTTTACTGAGGAAAAAAATAAAGAGAATAAGGATGGCAGTAATATAAAAAGCTTCAGAGGTGAAATCAGCGGTGAAAAAACCGGCAACCATGAAAAAAATAGCAACGCCAAGAACAATGGTGTTGGTGAAAACCTGATCTTGTTTTAAACCTCCCTGCTTCATATTTTGATTATACCACAAAACCAGGTATTTGCACATTTTTAGCCAAGATTGATGATCCAGCCGCTTTCGACTAGGGCAACATACGCCGCCCAAACCTCTTTGGGAATTTCTTGTTCAATCTGAAAGCCAAGTTCGGCATAGGTTTTGATTTTTTCCAAATCACGGACCATTACGCTGATAGTTTCCTGCCGGCTTCGGGCGTGATCTAAGTAGTTTTCAAAGCTAATATCTGGTGATGACACGATGATTTCTTGGTCGGGCCAGACCTTTTTGAAAGTGGCATATGTCCGGCGCTCCATATACGGTTTATGAACGACAATGATTTTTTTAAATTTTAAATTTTTATTTTCCAACAACTGTTTAGTAAATAGAATATTTTCGCCGGTGTTGCTTGATTTTGTTTCCAATAACACCTCTTTAGCTGGTACCCCTTTTTGAATGGCAACGTCAGAAAAAATTTCCGCTTCGGTTTTGGTCCAATCTTTTGTCAACTTTCCCAACCCACCGCTAAAAATCATAGTTGGCGCATAATTTTTCAAAAATAAATCAGCCGCATATTCAGCAACACGGATGTCATGGCTGCCCAAAGCCAAAATGGCGTCGGCTTTTGCCAACGGCTGGTGCAGGTGATGATAATCCCAAATAATTTTGGCTAATTTTTCAATTTCGTTCATAAATTTATTTGATCAGCATACCGTCACCAAAAGAAAACAGCCGATAGCGTTTCTTAATAGCGTGCTGATATAGCTTTAAGATTTCTGATCTTTTACCAAAGGCACAGACCAACATTAACAAGCTAGACTTAGGCACATGAAAATTGGTAATCAAAGCATTAACGACCTTAAATTTGTAGCCCTCGCGGATAAACAGGGCCGTAGAACCCTTAGGTTTAGTAATTTTACCACGTTGATTAAAAGCTGATTCAAGGGTGCGAACCACGGTGGTTCCAACCGCGATAATCGGCCGATTTTGAGCTTTGGCTTTTGCTAAAATGTTAGCAGTCTGATGATCGATTGAATACCACTCCTCGTGGAGTTTGTTTCGCTTGAAATTTTCGTCCGTTAACAAGGCAAAAGTTCCCAAACCGACATGCAATGTGACATACTGCAACGTAACGCCTTTTGCTTTCAACTTCCGCAGAAGGGATTTAGTAAAATGAAGCGACGCTGTCGGCGCCGCAATGGAACCGGGTGTTTTGGCAAAAACCGTTTGGTATTCTGCCCGTGCCTGTTTGACGCTCAGTGGTGACGCGTCAATATACGGCGGCAACGGCGCTCGGCCATATTTTTCAAAAATATCATTCAGCCCAGACAGCACAAACGAACAACTGAGCCAGAAAAATTTATCATCAACTTTTTTAACAGTAAAATAAGTTTTCCTAGTCAAAAAAAGCTTGTCGCCAACCTTAACATTTTTATTCAACATCACTTTAATTAATTTTCCCTTGCGTTCAACATACGAAACAATAACCTTTACGCCGTTAGCTTTCACAGTTTCAACTCGCGCTGGAATTACTTTAGTTTCATTAAAAACAAGCACTGCATTGGTGGGAATAAAATCAGCTAAATTTTTAAAAGTTGAGTCAACAATCTTTTTGGTTAATTTTTCATACACCAAAAGCCGCGCGGCATCGCGTGGCGTAACAGGTTTTTGAGCAATCAAATCTTTAGGGATTTGATAATCGTATTTTTTGAGGATGGTTTCAAACATATCCTCATTATCACATTAAAGCTTGCCTAAATCCAAATAATCGTCAACATGGACATCTTTAACAAATTCGGCCATGTGCGAAATCAAAATCAATGCGCCCTCGTATTCATTAATCGCTTTGGCGATCACCGGAATATGGCGGAAGTTGATATGGTTGGTCGGCTCGTCTAAAACCAAAAGCCCTGGTTGCATCAATACCAACTTGGCAAACGATAATAAGCCTTTTTGGCCTTCAGACAGTTGGCCGATTTTACGCGGCATCAGTTCACCGGTAATCAAAAACCCGGCGGCAATTGATCGCATTTTTTGTTCATCAATATCGTCGCGGCCTCGGGCTTGCCACAAACAATCAAATACCGTCTGGTTAAAATCCAGCGTCGCAAAGTCTTGGCTATAGTAGCCAACGCGCACGCCGTCTAAAATTTTTACACCCTCGTGCTGATTGGAAATTAACGACCGCAACAAGGTACTTTTACCAATGCCGTTTGGACCAGAAATCAACAACCGCGAACGCTTGCCCAAGACTCTTGTTACTTCCCGTGTAACCGGCTCATGATTTTTAATAATTTTGACTGAAGAAATAGTCACAAGGTCGCCAAAAATATCCTGCGCCGGAATTTCAAATTCGCGAATGGTTTTATCGTCTCGGCGAACGTCAACTTTTTCTTCTTCCATTTCTTCAGTTTCATCGCGCATCTTTTTGGCAAGTTTTCGCATTTTGCCACCCTTATGAGAAAAAAAGTTAGCCTTGTCTTTGCGGTCTTGAATTTGTTTTTCCAGTTGCGCATTTTTCTTTTGTTCGCGCTCAATTCGGTTTTTGATTTCTTCTACCACCGAATAGTAGTCACCAACGTAGGTTTCAAGTTTTCTGGTAAAAACGTCTAAATAAATAACACCATCGGTAAAACAGTTCAAAAAGTCCGCGTCGTGGGAAATTACAATCACGGTTTTAGGATACATAATCAAAAATTGAATCAAGTGATCAATCCCCGCCTGGTCCAAATTATTGGTCGGCTCATCAAGCAACAAGATATCTGGGTTTTGAATCAAGGCCGATGCCAATAACAGCCGGGCCTGCTGACCGCCAGACAAATCTCCGACTTTGCGATCAGTTGGAATCTGCAGATTGACAACTTCCAAAACCTTACTGATATTGCTTTTCAGGCCAGGCGGCACAATCTCAAAACCTTTGGCAAAATATTGTTCAACCGTTAAATCCAGATCTTCTCTGGCAACAACTTGCAACGCCGAACCGATTGTCGCGCCGCCTGCGATTGAAACTTTGCCGCTTTTTGGTTTAAGGTTGCCCTTGATCAAATTAAAAATTGTTGACTTGCCGGCACCGTTTTGACCCATCAGGGTAATTTTTGATCCGGTGCGCACGCTAAAACTAGCCTCGTCAAGCAGAGGCTTTTTGTGTTCATATTCAAACGTGACGTCTTCAAATCGGACAATTACTTCCTGAGCCATTTTGATTAAAAAATTGATTAATAACAATAATAGATTCTACACGAAAGAGCATTGATTGTCAATGATACTTATTGACTAAAAGCCAAAAATTAGTTATTATAGAATTCGTTTTATGGCGCCATCGTCTAGCGGCTAGGACGCATGGTTCTCATCCATGTAACCGGGGTTCGATTCCCCGTGGCGCTACCAAAGAAAAATTTTATCGGAAGACCCTGAAAGGTTAAAAGTCAAAAAATCGCCCTGTAGGCGATTTTTTGGTATTCTTACTATATATTAATACCATAGGCTATGAGACTTATTTCCATAGAGATAAAAAATTATAGAAGTATATGCGGTTCAGCTGCTTTCAATATAGGAGATTTTCTTCTTCTCGTAGGGCCAAATAATTCTGGCAAATCTACCGTACTAAATGCACTTGATCTATTTTTTAATGATGCGCCATACGATTCTGATTTAGATTATCCTCAACAGTTACAGAAAGGCGGGCGTGGCTACAGGGCTTCCACTAAGATTAAGCTCAGATTCGAAAAAGATAAAACAAAAAAATTACTCACTAGAAAATTAGGCTATCATTTTCGGAAAGTACGAGGGCACGACAATTTGGTATTGGATGTTGAGATTGAATATCCTAGAAATTTTAATGAAATTCAAAAAAGAAAAATTTGCATAACATCTAAACGCGGAAAGCTGACGTCCTTTGTCGGGGAAAAGTCAAAAGCCAATGAATTATTTGAGGCCGTTAGAAATAACGTTAAATTTGCAAAGATATCAGCAATAAGACTTAAAGATACTGAAATTGAAAAAACCATTCTTTTAGAATTTTTGAAACTAAGCCTTCAAGGAGCTCGGAAATATATCAAAGCATACAATAATTTTTGGTCAATACTTCATAAAAAATTTAAAGACTCAGAAGATTTAATAGGGTCTGTCTTGCATGAATTTAATTTTGATAACAATGAAAAAGTTGAATTTATTTTTAACCAAGAGCATTTTATTGAACTCATGGGCCAAACCATTAATCTTCATCTTATAAACAAAGATGATATAAAAACTAATTTTAAATATCAAGGAACCGGACTACAAAGTATTATTTTAATAACGCTGATCAAATTTGTTGCCAATCAGCTTGGCACTAAGCCAATTGTTATATTGGGGATTGAGGAGCCGGAAATATTTTTGCACCCCGGTGCTCAACGCGCAATTTTTAACTACATTAAAAATGACGAAACCCAATCAATAATCAGCACACATTCATCGGTAGTGGTGAACGAGCTTGGACCTGAAGACTATAAGAATGTAGTAAAGATGTGGAAAGAAGGAAGTGATTGTAAAAGCACTCAAATATCTGTTACATCACGCCTATTGTACGATATTTATGATAAAACTGACGTAGTTGGGTCAGAGTTGTTTTTTTCAGATAAGGCAATTTTAGTTGAGGGGCTTACGGACTATAGAATTATTAAAAAAACCCTGAGAGGGAGAAAACACTTTTCTACGGTTATCATTCCCTATGGTGGCTACTCAAGGATTTTTGATTATTACAAAGTCATAAGCCAATTTAACATCCCACTCATTATCAGTTTTGATGGAGATGTTATGTCACGGAAAGATTCTTGTGAATCCCTGGAAAATCAGTTAATACAAATGAAACAGTTAAACAAGGTGGGGTTTAATAAATTTATTAAATACTATAAAAAAAATTTTAAGTCTCAAGGTGATTCATCAAAAATATTCAAATATTCCAAAAAACATTTCAAGACCAACGGTTTTTTAATATTTAAAGATTCTATCGAACAAGCCCTAGTTTCTCAGGAAAATGTTGATGAAATAATAAAATGGTTTTTGCAGGAAGGAGTAAAATTTTTCAATCTTGATCAGAAAAATAAACAAGATTTAAACAATTTTAAACTTCTTGACAGAATAACAAAAGTGGAAAAAATGAAAGGGTTTGTAAAAAGAAGTGATATAAAAAAGACTTTTATATTGGAGCGACTTTATGATATGTTAGCGAGTAAAAAAATTTTGCCGGCGACATTTTTGCAATCTATTGATTTAATAATTCAATCAAGCATTGAACCGTAAGTAAAGTCGCGTGTAAGAATTTTGCTTAACTGCTTCAAAAAAGTTCGAGTCGCGTCCCGATAAGGGCTACCACAAAAAACTCCTCTACCAAAAGAGGAGTTTTTTGTTTAAAGTTTTATCTTTAGAGTTTTATTTGATTTCCGAAAGCTCCTTTAACTTTTGTAAAGCATCAGGCCACATTTTCTCAAACTCTTCCGCTAATTCATCCGTAACATTCAAGTCTACCACAAGTTCGGTTGCACCATTCTTTTCATTAAAAGTATAATTTTCAAACGCCGAGGTCCATTTTTTGGCTTCTTCACTAACGGTGTCTTCTTTTCCGTTTTGCACAAAACCAATGTGCCCAAGAGAAATAAATTCATGTGGCCTATTTTCTAAAACTTCACTCACCATGCCACCCTCTTCCCCTGTTTGTGGGTTTGGCCCAAGGAAATGCATCTTAGACCCCTTACTCCAATCTCCTTTATAGTAGGAGCCTGGACTAAATGTGGCTGCCCACTGCCGATAGGTTTTATCCTCAAGCATAGTGCTCCACACTTTTTCTTTAGAAGCTTTTATTTCAATTGTAAATTGAAGTTTTTTCATAATTTGATTATATCATAAATAATCTAATATGCACCAACATAATGAGGCCGGCCGAACAGGCCGGTTTTATGGTATACTATATTTATTATGAACAAAATCAAAATACTATATTACCTACTCGCCATCGCCTTCGGGGTTTTTATGATTATCTTCGGCGGCTTTGACGATAGTCCGGGCGCACAATTAATTGGACTGATAGTAATTATCACCGTTATTGCTGTCGCAATAAAAAACCGAAAAAAGACTCACAAGTAATCTATGACTAAGCAAGAAATCTCTTCGGGCACAATTCATAAACTGCCAACTGATTTTAAAAAAGCGATTACTTCCGACCCAAAAGTGTTTTTAATCTGGCAAGACATCACACCACTCGCACGCAACGAATGGATTTGTTGGGTTACTTCCGGCAAAAAAGCGGAAACCAGAAACATTCGAATAGACAAGGCCCTTTCCAAGATGCGGGGTGGTATGCGACGACCTTGCTGTTGGGCTGGCTGTCCTCATCGCTAAAATTAAAATAACTTTTACTACTATGTCAAACATCACCAAAAGACTAAGCATCTGGGTCGTGATCGTCATACTCGTACTGCTAATCCCCTTGGTAGCGATGCAATTTACCAAAGAAGTAAACTGGAGTTTGTTTGATTTTATACTTATGGGCGGTCTGATGTTTGGCGCCGCTTTGGCATATGAGTTAATTACTAAACAAGCCAACACTCCCACATTCAAAACCGCTGTGGCAATCGCCCTAGCAACTGCTTTTCTGCTTGTCTGGATCAATGGTGCAGTCGGGATTATCGGCAGCGAAAACAACCCCGCTAATTTATTATACTTTGGCGTCCTTGCTGTCGGCTTTATCGGCACCATTATCGCCCGCCTCAAACCTCGCAAAATGTCGTTCGTCTTATTCGCAACCGCGCTAACCCAGGCCTTAGTTCCCGTGATTGCATTAACGATTTGGCAACCGGCGTTTAGTCCCGGTGTTATTGCCGTCTTTGTATTAAACGCATTTTTCGTTTTGCTGTTTATTGTTTCGGGTTTGTTATTTAAGCACGCAGCTGACCAACACTAGAAAATTAACTAAAATGAATCAGATTATTTGGCTCACTGGCCTGCCGTGTAGCGGCAAAACCACCATTGCCCGGGAATTGGCCAAGCACATCAATGCAGAAATTCTTGACGGCGACGAAATTCGCTTGATTATTGATAACCAGGATTTTTCAACTGAGGGTCGGCGCAAACACATGTTAATGGTGGCTGAAATGGCCGAACGGTTTAGTCGCTACACCCCGGTGATTGTGGCGCTGGTCAGCCCGATCAAATCAGTCCGCGATGAAATAAAAAAGCAATACCCAAACGTCGTTGAAGTTTTTGTTAATTGCAACCTTAAAGAATGCATTCGCCGTGACGTCAAAGGGTTATACAAAAAAGCTTTAGCTGGTGCCATTACCAACTTCACGGGAATTTCCGACCCCTACGAACCGCCAACTGACGCACTGGAAATTCATTCTGACACTTTGAATGTTGCTGAATCAGTCCAGTTGATTTTAGATAACTATTTTGCTCCCAAAAAATATTCAATGTTTATCGGGCGGTTCCAGCCGCTGCACGATGGTCATATTAGTTTAATCCGCAAAGTGCTGGACGAAGGCAAACAGGTGTGCGTCGCTTTGCGGCACACCCCGATTGACGAAAAAAATCCATACTCGGTAACTGAACGAAAAGAAATGTTTAGAAAAATCTTTGGTGATACCGTTAAAATTATTGTCATCCCCGACATTGAGGATATTTGCTATGGCCGCGAAGTCGGCTGGGGCATCCGCGAAATCAGACTTGATTCGCACATTGAAGCAATTAGCGCGACCGCAATTCGCGCCGCCCAAAACAACCCCGACCAAACTTCATAACAAAAAACCTCTGGCTTAATCAGAGGTTTTTTCTTTTTGGTCGCAAAAGTAACATATGGCATCGCGGACAAACTTTGCCAGCCCCGGACGAAACTTTTCGTAATAAGCAGTAAAGCGGCTATCATCAACATACATCTGAGCCAAATGACGATACATTGGAATTGAACAGTCATAGAAAAAATTGATTCCTTGATAATGCTCTTTGATTAGATTTTGTACTTCGGGACTTTCAATTTTTTTATCCATTGCGTCGGCCAACTTCTGAGTAAAAATTTTTGCGTCCTGTTTTAATTTTTCCATTTCCCCCTTAGTCATCTTGCTAACTTCTGCCATACTCTGTTGATAAGCAGACGTATCGCCCCAGCGCCGCTTAACTTCTTGCTGATATTGCTTAACGTCGTTATCTTTAAAAACATCGTAAAGTTCTTCGTCTTTAATGATTGATTGTTTAGTCATATGATTAATTGTTTTATCAATTGTCTTAATAAGATTATCCAATCTTTTTTGTTTTAGTTTAATCAAACGCTTATGATCACGCAGGGCTTGGCTCACTGCAAAATCCGGTCGGTCAATTATTTTTTTAATATCGGCCAAGGCAAAATCCAACTCGCGGAAAAAAAGTATTTGCTGCAAACGAAGCAAGTCCTTTTCTTCGTATAAACGATAATTATTTTTACTATTTTTACCAGGAGAAAGCAGGCCGATTTCATCATAATGATGAAGCGTCCTAATTGTTACCCCTGACAATTTTGCCAACTGACCAATAGTGTATGCCATACTGTAATCAGTATAAACCATACCGTAACGTTAGAGTCAAGACCGATTCGGACAGAAGGCTTGACAGCAATGTTAGAATAATGTAACATAAAAATATGTTAATTAATTCTAACTTTAACGATTTATGACAATCAAACAATACCGCACCGTCAGAATCATCACGACGGTTATGATCGCCATGGTTTTTTCCCAAGCCATTATCCTAAAAAGTTTTATTATCCCCATCATCGTTTTAACGCTTTCGGCCGTGGTGCTGTTTTATCTGCGCCGTAAAGTCGATGGAGTTATTGCTGACGAACGTGACTACCTCGCCGGTGGCAAGGCAGCACTGCTGGCAATCCAGGTGTATTCTTGGTTGGCGGTGATAGTAATGTTTGTGGCCTATGCCAAACGCGATTTAAACCCGGCCTATGAACCGATTGCTATGACTTTAGCGTTTTCCACTTGTATTTTAATGCTGCTTTACGCCCTGCTTTTTCGCTATCATGACAAGATTAAATTCTCAAATAAAAAAATCCTCTACGCTATTATCGCTTGTTTAGTATTTGCCGCCGCAGTTATGTTTGGCGTCAGACTGCTTTCCGGCGAAGATGACTGGATTTGCCAGAATGGCCAGTGGGTCCAGCACGGCAACCCCTCATTTCCGGCGCCGGATGTTGAGTGCCGATAATCTAAACATATGCAAAACCGAATCAAAGAATTACGAACCGCTTTGAATATTACCCAAGAAGAGCTGGCAAAAAAAGCCGGCGTCCGGCGCGAAACGATTGTTTTTTTGGAGCAGGGCAAATATAATCCATCGTTAAAACTTGCTCATGATGTCGCCGTCGCGCTAAAAACAACAATTGATGACTTGTTTACTTTTAAGAAATAATTTTTCCCCATATTAAAACCGCTTCCTTGAAGCGGTTTTAATATGAAACTAAAAAATCTTTATTTCAAAAGTGCGGCGCGAGTTTTGGGGCCAACCATTCCATAGCCAGTTGTTTCTTGGGTTCCACTGCAAACAATACCCTTAGCACACTGGAAGCGCTTTACTGCTTCACGAGTCAACAAACCAAAATATTGCGTTTCATTGCCAGGTGAACCGACGCCGGATTTAGCAACAGTATAACCGATTTTATTCAAAATTTGTTGCAGTGTTTTTACCTCTTTATTTTCATCCCCCATTTTCAAATTTCCCGTCAATGAATAGCTGGAAACCGGAGCTTTAACACACCCAGCCCACGGCCTGGTGCCGGATTGATCATACAAATGTTTGGCATACCCGAGATTACCTTCAACGGTATAAATGTCTAGCCCCAATTGTTTTGCCCAATCGGCATGAATTTTTTCGTCAATCTGAAAAATTCCAACATATAAATTACTACCCTTTAAAACGGTGCCGTCATCATTAAATTGACGAAATCCCGATTCACATTCAGCAATTGAAATCATTGATGGAATATCAGCAAAAAATTCACGGACTTTTTTTTCGGTTTCGGCCACCGTCCAAACGGTCGGAGTTGGAGCAATCGCCGGAAGCGACTCACCAATAGAATGTTTAAGCAATTCTTCGTCGTCTAAAGTTATAACTGCTTCCCACAAAAATTTATTAGCAACAAACGTTGCTTCATCCGGAATCCAATGCAAATATCCGTCAGCTTGATAAACAAATATTTCCGGATTACTACCCTTTACCAGCATACCAACCGTAAGCTCCAACGGTATTGTTGAACTTGCAGCGGCAAAAACCGTTTGCGGGGAAATCACCACTGACAACAAAAATAAACTCAGATACATTCGTCGAGAAAAAATTATAAGTTTTGAAGAAATATTTCGCATGGTAAAATTTTAGCACAGATTAATCTCAAAACAAAATAATGTTTCATTATCGCTTTAAAAACGTTTTCTTGTTATAATTAAATATAGCAAAGCATTCGTAACCGCTTGAAACCATTAATTCAGCCAGACAATGTATTACTTATATATAGTAAGATGTGCCGATGGCACCTTATATAGCGGTATCACTGTCAACATCATTCGTCGGATCACTGAACATAATACCTCAAAGCTTGGTGCTAAATACACTCAAAGCCGCCGGCCGGTTAAATTGGTTTATACTAAAAGATATCGTACTCGTTCAAGCGCCAGTCGGGCGGAAGCAAAGCTTAAAAAATTGCCGCGAGCAGAAAAAATAAAATTAATTTCCAAAAGCATTAAATAATAACAAACTAAACATATGAAAGGCTACGTCACTAATATTGAAAAACTGAGCCTGGAAAATAAAAATTTCAGACAAGTGCTGTACACCAGCAAAAACAGCCAGCTGGTTGTGATGAGCTTAAATCCCAATGAAGATATCGGCGAAGAAATTCACCAGCTAGACCAGTTCATTCGCTGTGAGTCCGGCCAGGGTAAAGCCGTTTTAGACGGAGTTGAACATGAGCTTAGCGATGGATTTATTATTGTGGTCCCATCCGGCGCCAAACATAACATTATCAACACCTCTTCAAACCAACCGCTCAAACTTTACACCCTATATTCGCCGCCCAACCATCGTGATGGCGTTATCCACAAAACTAAGCAAGATGCCCAAGCCGACGAACAGGAACATTTTGACGGTAAAACCACTGAATAATACTTAATTAGTTTTTGATTTAAAAAATAAAAACCGCCTTTCGTGGCGGTTTTTTAATAAAATAAGCGAAAAAATGTCAAAATGTATTGACATTTTTTATATTATATGTTATAATATATTTATCTTTGAAAATGCTGGATTATTGGAAGGGTGGTCCTTCCAACTTGGGAAATCTCAAGTTTGAGCAATCCGGCGAAATCAGGAGCAAAATCAGATGAGAAAGCTTATCGCGGCAGCGCTGTTCGACGTGTTCATGCTCGCCTACCTCACGGCATTCGTCGCCGTCGGCGTCGGGCTCACGAGCGAGCAGTTCTGGGGGAAGGAAATCTTCGCCCCGGAAATGATGGGCCTGGGTATGCTCATCATCCTCGTTTCGCAGGTTGGCTGGGGCATCATCGCTGGTGCCATCACCCACCGCCGCGGTTGGCTCGCGGGTAACAGCCACAACCTGGGCAACCTCGTTGCCCTTACGTTCCTTCACTTCGCGTTTGCGGCGCCGACGATTATCATCGCCTGGTGCCAACAGTGGAGACACGGCAAGTTCTTGCCGGCTCCCCACGAGTGCTAGAGAGTAAGACTCCCTAGCGTCTCAACCCCCACGACCCCGGATGTCTGCTTAAGACTTCGGGGTCGTTTCACGTCCAAAATCGCCGGATGAATATTTTTTTGCTATACTAGATTAATATGATTAACACCCTATTTATTTTTATCGTTTCTCTGTTCTTAGTTATCCGGGGCTCAACCTTAGCCACAAAATATGCGGCAATGGTGGCAAGTAATTTTCATCTTTCAAAATATACAGTTGGTTTTATTGTCGTGGCGATTATTTCAATTCTTCCGGAAACCTTTATTTCAATCAATGCCGCGCTGGCGGGTATACCCTCTTTCGGACTCGGCATGTTGTTTGGTTCAAATATTGCCGACCTGACTTTAATCTTTGCCATTATTATTTGGGTCGCCGGCCGCGGCCTTAAGGTTGAAAGTAAAATCTTAAAAAATCATTCAACCTATCCGTTCTTGTTGCTTTTGCCGTTAATTCTTGGTTTTGACGGACACTTTTCCCGGCTAGAAGGTCTAGCACTAGTTATTGCCGGTGGCATATTTTATTACATTTCATTTAAAAGAGGCGCTGAAAGCAAAGCAGCCTCTAATAGCCAGGCCAACAAAAAAAGTATTATCATGCTGGTGTTTAGTATGATAATACTGCTAGTTGGTTCTCACTTTACCGTAGACTCCGCTAGCCAACTGGCGCGCTACTTAGGTGTCAGTCCGATCCTGGTCGGCATGTTGGTTGTTGGAATCGGCACAACAATGCCAGAACTGTTTTTTTCTCTCAAATCAGTCCGCAAACGCGACGACTCTTTAGCAATCGGTGACATCCTGGGCACCGTACTGGCTGACGCCACGATCGTCGTGGGCATTCTAGCACTGATCAATCCGTTTTCATTTCCAGTAAAAATCATCTACATCACCGGCATATTTATGGTTATTTCGTCGTTTGCGCTGTTTCGGTTCATGAGGTCTGGAAGAACGATTTCCAAAAAAGAAGCGTATACTCTTTTTGTGTTTTGGCTGATATTCATCATTGTTGAATTTTTTGCCAATCAGTAGATATTCGAATGGGCGTCACACTTGATTTTTCAGATAAAATTTGGTAGAATAGGAGCGTTAAGGTAATCTAAAACATATGGGAAAAAACAAGGTGACGAAGCGACGAACTGGCGTAAGAAAATTTGTTACCGGAGAGTCTCGGTATTGTCAAAACTGTGGCAAAGAATCATATGAATTGTTTGAAGTTGTGCAGGAAGGAAAAGTAAAAAATAAATTACAATATTGCAAAAAATGCGTTGGCTAAATTTCCATCGCCACACTTAACGCTAAAAAATCGCTTTCTAAGCGATTTTTTGGTAAAATAATTCTACCCTATAAACACCCACTATGCGAGTTCCTATCAGAAAACCGGGGAAATTTACCCATCAAAAGCCAGACCCCCATCTTACGGCGGATAAATTTGCTGAACTCAAAAACAAACTTGATTCCCTTAAAAAGGCTCGGCCGAAGCTTGCTGATGAGGTCCGACGACTGGCTGAATTGGGTGACCTATCGGAAAATGCCGCCTACCAAATCGCAAAAGGCAAGCTTCGTAGTGTTAACCAAAAAATTATTGATTTGGAAAATCATTTGCACTTGGCAATCATTATCCAGCCCGGGAACGATTCAACGAGCGTGCAAATTGGCCATACAGTCACCGTCAAAATAAACGGTGAACAAGTAACCTACTTGATTTTGGGTTCTGCCGAAACAAACCCTGCACAGGGCGTTATTTCCCATAATTCCCCGATCGGCTCGGCAATTATGGGCCACCGAGTTGGTGATACTGTTACCATTAAAGCTAAGGACAAATTAATTACTTGTACGATTGTTAACATAGGTTAACAACTACATCAAAGGAGGAATTTATGAAAAAAGCGCCAACGTCACCGAAAGAAAACCAGCGCCTGGAAGTCCTAAAAAAAATGGGCATCCTTAATACTGCCCCAGAAGAACAGTTTGACCGAATTACTCAAACAGCCGTCAAAGAACTTAAGGTACCAATTTCCACCATTTCCATTATTGATGAAAACCGGGAATGGTTCAAGTCGTGCCAAGGTTTAAATGTTTCAGAAGACAAACGGGAAACATCATTTTGCGGCCACGCTCTTTTCAACAAAGGTATTTTAGTAGTTGAAGATACTCAACGTGACGAGCGTTTTAAAGACAACCCGCATGTTACCAAAGAAGGAATCCGCTTCTATGCTGGGATTGCCCTTTATGATAAAGAAAGCCGACTTCCGATGGCTGTTTTCTGCGTCAAAGATTTCAAACCAAGAATTTTTTCTGTTCAAGAAACTGCAAAATTCATGGAATTAGCCAAACAAGCTGAAATGGAATTTAATAAAAAGTAATCATGGAAAAAATTCACCCTCATGTTACTATTGGTCACATCCACCTAACTGTTTCCGATCTTAAAAAATCGCTTGCCTTTTACCAAGATATTTTAGGATTTGAAATTACTACCAAATACGGCGACTCGGCGGTTTTTTTATCCGCGGGCGGATATCACCACCACATTGGCTTAAATACCTGGTCTGGTGTTGATGCACCGCGTCCACCAAAGGGCACCACCGGACTATACCACTTTGCCATTCTTTATCCCAACCGAAAGGAATTAGCCAGAGCGGTACAGCAATTAATCACGGCAAGATATCCGATTGAGGGCGCATCCGACCACGGTGTTTCTGAAGCGGTTTATCTGTCCGACCCTGATGGTAACGGCATTGAAATATATGCTGATCGCCCCAAAGAGCAATGGCCACGTAACACTGGCGGTGAGATTGAAATGGTTACTAAACCACTGGATTTAGACGATCTCTTGGCTGAATTAAATTAAAATAAACTAAATAAAAAACAGAGGGTTTACATCCCCTGTTTTTTATTTAGTTTATTTTTTTCGACTCGCTCTCACGCGATCAATTTCGGTTAAAATCTGTTTTCGCAGTCTGATGTTATTCGGAGTGATTTCAAGATATTCATCATCATGCATAATTTCCAAACCGCGTTCAATTGACAATGGCAATGGCGGCGTCAGATGAATTGCCTCATCAGCACCAGACGAACGCATGTTGGTCAATTGTTTTCCTTTAATCGGGTTAACGGCCATATCATCACCCTTAGCAACATTACCGACAACCATGCCTTCATACACTTCAACATTTGGTCCAACATACATTTGCCCCCGAGTCTGTAAATTAGCTAATGAGTAGCCAGAGGTTTTGCCGGTGATCATTGAAATCATTGAACCGGTTGAACGTTTTTTAATCTCTCCGGCGTATGGTTTAAAACCGATGACGCGGGAAGCCAAAATGCCCTCTCCCTTAGTGTCAACCACAAAATCGCCGCGATAACCAAGCAACCCACGAGTCGGGATTTCAAATAAAATTCTCACCTGGTCTTCATGCTGATGCATATTAACCATTTTACCGCCGCGCTTAGAAAGTTTTTCAATGACGGAGCCGGAAAAACTCGACGGCACATCAATTGTCACCTCTTCAAATGGCTCCATCAGAACGCCGTCGATTTGCTTAGTAATCACGCGCGGCTGAGATACCTGCATTTCATATCCCTCGCGCCGCATGTTTTCCAACAAAATCGCAATATGCATTTCGCCACGTCCGGAAACATGATAACGATCCTTTGCCGAAAAATCAATTTTTAAACCAATATTAACCTCCAGCTCTTTTTTTAATCGCTCGTTAAGCTGACTATTAGTAACAAACTGCCCGTCACGTCCGGCAAATGGAGAGTTGTTAACCAATAAATCAAGCGAGATGGTTGGCTGGTCAATGGAAATTGCCGGCAATGCTTCCTGATCGGCATTTTCACAAATAGTTTCACCAATATCAATATCGGGAATGCCGGCAATCATCACCAGGTCACCCGCGCCGGCGGTTTGGATATCCTGGCGTTCAAAACCATGAAAGGTGTAAATTTTAGTAATGGTCGCCGTCCGTGATTGGCCGGTTGTATTCTTAATAACCACTTTTTGACCCTTAGAAATTTTTCCTTCATAAATCCGGCCGATTGCCAGCCGTCCGAGATAATCGTCATACCCCAGATTAAACGGCTGCATCCGCAACGGCAAAGTCCGATCACTTGGAGCCGGATGAACCTTTTCTAAAATCACATCAAGCAACGGGTTAAGGCTGTCGGACTCATCAGTTAAGTTTCGTTTAGCAATACCTTTCACGCCGATTGCGTAAACCGTCACAAAATCAAGTTGCTCATCGTTAGCGCCCAAATCCATAAAAAGCTCCAAAACTTCATCATGAGCCCGGTGCGGGTTGGCGGCCGGCTTGTCAATTTTATTCAAAACCACAATCGGCTTTAAGCCAAGCTCTAAAGATTTTTTTAAAACAAATCGGGTCTGCGGCATCGGGCCTTCCTGAGCATCAACCACTAAAATTACCGAATCAATTGACCGTAGTACCCGCTCGACTTCCGAACTAAAATCAGCGTGACCGGGAGTGTCAACAATATTAATTTTAGTGCCATGGTAGATCAACGAGGCGTTTTTAGCGTAAATCGTAATGCCGCGTTCTTTCTCCAGATCATTTGAATCCATGCTAACACCCTCTTCAACCATCCCCGTTTGACGCATTAAACCGTCAACCAGGGTTGTTTTGCCGTGGTCAACGTGAGCGATGATGGCGATATTTCTGATTTCTTTATATTCCATGATTGTATATTAATACCGTTTTCGGTTGCTGGGTTTGTTAAATTTTTTATTCCGACTAAATTTTGAATTTCGCTGCCACTCACGACGCCGGGGACTTCGGCCCAAATTTGAAATCTGTTTACGCGAACTAAACGAATGCTTAGTTTGCACCCGACGAGGCGAATTGTAAACGCCGTATTCCGGCTCAGCCAACTTAGTTAATGGAATTGTTTTTTTAATAATCTGTTCAATTTTTTGAACTTCACGCATCTCAGTTGGTGAAACAAAACTAATCGCCTGGCCGGTACTGCCGGCGCGGCCGGTTCGGCCAATGCGGTGGACATAATCTTCGGCGTTTTCCGGCAGATCAAAATTCAAGACCAATTCAATACCTTTTACATCAATTCCGCGAGCGGCAATATCAGTAGCGACCAATACTCGCACCTTGCCGGTTTTAAACGCCTGCAAAGCGGCACTGCGCTGATTTAGAGAACGGCTGGAATGAATTTCAGCGGCCTGATGCCCCATTTGTCTGACTCGAACAGTCAACTTTTTGACGGCGTGTTTAGTGCGGCAAAAAACCAACACAGAACCGTGATACGAATTCAAGATTTTTTCCAACTGGCCAACTCGAGCTTCTTTTGTGATCACTACCATTTCCTGATTAACTTTTTCTGCCGGCGTGCCCGATGGTGCGACTTCAATGTTAACCGGCAACCTCATATGCTTTGCCACTAATACCATAATAGCCTGAGGCATTGTTGCCGAAAACAACATTGTCTGCCGTTGGGCCGGCACTGATTTTAAAATTTCGGCAATCTGAGGAGCAAAACCAATGTCAAACATCATGTCCGCCTCGTCTAACACTAAAATTTTAATATCGTTCAAATGGATTGAACCGCTCTTAATATGATCAATCAAACGTCCCGGCGTGGCCACAATAATATGCGGTTTTTGCCGTAACGTTTTTAGCTGGATATTTTTTGATTCGCCGCCGATCAGTACCGCTGTTCGCAACCCAAGCTTGGCACCAACCGTCTTTAAAGTGGCATTCACTTGACTTGCCAATTCGCGAGTCGGCAACAGCACCAGTCCGCGACCACCAGTTTGGCCCAATCGTTGAATCATCGGAATGCCAAACGCCAACGTTTTACCAGTACCAGTCTGAGCGATGCCAACAAGGTCTTTGCCGTTAATAGCTTCTGGAATTGACTTTGCCTGAATCGGAGTCGGTTCATGAAAATGCAACTCTTGCAGAATATCAAGAATCCTGGGACTAATTCCCAAGTTGTTAAAATTAAATGAATGTGAGTCTATTTTTGTCATAGATTTTTGGTCTCGAATTCAAATTCAGGTCAATCAACATGACAAAAATAGCAATCGAGGCAATTGACGGCAATAAAATAATTTCTTGCCGATATGTTAAGTATTTATCGATTTTCAAGGTAGTTATACAGTGAAAAATCTAATATAACATAAAAACATGGCAATGTCAATTACTAAATCTAAAACAAAAAATTATTTGCCTATTTGTGACAAAGCTAATTTAAAAGCCAAGTTCTTCGTAATAAATTTTTGATTTAGCGACGCCGATTGATTGAAGGATTTTTTCAACTGACTTAACGAATTTTGCGCTGCCACAAATAAAATAGTTTCGATTGGCAACATTTTGTTCACCAACAACTTGAATAATATGTTTCGCACTCATTTTACCGTTAATAATGTTAGCTGATAATTCACGATTATGCTGATTGATAACGTCGTAATAATTTTTACCAACTGCCCGAATTAATTCATCGCGACTGACAGCATCCTCCAACGACCGATTACAATAAAAAAAGACTGTGTTATCGCCGAATTTCTTAACCAACTGAACAAACGGCGTAATGCCAATCCCGCCAGCGATAATCACTTTCGGATCGTTATTTTGGGCTTCACGGGTAAAAACTCCATAAGGACCTTCCAGATAAAAAAGATGGCCGACTGGCAAATCCTTAAGCTGCTTGGTAAATTTGCCCGTCATTCGGATACCGAAAGTTAAATGGCCGGTAACGCCATCGTACTCCATAATCGTAAACGGATGGGCAACTCCCAAACGTTTTAATTTAATATAAAAATGTTGACCAATTGTTGAGCTTAACTTTTTACGAAGCGGCTGCAGGGTTAATAGCACAATATTTTCGCCAACCATTTTTTTATCAATCAGCTGATATTTTACCGAGCCAAACCCGGCAAAAATTGCCAACCGATTTATTACTACCCAAACAAACAGCGTGATCATCGAAAACCAAATCACTTTCAAATATAGGTACTCGGCCAGATAGCTGCCCAAATCCAAGGCGTGAATAAAAACAAAACCCATTAGCGGATATGCCAGATAGTGAATGTAAAGCCACGGCCGATATTTCATTTTGCTTCTTAAAATAGCGCTTGTCACCCAAATTAACAAAAACAAAAGCAAAGCAATCCGACCATAGGTAACATGTTCTTCCAGTTCGTTTGAAATATTAAACGTAAACAACCACCACCAACTGACAGTATAGTTATACGCTTCAAGCAATGGATGGATCAGAATAAAAATCGTACCGTAGGTTCCTAGCCAGCGATGGAGCAAATTCATGCCTACGGTGTCATCGGTTAACTTTGAAGTCACAAACCGTGAGCCTAAAATCATTTGCCAAAATAACAACACCGCACCAATAAATCCTGCAACATTAGCAAACACCAGCACGAAACTGTTCCAAAAGGTGGATTGATTTGAAAAGAATAAAGAAAAATTCACTTTAGAAAACAAAAACAAAAATGGCGTGGTGCTAACCAGGATTAGAACTGTAATCAATTTTTTATAATTTTTGAGGTGGTTCATGCTACCGTATAGTATAGCATTGAAATAAAAAATTCCAAAAAAAATAGCCCCGAACGTTCGGGGCTATTTGAAAATATACATTATTACTGGGCCTGTTCGTACTGGGCCAGTTCCTCGTAGGTTACCTGATTAATTTTTTTACCCTGATAGAAATCCTGAGATCCCGGAATAGTTGCAATATGATGAACTCGCCCATCTTTTACTTCATAAAGCTTCCAATCTGGCGTCTTCAGCAAGCTACCGTCACCATACTTTTTGACTCCTAATACCCGCCCGCCGGTGGTTACCTGAGAGGCACCATTAATCAAATTGTCTAGCTCAGCGGTGGTAATACTGATAATTTTGACACCGGGATAATTTTTGTTTAATTCATCAAGAGTGGCAATATGCTGCGGTTTGCCGTTTCGGACCACAAAAACCCGGCCGTCTGGGACTCGCAATAAAGTGCCGTCGGCATACTGCTTAACGCCCAACACCTGGCCGCCGGTTACAGCCGGGGCGGCAACGGTCGTATCTTCAACTTTCGTGTAGTACGCCAAAGTCGCATAGTCAACATCAATAACTTTTTGGCCGTTTAAAGTGTCGGCATTTGGTCCGACGACAACACCAACTTTGCGAATCTTGGTACCTTCAACGCGGTATACATTCCAATCACGGGTTCGTAGCAGAGCACCGTCGCCATAACTTTTAACACCGAGCACCCGAGCTTCAGAACCAGCCAATTCGGTTCGAAGTTCAACTAAATCATCAAACTCAATATCAATCACTCGAGCTCCAGTATATAGATTTGTTGACTTTGGCAATTCAACAACAAACCGGACCGTTGAATCTTCAACAACATAAACCTTGCTATCTGGAGTTCTTACAAACGTGCCTTTAGCATATGTTTTAGCGCCCAGCACCTGAGACTGCTGTCCTGGCGTTAAGCTGTCTGGGCTGTAATCCAAGTTGCGGTATTTGGCAATCTGCCAATAATCAACGTTATTGATAGTTTGTCCTTCCCAATATTTCTGAAGTTCCGTGTAGGTTTTAATGTGACGGAATCCATCACCCTCAATACGATAAATTTTCCAGTCACAAGTTCGCAATAATTCTCCATCAGAAAAATTCTTTTGACGACTAACTGGTTCAGTTCCTGGTTTGGTATAACGAACGATTACATCGTAGTCAACGTCATTAACCGGTTTACTTTCATAAGTTCGGTTGATTAAATCCAATCGGCCGATACTGACCGCTTGATTATTCTGAATTTCATACATCTGAGCATCACAAGTTCTTAAAATTGCACCCTCTTCAAAATCTTTAACACCAAGCACCACGCCCTGACAGCGGGTTTCTGACTCAATCAAGCGCGGCAAACCTGAAGCGTTGATAATGGCAAAAGTTCCCAGGTCCCGAATTTGGAAAGTGACTTCACTGTTTTCAACATTAAATACTGCCGGAGCGCCGTACACCCACTGATGGTTAGTGTTGAAATAATATACCCCAAGATTTGAGGAATTAACCGGCAAACCCGGCATAGTGATTGAAACAATAAGATTGTCTTCAAAGGTATTGATTGAACTGCCATTTTGATTTGTGGCCTTGACGGTAAAAGCCTTGTTACCAATAATTTCGCCACTACCGCTACAAACATTATCACCAGCACCAATAATAAGCTGATCAACATCAAACAAGGCATAACCAGCAACAGCTCGCGGCGGAACTTCAACTTTAACAGTAGCATCCGTAAAGTGTTTAAATAACTGTCCTTCACGACCAGCTTCGGGAATTAATAATGGCCGGTTAATTGAAATAATCGGTCTAATTAAATAACCCAAGCCGCCGCCATACCCATAGGCTGAACGGTTATTCAAAAATTCACCAATGCCAAGCTGACCGGTAACCGCTACGATGGCAGCAGCCGACAGCAAGGTTAAAACGATATGCTTACGCGCGATGTTGATTAATTCTTTCATGATATTTTTCCTTATATTAAATAACTACTTTCTTAAAATAGTTTATCATCTTATAACATAATTTCGTATATTGTCAAGTCACCAAAATCCTTAACCAAGCGCACCTTACTGGACGTTGCCGGATCAAAATCTATCGGCTGGCTGACTTCATCTAAATCATGGCTAAAAATAATATATTTTATGCTAAATTTAGCCAAATTTTCAATAATTTGATCGGTTGAATCAACGCCTGACATGGCCAAAACCTGCTGCACTCCCTCAACCTCTTGGTTGATATTCTTGCTATAAATTGATTCAAGCTCCATATTTTCACCCTGAATGATTTTCGGCCCAAAATAATCTTTTGCCGGATTTTGAATCAGCAGTTTTCGGTTAAAATCAAAAGACAAATACTGGTGCCAAGGTAAAAATAGCACTCTATATTCTGACGGATCAGCTTCTAAAATCTTAACGGTCTCCTGCCAACTAGCCGGATACCACACTGGTTGCAACTGCCGAGCAAGACCGCCAAATAACGTATAAGTATACAGCACCGGCAAAATCATCAACGCAAAAATCACCACGTCTGTTTTAGCAAAAAACTTTTTTGCCTTTTCGACTAAGACAAAAAATCCAACCCCGCCAAAATAAGCGTAGCCTGCCACTAATAAAGCGCTAAACTTTTGTGTATCGCGTAACCCCGACCAAAACCAAAAATGATTAAAAATCCACTGGTTGATATTTTTAAAAATACTCTCCCCCATTCCAACAGATAAAATAGCTGCAACAATTGTTAGCGCCAAAAAACTAATTCCCTGAATTTTATTTTGGCCGCGCAATGTTTTTACGATGCCGATTAGAATGACAATAGCCAATGCCGCTAATACCAGCAACCAAAAAATGAAGTTCGTCTTAGGCCACAAAAAGTAGCCAGACCAGGCCAAAGCTTCTGCCCAAAAACCGTAAAGTGAAAAAACATTAAACAGCGTTCCAAGCCTTGGATCACCAGCAGTGGCAAACGCTGAAAAATCACGCTGATCAATCGTTGTAATAATTGATTGAGATTGGTTCAATAAAAAGGGCACTAGCCAAAAACTACTAGCAATCAGCAATGCAGCACCCAAAACCGCTGTATTGATAAAAAAGTTTTTGAGGTATGATCGGTTTCCAGAATAAATTTCACGTGACAAATGAATTATTAAAATAATTGATCCGGCGATCAAACCAATAACCAAAAAATGCAGCGAACATAAACTAATAACAAATAGAATGGTTGCCAATTTTAGAGCATTCTGAAAATTTGGTTTGATTCCATAGCAAAAAATAAGATGAAGCAACAACGGTAAAAATATATATGCCAGCAAAACAAGCCACTGGCCGGCTAATAGCCTTTGATACACAAACGGGTTTGCCATATACATCAACCCCGCCCACAGTGAAGCCCCGTATGTTTTTGGCACCGGCAAAAATTTGTAAGCCAAATACCCAGAACAAAAGAAAATTGAAAGCAAAATAATTTTTTGAATTACCCACGATGGCAATAACGCATTGATAACGACTAAAATAAATTTAATTGGCATAAGGTTACTAAAACTTCCCGGCTCAAGATATGCTCGTAGTTGGGGCGTAAAAACCATATCAAGCGTCAAAATGTAGCCAGGCAATAGCAACTGCCACAAAATGATTACGGTAACAACCAGAAAAAAGCTAATTGCCAATCCGTCGGCCTTAATATTATCGGTAATATTCTTCATCATTTTTAGCATCAAGAATTAAAACACTGTTAATGATAAATAAAATAAATCCAAATGAGAGTAACTTTCCGTAATTAACCAGACTAAAGCCAAATAACATCAAAAACATCATTAAGACGCAAAAATTAACAATTAAAATCAAGACGTTGTTTCGTTTGGAAAAGTACTGCCTGAATATTTCATAGTTCTCGCGGCTAGTTGATTTTAAATAATTACCCACGCGCTTGGTAACAAAATTATTTGGATCTGCAAAATCATAGTAAAACAACAAAAAGTTTACAACAGTTAAAACAAGCACTAACGAAACCAAGCTCCAGAAATTTTTAAAAATTGAAGCAGTAACACCAAAAACCACAAAGAAAACCACCATAACCGCTAAATTAATAACCCGCTGCCAACGCCAGTAGCGTTTTTGATATGTGCTGCGGTATTCGCGCGATTTTAAAAGACTGATTCGTTCAACCAGAACTGACTTCTTATCGGACGGCGCACGATCAAAAATTTCCGGCTGCCACAGGTATTCAAAAATTTGCAATACCACTAACAATGACAAAAAAAGATAGATGAAAGCCGCAACAATATTGGCAAGATCATTATCGGCCATCACTAAAAATAGAAAACAAAAAGCCAATAATCCTAAAGTGGCGAAGGTTAAAACCCGGTAGTTACGCCGAAAATTTATCTTCAATTGTTTACTTTCTTTTGCCATAACTAAATAACAAGATAATAAACTCGATAAACAACAAAGCAAAAAATACCAATTGTAGTTTTTTAAATTTAGTATTTTCAATCACTAACGACATATTATAACTACCGTCAGCGTTCTGCTCGCATATCTTTTTATCAATACAAAGGTCAAAAACTGAAATCCACCAGCCGTTGCCATGGCCGTCAATTTCAAAATGAAGGTTGTCAGCAATGGTAAATGTATTTTGAGCAGTATGTAATTTCCAGGAATCATCATACTGTTCCGGGTACACAAGCAGAAAAGAACTGTTGATATTTTTTAAGTCAACCGCGTGGCGCCAAATGCTGTCGGAACTTATAATGATAGTAGATGAATTGTTGTTGCTGTTTTTCTCAGGCTGATTAAAATATAAAAAGTAAGAAAATATTTCTTTTGGCGCAAATTCCTCAAGCCGCAGATTATCATAAAGATTTGTAATTTTTACCGAACCGTCCGAAGGAGCATAAAAATAAAAATCAAAATTGTTAGCATCAACAATCTTTGGGTCAATAATTTCTTCAAACCGCTGCCAGGCCGGGTCTAAACCCTCAAACGAATCAAATTTTTCCTGCACCTGACCAAAATCATTTTTGATGGTGTAGTAATACTGAACCTTGTCGCCTTCAATTGATTTATAATCAAAGCTTAATTTATACAACATATCCGAAGTCAAAACAATGGGAAATGAACGAATCGTGCAGGCAAAATGATTGGCCGATGATAAGCGCAATGATTTTTCCCCGTCAGTAGCACGTATGTCAGACATCATCAAAAACTGAGGTTTGCCGTCAAGGTAGTTGCTGCAGTCCCCGGCCTCCTGATCCCACAAGCCCTGTTCAAATGAGGGGTTGAAATCTTTCAACAGATTTGTGGTAGTTCGAGGAAATCTAAAATTATTTTCACCGACTTTTAGAGTAACCACATTATTGGTACCGTAGTTGGTATCAGTTTTTAAACCTTCAAGAGTAACTGTTCGATCAAGCACGTATGAACCAAGTTGAAAATTGTCATAGACGTTTGTTATCTCGCGATCACCTTCCGACGGTGCGTAAACATAAACAGTCATTTCATCCGCCTGGTCAATGGTTGGCTTGATAACGGTTTGATATTTATGCCAATTACGATCCTGGGCATTAAATGAATCAAATTTCTCCTGTGTTTGATCAATTTGGTTTTTTAAATAAAGGTAGTATCGAATTTCATCACCTGTCAGATTTTGATAGTCAAAAGAAAAAACATACAACAGGTTTGTATTAAGGCTGACACTAAACGGCTTAAAGGTACAGGCATAGTGATTAGTTGAAGAGATTTTTAGCGCCTGGCCACCGCTTGGATTGCCAATTAAGTCCATTTTTATTGCCGCATCTCCAGGCAAATACGCGCTGCAATCCCCGACTTGCGGAGTCCAGCGACCCTGCTCGAAAGAATAGTTTTGTGAAACCAATAAATTTTGGTCGGCCGATCGATAGATTTCAAAAGACTGCGAAGTTAATTGGTCCAACGGCACGCTTAAATCGTTAGGATATGTTGCCAAATTAACAACCAGCTCACCGACTTTAATTAAACTGTCAGGACTAATGCCTGGCAAGCGATAAATAACAAAATCGTCAAAACTCTTTAAATCATCGTTGATCTGCAGCGTTTGACCCTTGTAAACTAAATTCAGCGACTGATTTACTTTATCATATTTCAAAGTCACGTTACTGTCGTGCGCCAGATGAAATCTCAAATCAAACGGAAAAGCAATATTAATATTATTATTGAATTTTGATGACAAGTCGTCGGTTAATTGCGACTGGTTAAATAAGCTAATATAAATGTCGTCTGCCATTGAGGCAATAACACTTAAATTCTTTTGCTTATTAATATCATTATATAAAATTACACCCGTGGAATTATTGCCATTCTTTAACTCTTTAATATCTGCCAATAAATACGGCACCTGTTCGGCTCGACTATCAGTTGCCGTAAACGCCAACGACAAATGGTCAGCACGGAATGGCTGATAAATAAAATTAATCTTTTTACTAACCACACCAAAACTGACATAACCGATCAAGGTTAATACTGATAATACTAGGATAATTTTTCTAACGATGATTTTCATATTTCTTTTGAACAATGGTAAACACTATCAGCACTAACAGAACAGATGCGGAAATCAACAAAGTAATAATATAATAAAGCTGCTTATTGAAGTATAACACTAAATATAAATCTTCACCGTCCTGAAATTCGTCTGGAATATCCTGCGGCGTGATTAAAAAAGCGTTGCCAGCTAAGTTTCCCCGTAAATGGTTTTCGCGCTTCAAAAATTTATTATCAAGCAGACCAAAATCCCTAAAATCAAGCGCTGTACCGCCAACGGCACACTTGCTATTCTGAGTCAGCCAATATTCCTGCCACTGCGACTGACATGATATCTGATCCCAAGTTTTTTGATCAACAAAATACAGCCTCCAAAACGGAGAAAAAGTCTGATTAAGCTGAATTAAAAACGGATAATTTTTATTAACTTTCAATTTAAGGTAATACTTGTTTGAATTATTCGGCGAGGCTTTAACAAAAATATACGGTGAATTAAGTTCAAAATTAATGTCTTTAATCGTATTAACCAGATTATATTCATCTTTATTTAATAACACCGGCTTGCTGCTTAAATCAAAATTTTTAAGGTAAAAATTTTCAAAACCGACATCCAAAATAGATTTTGGCGAATAGATAAAATAATCAAAATCATCAGCACTGGCAAACCGATAATGAGTAAAGTGATAGTTGCTCTCGACAACATTCAAATCCGAACGATGAATTAGTTCATTGTTGATTTTTTGGCTGTTATTTTCCAAATTGACGACTTTATATGTGTCAATATTTTTATTAGCATCAACAACATCATGAAAAGCAAAAATATTTTTAATGTTAAATATAAACAAATTAGACAGACCCGGCCGTTTGAAATCTTCATAAATGCGGTTATAAAATTCCACAAAATTATTATCCAATAACCGTAAATTCGGGATCACTAAACTCTTGTATTTAGAATAAGGGAAAACATTAAAATCCAAAAAATAAGGCGACCACTCAAAATTAAGCCAGTGGTACGGCGTGAAAAGCGACGCTTCCTTAAACCCATAGGATTTGGGTGTAAAAAATGTTTTTTGGTAACTTTCGGGAATATCACCCACTTTCTTGAGCCCATAATGCCCCGACAGTAGCGGCAATAAATTAACCAATAAATACAAAACAATCATTCCGGCGAATAACGTCTTTTTAAACTGATGGTGGTGCCGTCCGGTTTCAAACAGCACAATAGCAATCAAAAAAGCATACAAAAAACTCTGGGTAAATTGCATAAAACCGTAATCGTTGTACAAAAAAACCAAAAAACTGTTATTGGCTAGGTTGAAAAAATGTTCATCGGAAAAAAATCCCAAAGTATTTATTAAAAATACCACTAAAATCAAAGCAATAATCTTCAGATTGGTTTTGTTTTTAAACAATACCAACGCTAAAATTAATAAGCCAATGTTAAAAATAATTTGGATAGCTTTATAAAACTCAAAAGAATCCTTGACCGCGAAATTGTCGGCAAACCCCGGCAAACCCCGGTTATTATAGAAAAAACTCAACGTTGAGGGAGTAAAACCTCCGGGATTAGCAAATGCGTTGATAAACGAGCTCTTGAATTCATAATTGGCCTTAGTATATTTATCAAAAGCCTCCTGGTAATACCCAACCACGTTTTCCGAACTGGTGAATGATAAAACGTTGCCAACAATGAATGGGCTACCGACCAAAATAAAAATCGCCAGCGCCAAAAAAAATCGTTCGGGCTTAAAATATTTTTTATCAAAAAAAATAAAACCAATCATCAAACAGGTAACGATAACAATCGGGATCAGCCGAAAATATGACAGCAGATAAATCCCGGAACATGCCGACAAAGCAAGCATCCTAATCTTCCCGTCTTTGAGATAGTTTAAAAATGCATACAAAAAGATAATAAAAGCAACATAAACGTATGAGATGACATACAACGTTACTAGCAAAATTGAAATCGGATTAAACGCCAAAAATAACGCACCAATTTTGGTTTCCGTTTTACCAAAATGAGGAAACAGCGTTTCTAACAACTTGGCGCCAAAATAAAAAGCCAAAAAATAATACAAAAAATAATACATAATCTGACCAAGATCAGCGCCAAACAAGAATGTTAAAATCACCTGATAAAATGCAGCTAATAAATGAGAAAAGCTAATTGAACTGCTGTCAAAACCAAAATAGAAACCGTCAGTATTGGAGAAAAAGCCAAACTTTGACAAAGCAACTTCCAGCGCCTGCCTGAGAGTGGGATAATAAAAACCGCTGTCGGCAAATGCCCAGACGCCGCGCTGAACAATCAGATACCCCAGTGCCATCAAAGCTAGAACGCCAAAGACAAGCCAATCCCAATGTTTAAAAATGAATTGTTTAATATTATTTACCATGATAAAAAATTTTCTTATACCAGCCTTCAAACATCTGCCGCTGACGGCCAGACAGCCCGATACCGATAAAATATTGCAAATAGATCATCAACCACTGCTTTCTAGGTACCTTTAAACTAAAACTCGTAATCGTTTCATGCCTAAGTAACAACATTTTTTTGGCCAATAATTTTGACCGATGAGCTACCGAATCATGATGATAACGATAATAATATAAAAATTCTGGTATATTCGCTAAGATATGTCCTGAATAGACCAAGCGATAAAACAAATCAATATCTTCGCAATAAAGATATTTATCACGATAACCGCCAAGGGCTAAAACTGCTGATTTTCGGTACAATAAGCTGGCGTGGACGACAGGCGAATAAACCAGAAGTTTCTTTTTCATCTGTTCAAAATCAACCGGTTTAGTCCGTTGATCAATTATTTTTCCATTTTCATCAATAATTTTAATAAAGCTGCCAACCGCCGCAACCTCGGGATGCTGCTGCAAAAATTCATACTGTTTAGCAAAACGATCCGGTTCGCAAACGTCATCGCCATCCATGCGGGCGATAATTTCAGATTGAGCCCGCTGTAAAGCCAGATTAAGATTAAAAACAATCCCCTGATTAACCTTATTTTTAATATAAATGATACGCTGGTCGGTTAAATAGCGCTGAACAATCTGGTCGGAATTATCAGTTGAAGCATCATTAATTAAAATTAATTCAAAGTCACGAAAGGTTTGATTTAAAATACTTTCTAACGCCGGGGCTAAAAACGCCGCCGCGTTATAAAATGGCATAATAACTGAAATCTTTGGCGTTTGAGAACTCATCGTTTTGAATTGCGCAAAGTATTAAATAGCCAAATTCTTAAACTAACCGGCGAAAGATACAATGTCACTAACTGCAACAAGTTATAGGCAGCATCAGCAAACCTGAATTGATAGGCCGGATTGGTGCGAAATTCATTTCTGATTTTTAAGGTATTTAATTCCAACGTTTTTAATTTTTTAAACGTAATGGAATTAGACTGTTGGCGATATCGCAATAATACCTCAGGAACATTGGCAAATTGATACCACTGACCAATTTTAAAAGACATCAATAAATCTTCGGCAACGTCAATTCCGGATTCAAAATGACCGGCGCGGTTGATCGCTTCACGGCGAATCATGGCAACCGGTTGAGCAACCGGCGAAAAACGAAAAATATTCTGTCGCAGCATCTTGTCAGTTGCCGCATAACGGCGAACCCCTAAAACTTTGTTTTTATTAAAAAATTCCAGATACCCGCCGCAGATGCCAATATGAGGGTTTTGATCAAGTACACTAACCTGCTTATTCAACCGCCATGGCTGCGAAATATCATCAGCGTCCTGCCAGGCAATATATTCACCGGTTGCCAAACCTAACAAACGGTTTCTGGTGGCGGCAATGCCTAAATTTTCTTGATTACGAACAATTTTAATCCGATCATCAGTAGCGGCATACTGCTCAAGTATCGACCACGTACCGTCGGTCGAAGCGTCGTCAACAATAACAAACTCAAAATCTTTAAAATTTTGATTAAGAATACTTTGAATCGACTCACCGAGGTAAGTCGATGCATTGTGAGCCGGCATTAAAACAGAAACTTTTGGCATAGGTTTATTGCTGTTTCAAATTTTTACGAGACCGCACTACATACATCGGCCGGTTTGTCACTTCGCTTTGAATGTCGGCGATATACAAAGCGATTAAACCAAGCGAACTTAAAATAATACCGGTAAAAAACATATTAATTAGCGCCAAAATGGCCGGGCCGGAAAAATTAAAGCCGGTCGCGTCATCCAAAATATATTTATCAATAAAAATAAATAAACCAAGCGGCCCAGAAAATGAAACAATAATAATACCAAGATAGCCCGCAAATTTTAACGGGAATAAACTATGTGAGACAAATGTTGAAAGTGCCAATTTTACTAATTTGATTTTTGAATATGACGGCTTACCGTGTTGGCGAGTGAGGGCCGTAAAGTAAATATACTCTTTCTTAAAGCCAAGCCAATCAAGTAAACCCCGGGTAATTCGGTTATGCTCAGTAAAACGTTTGAATTCATCAATCACCTTACGATCAATAATTCGGTAATCGGTGGTCCGGCTTGCCAATTTGGTTTCGCCAATCAGCTTCATTGCCTTGTAAAAGGCCACCGAACCTAAACGTTTAATGACACTTTCTGATTCATTATTATTTCGAACGCCAACAACCATATCAAATCCCTGAGTCCAGCGAGCTACGAAATCCGGAATTAACGACGCCGGATGTTGCAGATCAGCATCAATAATAATTGCTGCATCTCCGGATGCTTCATGCAACCCAGCAGTGGTCGCAACCTCTTTACCGAAGTTACGGGAAAATTCAATTAATTTAACTTTTGGATCAGCATCGCATAGTCGGGTAACTGCAAAATTGCTTTTATCAGTACTGCCATCATCCACAAAAATTATTTCATAATCAAAATCACTACCCAATTTGATCAGCTGGTCTTTTACCGCCTGATAAATCAAAGGGATGTTAGCCTCTTCGTTATTAACCGGAATAATGACAGAAATTAGTTTAGCCATATTTATGCTTATTTAAGCAATATTTAGTCATTAAATATAACTTATTTTTAACCAATTATTATACATATAAATTAAAAAAATGTCAATACCTACACAAAAACCCCTTGCCAAGGTCAGCAGTGGGGATTTTTGTTTTAGATAAATTAATATTGTATAAACACCGTATGTCTCCCCCTCCTTGCTCGGCTAGGTTTTACACTACGATAAAGATTACCATCAATGAGATCAATCCAAGAGTCGAGGCAATAACATGAGGATACTGTTTCTTAATTTCAATAAAGATATTCAACAATAGGGCAACAACGGCAATTACTAGAATGATGCGGTAATACCAACCGGAAATATCAAACAATAAATCAACTTGTTTCAAGGGGTAGGACTTCATAAATAAATATTGTCTGGTCAGTGAGGGGCTTGACGGTACGATATGCTCCCAACTAATATCCTGCACTGATTCGTTGCCGCTTACATCAGTGATTGATAACACCGGCAACGTCACTGTATTAAATATATCTTTGCCGTCTGATCCGAATACAATCAACTCTCCAGTCCAAAGATTAAAGCCATCTTTAATTTCGTCTTCCTTCGTCAATTCAATACGATAATTATCAAAAGTAATCTGGGCTTCTTTGGCGTCGGTGCTCAAGTACATTCGTGCCATTATAATTTTATCGTTACCACTTGAAGGTTGAGAAATCACCATCTCGCTGTTTTCCAAATCAGCGCCCGGAACGCTGTCGTTAACCGTTAACGTCAGTGTTTGCGAAACTGCCTCTAAATCACCTTTAAAGGACTTAGCGACTAATGTATGAGATCCAGGCTCAAGTTGCAACGCAAAGTCAAAAAATTCACTCTGTAAACTTGTTTTTTCCGCAATCTTATTGCCGTTATCTAAAATCATCAAGCGTTCAGCTGTTGGCGCATACGCCACAACGAGAACCTGATTTTGTTCGGAGACGTCCTGCGTCGGATACATAACAAATTTAGGATTAGCTAAAACCGGCTTAACAACTACCTGTGGCTCAGGTGTAACAACCGGTTCTGGGCTCGGAGTTGGAATGGCGGTTGGTACTGGCTTGGTTACTACTGGAGTTGGAGCTGGGATTGGTTTAGGTTTTTCAACTACCACTGGTGTCGGTGCAGGAGCCGGGGTTGGTTTAGTCACCACTGGCGTGGGTTCAGGAGTTGGAGCTGGGGTTGGTACAGGAGCCGGTTCTTCAACTTTTTCCGGTAAAACTTCCTGCGGCTGATTTACTGCTGCCACAACCGGTTCTGGGCTCGGGGTTGGAACCACTGCCTCAACAACTTGGGATTTCGGCTCTTCAACGGCAACCGCCGGACCGGAAGCTAAAGCAAAATACTGAGCAACCATCGTCGTATCAACACCGCTATACATACCAGAAGCCATTCCAACACCAATTTCCTCATAGTCTGTGTCAATCAAATTGGCGTAGTGAGTCCGGCTTTTTGTCCAAGCAGTAACAACTTCATCAGCGCTGGCAAACCCCATCGCTAAATTTTCACCAGCCACCAAATAACGATACCCGGTTCCCTTAATCCAATCGCTTAAATCCAAGCCATCAGGACCGACGTGAGCGAAATACTGTTGGATAAGCATATCCTGAGATTTATCAAACGCCGCCTGGGTTAATAACGAACTTTCCTTTAAAGCCGGGACTGATTGGCGCTGTCTGATTTGGTTAGTTAACTCAATCACCCGCTTACTTTCTTGAATCATCAAATCGGGCGTTAACCAAGCGCCGGCCGGAAACAACACAACTAACCCGGCAATAATCACTTTAGTAACCGTGGCAGCAACAGCATAAAACAACACCCGACGCGGCAATAAAATATGCGGCTGATAATTGTTACCAGCATAAGGAATAAATAAATCTTTCAACGTACCGGGTCCGAGCGGATTGCGGCCGCGACGAATTTCTTCACCGTCCGGAATCCCGTCTTTATCCGTATCCGGATTATATGGATTGGTATGATAGATATTGATTTCATCATAATCAGAAAGACCGTCACGATCCGTGTCAATTTGGTGACGGTTAATAGATAAATCCTTAATTTTTTTTAGTAATTTCTTCATGTTTTTAGACATTTAATTACCACTTAAATTAAATCATATTTTAGAGTTTTTGTCAATACTGCGAGATTAAATAACTAGAGCTATGCTATTTTTTACGATACTTTTTTAGAAAAAGTATCCAAAAAGCGTGGGACGGTAATGCGCCTTTAACGCCAATCTAACTTTGACTATTTGTTCTAGGGCTTAATACCGCCCCACACCCCAAAGACTTAAATAGTTGTAGATGATTTAAAAAATTAACTTAAAAAAAGAGCCCTCGCTTTCCCGTTCTTGTTGAACAGTACTTGCGAGGGCGTTGTCACTCTCCCCTAAAGTCGAGTGTTGGTTTGGTTATTGATTGTCACCCGTTGGTGACAAAGGCGAGGCCGAGCACACCGGAAGTGTTTTCCAGGTTTAACCCAAGGAAATCGCTCCACAGCATTGGACCACTTGACCCAGCGTCGGGCATCGAAGTACCATCTTCAACCAAGTACGCCCGCACCTCTTTCCAGGTATTGGCGTCAGGAGCGACCGACGACTCCCAGGTGCCGTCCGGATTGATGGCCGTGTATTTCTCGGCCCCGAAGTTCGGCTTTACCCAAGCGTAATCGTTACCGCTCACCGCATCGTGCACGCGAACGTACAGAACTACTTTATGCGTTGACGGATCGACGCCGCACACTTCGCCGGCCACCGCATTCGGAAATCCATCAATACTGCCGGGTTCGGCGGTAATCTGGATAAATGCCGTTTGGCAGGGGCTAACCGTGACGTTGATGTCGGCCGTGGTGAAATTTCCACTGCCATCGGTCAGTTTCACGGTGAGTACGGTTGTACCACCGACGTTTTTCCCGGTGATCGTCAGGATCGTTCCCGACAAGCTCACCGAAATCAGGTTGGTGTCGTATCCGGGTACGATGGACCACGTCGCGTTCTCGTCGTACGCGTCGTAGCCATAGTTACCGAGATCAAGGTCGCCCGATGCCAGCGCCAAACGGAACTGGTCCGGAATCGGATCAACAACCGGCGCCACCGTGTCGACAACGTAAACGACTTTCACCGCTTGGACCGGGTGGCCGCCGCTGTCTGTGACCGAATAGGTCACGTTGTACGTACCGATCGTCGTCATGTCCACCGTGGACACGGTTCCGATCAGGTTCGAGATGTCCCCATCTTCCGGGTCAAGGGCGGTCGCACCGGATTCCGGATACGGGCCGCTCAAGACTTGGACGGTATGAGGATTTGACCCCAAGATCGTAATGACCGGGGGTTGATCCTCGACCACCTCATCCACCACTACCGTGCGCGAAGCGCTGGCAGAGTTGCCGGAGCTGTCTTGCACGCTGTAGTTAATGGTGTAGGTACCGGGAGTGTTCGTGTCGACCGAACCGGTCTTCACAATGCTGCCGGTGATGTCACCGTTGTAGTTGTCAAACGCCGTGGCGCCTGGATCAACATACGGGCCGCTTCCCTGCTGCACGTGCAGCGGGTTTGCGCCCAAAACGGTAATTACCGGACCGACGGTATCCACCACGTGAACCGTTCGGGAAGCGTTCACCGTGTGGCTCGCACTGTCCGTCACGCTGTAATTCACGTGATACGTTCCCACCGCCGACGTGTTGACGTCATTGGTGGTAACGATTTCTGCCGACAGGTCGCCGTCTTCCGTATCAAACGCCGTAGCGCCCAAATCGGTATACGGCCCGCTGCCAACTGCCAAAGTGACCGGGTTTGCGCCGATGATGGTGATAATAGGTTCTTCATCTTCCGCTCCCGGACGACGATTCACCCAGATCCCAGCACTGGCGTTGTTCACCACCGTGTCGATATTCAGGTCGCTACAAACAGCGTCTCCGCACGGCGTTACTTCAACACCCTTGCCAAACAGCAAAACCCAGATCTCAGTTGCCCGATGATCGTTGGTCTGCCCCGGCAATCCGGTAACGATGTCACACGACCACGTACCGTCAGCGGCAACAACCGTCGCGTCGTCAGGCGCAAAGCCCGGCTTCGCAATCCAGCCTTCACCGGGAACCCGGATAAAGGTATGGATATCGTACTGCGTCGGGTCGAGCGCTTCCACGATACCGCGCAGGTCACCGACCGTGTCTTCGTAGGCCGGAATTTTGGTCAGGCCGATATGCGGTACCCGGTTCACGATGACGTAATCAACCGCGCCCGGGATATCAATACCAGCCACCAAGGATTTGCTCTTGGTCGGATACACCGTGCAGGGTACTGAAGTACCCCGCGGGACGAGAAACGCGGCGAACTGCGTTGCGTTCGCGTCGCTTGGCACCACGGTCACGTCAGCCGACCAGGAACCATTGCTCATGATGTCGACGAGGGTGCAGTCCGGCTTTTGCCACCAGACTCCCTCGACAAGGATGTAGACAGCGACTTGATAGTCAGCGAAATTGACTCCTGAAACCGTACCGCGAAGCACCCCGTCAGGATCCTTGTAGTAGGGCACTTCAGTGAAATCAATCACGCCAGGTCCGCCTTCAACCGGTCCGGGATTACGCACCAATAGCTTGCTGGTGAGCGCTTCCGGAATGTAGGGCTGGTCAAGGCTGGGCGCCTGCGGCACTTGCGTACCGTTTGGCACCACAGCCAAGTAGATCAACGTTGCGCGCTGATCGTCGCCGCCCGTGGTAATGTCGGTCTCAAAGTAACCGCCATTTTCCAACGGGGTCAAGGCGCCGTTGCCGAAATCCGGCTTGGGCCACCACATTGAGTCGACGTTGATGTAGCACGCGACGGAGTGGGTCGACGGATTCACGCCATGGACGATGCCATAGACGTACCCGTTGACGTCTCCGTAATTGCTGAAGTACAGGACTTCCAGGTCGGCGGTGTCTTCGGGATCCGGGTCCGGCGTTGTTCCATCGTAGTCAGGCAACACGGTTTCAAACGGCTTGAACTCAACGTTCTGCTCGTTAAAACCAGTGACCCGAACCATGTAGCGTCCGGCTTCGGGCAACACGAATTGTGCGCCCAAGTACGCCCCTTCACCGTCAACAAACGTCGTTTCGGTGATGGTGATCTCCTCGTCAGTCACGTATGTCTCCCAGTCCACGCTTATGCTGGGCGGAACCGGGTAGAGATACAGCGGCGCATACGGATCCCACCACCAGTAACTGTGAACTCCGCCGCCGCCGATGTCGATCACGGGGTGACCTTCATACGTGCGGTTAACAAGCTGTCCAGTTACGGTGGTTTGGACTCCCGGCTGCATGATGCTGCGCAGGAGCTGGTCGCCGGTTTCGTCGTACGCGGGAAAGTAGTCGCCGGTACGGTCATCCTGGACCAGAATCTGAATGCTGACCTGTCGCGTGTCCGTGTTGCGGACCACTACTTCGGCTTTGCCTTCAATCAGCCGGGTCCGAACGTCGAACGTCGGTTGCGTCGGCTGGTTGGGCGGATCGGGCGTCATCGGGCAGCCGGAGGTCAACAGCACCACCAGCGCCGCCATGACGCACACCATCATGTTGCGAACCATCGTGTTCATTCGTTTCACTCCTCTTCATTCGTTTCCGTTTCGGTTTCACGTTGTTCGACACTCATCTCTCAAGCCGCGCGGCTCAAGAAATGTTCCTTACGCACTTGTCCTGCCAAAGCTTCCCTGCTCTCCTTATAGGCACATCTCCTCTTGTTGTGACACTCCTTTGGTGTCGTTTTTCGTTGTTATCAATAACCCAAATTATAAGGTGCAAACACAAACTGGACCCATGGTGAGCCAGTCCCACATTTTAACCTAATTGCTCAAATTTGTCAAGTGCAAAAAAAATAAACAAGCCTGCGTTAAAAATGGCTTGTTTTAGTAAAAAACTTAAGCTAATTGATCTAAATCACCCTTAAAGAAAATTAATCCGGAAATCGGCAGGATAATCCAACAAAATTTTCCGACGTCTGAAATAAAAACAGTCTTAGTAAATTCAGATAAATTACTATATGCTTCTGACGGCAAAAAAGAAAGAATAATGCTGGTTAATAAGCCAACCTGCAATAACGAAAAAATAATAACCTGCCACCAGCTGCCGCCGAGACTGGCGTATTTTTGCAGCAGACTTCCCCTGGTCAAGAGAAAAAATAATAAAATAAAAACAATCAAAAATGAAGAAACCTGAAACGTAAACGTTACATAGCGGTTGATGATTTCAGTCAGCTTATCCATAAACGGCAAATTAGTTGTTACCGCTAACGATAGATACGTACTGATTAAAATTGCCACTACGCGGTTACGTCCCAGAGCAAAGCCATAAATCAAAACACTCACCAAAAAAAATAGCAGGATAATAATATCCCAGCTCGGCGCCGACCAATCAATATTTAAAAATGCCAACCATAAATCATGACTGCCGACTTTTGCTTGTGCCACTGCCTCTTGAGTTTGAGGTGCTGAAGCAAAATCCATCACCTCATTAATGGTAGTTGTTGCGATTTCTGAAATCATACTTACCTATTAAGTATAGCATCTTTTTAAAACAAGAATAAATGGATTGATAATTAAAAAACGGGGCTAGCCTTAACCCCATTTTTTAATCCAAGTCCAATGCTTCAATCTGTTTTCGTTGTTGCCGGCTTAGCTTAGTCGGCGTTTTAACAATTACCTCAACCAAATGATCCCCTCGGTTACGGCCCTGCAAGTGCGGCACCCCCCTGCCCTTAATAATAAATACCTTACCGCTTTGAGTTCCTTCGGGAATTTTTAACTTTACCACGCCGTCAACAGTTATAACGTCAATTTTATCTCCTAATGCAGCTTGCTTAAAAGAAATTTCAGCAACCGTTTTAATATCATATCCATCTCGCTGTAAACTTTTATTTGGAGTTACCTTAACCTTCAAATATAAGTCCCCGGCCTGTGCGCCACGCCTTCCGGCAGCGCCATACCCGGCCAATCTGATGGCCTGACCATCATCAATGCCGGCCGGAATTTTTACTTTAATATTTTCTGATTTTTTCACCACTCCAGCGCCACGACACACCTGACACTCTTGTTCAACTTTTTTTCCTTCCCCCCGACAATCGGGACAGACACTAGGCATGCCAATGCCAAAACCAACATTTCGCACTACCTGGCCGGTACCATGACAAGTTGAACAGGTCAACACCTTTGAGCCGGCCTGTGCGCCAGTACCGGTGCATGCCTGGCAAGTTGCATCTTTAGTTAAGCTGATATTCTTTTCCGTTCCAAAAACTGCTTCAGTGAACTCAATAGTAATTTGAGCTTCAATATCACTGCCCCGATTACGGCTTTGTGAGCGGCCTTGTCCCCGACCGCCGCCGAAAAAATCACCAAAAATATCACCTAAGTCGCCAAAATCAAAAGAAAAATTCGCACCGGCGTTATTGCCGGCGCTACCTCGAAAAGCCTGGGCAAAATCCGAAAAATCCTGAAAACCGCCAAACCCGCCGGCACCAGAACCCTGTTGAAAAGTCGAACCAAACTTGTCGTACTGCGAACGCTTCTCGGCGTTACCTAAAACACCATACGCCTCGTTGATTTCTTTCATCTTCTGCTCGTCGCCGCCCTTGTGCGGATGGTGTTTATGAGCCAGCTTATAATACGCCTTTTTAATTTCCTCCTGTGTTGAGCTTTTACTGACTCCTAAAATGTCATAATAATTTTTGGCCATAACGCGCCGTTACTCCGTTCGAAAACCAATTTCTTGCTTAGGGCTTTCCGCTTCCTGAACTTTGCCAAAACTGCCTTCATACTTCTTCAAACTTTCTTCCAGTGCTTTAATCAAACGTTTAAGGTGTCCAGGATTAGTCATGATTTTTCCCACTACCCGTCCGGTTGGGCCGGCGATATTCAAAAACGTCAGCATAAATTCTTCCTTACTGTATCCAACCTGCATCGCGTTAGCATATTCCGCACCGGCAAATGTATCGCGAATTTGAATTTTTTGCTCTGGAGTTTGTGTCATATGATTTTTAATATTTTATCTCCTTAGTATACCAAAGTTGTTTCAAAGTGTCAGGCGGGGCTTGCTTGTCACCCCGCCTGATTTCACTGATTAAATCTTACTTTGCGTCTTCAACTTCACCTTCGACCGCTTCACCCTTAGTACCGGCCCCGGGTTCGGCCTGAGACTGATCGGCATTGGGCTGAGCCGAACCATACATCGCCTGACCAATCTTTTGCGCTTCCGTACTTAATTCCTCGCTCGCTTTTTTAATGGCGTCCAAATCATCCCCGTCTTTAACTTTTTTAAGTGCCTCAATTTTTTCTTCAATCGGTTTTTTCTGGTCCGCCGGAATTTTATCACCGGCATCTTTTAAGGCTTTCTCCGTGGAAAAAATCAACGTCTCGGCAATATTTCTGGTTTCAGCCAGCTCTTTCTTTTTCTTATCTTCCTCAGCATGACTTTCAGCGTCTCGTTTCATTTTTTCAATTTCTTCTTTGGACAAACCGGAACTGGCGGTGATAGTAATCTTTTGTTCTTTGCCAGTGCCTTTATCTTTAGCACTAACGTTTAAAATACCATTAGCATCAATGTCAAAGGTAACTTCGATCTGCGGCACGCCGCGTGGTGCCGGTGGAATACCGTCAAGAATAAAGCGTCCGAGCGTTTTGTTGTCCGGAGCCATCGGCCGCTCACCTTGCAAAACATGAATTTCAACGCTTGGCTGATTGTCAGCGGCGGTTGAAAACACCTGAGATTTTGAACTTGGAATCGTGGTGTTTCGCTCAATTAACGGCGTCATCACCCGACCCAAGGTTTCTAGTCCCAAAGTTAACGGCGTAACATCAAGCAACAGTACGTCTTTAACATCGCCCTGCAAGACTCCAGCCTGCACTGCCGCCCCCAGCGCCACTACTTCATCCGGGTTAACTGAGATGTTTGGTTTCTTGTTAAAAAGTTTTTCAACGGTTTTTTGAACCAATGGCATGCGGGTCATACCGCCGACCAAAATCACCTCTTCAATGTCTTTAGCTTCAAGTTTGGCATCTTTCAAAGCCGCCTTACACGGTTCGAGCGTTCGCTCAACCAATCCGCCGACTAATTCTTCTAGCTTTGCGCGGGTCAATTTCATCACCAAGTGCTTTGGTCCGCTACTGTCAGTAGTAATGAATGGCTGGTTGATTTCTGATTCTTGAGCCGTAGAAAGTTCAATCTTAGCCTTTTCCGCCGACTCTTTAATGCGCTGTAACGCCAACGGATCCTTACCAAGATCAATGCCATTTTCTTTTTTAAATTCACTAATTACCCATTCAATAATTACCTGGTCAAAGTCATCACCACCCAAGTGAGTGTCCCCATTAGTTGATTTAACCTCAACCGTGTCTTCCGAAACTTCCAAGACTGAAACGTCAAAAGTACCACCACCTAAATCATACACAACAATCTTTTGCCCTTTCTTTTTGGCAAAGCCGTACGCTAAGGCTGCGGCGGTCGGTTCGTTGATAATCTGCCTGACAGTCAAACCGGCGATTTCACCGGCATCTTTAGTGGCGCGACGCTGCGCATCGTTAAAATAGGCCGGTACGGTAATAATCGCTTCAGTAATTTTTTCACCAAGCTTACTTTCCGCGTCCGCTTTTAATTTCTGCAAAACCATCGCAGAAATTTCCTGTGGCGTGTACTCCTTATCTTTCATTTTCACTTTAACGCCGTCGCCGCTTTTAACAATCTTATACGGCATTAACTTAACGTCTTTTTGTACCTCGGCGTCTTCCCAACGTCGGCCAATCAAACGCTTAACCGAAAAAAGTGTATTTTCCGGATTAGTAACTGCCTGGCGCTTCGCCAGCTGTCCGGCCAGCCGCTCGTTTGATTTGCTGATTGCCACCATTGACGGCGTGGTTCGGTTGCCTTCGGCATTTTCGATGATTTTTGGTTCGCCACCTTCAACGACAGCCATCGCTGAGTTTGTCGTTCCTAAATCAATTCCTAGAATTTTTCCCATAGTATTTAATGATTAATTATTTTAATTATTGATTAATATACCCCGGACCGATTAACTAATGTTTTAATTACCCGGTCCGGACCCGCCCAGCGGCTAGAGGCTGGGCGGTGAGCCGGATGAAAAAATTACTTCTTGTCTTTTGGCGGCGCCACTTTTACTTTAATCGTTTTTGGTTTTGCTTCCGGCGCTTTTGGAATGGTGATCTTTAACAACCCCTCAATCGACTCGGCCTCCGCGTCCGCTGAAACAACATGAGCCGGCAAAGCCACTGAACGAAAGAAACTTCCCGAGCGAATTTCTTTGCGGTAATAATTTTTATCGTCAACCTCTGATTCCCGCTTAACTTTACCCTTGATCGTTAAGACATCGTTTTCAATTGAAATTTCGACGTCTTTTGGGTCAATTCCGGCCAGCGGCGCTTCCACCACAACATTGTCTTTTGTTTCATAGACATCAATGGCTGGGGCAAACCCCGAAGCACCGTGGTCGGAGATAAATTTTTCCATTTCCTCAAATGGCTCAAGGAATGGCGTCCATTTAATGATAGGCATATCTACCTCCTTAAAATTAATTATTAATTATTTTATTCGGCAACTTTGACTTGTGCCGGGTTAATTACTTTATTATGCAATGTATAGCCTGACTTCACCTCTTCAACAATAATGCCGCTTGACACACCGTCACGTTTTTCAGTCACTAGCGCTTCATGAAGCTGAGGATCAAATTTCTGGCCAACTGTTTGAATTTCCTCAATTCCTAGTCGCTTAAAAAATTCCTGAAATTGATTTTTAATATGACCAAGTCCCACCACCCAATCCGCGGTTTTTTGATCATCGGGCACGTGTTGCAACGCCAATTTAAAATGGTCAAAGATTGGTAACAATTCAGCCAGCAGGGCGGCGTTAGCAAATTGAGCCATTTCCTGCACCCGCTTTTCCGACTCTTTTTTCAAATTGGAGTAATCGGCTTTAGCACGGCGCCAACCGTCAAGGTACTCTTGCATTTTATGTTTTAACTCTTCAACTTCCGTTTCTAAACTTTTTTCATCACGGTCCGGAATATCATGTGGCGTAGTCATTTATTTTAAATTATTGATTAATTGCTGGCTGAAGCTAATCAGGCTAAAATTATTCTGGTAATCCATCCTCATTGGTCCAATAATACCAATCATCCCCTCTATCTTATCAGTGCGATATTTGGCAATAACCGAACTGCAATCGCGGGCAAATGGATTTTTGGCGCCGATACTCACCACCACATTTTCGCTGATGGTTGAAAAAATTTTGCCAATCACCTTGTCAAGATGGTCAATTGTTCGGGTTAGGTCATACATCAACTGCTGGTGAGCAAACTCCGGCTGGGAAAAAAGATTTGAAATACCTGTATAAAAAAAATCATTATCTGCAAAAGCTACGAATACCGCCTGATTGGAAATTTCTGCCAGCGCCTTAGCGCCGGATTTAATCGCATAATTATTAAAGTCGTTTGGTTCAAAATATTTAGCCAATATCTCCTGCTGTCGTTTTGACGGCGGCTGGGGTTTCAAAAAATTGTCAACAAAATACTGATAGCCTTTTTCGGTTGGCATCCGGCCGGCTGAAGTATGAGGATGGTAAATGTACCCCGACGCCTCAAGCTCTGCCATTTCATTCCTGATCGTTGCTGAACTTAGATCAAAATCACCAGACTCGGTAATAGCTTTTGAACTGACCGGCTGGGCGGTTTTTATGTATTGAACCGTAATGTTTTTTAGTAGTTCCTGGCGTCGTTCGTTCATAATAGTGTGATGATTAGCACTCTACCTTTAAGAGTGCTAATTCTATAGTAGCGATTCAAAAAAAACTTGTCAAGACAAAAGGAGGCCTTCCTTCCCCCTGCCTTCTTTGAGTGGCAAATTGCCCAAAAAAATGCTACAATACCAATGGATTTATGAACAAACACAACGCGACCATTCGTCACCGGTTGATTCTTAAAGGAATTTTGAACCTCTGGACCATCGTCACCATAACAATGTTTATGGTCGATTTTATTTCTGGAAACGGCTATGACACTTCCGTCAGCGCTATAGGGGTAATTTACCTCATCATCTTGGGAATCTACGTCAGTGACAAAGAATACAGCCGCTGGCAAAATAATTTTGCCTCCCGCTTCCTGGGTGAGGGTTTTGTCATTGTGTGGACAGTAATGATGGTGCTATTTGTCGTTTTAGCACCCCTGTCAGACGGGCGTTTCAGAATTCCGGCGGAATTTGCCTTTATTTACACCAGTGTTATTGGCACCTTTGCCATCACCATGCATTCAAAAGCCTTAAAAGAGCGGAAAAAATAGCCGCTCTTGTCAAAATTAAGCCAATGTGGTAGTGTTAAATTCATGAAAAAAGAAATTCACCCAAAGTATTATTCTGACGCGAAAGTTACCTGTGCCTGCGGTAATACTTTTACTGTTGGCTCAACTCAAAAGGAACTAAACGTTGAAATCTGTTCAATGTGTCATCCTTTTTATACCGGCAAGCAAAAACTGCTTGATACTGCCCGACGAGTTGAAAAATTCCAGGAACGACTTGCCAAGAAAGAAACGGCGGCCAGCACCCGAAAAGGCAAAAAGACAAAACGCCAGAGCCGGACTGCCAAGACTGGAACCAAAACTTCCAAAAAAGAACAGTAACTACTCTAACTGCGAAACTCCTTTTTTAAAAGGAGTTTTGTTATAGATAAAACAATGGACAAAAAATTCCTCGAAATCAAAGAACGGTATAACCAACTTAGCCTTGAACTTGCGGACACGGCGGTGATTAATAATCCCGAAAAGCTAAAAAACGTGTCTCAAGAATTCAGCCGGCTTGAAGGCGCCATTAAAAAAATTAATGAGTTGGAGAAAATTGAACGGCAGCTTGCGGAAAGTGAGGCAACGATTAACCAAGACGAAGATAGTGATCTAATTATGATTGCTCAGGAGGAAATTTCCGGCCTCAATGAATTAAAAGCAAAACTGGAGTCAGATATTCTAGACATCGTCACCCCGCCAGACCCGATGGATCAAAAAAATATTATCATTGAAATCAGGGCCGGTACCGGCGGTGATGAAGCAGCACTCTTTGCGGCAGAGCTTTTTCGGATGTATTCCCGCTATGCGGAAAGTCAGAAATGGAAAACAAAAATTTTAAGCTCTAATCGAATTGGCATTGGCGGTTTTAAAGAAGTTATTTTTGAAATTGCCGGCAATCAAGTTTATAAAAATCTCAAGTATGAAAGCGGTGTTCACCGCGTCCAGCGGGTCCCGGAAACCGAAAAAAGCGGCCGGGTCCACACTTCCGCCGCCACCGTAGCAGTCTTACCGGAAGCTGAGGAAGTTGACATTGAAATCAAGCTTGAAGATTTACGAATTGATGTTTTTCGAGCAGGCGGACACGGCGGTCAAAGCGTCAATACCACTGACTCAGCAGTACGAATCACCCATTTACCTACCGGCACGGTAGTTTCTTGCCAGGACGAAAAATCTCAACAACAAAATAAGGCCAAAGCGCTCCAAATTTTACGCTCACGAATCTTAGCATCGGAACAGGAAAGGATTGCCAAGGAGCGGGGCGAATCACGTAAACTGCAGATTGGTTCAGGTGACCGATCGGAAAAAATTAGAACCTATAATTTCCCCCAGGACCGTGTTACCGATCACCGTATTAAACAAAATTTCAACCAGATTGAACTGATTATGGATGGTAAAATTGAACCAATCATCGAGGCTCTCAAACAAGCCGATCGATAATATGACTATCGCCAGCGCCTTAGCGCGAGCAATGAACACAATTAATAGTTCATCAGCCTCTCTTGATGCAGAGGTTTTATTATCTTTTGTTTTAAAAAAACCAAAAGAATTCTTCTACACTTATCCTGAAAAATTGCTAACCAAAGCTCAGGAAAAAAAATTTGATCAACTGATCAAGCGGCGAATAAAACACGAGCCGATTGCTTACATAACCGGTGAAAAAGAATGGTTTGGTCTTGATTTTTTTGTTAATCGAGATGTCCTTATCCCTCGACCGGAAACCGAATTACTGGCCGAAGAAGCAATCAACCTGGTAAAAAAAAGAAGTGTTACCATTGCCGATATTGGCACCGGTTCGGGCTGTATCAGTATAGTACTGGCTAAACAATTGCCCAACGCCAAAATCTACGCCACGGACATTTCCGCAAAAGCCCTGACAATTGCCAAAAAGAATAACCGCCGCCATCAAACTGACATCAAATTTTTTAAAGGCAATTTGCTCCTGCCGCTAAAAAACAAAAAAATTGACATCATCGTGTCAAATTTGCCGTACGGCAGCACAAAAATTTGGAAAAACCTTTCTGTCCAACAGCAAAAAGGTTTATCCTATGAACCAAAAATTGCCTTATATACGACAAACTCTGGATTAACCAAGTACGAAGAATTATTCAAACAAGTTAAGAAATACCATGTTAAACCCAAAACCATTATCATCGAGATTGATCCGACCCAAAGTCGTCTCATTACTCAGATTATCCGCCGGCAATTTCCCAAAGCAAAAATTGACATAAAAAAAGACCTAGCCAAACTAGATCGGATTGTCATTGTCACGATTGCCTAAGAAGACTTGATTATATTTTCAACCGCCGCCCAGCGGCTACCCCCTTCTTTTGGAACTAAAATTACCACCTCATCGCCCGGCATGCCGTGAAAGTAAGTAACTGAAGCGGTTAAAAGTTTCCACCGTTTTTTACCGTCAACAGCATACCATTCACTATTTGCCTGATCTTGAGCCAAAGTAGCAACCATCTGTTTGCGTTCCACCGGACCAATTTGTTTATAAACAAAAGAACCATCCTTCGTGATGGTTAATTTTAATATGTCGCCTTCAACCAGCTTAGACTTTGAAGCATAATTTGCCGGCATGTTATATTCAAGTCCGTCACCACCGACCATTTTTTCACCATTAAACACCCCTTCAATGATTCGTTCGCTGCCGTTATCCGTACCGATAAACCCCTTTGATGCCTCATTAGCATCCTGCAAAGTTCGCAAAAGACTCTCTGAATCAATATGTCGTTCTTTTAATAAATTCAAAGTTTTTTTAATATTGGCCTGAGTATTTTCTAAAATATCGCGAAGCAAATCTAAATGACGAAGCACCTCTTCTTCGTTTAGCTCTTCAATGTCAATGTCGTCTTGGGTATTTTTTTTAATTTTTCCAGTCATTTTATTTTTTGCCCCTTTTTGATTTTTTTTATTTTGACCTACCGATACAGATAAATGGACGTTTCTCCAGGCCCTTTACTCACTTTCTCCGGCTCCCAATCAGGAATTTTGAAGGCGTAGGAAACGATGCGACAATTTTTATTTTTTTCTTTTTGAAATTTTGGTTTCAATTTTTTCATTGCTTCCGGTGTCAGGAATACACAAATAACGTCCGCCTGACTCAAATCCTGATTGAAAAAATTATTATACTTAAGCTTAGCTTTCTTACTTAAGCCAAGTACCTTTATTTTAATATAACCCCACAGAAATGGCAAGACTGCAACCTCAAAACCGGTTGCGGTTGCGCCAAATTCTTTAGCAGCAATAATGATAATTCGGCCGTCACCGGCACCTAAATCGTACACTGTTTCGCCTGGCTTTACTTCGGCCAATTCCAACATTCGACGAACATCTTTTTTCCAAAGCGGCACCCATGGTGCGGCTAACACACCACCCAAAGCAAACGTTCCCAAACCCAACAGAATAAACGGGATGAAAAATAACCAAAATAAAAAGGCAGCACTAGCCATATTATAAAGACCTTTCAACGGATTGGGTACCAGTTATCCCTAAGCGACTGCGTTTAACAATCTCAGTTTCAATTTGCTGGCGATCACGACCGTATTTAAAACGCGAAAACTCAATAATATCCTCAACACCCCGCACGTCGCCATGAGCGGGCGGAAACGTGTGAATGTTGAAAGCTTTTCGTGGCTGGTTATCAACCAAAAGCCTGATATAAGCATTAAATTTCTCAATATTCATCAAGTCATATTCATCAACAACCGGCGCCATCTGTTTGGCAATAACTTCCGCATCTTCAACACCAATTCGAAATGACATCAATGTGCCGACATTCCCAAAAATTGCGTCTTTAATTTTATCACCGTAGCTCTTGCCTTCCGGCCCCGAACCTTCAGTCAGTTGACCAATATACTGATGAGCCAAAATCAAATTCAGTTTGTATTTTCTGGCTTCCGCTAAAATTGTTGCCACGCTGTCAGTAATGAAATTTTGGAATTCATCAATATACAAATAAAAATCCTGCCTGGTGTTTTCCGGAATATCAGTGCGCGACAGCGCCGCCATTTGTAATTTTGCAACAATAATTAATCCAAGCAAGTTGCTATTTACCTCACCCACTCGCCCCTTTGACAAGTTAACCAGGAGAATTTTTTGCTGATCCATAATTTCCCGGAAATTAAACCCGGATTTCGGCTGGCCAATAATGTTACGAACCATGCTGTTTTCAATAAACCGGCCAATCTTTGAAATCAAGTAGCCAAGCATTTCCGACTTATGAAAATCGGAAGTTTTCGCCATTTCTTGTTCCCAGAACGAACGAACCATCGGATCAGTAACTTTACCGAGCTTATAGCGCTGAAATTCACGATCGGTAAAAATTCGAGGGATTTCTACAATCGTACCAGGGTCCTTTTTATCCGCCATTAAAGTCAGCATGGCATTTCTCATGTTATGTTCAAACATCGGGCCAATCATTGACGGATCAGTGACCAATTTATAAAAAATAGCGATTAATTCCTGAATGGCAAAATCCTGTTGTTCAATAGTCTCAGCTTCCAACATATTCAAACCAATCGGTCGGTTGGTATCGGCTGGATTAAAATAGATCACCTCATCAATTCGTTCCTTGGGGATGCTTTCTAAAATCGACTCCACCAAACTGCCATGCGGATCAATCACACAAACTCCCTTGCCGGCCCTAATGTCTTGAATTGCCAAATTGCTCATCAACACCGATTTACCAGTACCGGTCATGCCGATGATGTACATATGCCGCCGGCGATCATCCGGGGCTAGATAAATATTTGATTTCTTGCCGCGATAAATATTTTCTCCCAGCAATAAACCATTTGATGACAGCCCGACAGCGGGCGGTAATTTTTTGGCCAGAAGCCACTGGATATTAGGTGTCTCTAAAAATGGCGTTGGAAAATGATACAGACTGGCCAGTTCTTCAATATTCAAAATTAATTTCTGACTTTCCCGATAGTGGCGATAAATAAAATCTTTAATCAGCCTATTTGAAGATTCCTTAATCAATTTAAAACTGTTGCCATATTCATAATAATTAAATTGGGAAAAAGAGTTCACAACATTTTTCAGATATACCTCTGCCGATGTCTTATCTTTAGCAGAAACAATAATTCTAATATTACAGTCCAATCCGGCTTTCGAAGTTTTTTCTTCCAAACCCTTCACTAGCTCCTGCTGCATCGGGGACAGTCCGGAAGTAGTTTCCCCTTTTTCTTGCCGCTGTTGCGGTGTTTTAGTACTAAAAAAATTAACCACCTTAGCGAGACTAATCGTTTTAGTGGCATCAATTGCCTCAGATAAGCTGCGGCCCTTCTGAAGCTCGGTAGCCACTTTTGATCCGATCCGATGCCAGCGCTTATGGCTTGACCGAGCGATAATTTGTAGTGCAATACCATCACCAGGTTCAATAGTACTCAAACTGTTTGTTACGGCGTTTAGTGGATCTGAATTAAGATCCAGATAACTTTTAATCGGAAACATGAAACTCCGAGAAAATTTCAAATATCCGGACAACACTTGCGATTGCGGCCCAAAAATATTATAGTCTTCAACTTCAGTCAAATTAGCTTCGGGGTACTGGGCTAAAATCTGCTGTTCCATATACCCCTGTAAATATTTTGGAGTGGCCACATAAAAAGAAATTTGCTGGTGTTTAGCGACAATTTCCAAAGAAAAATGATCAGACCGACCCCACAACCAGGCTTTAAACCCCTTTTGCGGCGCCTGGCCGCCCAGTGTTGCCAGCCAACTTTCGGCCACAGAAATTTGGTTTTTCAACTGTTCAATAGTTTCTTCCTGATCGGCCGAATCAGAAGATTCTTTTGGCACCGTTACCAATAAAACCACTTTTGCAAACGAATCCGGCATAAAACTCTTTGATCGAAGCAAAAGACGAACTAAGTAAAACAAAATAATCACTAAAACAACCAGCACCGCTAAATCTAGAGCAACAAAAAAATAAGACTGGTCGATTGCAACTTCCGGTGCAAGGTTTGGATAGTTAGGTTTTGGCACACCCGCCTGGATTGCAAAAAGACTCATCTTATTTTTTAAGTCTTAAAATTTTATCCGTTTTGATTTTTGCTTCCTGCTCAACAAAAAATTTATTGACCCCTGGCATTAGTCTTAACCACTTAAAAATGAGTTTGAAAATATTTCTTGCCTCATCTTTGGTTTTTAGCAACAGCTGATCAATTTTTTTGGCAATCTGTTCACCTTCCAGTTTAAATTCTTTCTGCTTGGTCGCAGACATTTTAAAATAAGCGTCGGCCAAGTCTTCCTCTAAAATTGCCTCAATCTTAACTAAGCTTTCACTTTTGAGTTCGGCTATTGGGGCTGGTGCCTGACTAGCAGGAATCGAATTTGGCGCCGGCTGTCTGAAAGACGGCTTTTCTGTTTCCGACCCAAAACCGGGCTTTTCCTGAGCCTGCTCAAATCCGGTTTCTTTAATTTCCTTACCGCTTACCTCGCCGGAAGAAAGAGTTTCACCTGGATTGAGCCTTTCCTGATCAGGATTAACAAATTTATTACTTGGTTTTAACGCCATATGACCAAATTATACTATAAATAGGGCTAAAAAACAAACCTATTTATCAGGCCAATGCTTTTATGATATACTTTTTATAATAAGCAAAAAAAATATGCCAAAAGTCCAAAAAGTTTCATTTGCCCATTTTGACTGGATTAACATCACCGACCCCAGCGAAACAGAAATTAACCAATTAGGTCAGGAATACAAATTTCACCCGCTAGACCTGGCTGATTGTATTTCCACCAGTCACCGTAGCAAAATTGACGTGTACCAAAAATACACTTTTTTAGTACTCCTGTTTCCTGTTTTTGACGAAAAAAATCGACAAATTGACTCGACTGAATTTAATATTTTTATCAGTAAAAACTACCTTATCACCATCAACCGCGGAAATCTGAAAATTTTTACTGATTTTTTTGATTTATTCAGAGTCAGTTCCGATATGCGGCAAAAATATGATGATAAATCACCGGAAAAGCTGCTCTATGAAATGCTGCATAAAATCTTTTATTACATTTTCCCAATGATTGATCACTTAAGTGAAGACTGCGACAATATTGAAAATGCCATTTTCGCCGGCAAAGAAAAAAAGATGGTTTCAGAAATTTTGGTCATCAGGCGAAACATTACGGATTTTCGTAAAATTATGCAGGTGCATAAAAACGTTTTGAAAAAATTAATTTATAACCTCAAAGACAGCCCGCTGTTTGTAATGAAAAAAACCGACGCTTACTTTGAAAGTCTGCTTGATTACACCAAAGAAATTTGGGACACGTTAGAAAATCTTAAAGAACGTATTGAAGCCCTTCAGCAAACCAACGAATCACAAATCCAATTTCGACTTAATGATATTATGAGAATCTTAACCATTATCTCGGTTATTGTCTTTCCGGTAACGCTTCTGGCGGGAATTTTTGGTATGAATACCACACATTCAATGCCATTTTTAAATAACGAATTTGGTTTCTGGTATATTATTGGGATCATGGTTTGTATTGTCCTGGGGATGCTGCTGTTTTTCAAAAAAAAGCGTTGGTTATAGCATAATTTATCTTAAATAAGCCAAAAAATCCTCATGTAAGAGGATTTTTTATTGACAAAAAATATAATTTATAGTATAATAAGGTCTAAGTGTTATGTTCCTTTACCTGGTCACTAACCATGACCCTAAAACAGGGTTCAGCAAGAAATAGGAGCACGAAACAAGGATGATTGTACAGTGTTGTGTCTGCAAGAAGATCCACCTGAAAAACTGGTGGATTCGTTTTCCGCAGTGGTTTGTGCGGAAAATCTTTGGGGGAGATATCTCCCACGGCTACTGTCCAAAGTGTGCCGCTAAGGCATACGCCAAGCTGGACGAGTATCGAGCAACAACCAAAACGTAATAAGGAGAACCAGCCATGCCTCAATACGGAATCGCTATCATCGCTGGACAACGGGTCCCGGTCGAAATCGTGAAGATGGCGATCGTGGTCCGTCCTTTAGAAGGACACCTTGGCGACGGCATTGAGCCGGAGATCGAAGTAGATGGTAGACATCTCATCATCTGCAACGATCAGGCTGAAGCGGAAAAGTTCGCCAAAGCCAACGTCCCCGACGCCGCCTAGTCCAATCCTGAACCCTAACCAACGACCCCCGAGCAAAGACGACTGCGTCTACGCTCGGGGGTCAAATCATTTCTGCGCAAATTATTTTTTACTTTTGGGCGATTTTTTTTAGAACAAAATCAGCAACTGCGATCGCTGAATTCGGCCGGCCAATGCTTTTAGCTGCCTGGCGCATCAAAGCAATTTTGGCGGGGTCAGCTAAAAGCTCGCTGACCACTCCCCCAACCTCGTTAAAATCCTTCACCCGCACCGCCGCGCCCTTATCAACCAAATAGGTAACATTATCTTCTTCCTGACCCGGGATAACTTTATTGATAATCATAGGTAAGGCCTTAGCCATGCATTCTGACACCGTCAACCCTCCAGCTTTAGAGAAAATAACATCCGACACTGTCATAAGTTCATCCATGTTACTGACAAAACCAAATACTTTGGTGTTTGATTTTGTCTTTAAGTCGGACGACTCAATCGCCTCTTTCAAATCTTTGTCGCGACCAGCCACCACTAAAAACTGAACTTTGCCATGATGTTTTAACTCGACACTATTAATGACATTCTGCAGTGACTCGAAACTAAATTGTCCACCAACAATCAGCATGGTAAACAAATCACGTTGCAAACCGAACTTAGCCTGCAGTTCGGATCGGTTCAATTCTTGAGAAAATTTCAACTCAACCGGAATGCCGGTAACCACTACCTGCTCTGGTTTAACACCATAATTTTGCAAACACTTACCGACGTCATCAGTCGCCGTAAAATAGTAGTTTACTTCTTTATCGACCCAAAAACTATGACAACCAAAATCAGTGACCACCATTGACGAATAAATATCGATGACGTTAGCCTCTTTGGAATGGGAAATTAACCGCATTGGCAACGGATGGGTTGAAATAATAAAATCCGGATTGTATTTTTTGACGTATGGAATAAAATGCCCTTCAATCGCCAAGCGCGACAAAGCGGTCGGCAATTTCTGGCGGTTTGGATTGTTAAATTTTTTATACAGCCAGCCCCACATTTGTGGTTTTTTGGCGCTGACGTAATTATAACCATCAACAAAAAATTTCTTATACACGGTATTGGCGTAATCAATCACATCAATATTATTAACCTCCACTTCCGGATATTTTTGTTTGAAAGCGCTTTCAATCGCCCGGGCGGCAGAAACATGGCCCATGCCACCGGTGGCGTACACAATTAAAACTTTTTTTGGCATGATTATTTTTTTGTTTTAATAATAAACCCTTGCGCAGTGTCGGCGATTATATATCCGTCCTGCTCAATCTGCTTTCGCAAATTATCGGCCTTCACCCAGTCCTTAGCGGCCCGAGCGGCTTCACGTTCTTCGGCCACAGCCCTAATATGTTCCGGGATTAGTTGTTTTTTAGCCTGTTGCAAGCCCAACCCCAGTACAGTATCAAATTTTAACAACGTGCACTTCTTTGCGCCATCAGAAAAATCTTTATCTTTAACTAACTCCCAGACAATCGCCAAAGCCTTTGGCATATTTAAATCATCATTAACCACTTCTAAAAATCTCTTTTCATATTCCGCACATCCCGTTTTAGCGACCTTGCCATAATCAACTACCGTTTCCCAAAGTTTTAGCAAAGCGTTTTCTGCCGCCTGTAACGATTCCCAGGAAAAATTAAGTTTTTGCCGGTAGTGAGCCTGCAAACATAAATAACGATAGGCCAATGGCTCAAAGTCTTTATCAATTAGAGTTTGCAGCGTGATAAAATTTCCTTCGCTTTTTCCCATTCGAGCCGAATCAATAACCAGAAATTCACCATGGCACCAAAATTCAACTGATTTCTTTTTAGTTGCTCCTTCATTTTGAGCAATCTCATTGGTATGGTGAACCGGAACATGATCAATACCGCCGCAATGAATGTCAAAGTGTTCGCCCAAATATTTCATTGACATCGCGCTACATTCAATGTGCCACCCCGGAAAGCCTGTTCCCCACGGACTTGGCCAAACCATAACATGATTTTTATTTTCGCCAACCGCTTTAATCCACAACGCAAAATCTGTAGGATTCTTTTTCTCCCCCATCGCTACCCGCACACCCGCCTTTAGATCAACTTTTTCCAGTCCAGCCAGCTCGCCATAATTTTCAAGTTTGCTGGTGTCAAAATATATGCCGTCGGCTGTTTCATAGGTGTAGCCATTTTTTTCAATGCGCTGAATTAGCTTGATCATTTCCTCAACATGATCGGTAGCCTTGGTCCATTTATCCGGTTCGGAAATGTTAAGTAGCTTAATATCATGACGGAAAGCTTCGGTATATTTAGCAGCTAATTTCAAAAGGCTCTTGGCGGTAAAGTCCAGGTTCTCGCGCCTTAAAGCTTTCATCATTTTATCTTCACCCTCGTCGGCATCAGAAACCAGATGGCCCACATCCGTAATGTTTTCAATGTGGTTAACTTTATAACCATTGTACACTAACACTCGCTTTAAAATGTCTTCAAAAATATACGTCCGCAGATTACCAATATGAGCATAATCATAAACTGTTGGTCCACAGGTATACAGGCCAACAGTTCTATTTTTTAACGGCTTAAAATCTTGTTTTTTTCTAACTAAAGTATTAAAAAGTTTCAAATTTTCCATACATTGATTTTACCCGATTAAGGGGTTTTAATCAACCGCTTTTAAACAAAATAAAAAGGCTCAAAAGCTTGAGCCAAAACAACTAATGGTGCAATGACGAATCGGGAAAATTAAAGTGCCGTCGAAAGTTAAGAATCACGCTCGACAACCCAAACGCAAATCCTGCCCAGGCGATTTTCCAGGCCACTATTTGCCAAGCCGGCCAAATCGCCAGGATAATTCCGAAACTGTAACAAATCATCCCGACCTTGCCAAACACGTTTTCCGGCACCGCCTGCTCGTCTTGGTAGTATTTATACACCGCCACGACGATAACAACAGCAGCACCAATAACTGAAAGGATCACCAGTGGCCGGTCAATCGTCCAGAATTCCACCGCTCCAAGCGGCAGGATTAAGAACTTGTCAACCACCTTATCCATCAGTGAGCCAAACTTCGACTCCTTCCCCAGCGCCCGAGCAACCGGACCGTCAAACAAATCCGTCACGCAGGCAAAAATTACCAATGCCGCAAACCAGTTCTGGTTTTGGTAACCGGACACGCCGCACCAGAACAAATGATTAATCAGGTATAACGAGATACCAAACCGCAATAACGTCAAATGATTTGGCGAAAACCACCTCGGCCAACAGCGCTTCACGAACGGAATCAATATGCCTTCTTTGCAGTCGGCAAGCGATTCCAGAAAGTTTTCGATCAGCTGTTCAATCGAAGCAATCACGACAAACGGCGCAATAAACGTTTTCGGAGTTTTCATAGTCCCTGCTCCTTGATACGGGTTGCAAAAATAAAAAGACCAAACAACGGTCTTTTAGTTTATCATAATAAATTTTAAAGTCAACTACAATTTAAGCCAACCAGCTTGCATCCTGTCGCACCAAAAGCAAAGCTGCTTGTTCGGGGTTAGCCATTAATTCTTTAACTGCTTTTTCCATTCTCATTCCCTGAGAACCTTTGACTAAAACCACATCACCCTGACTAATCCGTTGCTGCAAAAATTTACCGGCTTCAACGCTATTTTTAAAATTAAAGCATCGATCTTTATCCATTCCCTCAGCCAGCGCACCACGAATAATATCGCGCGACATCTCACCGACAGTTATTAAATAATCAATACCCAGTTCGGCAACTTTTTTGCCGACCTCCTGATGAGCACTTTCAGTTTGTACACCCAATTCCAGCATATCGCCAAGTACAGCAAACTTGCTGTGAAACTCATCAAGATTAATAGCCGCCAGCTGCTCTAACGCTTTATGGCAAGCCAGCGGCGACGAGTTATACGTATCATCAATGATCAAACTGTTTTTAATGCCACTGATAATATGCATTCGTCCTTTCGGCGGTTCAAAATTCTTTAACGCCTCAACAATGGTGTGCAGATTTAAATCATAAATAATGCCAACGGCTGCTGCTGCCAACGAACTATACACCAAATGCCGGCCCAACACTTTTGGCAAAAGCACCGGAACGGTTTTACCCTGATATTTCAGTTTGAAACTAATACCTTGAATTGTGGAAACATCTCGATAATCAACTTCGTGGCTAACCGAAACTTCCAACGCCGAAATATCTGCCGCCGGGTTAAATCCATACGTGATGACTTTTGCGTCGGTTTTTCCAGCCATTGACCTGACCAGCTGGTCATCATAATTCAAAACAGCATAAGAAGTTTTTTTTAACGACCGAATTAACGAGCCTTTTTCTTTGGCAATGCCCTCTAGATTTTCATAAAACTCAAGATGAACTGCCGCCACTGAAGTCACCACCCCGATATTTACTGGAATAAAATTAGTCAGATACCGTATGTCTCCCGGACGATCGGCACCCATTTCTAAAACCAATATATTCGGATATTTTTTACTTTTGAAAATAAGCAACCGCAAAGCTTTAAGAAAAACTCCCAGCCACTTTAAAATTGATCTGCCGCCGGACTCTGAACCGATAATCGAAAGCGGAATCCCAAGCTCATTGTTATAGTTCTTTAAATTGGTTCCAACCGCATACGTTGATGACAACACCTGATAAATCGCCTCTTTAGTTGAGGTTTTGCCGACACTGCCGGTAACTGCCACCACCTCCGGCGAGTACTTACTCAAAATTGCCTGAGCAAAAATTCTCAAGGTTTGTTCAAGTATTTTTTTTAATTGACTTTTCATAGGTAGTTTAATAGTCCGGCGGAATTTGATAATAGTTTAACAGATATTCGGCAATTCGGCTAAATAACGGCCCGACGCTGTCGGATGCAAAGGCTGGGCCACGCTTGATTTTGTCCATTTTAATCAAAATGACAAACGCCGGATCAGTCACCGGGCCAAAACCAACAATTGTGTGAATTGTCTGATTGCTATATCCGCCGCCGGATGCGGGAATCAGTGCCGTTCCGGTTTTTGCCGCCAAATAATGGTTGGGAACTCTGGCTTTTTTGTCATAGCTACTTTCAACCACTTCGGTGAGCATGCCAGTAATAATCGCCGCTGTTTTTTGATCAATTACCTGTCTGACGGATTCTGGCTGTGTTGTTTTAATCTTATCCTTATTGTCAATTTTTTCAGCAACAATATAGGGCTTCATTAATAGCCCCTTATTGGCGATCGCCCCGTATGCTGCCACCAACTGAATTGGCGTGACGGTTAATCCGTGTCCGTAAGATGCTGTTAAATAATACACATCACCAGTGCGGTCTAAATTTTTGATATCACCAGGCATTTCTGTATCTAATTCAATCCCAGTGTTTTTACCAAACCCAAAATTCTTCACATATCTGGTAAAAGCCGGCGCACCAATTTGTTCAGCCGCAAACGCCAGGCCCAAGTTTAACGATTGCGCCAGCGCCTGAGTCATGGTCTGGACGCCATACGCCTTGTTGTCAAAATTTCTAATCGTATAAGGGCCCACTTTCAGTTCACCGGTATCTTCATAGGTAGTTTCCGGCGTAACCTTCCCCTCATTAAGGGCCGCAGACATGGTAATAGTTTTAAAGACTGAACCTGGCTCATACGCGCTAAAAACAGCAGGATTATTAAAATAATTAATATTTTCAACCTCGTTATAATTTTGCGGATCAAAGTCAGGGAAACTGCACATTGCTAAAATCGCTCCCGTTTTTGGATTGGCAATCACCACCGTTCCCGATTCGGCCTGATACCAATCATAAAACTCTTTCAATTTTTGGCAGGCGGTAAATTGGATATTGCGGTCAATTGTTAAAACTAAATCAGTTCCGTCTTCAGCCTGTTGCACTGACCGCGGCCCGATGGCGATTAATGAACCAAGTGCGTCTTTCATTGATTTAATCAAACCTGACTTACCTGACAATTCTTCATTAAAATATCCTTCCAGCCCATACTGCCCAACCGCCTTATCGTCTTTAGTACTAACAAAACCAAAAATATGCCCGCCAATTCCCGCTTCCGGATAATAACGATACGTTTCCGGTGAAAAGCCAATTCCCGCCAAATCCAAAGCTTTAATCTGGTCAACCTGCGTTTTAGTAACTTTGCGTTTAATTGGTTCATAAGGATCATCTTTTTTGGCAAGTTTCGGGAGCAATTCCTTCCATTCCGCTTCTTCCAATCCTAAAATTGGGGTAATTGAATCAACAACTTTGTTTGGACTTTCAATTTTTGACGGCTCGGCAAAAACTAAATAATATTCACGGTTAGTCACCAGCGGATACAACTGGTCTTTTTCTCTCACATAAATAGAGCCGCGTTCAGCGATCAAATTTTTATAGACTTCCTGGCGTTCCGATGCCATGACGGCATAAAACGAATGCTGCAGCACCTGCAGACTGAATAACCGGATGATAATCACAACCGCGACAAACAAGATAACTAAAAACAAAAGCGCCATTCTTTTCTCAAATGGGGACGAAAAAACTTCTGATTTTTTTTCGGCAATCATGCGCTAATTTTTTAAATAAACCCCGCGAAAACCAACGGGGTTTATTATTATTTTAGAAAAACGCTATTAGGAAGTCAAAATTATCGGGCAACCGCCACTGGGGTTGGGACTAAATATTCCGGCTGGCCAACGGCAACCATATTCAAACCGGTTACTTTCTCTTTAATCCGGCCCATCGATTGTAGGCTTAAAGTTTCAAGCTCTAAATCACTGTTAGCCTCCTGCAAATCACTGACTTGCTGCTCCAGTTCTTTAATCTGGTACCCCTTGGCTGCCAAACCGTTAACTTGTACCAAATACCCAACAGTCAACAGCAGCACTAACGACCCTAAAACAATGTTAAGCATCTTGATATTGACAAATCCAAGACGAATTACTGCTTTATTGTTTCTGGAGTTAACTTTCATGCCCTGTTTTTTAGCGAGGTTAGAAAACTTAGTCATATTTTTGGTTTTTGTTTTAATATTTTGGTCTAAATTTTTTCGGCCACCCGAAGTTTTGCACTCCGAGCCCGAGGATTTATTATAATTTCTTGGTTAGTCGGCACGACAGGCTTTTTGGTTATCACTCGCAGACTCTTTTTATGACCGCAGACACAAACTGGAGTTTGGGGCGGGCAAAGACAATCCCGGCTCTCTGTGCGAAAAAAATCTTTAACCGTTCGGTCCTCCAAAGAATGATAACTAATCACCGCTAGCCGTCCACCCTTAGCAAGAATACTCACTGCTGCCGGCAACACCGTTTTTAAATTATTCATTTCATCATTAACAGCAATCCGTAAAGCCTGAAAGATTTTAGTCGCCGGATTAGTCTTGGATTTGCCCCGATAAAACTGGTGATAGATTTCCGAGACAATTTCGACTAGCTGCGACGGTGAAGTAAATGGCCTGGTCATACGAACCTCGATTATTTTCTTGGAGATCGGACCGGCTAATCGCTCTTCACCGTAGTTTTTAAAAATGTCAATTAATTCACTTTGACTAAACTCGTTTAAAATATCGCGCGCGGTTATTCCTGACTGTGCTCCAAACCGCATGTCGAGCGTTCCCTCGGCCAAAAAACTGAAACCTCGTTTCTGATCCTGTAGTTGACCACTGGATAGGCCAAGGTCAAGTAGGACACCATCAATTTTAGTAAACTTCCATACATGGGCGATTTTGTTTATGTTTTTAAAATTATCTTTGACAAAAATGACATTTTTTTTGTACGGTGCTGTTGCCTTAGTTGCCGCCTCAATCGCAATCGGATCAAGATCTATGCCCAACACCTGACCGCCGGGAACTACCCGTTGCAATAAATTTTCCGTATGACCGGCGCCGCCCAGGGTACAATCAATAAACCGACCGCCTGGCTTTGGTTGCAAGTAGCCAATAACTTCCGCACTCAATACCGGCTCGTGAAAATCACGCATAGGTTTTAAATTACACCCCTAATTCACCCAAAGCTTCAGCAATATCTCCAGACTTAGTTTCGGTGCCCTTCTTGTAAATATTCCATTTCTCTTCATCCCAAATTTCAAGCCGGTTGTACAAACCGGTAACAACTACCTTTTTACTCATCCCTGCGTAGTGACGTAAATAGTCCGGAATCAGCATCCGTCCCTGGGCATCAATATCAACATCCATCGCACCAGCCAGCATTAATCGAGCAAAAGCCCGGGTATTAGCTTTTGAAATCGGCAACGCCGCCAATTTATCAGCTAGTTTCTTCCACTCGTCTTTGGTATACAAAAAAAGACAGTCATCCAAACCCTTGGTAACAACTGCTCCCTTAGACAAGGCCTTACGAAACTTCGCCGGCACCGCCAAGCGTCCTTTCTGGTCGATATTGTGTTGATATTCTCCAATAAACATTTTTTTCTTTGTATTTGTCGTTTTTTCTTTTTGTGTTCTAATTAAACGTTTGTCCACACATTGATTTAGTTATCCCCACTTTCATCCACTTTCTACCACTCTGATATAATTTTAATCCACTTTTAGTCTACTGTCAACCACTTTCCAACACTATTAAATATCTTGTTTTAAGCCATTTTTTTAATAAACTTTAGCTATTTTGTCAAATATTTAACTTAATCTGTGGATAATTAAAAAACACCCTTATTTTGAAGGGTGTATAACTTCCTACTCCTGAAAAATTACTTCATACCAAGCTTTGATCTGACTTTTTGAACTACGGTATTTAAATCCGTTTTAGCTTTAACTAAATACTCATAGTGCCCAATGGCTTCCGCCTGTTCAAATGAACCTTCATCGGCCAAGTTACTTAAAATAATCACCGGCAGCGTTTTAGTCTTAGTACTGTTAGCAATCTCATTTAAAACGCTTAAACCGTCAATATCGGGCAACAAAATATCAAGCAAAACTAAATCAGGCAATGGCTGATTTTTCAAAAAATCTAGCGCTTGGCTGCCGGTTTCGGCTAAAACAGTCTCAAAGCCTTCTTGAGTCAATTTTAAATTCATCAGATTAAGCAAATCCGAGTCATCCTCCACCACCAGAATCCTTTTTTTGTCCATATAGACTAAATATCTTCAATAGTTACCACCCGCTCGTCAGGCGAAAAGAAAAAACGCTTTTTAAACATTTTACCAGCTAATGCCTCCGGATACCAGTGTTTGTCATCATCCCACATCTGATCGTATGGAATCGCGTCAAACCGAAACCAACCCGGCCGGCATTCGTCGGATTCCTTGGCCTCACCGCTAAAATCAGTTGCCAGAAAAATAAAACAGCGGGTGTTATACTCGCTTTTTTCTGCCGGCCAGACAAACTCAATAAATCCCAAATTCTTAATTGACATGACGTCAATGCCGACCTCTTCTTTAATCTCCCGAATTGCTGAAGCCTCAGCTGACTCGCCGGCCTCAACTTTTCCGCCAGGAGTATTCCATTTACCCTGACCAAAACCACGTTTTTTTAATGTCAGCAACAACTCAGAATTATTTCTAATCAAAAAAGATAATGTTGTTGTGACTTCAAAATCGTACTCCATTAATAATGGATAGTTAGTTTCGTACCAACCGGCGCCCAGTCATAAACTTCTTTTGCCGGACCAATACCTAAGCGAACACACCCATGAGAAACCGGAACCCCAAGATGATTAGCGCCTTCCTTGCTGCCGTCGGGCCACTCAGGAAGCTCATGAATGGCATACACACCATTAAATGACAGCCAATACGGCATCCAAAGCCCCGCCATCCTAGACCAGGCTTTAGGGTGTTTTTTTTCAATCGTAAAAGTCCCAAGTGGTGTTGGTGTTGAGGCTTTGCCGGTTGAAACCGTAAAACCGTTTAATCTGACCGGGCCTAAATAATAATTCAATTTTTGATCACTCAAGTCAACATCAATCCGTTTTTCCAGCTTAATTGCCTCCGGCTTAGTCGGATCATACTCGTTTTTAAATTCATCACCGTCATTAAAACCATCACCGTCCGAGTCGGCATTTTTAATATCAGAACTAAGCGCCAATTCATAGCCGTCGTTTAGCCCGTCATTATCAGTATCAACATTAATCAGCCGCTCGTTAAACCCAATATGCGGCGAATATCCATTAGTCAACTCATCTTTGTCGTTAAACCCGTCGCCGTCAGTATCCACACTGTTTTTATCGGTATAGTAAACGGTATCTTCCTGTATATCAGTTAACCCGTCGCCGTCAGTATCGATATCGGCTGCGAACACTGCCGCCGGCAACAGCAGGCACAGCGCCATAAATAGGTATCTCATTTCTTTTTAGTTATATTAGGTTCTTTATTATAAAAAGGCACGACAATCCCTCGTTGCTGATGCTTCATTTTTTCGCTGACTAGTTTCGCCAATGACCGGTCGTTCGTAAATTCATCGTTTTTAATCCCCAACACCGGGCACTGCAAGCTCCAAGCAAGCGTATTGGCGGTAACAACGCCGATTCGCAACGCCGTAAACGGCCCGGGACCGGTTACTACCGCAACGCCCGTTAAATCGCTTAATGTTACTTTATTTTGTTTCAAAATTTTATCAATAGCAACTAGTAGTTTTTCGGCTTGACGATGGCGAGCTAAAAATCGCTTCGCCGACACCAATTTAGCATCGTTAACTAAACCAACAAATACTTTCGCTTCATCGGCCGTGTTAATTATCATTATCATACATATTTTTGAAACCAATCTGCAACGATTGGATTAATTATTCTTTGATATTTATGACCAGGGTCTGACTTGCCGCGCCAGGTGTGCGGCGCACCAGGGACTAAAACCAGCCGCTTTTCCCCCCGGACTAGCCGGTAAACCTTTTTTGAGCTGTCAATTCTGACTGTACTGTCTTTAGTACCGTGCAACAATAACGCCGGAATAGTAATCTCACTAGCAGCCTTAAGCGTATCGTGTTTTAACAAATCATAATAAAAACCAATTTTTATCTTGAATTTTTTACCTGTTCTCTTGCTGGTAGTGTAAAAGTGACTGGTCTTTTTGTTGCCAGCTATCTGTTCAGCCGCTTGGCGTTCAAGGCCAGTCATGCCCCGGCCGCGAATGTATGAACCCGCCAGTCCAGCCAAAGCCTTAACTCTATTGTCGCTTGAGGCATAATGAAAAATCAATTGGCCGCCCAGGCTGTGGCCGGCTAGACCGATTCTTCGCTTATCCACTATTCGCACAGAATTTGAGAGATAATCAATAGCTGAACGTAAATCTTCTAATTCATCGCTAAATTTAATATCTTCGAGCAGACCATCACTTTCCCCCACGCCAGAGGTGAAATCAAACCGCAACACAACAAAACCCCGGCGAGAAATTTCTTGCGCCAGAGTTTTCAAGTGCAATTGTTCTTTGTAACCTTTAAAGCCGTGGCACACTATCACTGCCGGGAACGGCGGCGTGCCCTTGGGTATAGTGAGTAAACCGACGATTCTTTGTCCCCGCCGATTCTTGAAGCTAATCTTTTTGGTCGTCATCGTCCGAAAGTTTATCAAGGATAACAATCTTTCTTCCCTCTAAAATGTCATATAAAAATCTGTCTGTAATATCTTTACGATATTTAAATTCCTGCATGCTCATCACGGTATAATTGATATTACGATTAAGCTCTTTCTCGAAATCTTTAACGATAGTCGCCAAGCGCTTACGATTCATTGATCCAACTAACAACATATCAGTGGCAAATCCTTCAATACCAACAAAAACACCGCTCAAAATAAAAAGCCTCAGGTTAGCCATCCGTTCAATTTTTGAAACGAAATTACGCTCCAATAACAGTTGAGCTTTTAGCAGAAGCGCCTTAAGCTCCGGATATAAAATAAACTCCGTATCGGCCAAAAAATATTTTTTAGTGCCGCCACGATCCTTCTTTTTTTTGCCTTTTTTGTCCGCTACTTCGGCCGCACCGGCAGATTCATCAGCCAGCGTGACCGACTGGATGATTCCAATCTTTTCAAGATTGGTGACCTCCCGCCGGACCGAATTCAGCTGAGTCTTAAGGTTTCTCGCCAATTCCCGCAAATAATACGGCTGACTTGGATTATTCAAAAAAAGTCTTAAAAGTTTGACCCTTGTTTTTGAACCAAATAATTGTTCAAGCATAGAAAAATGACCATTTACCTAAAAAGCTTATTTATAGTATAATATAATAGTTAATTACTGACAAATTCAACCAAATAATGGACTATCTGGAAGCAAAAATCAACCAGTTAGTTGTTGAGTATTCTGGTAAACAAAAAAACTTTGTCCGAACGTTTTCCACCAAGCCCTCAAAACAGCTGCTCAATAGCTACGGAAAAATATTAGGCCTGATTGAGATCAAAAACACTGATGAAAAGATTCCCGAACTGATTGATTTAATCATTGAGGAGATTAAAAACAATTATTACCGACCGACGAGCAATCGTTTCCGCGAACCGGGAACTTTTTCAATTTCAGATTTATTTGAAGATGCACTCAAAAAAACCAACCTTACCGTCGCTTCATTCCTGGAAACCAAACAAATTACCGTTGATCTAAATAAAATCAACATCGTTATCGCCCTGATTCACAACCAAGAGCTTCATTTCACTGCCGTAGGCGATATCTCGGCCATTTTGCTTTATAACTTAACCAGCGGTAATTACCGGATTATTAATATACTAGAGGCTTCGCAATACCCCATCACCACCGCAGAGCCTTTTAAATTTTTTTCCCAGGTTGTCACCGGCCGCATTCGTCCGCGCGATGTATTGCTGCTCGCCAGCTCAAACGTCCTTGATTATTTTTCTCTAGACCGGGTCAAAAATTTACTGACCGCAACCGTACCGCAAGACGGACTAAAAGAGTTAAAAGATCTTTTAGAACGGCTTAACGGCCATGAAAGTTTTGGTTGTGTCACAATTGATCTAGACCGGGTAACAGTTCCCGCCAAAAAGACTGTTAGTATTGAACAATTCAATTACCGCGAGGCGGCGTCTCAGGATTCAATTAAAGAATTAGTGCGCACTGAGCAGGAAACTGAAAAGCTGCTTACCCCCTCACTGTTTCCGGAAATCAAAAAGTACGCCGGGTCATTTAAAACTGCCTTTTCTAACTACCTTGAAAAGGCAAAAAGCTCAACCAACACCTTCTATCAGAAGAATAAAGTCGTTCTTAAACCAGGATCGTTGTCAACACCAAAAATTAACATCCCCCGCCCAAATTTTGGCTTTAAATTTAAACACCAGCCAAATAAAACTGCACTAGCTAAAAAAGTTGTTGAGCCCGTCGCCAAAGTTGCCGCCCCAGCGCTACAGGTCACAAAAAGCCTTTACCGGATAGTTATTCATCAGTCAATTTGGCAAAAAATTTCTAATCCATTTCGTTTGCTTGGCGGCCAACTGCTTAAAAAATTTAAAACCCTGCCGGCTTCCAGTAAAATTTTATTGGTTATTGCTGTACTTTTTGCAATACTTTTTTCTCAAAGCGTTATCTGGCTGTCAATTAAAAATAACCGCGAACAAAAAATTGAGGTTTTTAACCAGTTGATATTTGATGCTGAGAGCAAAAAAAATGAAGCTCAGGCGAGCTTAATCTATCGCGATGAAGCGCAGGCCCGGGACCTGCTACTTAATGCTAAAACGATGCTCACAAACGGTACGCCAATAACCAAGACTCAGCAGGAAAAGTCCACACAGCTTGTCGCCCAAATTGAGGAGGAGCTTCAAAAATTACGCCACTTCATTGAGATAAAAGATCCAATTCAGATTGTAAACTTCCAAAACCTGGATAGCCAGGCCAATATTGCTCCGGTAGCAAACATCAGTAAAAACATTATATACACTCAAAACACCAACAATAAAGCGCTTTATAAAGCAAACCTGGACACTCGGGTGATGTCAGCAATTGTTTCTCCAACCGCTGACGCCGGAAATTTTGTGATGACCACCGCCTTGAGCGAAAACGAACTAATATTCTTTAATGATTCATTAACCGCTTTCCAACTCAATCCAAATAACGATTCACTCAGCTCCCTGACCATTAACATCAATAACGGCAGCAATATTGTTGACGTCACTTCATTTAATTCCCGAATTTATCTCCTTGATGAAGCGACAAACCAAATTTACCGCTACACTAAAACCGGCAACAGCTTTGGCGGTGTTCAAAATTGGCTACGGCAAGAAGTTGATCTGTCTGGTGCGGCTTCGCTCACCATTGATGGAGCAATCTATGTTATCAAAAAAACAGGCGAAATTCTAAAATTTGAAAACGGCCAAGCGGTTGAATTCAAAATTAAAACAATTGATCCCCCCTTACAGTCGCCGACAAAAATCCGAACCTCTGAAGCGACAAAATACTTATACGTTCTTGATCCGGCCACTAAACGACTTGTGGTACTCGATAAGGAAGGCAACCTAATCAACCAGTATTATTCCGAACAGTTTAACGATCTAAAAGATTTTGTAGTCCTGGAAAAAACAAAACAAATCTACGTCCTGAACGGCACCTCTATTATTGGCTTTGGCGCCGACCATCTTAACTAAATAAAAAAACACCGACGGTTTTTAAAGCCTTCGGTGTTTTTTATGTGTGTAAAATTACTTCAGAGTAACGGTAGCGCCGGCTTCCTGCAAAGTCTTTTTCATTGCTTCAGCGTCTTCTTTCTTAACGCCTTCTTTGATAACCTTTGGAGCGCCGTCAACTAAATCTTTAGCTTCTTTCAAACCAAGATCAGTTACGCTGCGAACTGCCTTAATGACACCGATCTTGTTGTCACCTGCAGCAGTGAGCTCAACAGTGAATTCAGTCTTTTCTTCGGCAGCTTCAGCGGCACCACCAGCAACTGCCATGGCAGCAACCGGAGCGGCGGCTGAAACACCAAATTTTTCTTCTAGAACCTTGACCAATTCGGCCAAATCTAGAACTGACATCTTTTCGATCTCAGACACCAAAGATTTGAATTTCTCTGGAACTGTGACTTCTTTTTTTTCTTCCGTCATAATATTATTTCCTTAAATTTTAATTATCTTAATTTTTAGAACTTTTAATCGCATTCAAAACGTAAACAAAATTACGCAAATTGCCAGCCAAAACATTAACGAAACCAGACACTGGGGCGTTAATTGAGCCAACAACCTTCGCCAATAATTCATCACGTGAAGGCAACTTTGACAACTCTACTACTTTTTCCCGACTGACGAATTTACCTTCCAGCACACCACCAATTGATTTCAAAGCTTCATGATCTTTGGAAAACTTTTCCACCATCCGAGCTGGAGCAACTTCATCGTCATAACCAATAACAGTTGCAACTTCCTTGGTAAAGGCCTTAGAATCAAAGCCCTCAACACCTGCCTCCTTAAAGGCAACATTCATTAAGGTCTTTTTAGCAACCAAATAATCAACATTTTCCGCTCTGAAAGTGCGACGCAATTCTTCAACTTCTTTAACCTTCAGGCCATCAAAGCTCACAAAAACTAGCGACTTGGCTTTGCCTACTTTATCGGCCAAATCTTTAACCATTTTTTCTTTCTTTTGTCTTGTTTTAGCCATATTACTATTAGGATTAAATAAAAAAATGTGGTAAAAACCACAGAATTATAGCATTATTTTTAGCCAGAGGCTAAAAAGTATTACCTGCGTCGGGCTAGTTTTAGCTAATTTAAGCAATTTTTGCCCCAACGGTCTGTGGTCTTATTAAATTTACTTAATTAGATTAACAATTCCGTAAAAAAAAGTCAAGGATATAAAAAAGAGGGTTTCCTAAGCAAGAAAACTCCCCTGACATTGCCTGAAAATCAGGCTAATTCTAGTTCTAGCTGGCTTTCTGCGTTTGCGCGTCTTCTGGCAGCTCAAGAAGCTCTTCGCCAACGGAAACATAGTTTCCTTCATCAACACCGCTCTTGATCCGACAGCGATAGGTATTGTCGGTAGCTTTGGGCAAACCAACTACCTCCACGCTCACGCCGGCGTGTTCTCCGTTGAGGACCACCAGCCGGTTACCAACGCTATACTTGCATCCTGATTCCGTCATCTCGTTCATTTGCTCCTTGTGGTTTTCAGTTTGTTTGTGTTTGTTTCCTTTCAGAAACTATCTTAATGACCGCAAGGGTCACCATGCAGCAAATAAAACCCAGAAAAACTGCCGATCCTCCCAACGACACGGCCAACACCACTTTTCCCAAAACGTCGTCTTGCGGAATAAAGTGATATTTACCAAGCAACAGATAGGTCGGAATATCGACCAAAACGTTGGCAACGATAGTGCCGAAAAACACTTCGAAATACAAGATCCGCCGGTTGCCGGTGAAAAACACCTCAGCGAAAGCCTTGATGATGACAATCGCCATAAACGTCATCAACGTTGCGGCAAAGTCGAAGAACACCGCCAGAAATATCTGCAAAGCGAACTCATGTCCCTTTAACAAATGCATGTTGTTCACCAGCAGATATGTGGGTGCAAACGCCACCACGAAAAATCCTACGGCACACCAGAACAGTTTGCCGTAAAAATCAGCACCAAAACTGTCCGAGACAGTCGCTGGTGCCATCCTTCCAACCTTCTCCATGCTCTTTTTCCTCCGTGAGTGGGGTTGCAACAAAGTAGCGTTTCGATAACGCCAGACTAGACAAATTAAGGTACGAACGTATCCAGGTAGTATAGCGATTCAGACTTAATTTGTCAAGATTTTTAGGAAACAACCGTGCCGCGAAATTTAGCACCGGCGAGATATTTTTTTAAATTAATCAAATCACTGCCCTTTAGTACCACTAAATCCATCTTCCAGCTCTGAGCCAAAGAACTTGCCACTGGATCAAACGGTACATGAGCACCCGGCACCCACTTGTTACCAACCAATTTTCGGAAACTTTTCCAACTCATCTGTTTTTGGGGTTGGGCGTCTTTGTATTTTCTGGGGTCCTTATCATAAACGTAGGTAATATTTGATAAGTTAATCACGGTCTTAGCTCCAAACGCTTTGGCGGCCAGCACTGCGTCCTTATCGGATGACGATCCCGGTTCAAAGCCGGCGCCAACAATAATCAACTTATTTGTCGGCACCCGACGGGCCGGATCCTGCAGAATACTTTCATATGCCTTATCGCCAAAAATACCGCTGATTAATTCTGCATTCAGTTTGGTGCTGGCAATACCAATCCAGTCTAAATCACGGTTAGTTATTCGTTCATTAACAAACCGTGCCGCTTTCTGGTAATCGCGACAGGTATTGCCTCCACCACAAATGATCACTACTCGATTCCCCTTTCGGACATACTCTAAAATAACTGATCGAAAGCGCTTCAAAAAATTTATGTCAATAGTCGTCGGCGCAATTAAACTACCACCCAACGACATAACGATTGTCTTAGCCATAAAATTTAACGATAATACTTAGCCTTATCCGCCACATGGCCGTCGTGGGTTTCATTATAGACCACATGACCATCAGGCGTTGTTAGAAAATAATAATAAGCATTTTTCTCCGGATAAATTGCCGCCATAATTGATGATAAACTTGGATTGGCAATCGGCCCAGGCGGCAAACCCTTATGTTTATAGGTATTATACGGACTATCAGCCTGCAAATCGTCTGCCGATGATCTGGCTACACTTTTGCCAGTAGCATAATTAACCGTTGAGTCGGCTTGTAGCGGCATGCCAATGGCCAGGCGTTTATAAAAAATATCGGCGACAATCTTGCGATCTTTGTCTGACGAAACTTCCTTCTCCAAGATTGACGCCAGTGTTAAAATTTCATGAATAGTTTTTCCCTGGCGGCTAATTTCCTGGCGAAGCTCGGGGGTAATTTTTTTATCTAAATTATCCAGCGTCTTCCTGACAATATCGGTAATCGTAGCATCATGAAAAACCCGGTAGGTGTCGGGAAACAAATACCCCTCAAGGTCGTGGTTTTTAGGGCGGCTGGCCAGCAATTCATACTCATCCCACCAATCAGCTTTGGTTTGGATTATCTCAAAAAAATCGTCCTGCGATGCAATCCCAAGCTCTTCCAGATATTCGGCAATATCCTGATTATTCCAGCCTTCAATGAAAGTCAACGTTACCTCTTTGGTTAATCCGGCACCGCGGCTTAAAATCTGAGCAATTTCTTTGAGATTCTGAGCCGGAGACAAGAAATATTCGCCATCCTGCAACCGGGTATCAATATCATGAGTCCAAACGTATAACTGAAAAACATATGCATTGCGGATCAACCCGGCACGTTTCAATTCATGGCTGATTTTTGTACTCCCCCAACCCGGCTCAACCACAAACTCTTTGGTTTCCTGGCTGCCCGCAATCGGCGTTTTAATATCGTACGAATAATACGCCCAGCCAAAAATAAAAATAATCACCAACCCCAAAATAATTGGAATGACCTTTTTTTGTTTTTTATGATTGTGGGAAAAAAAATTAATCATAATAACCTACACTCCGCGCCAAGTTTCTTCAACTTGTTTATAGCGTTCCGGCGTACCGGTATCAAACCACTGGGCATCGGACCGAAAACCAAACAACCGCCCGGCATTAGCAAGCGCCGGCCAAAGGTCATGTTCAACCATAACAAAATCCTGATCCGGTAAATAATCAAAAACTTCTGGAGATAAAATGTAATAACCTGAACTGGCATATGATGAAGGCGCCTGTTCAACGCTGGGTTTTTCAACAAATTCTAAAATTTTATCTCCTTCAAGTCGCGCAATGCCAAAATGAGTCGGATCATCAACCTTGGTCAACGCGATAGTTGCGGCGGCATTATTACCCTGATGGTGCCGCAACATTTTTTCCAAGTCCAACGCAAATAAATTATCACCGTTACACATAAAAAAATTTTCGTTCGGGATCAAACCTTGTTTTTTTAATAATAATAGCGGTCCGGCGGTGCCCATTGCCTCTGGTTCTTCCAAGTACTCGATATCAAACCCAAATTTTGATCCGTCGCCAAAATATTCTTTCATTTTATCAGCCATGTATGCTATCGACAAATAAATCTTTTTTACTCCCGCCCTTTTATAGATATCAAAGACATGCTCCGTCAAACTGCGGCCCTGAACCGGAATTAAGGCTTTTGGCATTTCATACGTCAATGGTCGAAGACGCGTCCCCTCACCACCGGCTAAAATAATAGCAATCATTGTTTATTTTGAAAATAGAATGATTAAAAGAATTATCGTTCCCAAGGCAATGCGGTAAAAAACAAAAACTTTTAAAGTATGCTCCTGCAAAAACTGCAAAAAATATTTAATACACAAATACCCGATAATCGCCGAAGATAAAAATCCGGCTAACAAAATCAAATAATCACTCGACGCAAACGCCGCATCATTAGCCAAATCAATAGTCTTTTTTATGCCGGCCGCAAAAACAATCGGGATTGAAAGCAAAAAAGAAAACCTGGCGGCGTCGGTTCGTTTTAACCTTTGGCTCAAACCTGCTATAATAGTAATGCCAGAACGAGAAACTCCCGGAATTAATGCCAGAGTTTGGGCAAAACCAATAATGAGTGAGTTGGTTAACGTCATTTCTTGAATTTGTTTGGTCTTGGCAAAAAACGAGTCGGCAAACCACAGCAATAGGCCAACGACGATCAGGCTCACGGCAACAAACAATGAATTGCGCAACCCCGTTTCAATTTCGCTTTCAAAAAAGTACCCCATCACGGCCGCCGGAATCGTTCCTAAAAGTAAATACCAGGCTAGCAACTGATCTTTATTGTTCTTCAAATTCCACTGGTACAGGCTTTGGATAAAAGCTTTGAGATATTTAAGAATATCTTTAAAGAAAAACAGCACTAACGCCACCAGCGTACCTAAATGCAAAACAACATCAAAAGCAACATTGTCCGGCAGGTCAAAGCCTAAGAAATCGTGAAACAGCACCAGGTGTCCCGAACTAGAAACCGGCAAAAATTCGGTTAAACCCTGGATAATTCCCGCTAAAATTGAATAAAAATAATCCATAAACATAAATACCATGGATCTGTCATATATTATTATACCAATTATCACATTAATTTCCAGCCAGGTTTTAAAACTCCTGACTGACGGCATCAAGGGAAATTTTGACCTAAAGAATATTTTTATCAGCTACGGCGGCATGCCATCGGCCCACACCGCTTTTGCCATTTCCATTTCAACGCTCGTTGGGCTGCGACTTGGCTTTGATTCTGCCATCTTTGCGGTTAGTTTAGTTTTTGCGCTGTTGATTATGCGCGACGCTGTTGGTTTCCGTAATATTCTAGGTAAGCAGGCAGCAGTTTTTAATCAACTTATTAAAAAAATGCCGGTCGCGGATCAAAAACAGCTTCCACTATTTCGGGAACGAATGGGACACAGCGTCTTTGAAGTTACCGGAGGGTTCATCTGGGGCGTTGTCTTAACTTACATTCTTAACTCACTAACCTAATATTATTTTTGACAAGCTGGACAAAAATGGGTGCCTCGCCCATTTTGTTTTATTTTTTTAATCAACCCTCCACACCGTTGACATTTTTGACGGGCTCGACCATACACTTTCAAATACTTCACCATCCCGCCGGGCCGAGCATCAAATCTCAAATAATTTCTAAATGAGGTACCTTTTTTGGCAACCGCAAATTTTAATATTTTTTTAATAGCTTCATGTAAATCACGAATCTCTTTTGGCCGCAAACTTTTCACCACCCGACTGGGAAGAATTTTAGCGTCATAGCAGCTTTCATCGGCATAAATGTTGCCAATCCCTGAAATCAAGGTATGATCCATTAAAGCTTGTTTAATTTTACGGTTGGGATACCGACCAATCGCTTTTTTAAATTTTTCAAACGTGAAATCTTTTGTTAACGGTTCAACCCCAAAGCCGGCCTCAATGGCCGTAAATTCAGCCTGGGTAATTAGCCTCATCCAACCAAACTTGCGCAAGTCGTTAAAAAAAAGCGTTGTGCCGTCCTTAAAATGAAGCACCACGTGCGTGTATTTATTCGGCAAGTTAGTAGCACCACCTTTCTGTGGATGGCCGCCGACAATCATGTTACCCCGGCGCGGCTGAAAAATTAATTGCCCAGTCATTTTCAGATGAATTGCCAAATATCTGCCGTCTGACAATTTAAAAAACAACACCTTCGCCCGGCGCGAGATGTCAATAATCTTTTTGCCCTTAATTTTTTGGGTAAACTCTTTAATGCTAAGAGGTGTTACCATCTTAGGCAAATTTACCTGTGCTAATGTGATAATCCTGCCCTTAAGGACTTTTAAATCGCGTTTTAGCGTTTCAACTTCAGGTAATTCCGGCATACTATATTTTACGACGGCAAATCTTTTTTAAGCCATTTCTTTAAAATTGCTTTTTCTAAATCAATTCCTAAAAGATGAGCATTCACCATACACATTCCAACCACATCAGCTAACTCCTTAGCCACCATTTCTTGCGATTCAGCTTCGGAGACGAACTTTTCCGGCCGGCTCTTTTTCTGATGAATCAAAATCGCCTGTGCCACTTCGCCGACTTCTTCATACAACTTTAAAATCGCAAAGTCTTGATCAATCTTGACCCCATGAACTTCGCCATAGCGATTGGCATTATTAATAACACCATCTTTAATTTCTTTAAAATCCATATTGTTATTATTAATGACGTTTTAGTTTAGGACTCGTCCAAAATAATTTTCTTGGTAAATGCTCCCCGCTCCTCCAATTTTTTCTTCCTTACTAAAGCGATTTGGGTTTCATCAAATTTTAAATAATCACTAATTGCCTTAATCACCTCCTGAATGTCGGCCAGTTCTTCAATTGTTTCATTCTCAAAAAATTCCTGCGTTTCCTCCTGCAGCTTTTCCTTTAACTTTTCCCAATACTCTTTATCATTGGCAATATGGGTAATAGCTTTACCGCCTTTTCGGGCAATGTATTCAGGGATTTTGTCTCTGACTAATTTATTATATTTCATATACTTGATAAATCTTCGTTCAAAACAATTGGCTGCATCGCTTTAATTTCATCGCTATAGATCATATCGGGAACGCCGTGCAACAAAAAGATTTTCTTTTTTAGCACATGTGCAAATCCCATTTCAAGAAAAACGTTTCCGCCAACATACCCGGCAATACCCTTTTTGTCATAATTTGCAATCAAGACGCAATCACACTCATTGATTATGTTCCAATATTCGCGAATTGAATTATTCTTTATCGCTCTTTCTGAAAATTTTCCAGCTCTTTTTTCTTGTTTAATCTCTTCAAGAGAAACCTCTCCTCTTAAAATTTTTTCCGAGCTAATCGGAATGAATACTTCAAACCCCCTATTCCGAAGCTCTTGCGCGAGTTTTTCAATTTCGTAAGTAAAATCTAGGCTCCCACAAATAGCAATTTTGACTTTCTTATTTTTATGCTCCATGGCACTTTTTAAACTTTTTACCAGAACCACATGGACATAAATCATTGCGTCCGACTTTTTGGCCCTGATAATGGGTGTGAGCATCTTCTACCACCGCATTGGACGCTTCACGGTTTTCCACTTCCCGCTGCTGTGGCGTTTTTCCGGCACCGGCCTGTAAAATCGCTGAATGACTGGAACTACCGGTTTTTGACGGCGCCTGAAAAGTCAGGCCGGGAATTTGATTCATCATCACTCCTGGTGCAATTTGACTTGCAGCGCCGACTTTGTAAATACTGTACACAATTTGTTTACGAATCATTTTTAATAATTCGGTAAACAGCCCAAAAGATTCTTTTTTATATTCAACCAGCGGATCACGCTGACCGTAGCCGCGCAAACCAATGCCAGCCCGCAAACTATCAAGCGCTTCCAAGTGCTCAATCCATAATGTATCAATGCTGCGCAAAATAATGCCCCGTTCCACCCGGCGCAACGCGTCGGCCGTACCAACGGTCTTAACGACCTCTTCTTCAATGGTATTGTAGTGGTCAACGGCCAGCTTAAAAAGATACCCAATTAACTTTCCTCTCGAAGTATTATCTTCAATGGCGTCGCCGGCTTCCAAACCAATGTCTTTAATTTCCAAACGAACCGTTTGATCAAGCGGAAAAACGGTATTTACCACTTCATAAATTTCCTGTAAATTCCAAGCGGTTTCATCGCCTTCGGCAGTATGGAAATTAACCACTTCTTCAATCTCTTGCCGAACTTGGGTTAAAATCTGATCCTTAAGATTTTCGCCTTTAAGCGCCTCGCGGCGTTTACGATAAATTGTTTCACGCTGTTTATTTAAAACGTCGTCATATTCAACCAAATGTTTACGAGTATCAAAATGAAATCCCTCAACTTTTTTTTGCGCTGCTTCTAACGACCGAGTAATCATTCTGTTTTCGATTGGCATGTCATCAGGCACTTTAAGAGTTTCCATCACCCGCTTAATCCGGTCTGAGCCGAAAATCCGCATTAAATCATCGTCAAGGCAAACATAAAATTGCGAGTTGCCGGGGTCACCCTGCCGCCCGCCACGACCGCGCAGCTGGTTATCAATCCGGCGAGATTCGTGCCGCTCAGTGCCAAGGATAAACAAACCGCCAAGTTCTTTGACTTTCGCCTCCTCTTGAGCATCAACCGGATCACCACCAAGTTTAATATCAACACCGCGGCCGGCCATGTTGGTCGCAACTGTGACAGCACCAATTCGTCCGGCCTGAGAAATGATTTGTGCTTCGCGTTCGTGCTGTTTGGCATTTAATAAATTATGAGGAATACCTTCACGATCGAGCAAAACGCTAAGTAGTTCATTTTTTTCAATCGAAATTGTACCAATTAAAACCGGCTGGCCCTTGGTGTGGCGCTCTTTGACTTCCGTCACCACGGCACGGAATTTTGCCTCTTCGTTCTTATAAATCCGATCCGATAAATCAACCCTGGCTAACGGCTTATTGGTTGGGATTACCGCCACGTCCAATCCATAAATTTTTTGGAACTCTTCTTCTTCAGTTTTGGCAGTACCGGTCATCCCGGCTAGTTTCTTGTATAATCTAAAATAATTTTGAAAAGTAATGGTTGCCAACGTACGGCTTTCACGCTGAACTTCAACCCCTTCTTTTGCCTCGATCGCCTGATGTAGTCCTTCGCTATAGCGCCGGCCAAACATCATTCGACCGGTGAACTCGTCGACAATAATAACCTCACCGTCTTTGACAACATAATCGCGGTCACGCTTAAACAAAGTGTGCGCCTTAAGCGCCTGCTCAATGTGATGAACCTCAGAAATCCCGCGATCGGTATAAATATTTTCAACGCCCAAAAATTTTTCCAGCTTATTGATTCCCTCTTCGGTCAGAGTTGCTGCTCGGCGTTTTTCGTCAATATTATAATCTTCGTTTTCTTTCAGTTTTGTAACTAGCTGGGCAAACTGGCGGTACTTATCAGTAGACTCCATATCCGGCGCGGAAATAATCAGCGGAGTCCGCGCTTCATCAATTAAAATACTGTCAACTTCATCAACAATTGCAAAGTGTAAATCGCGCTGAACCATTTGTTCTAAACTCTGCACCATGTTATCACGCAAATAATCAAAGCCAAATTCATTGTTGGTGCCGTAAGTAATGTCGGCCAGATATGCTTCTTTGCGCGTCACCGGCCTGAGATGAATCAAACGGGGGTCGGTTGCCTTATCATCGGTGTACTTCGGATCATAAATAAAAGCGGCGTCATGAACTATGACACCAACCGTTAAACCGAGCGCATCATAAACCGGACCCATCCAACCGCAGTCGCGGCGGGACAAATAATCGTTAACCGTGACCAAATGAGCGCCCGCACCTTCAAGCGCGTTCAAATATAGCGCTGTTGTTGCCGACAATGTTTTTCCTTCACCGGTTTTTTGTTCGGCGATATGGCCATGATGCAAAACAATTCCGGCCAATAACTGAACGTCGTAATGCCGAATCCCCAGGGTTCGTTTTGCTGCTTCGCGGACACAGCTAAAGGCCTCCGGCAAAATTTCTTCCAAAGTTTTGTTGTTTTTCAAATCCGCTCTGAATTTTTGGGTTTGATCTTTTAATGCTTGATCAGTTAACGCCTCAAATTTTTTTTCCAGGGCATTAATTTGATCCACCAATGGCGCTGACTTTTTCAGAAAATGCTGGCTAGGATCGCCAAAAATCTTTTCTAATTGTTTTGCTAAATTCATATAAAACGTAGATATTATATAACATAAACCGTTAATTGACAAGGTGAAAAAATCAGGCTACAATAATCAACCGATGTTTCATTGAAAGCTTACAGGAGGGCCGCACCCGTGTCAAAAGTGACATTCCTGATGTCCCCAACCAAGGATACCGAGATGTTGATTTTGGCCGATTACCTTCAAAACGAAGGTTTCGCCATAACTGCCGTCTTTTGCCTGGCAGATTTGCTCAGCCAGGTGGCTGGTGGCGCTGCCGACGCGCTACTGCTCCAGGAGATTAAAGAGGGCTGCGCCGAGATAAACACCTCACAAGCCTTAAACCAACTGAATCAATCCGGTTGCACAATTCCGATCATCGTCATCGGGCATTATCCCGCCAAAGAGTTCTGCACCAAAGATCACATCTTCATTGCGAGCTCATACCCAAGGGATTTGCCGAAGTTGGCAAAAAAGATCGAAGCGGCTATACAAAGCCGCCCCTGAACCTTAGACTCTTTGACAACCCACTTTGGGTTGTTTTTTCTAAAATCCCAAATACTGCACTTCTTCCTGCAGCTGAATACCGGTAGCATTGCGCACTTTCATTTTCACTTCTGAGATAAGCATAATTACGTGCTCTGCCCTAGCGTGTTCAGTGTTGACAATATACGCACCATGTTTTGATGAAATATGGCAGCCACCAATCTTTTTATCTTTTAATCCCAGCCGATCAATAATATACCCCGAAGAGAGCTTGCCATACTTAGTTGCCTCGTTCCATTCCTCCTCACTAATATCCAGCCCCTTTATAACTTTAGCCTTATCAATTGCAACTTTATCAAGTTCAATATTTTTAAACACACAACCGCAACTTGGTTCAGACGGTAACTTTGCTTCGCGCTGTTTGATAATCTCTCGGACTTTCGCCGCAATTTCTTTTTGATCTCCTTTTTTTAATTTCAATATTACCGACAGTACCAAAGCCGGCTTTTCTTTCAGGATGCTATGACGATACCCAAAGCCCATATCGCGGTTGCTCATTTTTTTAATTTCGCCGGCCTGGTACACCGTTACTTCGGTTACAATTTCAGAAAAGCTCGAACCGTATGCACCGGCATTACCATAGACCGCACCGCCAACCGTACCGGGAATACCGGACGCAAATTCCAGGCCGGTCAAACCTTTCTTGGTGGCGAAGTCAACAAGCTTAGACAAATCAACGCCGCTTTCAACGATAATTTCTTCTCCATTAGCCGTCAATTTACCGCCGAGATTTTTTATTACCAATCCATCATAACCCAAATCAGCAATTAAAATATTACTTCCCCAACCAATCACCGTATATTCAATGCCCAATTTGGTCGCTGCCTGAATTGCCTTTAACAAATCTTCACTGCTTTTTGCTAAATAAAAATACCGCGCCGGGCCACCCAACTTATAAGTGCACTGTTCAGCTAAACTGACATTTTCCTGCACTGTTGGCAACAACTCTTTTAGATTTGGCATATAATTATTAAATTAATTTATCACGAACCCGATAGACATCCCCCGCACCCATCGTAACTAATACTGTACCAGGCTCCAGCCTTTCTTTCAAATAATTAATCGTTTGATTAAGATCACCGGCGTAAACCACGTCGGGATGATTTATTTTAGTGGCTTGCGCCAGGTGTTCTGAGGTAAAATCATGGCCTTGCTCACGCGCCGAAGCAAAAATATCGGCAAAAATTATCCGGTCAACGCTGTTGAAACTTCGGGTGAAATCAGACAAAAGCGCTTTAGTCCGCGAAACCATATGCGGCTGAAAGACACACCAAATTTTTTTATCAGGATAACGATGGCGCACCGCCTCAAGAGTAGTCTTAATTTCCGTCGGATGATGACCATAATCGTCAACAAATATAATGCCATTTTTTTCTGAGACATCAAACCGGCGTTCAGTTCCTTTAAAACTTAACAATGCCACTCTAATCTGTTCCAGGCTGACACTTTCCATTAAGCCAACAATAATGGCGGCACAACAATTTAATACATTATGAACGCCAAACAAGCCCGTCTCAAACTTACCAATTTCTTCCCCGGATTTAAAAAGCCTGAAGGTAGTTTTATTAAATTCATGAATGATGTCCCTAGCAACATACATATTATCGTCACCCAAACCGTACGTAACAATGGTTTTATCTTGGTTAGCAATAATCTTTCTAACACTAGGCCAATCACCACATGCCACAACAACATTCTTTGTCTTCTCAATCAGCTGGGCAAAAGATTTTTCTAAAGATGCCAAATCGGGAAATACATCAACATGTTCCCACTCCAAACTGGTAATAATCGAAATGGCCGGATCAAGATCTAAAAACTTTGAAACGGTATCATTTTTTGCCCGAATATATTCATCACCCTCAACAATAAAATGCGCGCCCGTCGACCAAGCGGCATTACTTTTTAAATCAGGCACTTGTCCGGTTCCAATTAAAAAGCTCGGATCTAGCCTCGCCTGACGAAACACATGCGCCACTAAAGCCGTGGTGGTGGTTTTGCCATGAACGCCGGTTACCGCGATAGTCCTTTTCTCACGGCTTAAAATACCGCGCAACTCTGAATCGCTGATGGTCGGGATTTTCCTTTTGTGACATTCTGCCACTTCAACATTTTCGCTTCCCCATGAGGCGCCAATCACCACTAAATCTGGATCAACGCTCATATTCTGAGCAGAAAAATTTTCAAAAACTTCGATGTCATTATCAATTAAAATCTTATCCGTAATAAATTTTTCGGGAACATCGGAGCCAAAAACCGTCAACCCCCGTTGTTTACAGATCACAGCCAAACCAGACATTGCTACGCCTTTAATACCGATAAAATAAATTTTTTTTATGCTGTTAATATTAATCATAAACCTAGATCCTTTTTAATCTGTGGCACTGCTCGCAATGCCGCCCGACGACCTTCCTGAATACAATATTTAACGGCGCTAGTGTGCATTCGGCCAATATGCTTAATTCCCGGATCAATAATAATATTATATGGATAAGCCGTATGATAAAAATTCCTTGATTGAGCGACCGATAGCCAGGACGCCCGATAAATTAAGTCAATAATATTCAAATTCGTTTTATGATTTTTAATTGCTTCTTTTTTATTTTTTTTCAGGCCGCGCAAAGTCGAAAAAAATCTGGTAAACAGGCTCGGCGGCCGGGAAACATACACGGCAATGACATAATCCGCGCCATTTTGATACAAGACATTTGAAGGGATCATATTAAAATTTCCGCCGTCAACTAAGACCTGCCCACCTCTTTTAACCGGTTTGAACACACCAGGCACCGCCGTACAAGCCTGAATTGCCTGCCCAACCTTGCCGTCGGCAATGATTGTTTCTTTCATGGTCAAAATATCAGTCACTGTCAGTAATACCTTTTTATGCAAATCCTTAAACTCCTTGTCGCCGACAAACTCCTCAAAAAACACCCGGTTACGCTCGCCTTTTAAAAACCCTTCCCGGGGAATCGTTGGTTCAAAAATAACCCGCCAGAAATCTCGGCGGCGGCCTTCAATCAACCGCTTCTTTAATTGCGGCAGTGTTCCGGCGGCATAAGCGCCGGCAATTGCCGAGCCTGATGAACAGCCAGAGATAATATCAATCGGAATATTATTTTCTTCCAAAACCTCAATCACGCCGATCTGAGCCGTGGCCCGGATAAAACCGCCAGACAAAGCTAAACCAACTTTTTTTCGCGAAATGTTTTCGCTCATAAAATTAACTCAACTATTTTTCGAGAAGCATTCGGCGGTAAAATCTTAGTGATATTACGGCTCAAATTACTCAGCGCTGGCTTGTCATCTAGTAGCTCTCTGACAGCCTTAGCCAGAATATCAGGATTAAGATCTTTTTCATTGATTAGTACTGCCGCATTATTACGGAAAAATTCCGCCGCATTTTCCTCCTGATGAGTTTCCGGAATCGGAACAACAATCAACGGTTTTTGCCAAGCGGCTAGTTCAGTCAACGACGACATCCCCGCCCGAGTAATAACCAAATCGGCGACCGCATACGCATACCTTAATTGGTCTGTTAAAAAATCAAAGCTACGATAACGTGAATGGCTGGCCTCAACATCAAGTCGCCCGCCGGTTAAATGAATCACCTGACAAAATTGCACTAACTGCGGCAAACTGTTAACGACTAAATTATTTAAACTCAACGCCCCCGTACCGCCGCCAATGACTAACAAAGTTGGCAAATTCGGATCAAGATTAAAAATTTTATACCCCTCTTCCCGGCGAGCGGTTAAAATGTCTTTTCTCACTGGATTACCAACCACTGTCGTTTTCTTAGACGGGAAATCTTTCAATGATTTTTTAAATGTGACGGTAATAATAGTTGCTACCGGCGCCATCAATTTGTTTGCTAATCCTGGTCTGATATCCTGCTGATGAACTGTCACCGGTTTTCCTAGCACCCAAGCTGCCCAGGCAACCGGCACTGAAACAAACCCACCGGCAGTCATTACTACCGAAGGCTGATACTGCCAGATAATTTTTAATGCCTGAAAAAACCCCGCTACAATTAAAAAGGGATCCAAAAAATTCCGCCAACTAAAATAGCGTCTCATTTTGCCGGAAGAAATTTTTTTGATTGGAATGCCATAGGAACTAATCAGCGAATTTTCTGTACCCTCCTTAGTTGCCAACCATAAAAAATCAGCACCCGAAACACTGCTGTTTATCTCTTCATAGATTGCAATCAAGGGACTAACCGAACCGATTGTTCCGCCTCCTGAAAATAGTATCCTCATAGCTTAAAAGTAACAAATTACTCCCCGGGCGGCAAGCTAAGACTGGCGGGAAATATTAATCAAAATGCCGGCCGCCGCCATCGCTGAAGCTAGGGCAGTCCCTCCATAACTAATGAACGGTAGCGGAATTCCGGTCAACGGCATTAAACCAATCATTGCTGCGATGTTGAAAAAAGCCTGCCAGGTAAACCAGCCAATGATGCCAACAACAATATACCTCGCATAGTCATCCTCAACCTTTTTTGCCAGCTTCAATCCGCGCCAAGCCAGCAGTAAAAACAAGACAATCAGACTCGCGGCAAAAATAAAACCCAGCTCTTCAGCAATGATAGCAAAAATTGAATCTCCCATCACTTCTGGCAGATATGCGAATTTTTGGCGCGACTGCCCAAACCCCAGCCCGAACAGACCACCAGAACCAATCGCCAAAAAAGCCTGATTGATATGATACCCAAACCCCAGCGGATCAAGCTCCGGATTTAAAAAAGTCATCAAACGTTCGGCGCGATATGGTGCTTTAGCGATCAACACCGCTGCAGCCCCAAAACCCAGCACTACTAAACTAATAACGTGCCTAATTCGCGCACCGGCAACAAAATAAATCACGACAGCAATCGCAACAATGACAATTGCTGTTCCAAGGTCCGACAACGCCACCAACCCACCAACCAGTCCCAAGATAACCAAAAATGGCAAAAAACCATTCCAAAAGTCGCCAGTCATTGCTTCACCGCGGTAGGAAAACCAGCCGGCTAAACTTAAAATTAAAAGCAATTTAACAACCTCTGACGGCTGAAACGACAAACCACCAATACTAATCCAGCTTTGCGACTGATTATACGTAGCACCAATGCCAGGGATTAAAACCATCACCAACAGCAGCAACGCTAAGCCAAAAATTGGCACCGTAAATTTTTCCCAAGTTCGATAATTAACAACCGTGAAAAAGACAAATAATGCCAAACCTGGCAAAAATCCTCTGATAATCTGCCGCTTTAAAAAGAAGTAAACATCATTGTATTCACGAAACGACGACACACTGCTGGCTGACGAAAGCATTAACAGACCAAAAAGAATAATGACAAAAAATAATCCGGCCAAAAAATAATCCGGCGTTTTACCAAACCTTTTTTGATCAGGTAAAACTCTGGATAATAAATTACTTTTTTTCTTTTTGTTTGCAAGATGAAACCGTCTCATAATTTTTTTACCAGGGCCACAAACTGATCACCGCGGTCAAACTCATTAATAAACATGCCAAAACTTGCCGACGCCGGAGACAACGCTACCGTATCTCCCGGCTTGGCAAAGCTGTTGGCTAAACCAATTGCTTCACTCATGGTGCAAACATCATACGCCACCGGCTGGAATTTTTCTGCCCGAAGTGTGCGGCCGATTTTTTCGCCACCTTCGCCGGCAAATAGCACAACCGCCCGACAACTGTTTTTAATTTCCTTTGCCAGTTGGCGATATTTAATGGTAGGAATATTTTTGCCAGCACCGCCAGCAATCAAAACAATTCTTTTGCCGACCAAGTTTTTACTTCTCAAAGCCCTCAGTGCAGCAATCGTGCCGTCCGGAGTGGTAGCAGTTGTGTCGTTAATATATTCTACTCCCCCCTTACGAAAAACCATTTGCAATCGGCCCGGCAAATTTTGAAATTTTTTTAATACCGTTTTAATCCCCCGGTTAGTAACCCCAAACATCGTTACTACCGCCAACGCTGCCAAAACATTTTCTAAGTTATGCTCGCCGACCAAATTGACATCTGAAACGTCCGCCAAAAAAGTCTGCTTGCCGAATCGACGTAGGTAAATTTTTTGTCCGACAACAAAAACGCCATTTTCTTCTTTAAAAACTTTTTTTGAAAACCAGAATCGCCTGGCGGAAACTTCCCGACCAAGTTTTTTTGTTTCAGCGTTATCAAAATTTAAAACAGTGCTATCTCTACTGGTTTGCCAAAGAAAAATATTTTTTTTAGCAGCAATATACGCCGCCATAGAACCGTAGCGGTTCAAATGATCGGGATAAATATTGGTAACAACACTAACGTGCGGCGAGAGTTTAAAACTACCAAGAATTTCTAATTGCCAAGAAGATAGCTCAAGCACCACTATGTCACTGGGATGAACCCGATCTAAAATTTCAAGCATTGGTTTTTGAGGCAACCCGGCCAGCCAAACCTTTTTTGATGTCTGCTTTAACAACTCATAAATCAAGCTCGTCGTAGTTGATTTACCTCTCGTCCCGGTCACCGCAATAATCGGCGCAGGGCAATGTTTAAAAAAAAGACTGGCATCATTTTCAATCAAAATTCCCTTTTTCCTGGCAATTTTTAAATATCTTGATTCGCGCGGCACTCCCGGGTTTTGAATAATCAAATCCGCTCCGACAAAGTCTAGCTCACGATGGCGACCCAAAACATAATTAATCTTTAACCCCTTCAAGGCATCCAACGACGGCTGCAGCTGTCTTTTATTTTTTAGGTCGGTTACCGTCAAACAAGCGCCCTGATTTGCCAGCCATTTGACAACAGCGGCTCCACCGCCGTGAAGCCCCAAACCCATGACTGTTATTTTTTTATCTTTGAAGGCACTGGGCATGTTAACTTTTGTCGCTTAAAAATAAAATCAGTCCGATAATTGCAGTGACACCAGCGATTACCCAAAACCGCATAACGATTTTTGGTTCCGGCCAACCTTTGGCTTCAAGATGATGATGCAGCGGCGAGGAAATAAAAATCTTACGGCCAAAAAATTTCTTTGATACCATTTGAATCAACACTGATGTAGTTTCAAGAACAAAAATAAAACCGATGATCGGCAACAATAATGCCGCATTAGTCAGCATGGCGATAATACCAAGCGTAACACCAAGCGACATTGAACCAGTATCGCCCATAAAAAATCGAGCCGGATTGATATTGAACCACAAAAACGCTAAGAGAGCACCAATAATTACGCCACAAAAAGTTGCCAAATCATAACGACCCTGGGCAAACGATATGGCGCCGTACGCCCCAAACGCTACCAACAAAACTCCGCCTGCCAGACCATCGAGCCCATCTGTTAGATTTACCGAGTGAGCTGTTGCGATAATGACAAAAATAAAAAACGGGATGTACCACCAGCCGATGTCGAAATATCCCATGAACGGAATGTATAACGTTGTCCATTCCAGTTTAAAATAAAACCACCAGGCGCCAATCGCCGCAATTAAGCCGTAAATAATAAACCGATGGCGCATTCGCAATCCGCCGCCATCTTTTCCCATTCGCCAAATATCAAACAAATCGTCAATCATTCCCACTACCGCTGAGGCTACCAACGCCCCAAGCGGCAACAGAGTTTCTGCCCGCGATAAAAAATTAAGCTGACCAAAAACGCCGTTAAAAAATTTTCCCGCCAACGAGAAGAATAAAATCAAAAACAATGTCGTGCCCCAGATTAAAATCCCGCCCATCGTTGGGGTGCCGGCCTTTTTTTTATGCATTTTTGCAAAAATTGGGGCGGCGGCTTCATCGCGAATACCTTTACCAAGCCGGTAGCTATACAAAAAATGGGTTAAAACCGGAGTCCAAATCAAAGTCAAAATAAACGATACGGTAGTCAAAAAGAAAATTTTAGTAATATAGAAATTTGCCACAACGCTTATTAGATATTAATTGTTAAAACCGCCGCCAAAGATAAAAACAAAAAAATCTGCATTGCAACCAGGCTGGCCATCAAAAAATAACTTAAAATCTTATAGTTAGCATATGTCATCAAAGCCAGCAAAAAATTCAGCGCCAAGATACCCAAACCGAGTCCGGGAAACAAAAACAGATAATACCACGGGCCAAAAAAATCAATACCGTAATAAATATTATAATGAAGCGGAATAACCGCTGATAGCTTCTGTGACTGCCAGGCCAAAAAAATCCATAACAGTATATTAACCAACAATGAAAAAACCAGCCCGAATTTAATCAATTTGTCTTTAAAAGCCTTTTCTGAAGCTTCCTGGAAAAAATCTAAGATCATATTTTTGCTATTTTTAAGATATTTTAATCATAATGATTATTGCCGATTTTGTCCACTTTCCAACTTTTTTAAAATTTAATTTTATGGTATAATAAAATAGCTTTGAACCAACCTAAAAACAAAATAATTATGATTGATGACGGCAAATTAGAAAAAATTCTTTTAGAGACAAAAACTATTGGCAAAAAAGAGCTTGATCTCTATCTTGAAGAAGCAAAAAAAAGAAATCAAAGCCTGGAAGAATACATCCTGTCTCAAAAAGCGTTTAACGAGGACCAGCTCTACCAAATTGTTGCCCAATATTTCAATTTGCCTTTTATTAACCTGAAAAACGAGACTATCCGCAAAGATATTCTTTTTTTAATACCAGAACCAATCGCTTCGACCCATAAAATCGCTGCTTTTGACCGCAATGAGCATGAACTTAAAATCGCTGCCCTAAATCCGGAAGATCTCCAGATTTTTGAATTTCTAAGCAAAAAAACCGATGCTGAGATAAAAATTCATATCACTACGCCATCAGGTATCAATGAAGCCCTTAAAAACTATCACAAAGGCCTGAAAGCCGAATTCCAGGAATTGACCAAAGACAATGATAATGGCGACGAAAATGGCGATACTAAACTCAAGGAACTGGCGCACGATCTGCCGGTTATCAGAATTGTTGACACCCTCTTAGAATACGCCATTTTTGAAAATGCTTCCGATATTCACATTGAGCCGACAGAAAAAGAAGTAATGGTGCGCTACCGCGTTGATGGTATTCTACGAAATGTTATGACGCTACCAAAATCAGTTCACGCCGGCATTATCGCTCGTATCAAAATCTTATCAAACCTCAAACTCGACGAACATCGCCTGCCCCAAGACAGCCGCTTTAAAGTCCAAACAAACGAATATAAGGTATCATTTCGTGTTTCCATTATCCCGACTTATGACGGCGAAAAAATCGTTCTGCGTGCCTTGAATGAAAACACCGGCGTTATTACTTTGGAACAATTAGGGTTTCAAAAAAAATCATTTGAAGCGATTAAACGAAATATTGAAAAACCCCACGGTTTAATCCTGGTTACCGGACCAACCGGCTCGGGTAAAACCACAACCCTGTATGCGATTTTAAACATCTTAAACCGGCCGGAAGTAAATATTACTACCATTGAAGATCCGATTGAATACCGCATGCCCGGACTTAACCAAAGCCAGGTTAACCCAAAAATCGGCTACACTTTTGCCAGCGGTCTGCGATCATTCTTACGGCAAGACCCAAATATTATCATGGTCGGAGAAATCCGCGACGACGAAACTGCCGAAATTGCAATTCATGCTGCGCTCACCGGCCACTTGGTGTTGTCCACTCTGCACACCAACGATGCACCAACTTCCCTGCCCCGCTTAAGTGAAATGGGAGTCGCCGCCTTTTTAGTTGCGTCCACTACTAATGTCATCATCGCCCAGCGATTGGTGCGAAAAATTTGTCAGGACTGTATTGAAAGCTACAACCTCAGCAAAGAAGAGCTGTCCAAACTTGAAAAACAAATTAACCTTGATTCGGTCCTTGCAACCCTGGAAAAAGAAAACCTGCTTACCAAAAAACAAAGCCGCGAGTCCCTTTTATTCTATCGCGGCAAAGGCTGTAAAAAATGCGATAAAACCGGCTACAAAGGCCGGGTCGGGCTCTACGAAGTTTTAGAGGTCAACTCGGAAATATCCAACTTAATCACCAGGGGTGGTACCGCCAACGAAATTGAAGAAGCGGCAAAAAAGAATGGCATGATGAGTATTCTAGAAGACGGGTTTATTAAAGCCAAAACGGGCATCACCACCATTGAAGAAGTACTGCGCGTCACCAAAGATTAAATAAAAATAAAACCAACATAATGTTTGAAAAAATTCTTGGCCGCTTTGGCCGACCCAGAAAACTGAAGCTGGCGCTCAAAATATTTTTTGTTCAGCAGCTTGGTGTTATGGTTAAATCCGGCATTTCACTGGCAGTAGCCCTCAAGACACTGGCCGAACAGACCAGCTCAAAATCATTTCGAAAAATACTTGCCGATATTCAGCAAGGAGTTGAAAAAGGCAATCTGCTTTCCAAGGGTCTTGAACAGTACCAATATGTTTTTGGCGACCTGTTCATTAATATGATTAAAGCCGGCGAGGCGTCCGGCAAACTGGAAGATGTATTAAACCAGCTCTTTATTCAAATGAAAAAAGACAACGAGATCATTTCTAAAGTTAAGGGGGCAATGATTTATCCAATGATTGTTATTGCGATGATGGTGGCAATCGGCGTTTTGGTTTTAGTGTATGTGATTCCGACAATGTCGGGCATCTTTTTGGAATTGAATGTTACCCTGCCACTGCCAACCAGAATCCTGATTGCCAGCAGTCAATTTGCCGTAACCTACGGAATTTTTATTGCCATCGCTGCCGTAGTCGGCATCATTGCACTTAATCGAATTATAAAAACTAAAGAAGGAAAGTTGAAATTTCACCAGTTATTGCTCAAGATGCCCGTCGCCGGCACCATCATTAAAAAAATTAACCTAGCGCGCTTTTGTCGAACACTAAGCTCTCTGCTTAAAACTGACATCCCGATTGTTCAATCCTTTGAAATTACTGCCCGAATCCTCGGGAACGCTCTATTTAAAAATGCTTTATCAGACGCTAAAGAAAAAATAAAAAAAGGAGTTAATATCAAAGATTCTCTAACACCATACATGAACTTATTTCCTCCCGTAGTCTTACAGATGATTGCAGTTGGAGAAGAAACCGGATCACTTGATGAAATCTTAGAAGAATCAGCCTCTTTCTACGAAGAAGATGTGCGCCAAACGATGGAAAATTTGCCATCAATTATTGAGCCGCTATTGATGGTGCTTCTGGGTATCGGCGTTGGTGGTATGGCTGTAGCCATCATTATGCCAATGTACTCTTTAAGTCAGGCAATCTAATGAAAAAAGGTTTCACGTTAATTGAATTCAGTATTACCATTGTCGTCGTCAGTCTTATAACTTTGGTGACTATTCCCGTATTTATCAACTACCAAAAAAATACCAAACTCAGAAGCGAGGCGCGAGTATTGGCAACAAACCTGCGACTTACTCAGCAGCTGGCAATTACTGAACAAGTGCTATACGATTTAACCTTATACCCAACCAGTAACGAGTATAAAATAATCAATTCGGAAACTAACGAGGTTATTAAGACGGTTGACATAGCTGCCGAAGTAACCATCAACCAAATCAATAACTTAACCGCTAACACGGTAACTTTTAACCCAACCGGCGGTGCGGCTCAAACCGGCAACATTGTCCTAATCAATACTAAAAACGAAACTTCAACCGTTGAGATAAAACCATCTGGCTATGTCGAAATTATTGAACAGTAAATCGGGATTCACCATTATTGAATCCACTATAGCAATTTTGATACTGCTAGTGGCGATTTTTGGCATCATGCAATTTTTCCCGCTGGGAATAAAAATTATTGGTGACTCGCAAAGCCAAACCATGGCATCAAATATCGCCTTGAGCAAAATTGAAGAAATACGATCTTTAAACTATGAAGATATCAGCACCGGGACAATTGAAGCAAAAAATCGCGTTTCATCCGACCCGGCTTCGCCACTATACAATTTTCAGCGACAAACTACCGTTGAAACAGTTGATAACAATTTTAACTCCTCCGCCTCAGATGTCGGACTCAAAAAAATTACCGTCACTGTCTTTTGGCAATCCCCCGTAGTATTAAAAGAAAAATCAACCGAGATTCAGTATATTATTAGCGACTATTAATAATGGACAGAAAAATTCCAACTAAAAGAAGTGGTTTAACCCTAATTGAGTTAACGGTGGCAATTACCATTGCCCTGCTCATTCTTTTAATTGTCAGTTCAACATTTATTTTAAATCAAAGGGTTTTTAGAAAAAGTAACCTCAAATCTGAATTAGTTCAAAACGCCAGAATTACTCTGGATTTAATGTCACGCGAAATCAGACAAGCTAAAGAACTAGTCACCATATTGCCGACTGATGATTCCGACCCCCTGACCGTTCCTCACGAAATTCAATTTGAAGACGGTCACACCACCTCCCAAATTCAATATATTAGATATTTTTTGGACAGTGATGATTTAAAAAAACAAATTATCGTTTACTATTTTGATACCGACCCCTCAACCTATGTTTATTGGGATGATGTTGACGCCTTTGGCGCTCCCGACCAATCAGTGCTTGAAGAAAAAATTATTGGCGAAAACTTTTCCAGCATGAATTTTTTTGGCGGCGATAATATAACCATTGAACTATTTTTAGAAAAACAAACGGAAGCGATAGAAATTGATACTGTTATTAACCCGAGAAATATATGAAAACCACACCTCGCGGCTTCGTTTTGATAATGTCAACATTAGTCATGACTAGTTTGTTAGTCGTGGGAGCATACCTGCTTTCAACAGCCGATTCAGAAAACAAAATTGCCAACGTCCAATCGCTAGCCACAAAAAATTACTATTTGGCCGAAACTGGCATCAATGATATGCTCTGGAAAATCCAAAACGATACTGCCACAAAAAATGCATTTTTGAATGGCACCCTAAGTGCCACAAACGATATTAGTAAATCCAGCGTCTTTGGCGATACTAACGCCTCATACCAAGTCACTGCCCGAAATACTGTAACGGCTGAAGCCTGGATTATTGCTACTTCAACATATCAAATTGGAGACAATGTTTCACAACGAGTGGTAAAATCATACATTTCTCGACCAACCGGCAGCGGCACCACTTGGGAATATGCCACATTTGCTGGCGGCCGCGGATCCCAACAGAACGGCAACTTTCGGTTTACGGGCTCTGGAATTGTTCTGCGCTCTACTGGCGGTCGCCTTCATGCAAACCAAGAATTTAAGGTCCAGGGCGCTGAAATTGTGGTGACCGATGGGGCGGTCACCTCATCAAACGTTATAAATGTTGTGGCCGGAGGTAAAATCACGCTTAATAACAGCTATAAAGAAGCGCCGACTTCAACTGTTGACATGCTACAAATTGATATTGACTCTGATGATCCCAATTCTTGGAAAAGCCGGGCGACAGCCACATATACCAAAACTCAGTTTAAAAACCTGCCTAACAATACCACGCTTAACGGGATAATCTATGTTGCGGGTGAGGCCGAAATTATCGGCAAAAATATGACCATTAACGGTGTTTTAGTGGCTGAAGGAGAAATTGAAGTGACGTTAGCCGGTAGAACGTTAACCGTTAACTCTGATGCTACCTATGGCGGCGGGCTAATTTCCAAAGAAGACGTTGATATTACCACCTCCGGAGGCACGGTCAATATAAACGGCTTGATTTATGCCGGAGACGACTTGGAGATTACCAGCTCAGGAACTGTTTTTAATATTAATGGCAGTATGACCGGGTTTGACGCTGAAATTACTTCAAGTGGCGGCGCAATTAATTTAGTCTATACGCCGGAAAACTTCCAAAAAGTGATTGATCCGATTTATAACCCTAACGGACCATTAATTCAAATTGATCACTGGGAAGAACAATATTAATTGTTAATAAATTAAAAAATTGCTATAATTATTCAAAAGAAATCAAAAAATTATGGCACTAAGTTTCGGACAAGAATTTTTTAGCATCGATATCAGTGACGGCGCATTACGGTTAATTCAGCTAAACAAAAAAGGTAAAAAAAATATCATAACTTCCTACAATGAACTAGCACTTCCGGCTGGTGTTATTACTAATGGCGAAATTACTGATGAAAAGAAATTGATTGAATTGATAAAAAAACTCACCAAGACCGCCCGAAGATTAAACGGTCGAAAAGTAATTTCAGTGTTACCAGAAACAAAAACTTTTATTAAGGTGATAGAGATAAAAACCCCTGAAGATAAAAATTCCTATCAACAACTCGTTAATGATGAGATCGTAAATCATATTCCGATGGCACTTGAAGAGATTTATCTTGACTGGCAAATTATTGAAAAAAAACCAGACACTACTAAGATTTTAATAGGGGCCGCAGCTAAAAATATTGTTGAAAGTTATTTTTTGGCATTAGAAAAAAGTGGCCTGTCCCCATATATCCTGGAAATTGAATCAGCAGCCATCATTAGATCGCTCATCGATAAAAATGACATCAAGCCAAGGATAATAATTGATTTTGGCGCCGCCCGATCCAGCTTAATAATTTATGACCACGGCACTGTCCAGTTTACGGTAAGTCTGCCGATTTCTGGCAATAATATTACCGAGACAATCGAAAAAACACTTAAGCTAGATCACAACAAGGCTGAGGAAGCAAAAATTGTCTGCGGACTTGATCCTCAGCGATGTGAAGGCGCACTGCTAAAAATTCTCTTAAAACCAATCGACGATATTAGTAAACACATCAAAAAGAGTCTGATCTTTTATAAAAGCAATTTTTCTGAGGCAAGCGAGATTGCAGAAATTATCCTCTGCGGCGGCGGATCCAACTTCATTGGCATTGATAAAGTCATTGCCCAAAAACTTAATCTGCCAGTGGCAATCGGCAACCCAATGATAAAAATAAAAAATGATAAAAAAGGGTCAATCCCCAAAGAAAGGATACTCTCATATACCACTGCTATCGGCCTGGCCTTAAGATCGTTTGATAAAAAAACCCTATATGATTAACCTCAACCTGATTCCGCCATCGAAGAAAAATGAGTTACGCCTGACTCAATTTTATATCATGATTAAAAATTTTGTTATTGCCATTTTATTGATTAATATACTGTCAGCCATTGCATTGCTGTCGGCAAAAGTAGTACTTCAAAATCACTTCAACCGGATTGTGGAGCAAACAACCCTAACCACTAAATATGCCAACACCTTAAGCCAAGATGTCAAAAATTTCAACACTCAACTAAACGCTGTTGCCAGTATCCAATCCGAATACTTGCTGTGGTCAAAATTTTTTATTGATTTTTCAAAATTAGTGCCGACCGGTATTGGCTTGGACAGCATAACCATTAAAGAAAATCGGATTCTTCTAACCGGCATTGCATCAACCCGAGACGAGCTTCTTAGCTTCCAAAAAAATTTGGAATCCTCTCCCCTGTTTTTCAACATTGAAGTACCAATTGACAACCTGCTGCGGCGAGAAGACATTGATATCAGCGTCAAAGCCGATATCAATATTGACGAAATAAAAAAATATGCAGACTAAACAAAAAATTATAATTGCCGTATTAGCGGTGTTGTTGCTGTCAGGAATGATATCCTATTTTATCATCTTACCGACGATTAATGACATTAAAAAAATAAGTAATGATGTTTATTTAGAAAGGTTAGATTTGGAAAAAAAATATCTCAAAGGACAGCTGTTGAAAAAAACTATGGAGGACTTTGAAAAAATTAAGCCTGAGAAAAATAAACTGGCTAACATTTTTATCAAGGAAGGAAAAGAATTAGAGTTTATCACCGCCCTTGAATCAATATCAAGCCAATATAAACTGGAACAAACATTGAAATTAGGAACCAAACAAGATCAGGGCTCAGGAACATACCATGCCGTACCACTTGAAATTGTCGTCAAAGGAACATTCGTCGACACTCTAAAATATTTAAATGAACTAGAAAAACTAAACTACTATTACAGTATTAGCTCCATTGCCCTGGGTTCAGCTCAAGACCAATCACTTAATCCGGTTGTCAGTTCTTTGATTGTCGGAAAGATATATGTTATGCCAGAGCCCGAGGAAGCAAAAATTACTACTAACCTATGAAAATAAAATTACCGAAAATTAAAGCGTCAAAGGCCTTGTTTTCCCTGCGATATTTTTACATCCTGATTTTTGTTCTCTTGTTAACGGCGCTAGCACTCTTAGGCAGTTTTTTATATAGAAATTTCTACCAAACTATCGCCCAATCGGAAGAAATAATCTTACTTAAAAAAGAAGTTGCTCCTGACATTATTGACATCAACAAAGTTGAAACCGTTTTAAATCGGCTAAATAAAAAATCATCAACCACCGATGATATTAATTTTGATGTAATAACTGATCCATTCAATGAAAATAAAGTTAACCCAGAAATCAACCAAGAGAATACTATAACGAACCAAGCAGAATTACCAAATCAGACTTCAACCAACACTGCGACAACCACCCCATAGGATATAAAAAAATCAGCCGACATTTACCGGCTGATTTTTTTATATCGTTTATTTTTGCAAAGCCTCAAGTAGTGCTAAAATCAGGTTGTCAATCTGTTTTTTATTATTGCCGCGACCAAGACTAAAACGAACGCTAGCCTTGGCAGCCGTCGCGTCAAGACCCAATGCCAGCAAAACATGAGACGGGTCCAGCGATCCAGAAGAACAGGCCGAACCGCTTGAGACAGCAAATCCAGCCTGATCAAGCAGCATTAAAACCGTTTCCCCTTCAGACTCAGGGAAAAGAACATTGGCGTTATTAGCAACCCGATGTTCACTATCACCATTCAATCGCGCTTGAGGGACTTTTTTTAAAATCAAATTAATAAGATAATCACGTAGTTCTAAAATTTTTTTCGTGTCAGATATCCGATTCTTTGAAGCTAGCTCCAACGCCCTGCCAAAACCAACAATGGCCGGAACATTTAAAGTTCCTGACCGGAAACCATATTCCTGACCGCCGCCGGAGAGTAGCGACTGCAGCGGCACTTCGGCCTTACGGTATAACAAACCAATACCCTTTGGCCCATACACTTTATGGCCGGATAATGATAGTAAATCCACTCCCAATGCCTCAACATCCAGCTCACAATAATTAGCGGCTTGTACAGCATCTGTATGAAAAAATATTCTTTGCTTACGAGATTGGTTAAGCTCTCTAATTAGCCGACCAATTTCAGCAATCGGCTGGACGGTACCAATCTCGTTATTAACGTACATAACTGAAACCAAAACAGTACTATCTTTAACCGCCCGTGACACAGCCTCAACCGAAACTAAACCATTACTGTCAGGCGGTAAATACGTTACTTCAATTCCCCACCGTTCCATTATTTTTGCCGGTTCTAAAATTGAGGGGTGCTCAATCTGCGAAACGATAATATGCTGCCCGGGCTGAGCCAAACCCTTTATAACAGTGTTATTGCTCTCTGTTGCACCAGATGTAAAGTAGATTTCATTCGCCCGGCAATTCAGGGCATCAGCGGCCTGCCGTCTGGCTTTTTCAACAGCTACTGCGGCCGTCTGGCCGAACCAATGGACCGACGAAGCATTGCCAAATTCTGAAGTCAGAAAAGGCATCATGCTTTCTAAAACCTCCTTGTCAATTGGAGTAGTGGCGGCGTGATCAAAATATATTCTTGTCTTATGAATAGTCATAGATTAATTACTAACTAAAATTATCACTTTGCGTCCCTGACTGATTTCTTCATCAGTCATTCCTCCTTTTGCTAATTCATGATCCCAATCATGAATCGCACTAAGCAGGCGCTGGTAACTATACCGAAAATCTTTACCACGCCTTGTTCCAGGATCATTAGTAATAAACTCCTGCGTGTTATCGTCAAACCCTTTAATGATTAGCATGTGATAAATCGGCCCCGGCGTTTGAAAATACGGATTGCCAAGTTCCCGGCCGGCGGCGGGAACAATAATCAACTTTCCTGCCACTAATTCCTGTTTAATCCGCTCAACATTTACGTCAGTTATTACTTCGGCCGAAAGCGTAAAATAGTCGCGTAAAATAGTCGCCGTTTCCTGAGCAGTCAAATCAATTTGGTACCCCTGCGTCTGCTCCCACTCAACTAAATCAAGAATTTCTTGTTCCATTATGTGAGCGCTCAGACTCTCTTTAGAAAAATACTTTTTTACCATAATCATCGACGCTTCTTCACATGCTTCCTCGTGCAACTGATCCCACACTGCATAAGGAGCCTGGGAAACAAAAACCATTTCCGAATCTAATTTTTGAGGTATAACAGCTTCCGGCCCGGCTTCCGGCATCTCAGTTGGCTTTGGAACAAGCGCTTCTTCTTTAACAGGCTTTAGGGGCACCTCTGATTCGGTAATTTCAACGTCTTGCTGGTTGGAAGTTGTCGCCGTTTTGCTGTCAGCGGCAACCGGTATTTGATCAGGCTCGCCGTTTGCTACAGCATTAAAATTAGACTCAATGCGAGGCGCACAGCCACTCAAAATTCCAACTAACAGGGTTATTATCAAAAAATAGCTAATTTTCATACTTTCCCAGTATATCCTAAAGCAGGTTGCTTGACAATCCAACAATTATCCTTTATATTATTTATGTTAAGTTAGTAAACTAATTATTTACCCCTATGGCACATAAGAAAGCCGGTGGATCCACACATCTTGGACGAGACTCCCAATCCAAACGACTTGGCATTAAGCTTTACGAGGGCGAATTTGCCCCCGCAGGAAGCATCTTAGTCCGCCAACGCGGCAGTAAATTCCGAGCCGGAAAAAATGTCAAGCGTGGCAATGATGATACGCTGTACGCCCTCATTCCAGGCGTAGTGAAATTCAGCCGCAAAAAGATCAAAAAATTTACCGGAAATATTGAATGGGCAAAATTTGTAAACATCTTGCCGAAAAATTCCGAAAAATAATTACTCAAAAAATCCTGCCGCTTACAAGTGGCAGGATTTTTTATTAGTCTTTATTTCTTAGCGACCGAACGCTTTTTTGCCGCAGCCACTAACCCCTTGAACAAAGGATGCGGATTTAATGGCCGAGATTTAAGTTCTGGATGAAACTGCGTACCCACAAAGAAAGGATGAGACGGAATTTCAATTATTTCAACCAGATGTTTGTCTGGTGATAACCCCGCCAATAATAACCCTTTTTTAGTCAATCGGTCGCGGTAATCATTATTAAATTCATAGCGGTGCCGATGACGCTCGCTGATTTTTTTAGTGCCATATAGCCCAATACTTTTGGAATTCTTATCCAGCACAGCCGGATATGCTCCTAGTCTCATGGTATTACCATACTGTTTCTTGGCCATTTTTTCGGCTTGGTCAGGCATGATATGAATTACCGGATGTTTGGTATTTGGTTTGAATTCCGTACTGGCAGCATCAGTCAATTTTGCGACGTTACGGGCAAATTCGATGGTTGCAAGCTGCATGCCATAGCACAATCCTAAATAAGGAATGCCGTTTTCTCTGACATACTTAATTGCCTGAATCTTGCCCTCAATGCCTCTACTGCCAAAACCGCCCGGAACAATCACTCCATCATAATCTTTTAATTCCTTAACGAGGCTGGGGTTTTTCTCATACACATCCGAGTTGATCCAATGAATCTCCGGTTTGACACCATTGGCTAAACCGGCGTGTTTTACCGCCTCAATAACTGAGATATATGAGTCCGGCAACACGAAATCGCCGGTGGCAAAATATTTACCAACAATACCAATTTTTACCTTCTTTTTGGCATTCTTAATTGAGCGAACCATTTTCTGCCAATCAGACAAATTCTTCTTTTTCGGCTTAAGCTTTAATTTTTTCAAAATTTTCTCACTCAAATTTTCTCGCTCCAAAATCAAAGGAATTTCATAAATTGATTCTACGTCAGGATTAGAAATAACGTCGTGTTTACTGACGTTGCAAAAAGTTGAGATCTTTTGTTTCCGCGGCTCATCAATCGGCAAGATTGATCGAGCAATAATAAAGTCCGGTTGGATCCCGGCCGCATTAACTTGCTGTACCGCATATTGGGTTGGCTTAGTCTTCATTTCACCAAGGGTACCGGGCACCGGTAAATAGCTTACTAAAATAAACAAAACATCTTCATGATTTCGGTAATGCATCATTCTGCCGGCCTCAAGAAATAAAACATTTTGATACTCACCAACCGTTCCGCCAACTTCAATAATTGTAATATCGGCCCTTGATTTAACGGCCGCCTTCTTAATCCGGCTAATCACCTCTTCAGGGATATGCGGCACCACTTCAACACACTTACCACCATACTCCAAGTTGCGTTCGCGGTTGATCACAGACTGATACACCCGGCCGGTAGTCATATAATTAACACGCAAAATATCCGTGTTTAAAAATCGTTCATAATTGCCGATATCCTGATCGGTTTCGTCGCCATCATCGGTAACAAACACTTCACCGTGTTCGGTCGGGTTCATTGTGCCGGCATCAACATTAATATATGGATCAATCTTAATCGCGGTAACCCGGTATCCCCGGGACTGAAGAATTTTTCCGATTGAAGCGGCGGTTACCCCTTTGCCAACCCCGGACATTACTCCCCCCATCACAAAAATAAATTTTGACATATGTTTAAATTAATTTGATAGTTAATATTTTTATAGCGACAAACCCACCGGCGACGGTGGGTCTTAATTGATATCTGCTTTGATTTTACCAAAACTAAAAGTCACTGTTATTCCGAATTAATAATTAAAGTAATTCTTGCCTCTAAACCGTGGTCTAAGTTAATCACAATCTCATGCTCTCCAAGTTCTTTAATATGACTGGCTGAAATTTGGTCTTTAGCAACATCAAACCCCTTTGATTTCAAGGCGCTGGCAATCTTCGCAGATGAAATCGCAGCGTATAATGTTCCTTCATCACTAGCCTTGGCGGTAATCTCAACTGTTTGCCCCTCAAGTTTTCTCGCCAGCTCTTCAGCCCGGCCCAGCTCCAGTTCGGCCTCTTTAGCCATCTTAGCACGCCTAACATCAAGCTCGGCAATTGCCTTGGCCGTTGCTTCCTCAGCCAGATTATTAGCCAACAAAAAATTCCTGGCATATCCCAAAGAAACATCTTTAAGATCTCCAGCTTTGCCTAAATTAGCGACATTCTTTAACAAAATTACTTTCAGGGTTTTTTTCATAAAAGTCTAAAATTTTATTACAAAATCAGAAAATTCACTAGTCGGTTCCGACCAGGTTTGTTCAATCTTTTGAACCATTGCTGGTCCAACACCATTATAACACCAGTCCACAAATTTTTTCAAGTCCTCGGCTGGGCCCTCGGCAACAATTTCAACCGAACCATCTTTACGATTCTTAACATGCCCCCGTAGCCCTCGACTTCGAGCCTCCTGCTGTGAAGCAAAACGAAAACCGACTCCTTGCACCTGCCCCTGAATTTTTAATACCAGGCGGCTGATCATAAATGTGTGTTAAATCCTTACTGACCGTTGCGGAGAAATTCCAAAGCTCGATCAAGTTGCGGATCGCGGTTATTTTCGTAATCCTCGCGGGTCATTACAACTTCGATATCTGGTTTAATACCTTCCTTATTGATATTGCGCTCCAGCGGCGTCAACCATTCAGCAATAGTCAACTTAACTGCTGAACCATCTTTAAATTTCTTTAAATCCTGGACTGAACCCTTCCCAAAAGTGGTTTCACCAATAATGGTCGCCTCATCGTAATCCTGCAATGCACCGGCCACGATTTCCGACCCAGAAGCACTGCCTCGGTTAACCAGAACAACCGTCGGAAAATCATTCAACCGTGCTTGGCGGTTTGCATTATGAGCAATTTTCACTCCATCGCGTAAACGCTCGTAAACCACTTCTTTACCATTCACCCATTCACCGGCAATTTCAATTGCCGTCTGCAAAAAACCACCCGGGTTATTACGTAAATCCAAGACAATACCTTTTGGATTCGCCGCTAACGCTTCCTGGATCGTCTTATTCCAATCAGCCAGGGTATTTTCGTTAAAATAGCTTAACTCAATATATGCAATATCCCCATCCTTAAGTTCAAAACCTTCTTCCGGTTTGCCGTCAGCACTCTTGCGGGAAAGTTTAACGCTGTCAATTTCAATAGTATCCCGAACAATGGTAACATCGTGCGGTTCTGAATCGCCGGTTCGATAGATAGACAATACCACCTCGCTGCCTTTATCTCCCCGAATTTTGCTCACTGCGTAATCTAAGGCAATCCCGGCAGTGTCATAGCCGTCAATAGCCAAAATCGCGTCACCAGCGCTCAAACCGGCTTGTTTAGCAGGTGTACCCTCTAACGGCGCAATCACGGTAAGCTGGCCCTCTTTGATGCCGATTTCAGCGCCAATACCCTCAAAACTACCCGAAAGCTCTTCTTCAAATTTCTCCGAGATCTCCGGATCAAAAAATACCGAATACGGATCGTCTAAGGCACCAACTAGACCAGCCATTGCACCATAAAATAGCTGGGTGTCCGTAACATCTGACTGAACATAATTTTCTTTGATATATTTCCACACTTGCCAAAATTCCTGAAAGTCAACATCTTCTTTCAAAAAGTCAGGAATCTCTTCGGCGTTGGTGATTTCACCACCAGAAATATTTTTTTGCTCATTCTTAAATAACGATGACTTACCAACCGCAAACCCCAAAATAAAAACAAGCAATATGGCGATTAAGCCCGCATAACTAACCAAAATTCCTTTAACTAACTTTGGTTTTTGATTTTGATTTTCCGTCATGTGATTATCTTAAATTATTCTTCAATCTTTTTTATTTTAGCACCTACTTTTGACAGGCGGCTGCACAAATCCTGATACCCGCGCTCAATGGAATATGTGTGATGTAGAATTGATGAGCCTTTCGCGGCTAGCATGGCAACCAAAATAATCGTTGAAGGCCGTAGCGCCGGCGGACAAATTACTTCGGCGGCGGTAAGTTTCGTAGGACCGGTAATATAAACCCGATGTGGATCAACTAGATTAACCTTCGCCCCCAGCTTATTTAATTCGGTATAGTAGATAGCGCGATTTTCGTAGACCCAATCAAAAATAAATGTCTCGCCTTTCGCTTGCGTGGCAATTGGTACAAAAAATGGCAAGTTATCCATGTTCAAACCCGGATACGGCCGGGCATAAATTTTTTCTTCAAGCGCCACCAGCTTACTCTTAAATGTTTTAATATCAACTAAATTGGCCTGGCCGTTTTTGGCTTTATACCGCCTCAGAATTTCATATTTAAAGCCCATTTTCTCAAGCTTTAAAAGCTCAAGCGTTAAAAAATCAATCGGACACCGCTTAATCGTCAGGCTTGAATTAGTAGTCACTGCAATCGCCAAAAATAACATCGATTCAATTGGGTCTTCAGTCAGATAATAGGTAATATTTTTATTAATGTTCTTTTGGCCATAAATTTCCAGAGTGGTGGTGCCAATCCCTTTGATTTTTATTCCTAATTTCTGCAAAAAGAAACAAAGGTCCTGAACCTGATAATTGGCTGAAGCATACGACACCCTGGTGCGGCCCCCAAGACGGGCGGCGACCATCAAAACATTTTCCGTCACCGTGTCACCCGATTCGTACAATGCAATGTCGCCGGCCGCGCGAAGATTACGCGCCAAAACCTCATAATATCGTGATGTCGTTTTTACTTTTATTCCAAAATTTTCCAAAGCAAACAAATGGGGTTTGACCGTACGTTTGCCAATTCGACAGCCGCTGGGCTGTGGAACTTTGAATGACTGATAGTCAGCCGCCAGCGCCGCTAACCAAAAAATAATGCTTCGGGTGCGACTCGCTGCCTGATAATTTAGCTTGGAAAAATTTAATTTCTTCGGCGGCTTGATACGAATATTGTTTTCACCAAACCAGGTCACCGAAACACCAACGCTTTCCAGCACTTCAATGATCCGGTTAACTTCCTCAATCTTTGGCACTCCCATTAAAGTTGTTACACCTTTATTCAAAAGAGCCGCATTCAATAAAACAACGGCGGCATTTTTTGACGTATTGGTTACCAGCGTGCCTCGCAGGCGCTGCTGGCCGGTGATGAGGTAATTTGACATAGGGTAGCTAAGCGGTCTAAAATTTGGTAAAATTTAAACGTTAGACTTAATAATTCTACTATTTTAGTTACTTTTTTTCAAGCAGCGCCATTATGAAACTTAAATACCGCCGAATTCTATATATTACTTTCATCATCGCCTTTTTTGTTATTACCTCAATTACTATTATCTACGCTGCTGGCTATAGCTATAATTTCAAAAAAGGCCGCGTTGAAAAAACCGGAATTCTTTATCTGGAATCATTCCCCAAAAACGCCGACATTTTTATTAACGGTAAATATGAAGGTAAAACTCCCAAACGTTTCACTCGCCTGCTGCCCGACACCTATTTTGTTCAAGTGACTAAAGATGGGTATTACCCCTGGCAACAAGACCTGGGAGTGCAAAGCAATCTGACAACATTCAGCCGAGACATTGTCTTGTTTAAAAAAACGCTACCAATTAATTTAATTGAAGGTGATATCAATATTTTTAAAACTGCGCCAAGCCAGGAGAAAATAATCTACTCTAAACTTAGTGAAAAAGACGAGGAGCTCAGACTCTATAACATCAAAACCGGCACCGATTTTTTGATTAAGTCATTTGGTCGCCAAACCTATAACAACCTTGAATTTGTCCGTTGGTCGCCGAGCCAAAACAAGGCTCTGTTCAGACAAACAGTCGGTGACTTTAATAAATATCTGATTATTGACGCTGATACCCTAAAAATTAAAGATTTATTCGATATTACGCGTTTAAATTTCGACGATGTTGTCTGGGATGAAAATAATGATAACTATCTGTACGGTTTGCGAAAATCAGTATTATACCAAATTGATTTATTTGATAATTCAACAACATCGCTATTATCCGCTAATATCCAGGATATCCAGGTGCGAAACCAAAGCCTCTACTACATCACCAAAACTGGACGGGAATCTTACCTGAATAAAAATATTTTGGAAAATAAAACGGTTAGCGAAACCGAAAAAATAAAGCTGCCCGACCAGTCACAATTCAGCTTTAAAGAATCAGTCACGGGATTTTTGACCCTGCAAGACCACCGAACCGGCGACCTGTTCATTATCAATGATGATTCATTCTCGACTGCAGATATTGCCGACGACATCATCCTGCAAGATAAAGCCCAGCAAGTCGTCTGGTCCGTGGAACTGGGAAAAATTTTATATTATACCGATTTTGAAATCTGGATTTTTGATACCAAAACCAAGGAAAAAGATCTGATTACCCGATTCGGCGAGGAAATCAAGCAAGTACTTTGGTATCCTAAACACAACTATATCATCTACCAAACAAAAAATAGCATCCGGATAATTGAAGCTAAAGAATACGATACAAAAAATAATATTGAGTTAACCTCTCTGGAAACGATTGATTCAATGACGATTGATAACAGCGGAAATAATCTCTATTTCAAAGGAAAAATCGGCAACCAAAGCGGCGTTTACCGCCTGGAAATTCAATAGTTACTTTTTAGCCGCCGCCAGATTCGCCGCCTGCAGCAGACTGTCAAATGATTCACCGCCGTCACCCCACCAACCTTGAAGAATTTCAAAGGTCATTTCACCCTTACTAACGTAAAAATTGTTTACATCGGTGATTTCGAGCTCTCCGCGACCGGAGGGTTTTAATTTTTTCACCGCTCCCCACACCTGGGCATCATACAGATATACACCCACTACGGCAAAATTAGTTTTCGGCTGCTTTGGCTTTTCTTCAATGCTTTTAATCTTATCTCCGCTAATTTCAGCAACGCCAAACGATTTTGGATTAACGACTTCTTTCAAAAAAATCTTGGCACCAGACGATTGCGATTTAAAACTTTCAATGGCGTTAGTAATGTCATCTTCCAAAATATTATCGCCAAGCATTACGACAATTTTTTCGTTATCCGCGAAATCTTCACAAAGGCTTAACGCCTGAGCAATGCCACCGGCTTCTTCCTGAACCGCATATGAAAATTTAGCCCCAAACTCCTTGCCGGATTTAAGTAGCTCTAAAAATTGTCCAGCATGCCCTTTGCCCGAGACAATCATAATATCTTTAATACCGGCATTAACCAACGTCTGAATTGGATAATAAATCATCGGCCGATCATAAACCGGCAATAAATGTTTGTTGGTTACTCTGGTGAGTGGATCCAGGCGTGAACCAGTTCCACCAGCTAAAATTATTCCCTTCATAAGTTATTGTAAATAATCTTTTAATGCTTCCTGCCAGCTGCGCAACGGCTCCAGCTTTGTGTTTAACAACACCGAATATTTCGGCCGCGGGGTTGGTAGCTGATATTCCTGGGAAGTAATCGGATTTAACTTGACATCTAACTTGCTAAATTCAAAAATTGTTCGGGCAAATTCATACCAGGTACAAACACCCTCATTAACAACATGATACGTGCCGCACGATTTTTGGCCAAGGACAATCTCTTTAGTCTGTTGCGCTAAATCTAATGTATATGTCGGTTTGCCGAACTGATCGTTAACAACATTCAAATCCCGTCCTTCACGGGCTAATTTTAGCATAGTTTCCACAAAATTCAAGCCTCGCGGCTTACCGACCTGGGGAAATTTACCATACAGCCAACTGCTACGGATAATGTAATGCATCTCGCAATATTGCCTGACGAGCGCTTCACCCTTAGCCTTTGACTGCCCATAAATGTTTAGCGGATTAGCTTGATCATCTTCTTTATAACCGTTACTATTTTCACCGTCAAAGACATACTCCGTACTAAAATGAACCAAAATGGCCGACAATTTCTGGCAAGTTTTCGCTAAGTAGCCAACACCATCAGCGTTAACTTTAAAGGCAAGTTCTGAATCAGTTTCTGCACCATCAACATTAGTATAGGCCGCAGCGTTAATAACAATTGTTGGCGAAAAAGCGCTAAGTTTTTTTTGAACTGCCGCTTCATCAGTGATATCTAAATCAGACTGATCCCACAGTGTTGGTTTTTGATTGCTAAAAACTTCGGCCAAGTCATGGCCAAGCATGCCATTGGCGCCTAAAATTAAAATTTTTTGTTCCATTGTTTTGTCAAAATCATTACTAGGTGTTTTTTAAACCTTAGCTGCTGCGGGATTGAATTTGCTAACTCAATATTGATATAAGAAGAAAAATAACTTTTTGGCAGCGACGTAACATAGTTTAATTGGCTAATCCCGGCGGCGGTGTGTTTACTTTTACCGTTTGGCAATACCGCACTTAAATGATTACATCCAACTTTGTATTTTTTAATCGCCTGCTTTGCGACTTCAAGTTCCGGATTGCCAGAAATTTCAAACTGCTTAACGTGTGATAAATCAACACACACTCCCCCAACCTGCTTCAAAGCCGCTAAACTTTTAATGCGGTGCTTGCCGTCATTCGTCTCAACAAAAAAAATCTTCTTATGTTTTGAATTTTTAAAATGTTTTAAAAATTGAAAGTGGATCGTAAATGCCTTAACGCCATATCGTTTAACTAAATAATCAAGTTCTGACTCTTTCATGTCGTGTCGGGCATGAACGTGCGGAATCCGCCTGACAGTTGATTGTGCCAGCAGTTGGTAGAGTTCTTGGCGTTCACGGTAGCCAATACCGGTCAAAAAAAGCGAAATTTCTTTCAGCTTAAATTTATTGACATCGCTAATCATCTGGCGCCAGTCGCCTAAAAACGTCACCACCGAAACATATATTCTTTTTGCAATTCGATCACTGGTCATCAACAACTACGCCCTTTCGTACTGTTTTTTATAGTATTCCCGATACTCGCCGGATTTTATCTTTTTCCACCAGCCTTCGTTTTGACGGTACCATTCCACCGTCTTTGCTAAATAGGTGTCAAAATCATACTGCGGCTTGTAACCAAGTTTTTGTTTAGCTTTTGACCAGTCAATTTCATAACGCCGGTCATGACCAGGGCGGTCCTGCACAAACTCGATAGCGTCTTCTGATTTTCCAAGCAGGGCAATAATTTTTTTAACGACTTCAAGATTACTAATGCCACTAGTCAAGCCGCCGATCGAATACGTTTGACCGATCTCGCCTTTTTGCAAAATCAAATCAATTGCCCGGCAATGATCATCAACATACAGCCAATCACGGACATATAAACCGTCACCATAGACCGGGACCTTTTTACCTTCGAGCAGATTAGTAATGGCCAGCGGAATAAACTTCTCCGGAAATTGGTACGGTCCGTAATTATTAGCACAGTTACTGATTGTCACGTCCAACTTATGCGTATAGTAAAATGCCCGCACTAAGTGGTCAGACCCGGCCTTTGACGCCGAATACGGATTGCGCGGATTATAGGGCGACTGTTCATTAAATTTTTCTTGGGCGTCCAGACTGAGCGCCCCATATACTTCATCGGTTGAAATATGATGAAAACGCTTGTCATGATCTTTTGCCGCCTGCAGCAAAATCTGCGTGCCAACAACATTGGTACGAATAAATTCACCAGCGTCAGCAATAGAGCGGTCAACATGGCTTTCAGCCGCAAAATGGACAATCAAATCACACTCTTTCACCAAGGTTCCAACGACATCAATGTTTGTAATATCACCCAAGACAAAGCGGTAATTTGGTTTACCTTCAAAACCTTTCAAATTTTCCAGATTGCCGGCATAAGTTAATTTATCCAAATTAACCACCTCATCATGTGGATGAGTCATTAGCCAATACCGAATAAAATTGGAGCCGATAAAACCGGCGCCGCCGGTTACTAATAGTTTCATATCTTAAAATGCTTGTTTAATTTTTTGAACATATTGCTCCATTTCGCCCTTGTCATACTTCCCGGTTGGCCACCAATTACTTAATCCGTCATCGTGACGTCGTGGAATCAAATGAACGTGAAAATGAGGTACGTCTACGCCAACCACCGACAACGCGACGAAGTCGGCCTCAAGCGCTTCTTTTATCACCACCATTAACTCCTGAGCCTTGCTGAATACATGTGCCAATAAATCAGACGGCGTGTCAGCCATCATCTGGTAATGGGCTTTAGGAATAATTAAACTATGCCCCTTAGTCACCGGATTGATATCTAAAAAAACTTTTATTTTGTCATCTTCGTAGATTGTAGCACTCGGTATATCACCAACGGCAATCTTACAAAAAATACAATCTTGAGGCATAATATTTAGTCTTTAAGCCTTAAAAAGACAAACTGCTTGTCTTCAAAAACTGTAACAAAATATCGCTCATCAATCAAGCGGTGCGGAAAACGAACTTCAACCTCAGTGCCGCCTAACGGATAGTTATCAAGATAAAAATTGATAGGATAATACCCCGGACCCTTCAATAACAACAGCGCATCAATCTTGGACCACGGCGAAGTTTTTAAGCGCTCAAAGAAATCTTTGGCGTCAGACGCTTCAGATAAGTTTCGGACAAAATAAAAGCGGTCTGAAAAATGCGCGGCCGGGTGAGAAAAATGGATGTTATGACTAACATAGTAATCGAGCGGCACAAATGCAGACATTTCCGGGACTCCACTAGAAAGCACCGTCAAATTATCTAAATCACTAATCTTTTCGAGATTGCCCTTTAGATTCATAAATTCCTCACGCAACGGATTTCTAGTGAGATTTAGGTGGTATTTAATCTCCGAAGAAATCATCGGGCCAAAAATTAACTGCGAGGAAAACAAAACCAGACTTAGACTGACTAATCCAAATTTCAATCTATTATTTTTTACCTTGGCAATCAGCTCAGTCAACCCAAAGGCGGCCGCGGCTGATAATGTGGCACCACCTAAAAATAAAAATGGTTTAGCCGGTAAAAAGGGAGCGTCCCAAAAATAAATAGTATATAAACTAATTGCCTGCCAAGTGTAGCATGCCAATAATATACTTCCTAAAACCTTAATTTCAATTTTTTGCCGCAACAAGAATAAAGAAATTAATCCCACCAGAGCCACTGCTCCAAAAATAGAAAAATCAAAAAATGGCAGATATAAGTCAAGATACTCTTCGATAAACCAGGCCGCCTGCCAATTTTCCGCACCAAAACGAACATAAGACATAGCCAGCGGCAAAGTAAACGGCAAACTTGTTACGGCTATTATTACTCCAACTAAAAACCATTTTTTAAAGTAGTATAAAAAATCAGTTTCAATCATTAGCTTTAATATGGCTAACGCTATCAATAAAACTAAAAACCAAAAATAAAAAGTTAAAAACAAAAGTCCGCCAAAACCGCCATAAAAAATCAGGCTTTTGAAACCAAGTCTTTTATAATAGATGTCCTGAGCTAAAAAGATAGTCCAAACAACCAGCAGTACGGCTGAAAAAAATTCATACGGTTTGACGATAACCGCCGACCAACTACTAACCACATACATCAATGCCGGCAATAGCACTAACAATGAATGATTTTGTTCGCCCCGAATAACTTGCCAAAAATAAATTATCAGCGGCGTTGCCAATAACATCAACGCCACTCCCAAGTTTCCAGACTGCACGGCAGTCAAACCAAAAAGATTACCCACACCGCCAACGACCCAAAAATATAACGGCGGATAAAACGGCGGCAGTGCCGAATAAAAAAAATCTGCGAAAAAATTTCCCGCAATAACTTTCTGCAAAAACGCAAAAATAAATACCTCATCACCCGTTAACCCCCACCACGGCACCACCGCCTTAAAAGAGATAACCGAAAAAGCCAGGCTGGAGAATAACGCTAGCAAACCGACAAAGATAATCGGTTTTCTAAAAAATAGATAAAGGCCTGCTCCCGCAGCGATAAACAAATAAAAAAGCAGCTGCAGTACTGCCAATTGCCATAGGCCGGCTGGCATAAAAAATTCCATATTTTTACCAAAAGATTTTTATTGACGGACTCTTTTTTAACCAACAATAAACGGCGAACTCTTATCGTCCTCCCAACGAATTTCGTCAACTTCTTCTGATTTATTTTTCCCCCGATACAACTTATCCGGCAAATTAATGACTAGCCCCGGCGTGTCGGAAATACATTTATACGCATGCACCACCCCTGGCGGAATAATTACTCCGGCGGCGTTTTCTTCGCCTAGATCATAGGTTTCTAATATGCGATAATTTTTCGCGCCCACGCGGTTATCCCATAAATAAAGCCGAAATTTGCCGATCAAAAAAACAAAAAAATCAGACTGGTGAACATGCTCATGTGGGCCGCGAGCAACGCCCGGTTTTGTTTCCGAAACATATCCCATCGCCGGATCAAAATCAACCAAATCATTGCGAAAAAACTCAGCCAACCAGCCGCGATTGTCATTATATTTCTCCAGTTTATTGATAATAACACCATCAATCATCGTTGTAGAAATTAATCGTTAATTTTTAGCATCATAACGCTAATTATTGAGATAAGCAAGAACCAAATTGGGTTAAACCAATTAGTCACAAACCCTGGCAAAAGATATTCCAGTATTAAAATAATTACAAATAAAATTGTACTAAACCTAAAAACTGAATTCAGTGCTGCTTGGACATTTTTGTTTTTGATCTTAAGAAATTTCATTGCTGCAAAATAATCGTTAAGTCCGAAACTTCCAGACTACCTCCTGGTTGATGAATGGTCGAGACCAAAAACCGGCGGATATTTTTTTCTTGATACACCTTCCGCAAATCAAATTCAAACACTGCCTTGTGCCAATCATTTTCCAAATCAATGACAGTCACCGGCGGCTGAAGGTGATATTGCCAGTCTGGTCCAACCTGTGGCGCTACACCCTCTAAGTCATCACCCTTTGATCGAAATGTTAAATATACCAACGCCTTGCTAAACCACGGCATTGAACGCAGATCAAAATAGACTGGGCTTTCTAAAATATCAAAAGAGTCACTATTAAACGAAATTCGCACGTCCGGACCTAACCGCGAAAGCATCGGCTGATCTTTAACCTGATCAAGTTTGATAATCAAGCTCCCGTAATAAGGAATATTAACATTTGCCAACCACAGCCCAAGACTAAGCCCGCCCAAGACTAAACAGATATTCAAAATACGTAGCGTAAATTTACTCATTTGACTTGATATAAAATCTCTTGACCAATAGTTTCAACCGTCTCAAGTTTCAATCCATTACTAAATTCTACTTCTGGCTCAGGACCTAAAGCATAATAATAAACCGGCACTTGGCTAACTAGATCCGGCAAAATGCCAAGTAACTCTTGATTGACCGACAAAGCGTCAAAAGTATGAATTACCCGCCGGTCGGGAAAAAACACCTTATCTTTGCGGACTGTGACGATTACCGCATCTTCGGGGACTACATCAAAAACCCTAGCCGCAGTCTTACGATAATCTAAAATCCGTTCCTTAACCGGTAAAATACTATCAGGCTTCTTGACCAAGACTAAATCGGCCGACTGATACAATAACGCACCAATCAAAACAGCCAATGCTAAAACTTTCACCCGATTTTTGAAAAAGTTCGTCAGCCAAGTCAAACCAATAGCAACAAACGGCAAAACCAAGATGTATAACGGCAACCAGTACCGGACATAAGAAAGACCTAACGTATTAAGATGAACCGTCAATAGATCAGTAAACTGCCAGCTGCCGTAATAAATTCCCAGCCAAGCAAAAACAAACATTGAAATCAACATGTAAAAGAAAACTTCTATTCGCTGCTTGCTGGTTTGGAATAAAAAGGCAATTAGGCCCAAAATGGCGAGAAGTGACCACCACCAAAAACGACTGATAAAGTGGGTCCAGAAATTTACTGCCATCAATTGCGGATGAAAACCAAACGGTGCAATAACTGATTTCACAATCTGGCAGGTCTGGCAGGACGGCGTTATTTCATCAAGCTGATTATAACCGGACGCCAAATAATCACCATAAATGACTTTTTGCTGATAGATAGCCGGAGCCATAACTGCGGCCGTTATTACTAGCAGTAGAATAATATTTTTTGCCCGCAGATTGTCACGCCGATAAGCGAGCAAAACTAAATATATAAAGCCAACCCAGATAATTTCCGATGGCCTAATTGAAAGACTGATCCCCAAGAAAAATCCACCCAATAAAACATCAACTAATTTTGGGTGATGGTTTTTTAAAACAAAATAAATGCTAAAAATTAAAAAAGCGACAAAGGCCACATTTGGCAGCATTGACGTCACCGAGTAATACCACCAGGCCGGGTGAAACAACATTAACAGCGCTGAAATCAAAGCAATTCGTTCATTAAAAATTCGCTTAACAATCCCATAGAAAGCCAAGACCGCCAACACCGAAAAAATCGGGGTAAAATAGATTAACGAGCTCAAACTAAAAACTTTGGCCAATGTACCGTACAGGAGAATTAACCCTAAAAAGCTTCCGGGCACCAGCGAACCGTCAGTTCGAACGTTAAAGCTGCGAGGATGAATCTGGTTATGTGCGGCAATGTTCATTGGCTCAGCCAATGTTAATTCTCCGGTCTGGCTATAACTTTTTGACCAGAAATAATTAGCTGTTTCATCCGGCCAATCAAACCGCGGGCCTATATTCAAATCAGCGCCAAGCGGCCGAACCAGCCAGAAATAGCCAACTAAAGCCACCAACGCGGCAACTATTAAAAAAATAGGAAATTGCTTTTTCATAATACCTTATTATTATAGCAAACATTAGGCATTTTGTGCTAAAATATAATCATCCTGATATAAAAATAGACAATGGAAGAAAAACTAAGCCAGTCTCAATATGTTCTCATCTCAGCCATCCTTTGCTTTGGTCTGGTTTTTAATATCACTGCCTGGCAAAATCAAATCGTGGCACTGGGCCTGACTTTCTGTTACTTATTATTCCTGAGCTTCATTCTTGGCTCGATTTTTATCGCCAAACCAGGATGGCAAATCATGCTGGGATTTGTTTTTTTGTTAGCGCTAATCAGCTTGGCCGGGACGGTAGCACTGCTCTTTTTGAAACTTGATGACTATTTTATAATTTCCCTGGTGTTTCTATTACCAATGCTGTTCATTACGCCCTACTACTATTCCCACTTAAGAAAAAAACTGTCTGTCAAAGAACTGATAAAAAATTATCTTGATAAATTTGACGAGCGGCGCGAATCTAAAACTAATTTCTTATTAGCTATTGCATATCTCTTTTTCGCCGCCGGCGGATTTTATCTATTGGTTCAAGGCCAGACCACTCAATCAATTCAAACTCCCTGGCAAACAGTACATCAATTTTTCTTCCCAATCTATTTTATCGCTACCACCATTTTAGCAACGTACCTCTTACGTTCGCACCGAACCAAGGGGCCGCTGGCGTTAATTATTATTCATACCTTCCTAAGTACCGGCATTGCCACGATTGTCTATAAAATTGGCTATGGATTTGATCCTTTTATCCACCAGGCGACCGAAAGAATAATTAGCGCCACCGGGCAGATCCACCCCACACCGCTATACTACCTCGGGCAATACGCCATTGTAATTTTTCTTGCTAAAATTTCAATGATTGACCTAAGTTTGATTGATCGCGTACTAGTTCCGGCACTATTTTCACTAATAGTCGGCCCAACAATTTTTTATGTTTTTAATCTCTGGCTCCATAAAAACTACGCTCTCACTTTAGCACTAGCAGCACTTGTCATACCGTTTAGCAGTTTTATTATGACGGCGCCGCAAAATCTTGCTAATGTACTATTTTTAATCACCATTTTGTTGTCGCTGCTTTATTACCGCAACCAGGTTGATGGCATGATATTATACCTTTTAGCATTTGCCACCACGGCTGTTCATCCGCTCGCCGGCATTCCACTGATTATCGCCGTTATACTGCTAAACCTGTTTAAAATCTTATACAACAGCTATAGCAAATACTTAACATTATACTTTTTGGCGGCGGCAGTATTTGTTATTTTCTTACCCATGGCTTTTCTTCTCAACGGTTCAGCGATTAACTTTGATCCTGATTTCAAATTGACGGATATTTCAATTGCCGGATGGGTTAACAAGTTTGATTTAGCTCTCAATCTCGTATATCTAGCTGATCTAAATCGCCTGATTATCGCGTCAGCGATTATCCTGCTAGGTATCATGTATGTTACTAAACGCCGCTTACTCAAAAACAACGCACCTTTCTTAGCGGCGGCGGCAGTACTTTTTGCTGATTATTTAATTATTCGCTATTGGTTAACGTTCCCTAGCCTACGCGATAACGACCAAGCCGACTTTGTTAGCAGACTATTAGTGCTGACATTTTACATTCTGCTGCCATTCTTCCTACTTGGACTTTCAATTATTATCAAAAACCTGTGGGAAAAAGATTGGTTTGCAAAAATATTTTTAGTTTTTGCCATTAGCGGCGGGCTCAGTATTTCTTTATACCTATCATACCCGGCGCTTGATCGGTACCAGCCGGCAAAATTTTTTAGTGTTTCCGAATCGGATATCAAAGCAGTTAACTTCATCGAGCAAATTGCCAGCCCTGACCATATTGTTCTGGCAAATCAAATGATCGGCGTCGCGGCTATTAACGAATTTGGTTTTAAAAAATACTACGGCGATCAATTTTTCTACTCAATGCCCAGCGGCAAAAACCAAACTTTATATGAGCACTTCTTGGCGATGATTTATCAGGATACTACAAAGGAAACTATGAATCGGGCAATGTCAGCAACCGGGGTTAATGAAGGTTACTTTGTTTTAAATAGTTATTGGAATAATGCTGAAAAAATCAAAGCTAAAGCTAAAAAAACCGCCGATCAAATTTACGAGATTGATAATGGGACAGTGACTATTTTTAAATATTCAAAGGATTGACATTTTTTTCAACAAACACTAAAGTGTCCTATAGCTTCATTCGCTAACCGCGCCAAAACCCCCACCCAGCGGGGTTACCATAGAAAAGGAAGGGAGATATGGACACACCGGCGTTTGTAGTGCATGCACTATCGCGGGTACAGTGCCCGCAACCACCTGACACCTTCTTCCATGATTTTCTTGAGTCAAGGGGGAAAATCTGCACTGAGTGTTCGCTGTTTAACAGCAATCAATGTTCTGGTCTTGGCCGAATTTTGGTCGAATTGTTTGACCCGTTCACAACCATTGAAGCGCTGCATAACGGCAACCTTGAGCTAATTGTGATTTTTGATTTCCTTTGCTCCTGTAGCGAGCTGCGGAAATTAAGCCATCACGCAATCGCAGCAGCACTAACCATACTCTGCTGCAACGGCAGCGAAACACCCCTTTCCGACGAAGAACTGCTTGCCCATCTGCGGCAAAAGTTTTATTCCGAAACCGATGAAACCGGCATTGACAGGCCGCAAATCGGAAAAAATATTCGGAATATCGCCGAAGAAATTGAACGCATCCTGGAAGTCAAGATGCCGTCAACGACCACCTAACCGCTGGTCGTTTTTATTGAGACTTGATTTTTTTAGTGTTTTATGGTACTTTCAAATTACCAAAAGGCAGGCACCCAACTCAAACCAACCACGGAGGTACCGTCTTATGCCTTTACTTCGCACTTTTGCCGAACTGGCAAACGGCCATGAAGAGATGGCCGAATTGCTGGACTTCCTCTGGATGGGAGGAGATGAAGAATGGGTTTGCGTCGCAGTCATCGCTCTGACTTGCGATAACCCAGACAATCCTCTCACCGGCCAGGCACTCTGGGATCGAATTGCCGAACGATTCGAATACGTTCCAAACGTACCCAACGCTTTCGAACTCCTTCATGAAGTCAGCTACAAGGCTGACGAACTCCGGATGCTGGCGGCAAACATTGCCAGCAAACCCTCAATTCAAGGCTTCTTCGCCGAAGAAGCCATCACCGAGGCAATCCAGCGTTCCCAAGGCCGACAGCCCGTTGCTGTCTGACCAACCCCGCAATTCATCCTTGCTCTTGCGACCAACCATCAACCGTTGGTCGTTTTTCTTTTGTTTACAAAGAAATTAATTTTTTTAAGTAGTTGCTAGTAGAAAAATTTCGAACGGAAATAAAACAATTTTTCTTTAGTTCATCAATTTTTTCCGGATGAGATAAAAAGTATTCCAATACCTCAATCAAATTTTTTTCGTTGCCGGGAGCGAAGGTAAAACCATTATAATCATCTTTAACAATTTCCGACACTCCGCCAATGTCAGAGGCGATCACAGGGACATTGGCAATTAAACTTTCATCAATTACCTTCGGTGAATTTTCATAGCAAAGCGACGGCACCACCGTAACATCAGCGGCGCGATAATACTCCAAAAGCTCTTCTTGAGATACCCGACCAACCATTTCAAAACGGCTGTCCCCAATAATCTTTTGCTGCACCAAGTCTTGTGCATTTCCTGAACCAATAATCTGCAGCCGCCAATTATTTAATCGGACTTTCTTCAAGGCTTCAATCAAAAATAGAATGCCTTTAAACTGCTCAATTTGGCCGACAAACAACAGCGTCACCAAGCCTTCGGGCTTATCCTTACCGATGTTTTTATCAATCTTTTTAAAAACAATGGGGTTTGGCATAATAATCTTTTTTGATTCGTAAAAAAACCCGCGCGCCTGGTAATACCCCATTAGCCATCTTGATGGCGACACCACAATGTCCGGACTGCCAATCAAAGCCCGCACTATCTTTTCATAGATTTTATCAATAATTAAAAAGGGTTTTTCCTGACCATACAAAATTAACCCTGAAGGCCGAGACAACTGAACATCATGAATGGTATGTATGTGTTTTAACCGCAAAGATCGCACCGCTTTCGGAACAAGATAGCCAATACCCTTAAGATTATGGGTCATCACCACGTCGGGTGATTCCAGCTTTAAAATTTTTTTAACTTTAAAATAGCTACTCACATTAAATACGTCCAGCGGATGCCAAAAAATCCTCAACCAAATCGGCCGTTTGTCGATATCCAAAAAAGAAAACACATTAAGCGGGTTAATCCGATAGATAGTCAACCCCGCTTCCTGATAGATCTGATTTTTTCGCCCAAGCGTAATAATAACAACCCGGTGGCCCATCTTAACCAGTTCATTAACGACAATATCAACCACCACCTCGGCGCCGCCGCGTTTATATGGCCTAAATAAGCTATGAATTACACAGATTTTCATTTACGCAAATGATTAAACTGTAAAACGCTAAACCCCAAAGCTCCAATACTATCAATTAGTATATCAGTAATACTGGCAACTCTGCCAGAAATAAAGCTCTGATGCCATTCATCAAAGACCGCACCTAACACTGAAAACATAAGGGCAAAAATCAAACTTTTTATTTTGGAAAAACCTACAGACTGGTACGCCCTAAAAAATAAATATGCCAGAACAAAAAACTCTGCTAAATGAGCAATTTTACGTAACACCAAATCCCAAGACGGCAAAAATTGCGATTTTAAATCGGGCTGATTGGAAAAATAGTATATTACCCCAAACCACAACAAGGTTGCCAGCCACCAAAAAATTATCTGCCGTATGTCTTTCATAAATTTTTATAGAGATTATCAAGCTGCTCGCCGATAATTTTCCAGTTGTACTTTCTTAGTACTTTCTCACGTCCGGCCAGACCGTATTCACCAGCCAGTGTTTGGTGCATTAAAATAAAATTTACTTTAGTTGCCAAATCATTCGCGTCTCGCGGCTGAACAACTAATCCGTTGATTTCCTGATCAATAACTCCCCGAACCCCGGCTAAATTTGAAGCAATAACTGCTTTGGCACAGCTCATACCCTCAACCAATGTCAACCCGAATGCCTCAGACTTATCAACTGACGGCAAGACAACCACATCTGCTACATTATAATATTTTACCAAGTCATCGTTTGGAACATACCCAGTAAAAATGACTTTATTATCAATGCCTAGTTGCGCCGCTAAATCCTGATAGTCACGACGCAATTCCCCCTCACCCACAACAACCAGCCGCCACTCATAAGTCGCTTGCTTTAAAATACTCATTGCTTCAACAAGATATTCAATCCCTTTAAAATAATGGGCCTTATCAAGGCCGCCGACAAACAACACAACCTTATCAGTTTGATTGATCTGATGTTTTTGCAACAACGACTCATCTTTTGACTGAGGCGCAAAATGGTTGGCGTCGACACCATTTGGGACTTCAATGAATTTAGCAGGCGTTTTTGCTAACATCCCCGCAATATTTGAATTCTTGGCATAATCAATCGATGTTACAATAACCCTGTCTGACATCTTAATAATTTTTGGTAGAAAGATTGCTCGATGGATCTTAAAAATCAACTTGAATATTCCTTCACCAACCACATCCATGTGATAATGCAGCACGATTTTGGTTTTTTGTTTTTTGAACCTTCTTTGATACAGCCAAACCGTTTCAGCACCGCCAAAAAAAGGATAATGAATATGGACGAGATCATATCCCTTCAGCATCCAGCCCAAGGCCGGCACAAACGCCGCATTGCCATATTTAATAAGAGGTTTGATGCGCCTCACCTCCAGGTCGGTAGCCTCTTCTGCCACCATTTTATACTGAGGAGTAAACACCGTCACCTGATGACCATGACTAACAAGCTGTCGGGCATTAAACGCCGCCACATTGCCAATACCACCGGCATATGGCGGAAAAGTTGGAGTAACAATAGCAATTTTCATACCGATATAGTAGCTTAAATTGGCTAAAAATTCAATTATTTTAGAAAAAATGGTATAATTTAGTCATGAAATTAATCACCATTTACGTTACCTATAAAAATTTAACCGAGGCTCAAAAAATCACCAACGCCTTATTAAAAAACAGACTAATCGCCTGCGCGACCTTTTTACCAATTAAAAGTCACTACTGGTGGAAAAATAAAGTTCAAAAATCAAATGAAATTGCAACGTTTCTTACCGCCAAAGGATCAGACTGGAATGATATAAAAAAAATGGTAAAAAAAATGCACTCCTACCAAGTGCCCTGCATCAAAAAGGAATTTTTTCTCACTACTAAAGACTACGAAGCGTGGATTAAAGATGTTACCACCAAATAAACCTTCTTACCATTAGCCAATAAAAATTAAATACTGGATTAACAACATATTTAAGGAGTGGATTATTTAAATCTTGGAATTCAATTTTACCAACAAACCGCTTAACCACCTCCCTGTCAGGAACTCGGCGCTTAGACTGAACTTGCTGCCGAGTCTTTTTTATTTTTTGCCAGTTTTCTGATTTCAATAAATAAGCGTACGATCTAAATAATTCACGATGCCATCCGGCGATAAAAGAATAGCCAAGCATCATTAAATTCATCGCTAGGCAGGCTGGAGCAATTAATATCAAGGTTCCTAGCTTATAATTTTGAAAGACAACAAGCCGACGATTGCGCTCCATAAAGTAAAACTTCTTGATACTTCTCGAAAATTCATACTTATGATAAACCACCGACTGACCCGCTAAAACTATCCGATAGCCTGCCAACCACAGCCGCCAACCCAGATCCAAATCTTCATGGTACATAAAAAATTCTTCATTAAAAAAACCAACATCTTTTAGTGCAGTAACCGAAAATAAACTTGCAGCACCGGACGGATAGGTGATTTCACGCTCCCCAATACTATGGTCTTTGGTTTTGTGGCCGCCGGCGTAACCAAAGCCTAGATAATGAATCTCGTTGCCAATACTGTTAATTTTGGCCTGATCATCAAACAGTAATAACTTTGACTGAACGGCCCCAATTTTAGAATCAGTTTGGGCGACCGTCAAAGCATTAATCAAAAAATCAGGATCAGCTTCTGTATCCTGATTCAATAAATAAACAAAATCAAAATGTTTATCGACCGCATATCGAAAACCAATATTATTACCACCGGCAAACCCTAAATTGGCCTGGTTGGCAACAACTGTGACATCCGGCCAATTCCTCTTTATCAACTCAACTGAATTATCGCTGGAATTGTTATCAATAATCAAAATTTCTAAATCAGCTTTTGGATAATTAATTTTATCCAGACTAGACAGACAGTCGGTGATATACCCAGCGGCATTATAGGTGACAATAACTAATAAAACTTTACTGACCATCTTTTTTGGTAATTGCTACTCCCCTGACCAATTTAGTGATGTCCCGATCAATCTTTTCAAGTTTGACAATAATTTTAAAGACGACAAAAAATAAAACCAAAATCGAGAGATACACTAGCAAATCCGCACCCCGCTCAACCCCAACAAATTGGGCGATAGTGTCTGTTTCCTTTGGCACCAACGTTGCCGCCGCCACCACAAGCCAAAAAACAGACCAGATCACCAATTCCTGAACGGTAATATCATTCTTTTTGAAGCGCCAAAAAGTGCGCCAAAGCGCCACTAAGACGAATAAAATGATAATAAACTTAATAATCATTTGGTTAGACGGCCAATAATTAAATCCCAAAGAATTTTAAAGGAGTTGGATAGTTTTTGACCCTTCTGCAGCGAATAATCAGAATACACAATTTTGACCGCTACTTCTACAAAACGCAACTGGCGTTTTTTGATTTGCTCAATAATTTCTGAAGCGTGAGCCATACCGTCCTGCTTGATTTCGATTTTTTCAGCTGCCAAGCGTGAGAAAGCACGAAACCCATTATGGGTATCAGTGACCTTCAGACCGGTATAAACCTTAGTAAATAAAGTTGCAAGCTGAAGTACTAACCGGCGGCTAGGTGGCATATTGCTTGAAAAATCTAGAAATCGAGAACCCAAGACTACATCAACTTTTCCCAGCAGTAGCGGTTCAGTCATTCGAGTTATCTCACTTGCTTGATGCTGGCCATCAGCATCAAAAGTGACAATGATATCAGCTTGACGCTTTAGGGCAAAAATAATACCAGTTTGCAAAGCTGCACCCTGGCCACGATTAATGACATGCTGCAAAACCACAGCCCCGGTGCTCTCGGACACCGCAAAAGTTTCGTCAGTTGAGCCGTCATCAACTACAACGACTTCATCAACTCGCGATTTAACTTCATTAATCACTCGACCAATCACCCGAGCTTCATTGAATGCCGGAATAACTGCAATTACTTTCATAGCGGTTTTTTATCTCTTTAATCTTGATGTTGGTCCAAGAATGGCTTTATGAGCTCGAAAATAATCAATCGCTCCCTTAATGCCCGCTTCCAACAACACTACCGGAAACCAACCAAATCTTTCTTTTGCCGCCGTAATATCCGGCAATCCCAAAGGACTCATGAACAGCAACGGTTTCTCAAAAACAATTTTTGATTTTGAATTAGTTAACTCAATGACTTTTTTCGCCACGTCAACAATTTTATACTCCAAATCACTGCCTAAATTAATTGGTCCGGCTTCACCGCTCTTCATAATCTTGGTTAGCCCTTGGACAACGTCAGAAACATGGCAAAACGATGAAGAAAAATTTTCATCCCCAAAAATAACCAAATCTTGACCCTCTAAAGCGTTGGATACAAAGTCTGGTAACATTTCGCCGGTTTTAAGTTTCATTCGTGGGCCGTACGTTCTAAATATTCTGACAATTTTGGTGTCAAGATTATGTGCTTCACCATACGTTCTCGTTAAGGTTTCAGCAAAACGCTTACCTTCATCATAACAGGCACGCGGGCTCAGCTGATCAACTTCGCCAATATAATCTTCCCTGAAGTACGGGTCTTGAGTATTTCTCGGGCCGTAAACAACTGCTGAAGATGTTAACAAAAATTTCGCGTTATACTTAACCGCCAAGTCTAATACATTTTTGGTACCAACGGAATTAGTCAAAACCGTATCAACTTTTAGACGTTCAAAATCCTTTGGCGAAGTCGGAACTGCAAGATGATAAATTTCCTGCACACCTTGAAACTTGACCTGAAATTTTTCTAACTCCGGCAACTCTTCCAGGTTAATGGGCTGATTGATGTCGTGCTTAATAAACTGAAAGTCAGGATTTTGCAGTAAATGATCAATATTGCTTTCGTCTCCGGAAACAAAATTGTCAATACAAATCACCTTGCTGTCTTTTACCAACTCATCACAAAGATGAGAACCAATAAAGCCAGCTCCTCCCGTAATTAGAATATTTTTTTTCTCAAAAATTGCTTTTTTCGGCATATTTTATGATATTTTACCAGCTCAAAATTTATTAGAAGTACACTAAAAAGTATAACCTAAATTTGGGTCGAGGGCAATTCCGGTGCCTCGTTTTTTCGCTTACGAAACGTCCATAATCGGTTAAACCCAAAATTCCAAAAAGTAACCACCCCGGTAGCAACCACCCAGGATAACAACCAGTTAATTTTGACTAAATCAGTCAGACCATAAATGATTGAAGTGTTAATTGCCAAACCAAGGGTCATTACGATTGCAAACTTAACCAATTGTTTTACTACTTGCAGACCAATTTCATTATTACGAAATGTCCACAATTTATTAGAGGTAAAATTAAAAACAGCCGAAATTAAAAAAGCCCAAATCGCTGAATACACATACCAAACTTCAAGCCAGGCAGTAAACGAATAATAAACAGAAAAATTTATCATTGCAGCAGTTCCGCCGACAATGCAAAATTTAAGAAACTGCTTGAAAGAAGGATACCGCCTTACAAATGATAACGTTTGATTAAATAATGTCATAATTAATTACTGATGATAGTCGGCCTGGCGCCGCCACGATAGCTTTCAACGTGAGCCATTAACGTATGTTTAGTATTACCCAGCCAATCAAAAACTTTTACTTCCGCATTGCCACCGACGTTTTTTCCAGCCACAATTTCGGAAAGACCGTCCCCGTCAAGGTCTCCCGCACCAACGTAAATTCCCTTCAAAAAATTAGGTTCATCAACAAAGAAGTTTGAAAGCATCAGTCCTTGATAATTAAACACCCGAACCGTCGGCACTGAATTTTCCTCCACACTAACCATAATTTCAGCCTGACCGTCACCATGAATATCACCGGACGCAATATTAATGCCGCCCCGGAAATTCTGGTTATAGGCAAAAAATTGAGCTAACAAAGTTCCGTTAGATTCAAATACCCGAACATGGGGACCGCCGCCCGAACCGGCGCCGGTGATGATTTCATCAACACCATCTTTATCAACATCGCCAACGGCAATTTTTACTCCCCCTTTGAAATTCTCGCCATAGGCCAAAAAAGTGTTTTTTATTTTTCCGGTTGCATCAAAAACTTTTACCTCCGGCCCAGTCCCTCGTCCGGCGCCGGTGATGATTTCGTCAACACCATCGCCGTCAACATCACCGACCGCAACAGTAACACCAGTGCGTAACTTTGAATTATAAGCAAAAAATTCTGACTCTAGCTGACCCTCAACATTAAACACCCGAACATGGGGACCCCCGAGCGAACCGGCGCCGGTGATGATTTCGTCAACACCATCGCCGTCAACATCACCGACCGCAACATTAATTTGTCCTTTAAAATAGGGACTATAGGCATAAAACTCTTTAAACACCGAGCCATCCGGTTTCAGCACTTTAATCTGAGGAAATGAGCCAGATCCCAGCCCAACAACAATATAGCCGCCTTCACCAGCCATCCCCGGTGCCGGACGTTCTTTAAGCGTCGCTTCAAGCACCTGGCTGGCGTTTAGCAACCCTTGGCCGAGCTTGCCCTTATACTCAGCGTTATACGCATACACATCAATTGTATTATCAAGCAAAAGATCCCTGATTTGCGGAGCGGACAACTCAGGGCGAATTTCTTTCATTGTCGCCAAAACACCACTCACCAAGGGAGCTGAGAGCGAGGTACCAGACCAATAACCTGAATACTTTTGATTAAACCCGTTTACCTTCTGATCATAGACCTGCGTGGTATAAAAACTGTCACCCGGTGCAACAATATCAATACAGTCACCATAGTTAGAAAAATTTGATTTCACTAGATTCTTTCCAACCGATGCCACGCCGATAACAATATTTTCACCGTTATCGCCGTCATAACAAACCGGATATGATTTAGTGATGCTCATATCAACACCATTTACACTCGGATCAGTGTTCCCGGCCGCAGCCACTACCAATACATTACTATTGTACGCGCGCTTAATTGCTGATAGCAGACTTTGGCTCGCATTCTGACCGACAAAACTCATATTAATAACATCCGCACCGTTTTTAACCGCATAATCAATCGCCTGAACGACTGAAAAAACATCGCCAGAACCGCTGCTGTCCAAAACCCGCAATGGCATTATTTTGCTATACCAGCTTACGCCCGCAATACCTTCACCATTGTTGACGCTCGCGGCCGCCAAACCGGCAACTAACGTTCCGTGTTTAACCGCATCTTCAACGTAACCCTGGGCAAAAGATGGATTGCTGTCAGCGTCGGCATCAACAAAATCCCAGCCGTTAACATCATCAACGTAGCCATTAGCATCATCGTCCCGACCGTTTCCGGGAATCTCATCGGTATTTTTCCAAATTTTTGAAACTAAATCAGGGTGATCCAAATCAACTCCCGTATCCAAAACAGCAATCACCGACTCACTCTTAATGTTACGCTGTTCTCTGAGCAACAATTCCTTAGACCACAAATTCCTAGTATCAATTGCAGAGTGATACCATTGAAACCGATAGTCCGGATCGTTGGGGAATGCGGCATAGTCAAAAGTGTAGTTTGGTTCAACATACTCAAGCTCAGCATGATTTCCAAGCTTGCCGATAATCTGATTAATGTCTGAGTCAGCTGACGTTTTAATCCGATAAATTTCATCATTACCCTTAAACTTAACCAAAAATTCTCCAGCCTTAAACTGGTCGGTTTCCGCCGCCCAAACCGGCATGGTTAGTGCTGGCATCAGGCCTACCAATTGCACGGCGGCAATAAGCGAAGATAATACTGCTTTCTTAAATGTATTCATTTTATTGTTGATCGAGCAATTCACCTTGCTCCAGGAGCTCTAAAAACTTTTGCGCTTCTGCAGCAAAATCAGGGTTGAGATTCACCGCCCGCTGTGTTAGCTCCTTAGCTTTTTGGTTTTCGCCAATGGCCGCATACATTGCCGCCAACTTGGCATAATTAGCGGCGCTTGGCTCAAGCTCAGCTACCTTTTCCTGATATTTAATCATCCGATCATAATTTTTGACCCGGGAATAAAGATCGGCTAGCTTCTTATAATCATTCAATCCGGGCTCCCAATCAAGCTGGGATTTCATATATTCAATATAACTATCAGATTGCTCATACTTTTCAAAAACAATGTAAATAGTTAAGACATTCCAATAGTCTTCCTTAACCCACGGCGCTAATTCCAGCCCTTTTTTGAAATATTCCTCAGCCTTTTCAAAATTATTCTGGAAAGCGTACGCCTGAGCAATTTCATAATACACATGAGGCCGCGTCGGACTTAAATACACGGCAGGCTCCAATAAATCCAACACCCGCTGCGGATTATTTTGGTTAACCCTGGTGGTGGCATTGTAATACGTCGACAAGAAAAGGTACTGTCTGATATTCAACGGTTCTTCCGCGACGCTTTTTTGCAGTTGCTGATCGGTATAATTCAAAACTTGCTTGATTTGAGAGGCGGAAACTTCACTGTTTCTCACCAGCCCGGCCACAAAATTAGAAAGCTGCTGTCTGGCTTCAAACTTACCAACGACCGACTCTTCAACTGATTTTTTTAATAAATCAAACGAGCCGTCCTCTGCTCCGACGGCCAAGTTATTTGTAGTTAATGCTTCATAGATATAGTGATTAGCACGCAAGGTTTTAACGTTAATGCCAAAAATACCCAAACCAAGCAATAATACCAAGCCGGTTACCGCTAAATAGTTAATCGGTTTATACCCAAGATCATCAGTTTCACTAAAAGACTCAGCGGATTTTGACTGCGACAAAAAGACAACAAAGGCTAGCGTTGCATAAAGTGGGATTTCCGTATTCATCGTATCAAAGACAAAAATGTTTTGAATGAAATAAGCAACAATCAAACCGATAAAAAGCCAGCTACTACTAAAACTGCCACCCTGACGATACTGTTTAAACAACGCCCAAATAGCTAAGCCTAGCATTGTCAAATACGCACCCAATCCTAAAATACCGGTAGTCACGCCATAATCGAAAATGACATTATGAGCTCTGTCAAACCAAATCTGCGAACCGTTGTCTTTATAAATTTCAACCGGGAAATACTTATTATACGTGTAATAATAATTTTCTGGGCCGTAGCCAATCAAAAATGATTTGACGCTCTCAGACCAGCCGCGCCAACTTGCCTGCCAGGTTAAAATACGAGATTCTGTTGTAATATCTGTTAACGAAATTGTTGCTAACCTGCGCAGTGTATCATCAGACTGAACAAAATTAGAATTCTTATTAGCAACCAAAATCAACGGCGAAAGCAAAATTAAAACCACGAACGTAACGCCGGCAATTTTTAAACGCCGATCAAGCCCTGGCTTGAATATTGAAGCGGCAACCAACAACACCAAGCCAGCCGCTAACCCGATCAATGCACCACGAGTTTCCGTGTTATAGAGAATAAAGAATTCAAACAAAAAAACTATTCCCAATAATCCCCTGACCACTTGCGGCCGATTACGCCACAGCCAGGTTCCCAAAAGCGCCAACTGAAAGATAATAAAACTCCACAAGAAAACCGGATACTCAATTGATTTCTCAATTAAGGGCACGCGTAAAACATTCAAGAACCCCCAATCACTATCACCGGACAATTTATATAGAATAGCACCGATGAATAAGTAGGCATCAAACGCCAAAAAACTTGCACCAAAAAGCTTGAGGTCGAACCGTCGATCCTTGGCGAAGAAATATAGAACAAAAAAGATGTTAAAAATCAAATAGGCGGCAAAAAAAGTAGCGTTACCGATCGTACCGGTTAAGCGGGTACCTCCTGAGGAACGCAACAAAAATGGCACTTCAAGCCACTGAGCCAATCCTAAAAATGCCATCAGCATACTGGCAAAAATTGAAAAGGTAAATAATGAATACCAATCTTTTTTACTTCTAAACACATTGAATAGTACAAAAAAGAAAGCCACCAGGTGAAGTTGATGGAATAGTCCAGACATGCGCTCATAGTTTCCCCAGAAACTACTGTAAATACCGATACCCGTCAGCGTGGACAACGCTGAAATACCCAACAAGGCAAATACCGCAATTGCAATAGCCGGAAATTTTGGCCGATAGCTGGGATTAAATTGCGCTAAAATTAAATAAGCTACCAAAATTATCTCAGTCGTAATTCTGAACAAAACATTCTTAAAAACAATGAACGGAAAAAAATACTGACTATTCATTACCAGCGGGAGAAAAACAATAACCAAAGCTCCAATCTTGATAATATTCAAAAGATACGCGCTTACTTTCGATTTGTCTAAATTCATATAATAGAAATTAAAAAATAACCCGCTAAAATAGCATTTTAATTCTACCAGTCAAGCCCCAATTAATCAAGATTTGCAACATTGACTTTTTGCCTATTTTATCGTATGATTTAGCTAATTAATCAAACCTCATGGGAAAAGATACCGCAATTAAAACCAGAAAATACATCTTAATGATCGGGGATATTGCTATCCTCTATTTTTCGCTTTGGTTAACTTTAGTTATCAGGTATTTTGGCAACTATGAACCGTGGCTTTGGTCGCGGCACATCCTGCCATTCACAGTAGTATACGGCATCTGGCTGTTGGCATTTTATATTGACGATATCTATGAATTGAGTTTTCGCCAGGGCCGCGCCGGACTGATTGTCAGAATTGTTCGCGATATCATTATTGGTGGGTTTTTTGCCGTCGTCTTTTTCTATCTCGGACAAGACCGGCTGTTTACCATTCGTCCCCAAACTACACTGGCGGTCAATTCAATTACTGCCCTCGTTCTAATATACGCCTGGCATACTCTGTTTGATTTCATTACCAAGTCATCAAAAATATCAAATAACCTGCTAATTATCGGCTTAAATTCTTTGGCTCAAGACATTATCAATCAGATTGAAAAAACCCCGCAGCTTGGATTGCGGGTAAAAACCATTATCACCATTGACGATCAAGCTGTCCCTGAATCACTGCAAAAAATTGCCATCAAAAAAGATCTGGAAGAGTTACATCAAATTTGCCTTGAACATAAAATAAGTACCATCGTTTCAACGGTTCACCCAAGAGAAAATCCGGCACTAATGAAAGGACTATTTTCCTGCCTGCCGCTCAAAATAAGTTTTTTTGATATTGCCACCTTTTACGAAAAAATTATGGGGCGCGTACCAATCAACACCATCGAACAAATTTGGTTTTTAGAAAACTTAGCGGAAAATAATAAAAGGGTTTACGAAATTATCAAACGGCTTTTTGATGTTGTTGCGTCTTTGATAATTCTCGTTATTTCACTGCCGATCATCCCTTTTATTGCGCTGGCTATCAAACTCAGTAGCAAGGGTCCAGTGTTTTTCAGCCAGATCAGAACCGGCAAAAACGGCAAAGATTTTAAAGCAACTAAATTCCGAACCATGATTATTGAAGCCGAAAAAAACGGCCCCCAATGGGCCGCTAAAAATGATCCACGAATTACCAGGGTCGGTAAATTCATGCGCAAGACCCGACTGGACGAAATTCCACAGTTGTTTAATGTTTTACGCGGGGAAATGAGTTTAATCGGTCCGCGTCCAGAACGACCGGAATTTGTTAATCAGCTCCAGAATCAAATTCCTTTCTACAAAGAAAGATTGCTAGTTAAACCGGGCTTAACCGGTTGGGCTCAAGTAATGGGTCCGGCGTATGGTGGTTCAGTTGAAGAAAGTTATCAAAAATTACAATACGATTTATATTATATCAAAAATCGTTCGCTCGCGGTTGATCTAAGCATTTCTCTTAAAACAATTAAAACCATTCTGACCAGACAGGGTCAATAAATCATCACTGAAGCGTCGCACGAATTGTTTTGGCAATCCCCTGCGCATCCAGACCGTGATACGCTAAAACTTCATCGTTCCAACCGCACTTTGGAATTTCTGTTAATCCTAAGTACGTTATTTTTTTGCCTAATACTTGCGACAGTAGCGCGCCCTGACCAAATTTCACATAATGATCATCAATACTAAATACCTTTTCGAATTTCGCAGTAATTTCTTCCAGCCAAGCCTGATCAATTTCATTAAGCCATGGCAAGTTAATAACCGCAACCGAAAGTCCGTCCTCTTGTTTTAATTTAATAGCCGCCTGATATGCCTGCGCCAGCATCACTGGGCCATAAGCAAAAATAATTGCCTGCGAACCCTCAATCAATTTAACTCCCCTGCCCTTTGTTAATACATAGTCAGGCGGCAACTGATATGGTACGGCAACCGGAATGCTGACTAGCCGCAAATAACTGCTGCTATTATTTTGCTTAACTGCCCACTCCAGAGCCAGCGCTGTTTCCGTTTCGCAGCTTGGCTGAATCATGGTTAAACCGGGAATTGATCCTAAAATTGAAACATCGCGAACCGACTGGTGAGAATGCCCCGGTCCCGACGGCAATAAACCAGCCAGAGAGCCGACATAAATTATCTTGGTTTTTTCAGTTGCATTATTATAAATCTGCTCATTGGGTCTGGTTGAAAGAAAACAAGCAAATGAATTAACAATCGGCAGTTTACCTTTCAAAGCTAAGCCGCCGGCCGCTGAAACCATATCTTGCTCGGCGATACCGCATTCAATAAAACGGCTTGGATACTTAGCCTTAAACGGTAATAATCCACAATCAAGCGCCAAATCGCCATCTAAAGCCACAATGTTTTCGTTTTCTTCGCCTAGTTTAACCAACGCATCGCTAAACGAGGCAACTAAACGCTGCGGATTAGTCGGTGATGTTCGCGGCATCAATTCATTACTCTCAAGCCGTAATTGATCCAAGTTTAAGGCTCGTAATGTATCATTTACTTTGCCAATTAACTCGGTAATTGCTACTGAATATATTTCATCACTTGGCGCACCGCTGTGAAATTTATAAAGTCCATCAGCAAAGCCGCGCTCGCCTTCCATAAGACCAACACCCTTGCCCTTGACAGTGTCGGCGATCAAAACTTTTGGCCGATCAGTAATAATATTAAATTTCTCAAAAATATTTTTTAACGCCGCAATATCATGGCCGTCACACCTAGCAACTTCCCAACCAAACGCCGCAAATTTTTTTTCCAACTCTCCTAAATCGGAGACATCCTTTACAAAAATATCTGACTGGATTTTATTATGATCAACAATCAGCGTGATCTCACCGAATTTACCATTGGCTGTTGGCTGTAACGACTCCCAAATCTGACCCTCTTGCAATTCACCGTCACCGCTTAAAACAAAAATTTTTGACGACACGCCATTAAGCCGGTTTGCTATCGCCATGCCTCGAGCCTTGGAAATACCCATGCCAAGCGATCCCGTATTGGCCTGGATATGTGGTGTTCCGACATCCGGATGGCCAGGCAGGCCATTAAGCCGGCGCAACTTGTGAATGAACTCATAATCAAGTTGACCTAAGCCGATTAATACCGCATACAATCCCGGTGCATCGTGACCTTTTGAAGAAAAATAAACGTCATCTGCTTTCATTTCTTTGGTAAATAACCATGTCATAATATCCAAACAACTAAAGCTGGTTCCAACATGTCCGGAGCCCGCTTCCTTAATCATTGAAAGCGTATTAATCCTAAAGATATTGGCCAACACCCCAACCAAGGCTATATTATCAGAAATATTTTCTTTAATTCGGTTAATTTCACTAGTCGGAACAAAAAATAGTTTACTCATACTATTTGATACTTGGTAATTGTGCTAAATTATTATTAATTAAATACTCCGCGATGATCCAGTCCTCAAATTTATTGATATCAAAACCTTCATAGCCTTCAGTAAAAAATGGCACGATTTTTTCGCCGGCAATTGTGCCATGTTCAAGCGGTACTTTTGTCCAGGCAATTTCCAAGCTGGCATTTTGGACATACACTTCCGGCAATGCATGATATTGTTTTGAATGCCATGGGGTATCATTTTTATCTGGATTTTCCATTAAAGGTTTAATATAATCACCTTCCTGACGCCACATTTTGCCCGGGTGCTGACTAACCTTTTCAATTGCCCGCAATGAATCGTAGTTCGGATGCTCTAAAAATTTTTTCCAAGCCCGCTGGATAGTTTCAGGCTGACGAAATGGACTAGTTGGCCTCAAAATTGAAAAACAATCTGTCAAATCATCACCCAATTCTCCAAGGGCATGGGAAACCCATTCAATGTCCGAAGCGGTATCAGACGCCATATCCTTTGGTCGCAAAAATGGCGCTTGGGCGCCATACCGCAAAGCAATGTCTCTGATTTCTTCACTATCAGTTGAAACAATAACCCGGCTAAAAATCTTTGAATTTAAAGCAGCTTTAATAGTATAAGCAATCAAAGGATGGCCGTGTAGCTCTTTAATATTTTTATTTGGTATTCGCTTAGAGCCTGACCGGGCCGGAATTAATGCAATAACTTTATTCATATTTTTGGTTATCAATACTAACCTGGCGCCAATCAGTATAAAAATCAAACGCCTTAAGCCCTGGTTCGCGCCAACCGTTACCTGACAATTTAACACCTCCAAATGGCATGTGCGGTTCACTACCATGAGTCGGACCGTTCACTCGAACAACGCCGCTATGATACCCAGCAACAAATTTCTGCACTCGATCAGGATCTTTGGTGTGAATTGCACCCGATAGGCCAAAAGGCGTCGCATTAGAGACCCTAATTGCTTCAGTTAAATCTTTAACTTGATATAAATTAACTACCGGACCAAATACTTCAAAACACGATATCTCATCTTCCAATCTAGCACCCTCCAAGACTGTTGGTTCCATAAAGAATCCTGTGCCGCTAATTCTGTTGCCGCCTGCTAAAATTTTTATTCCCTGCTCGCGGGCCCGGGAAACAAATCCTAGAATCTGATTCAAACGCCGTTCATTAATAATGGCTCCATAATTAGCACCCGGCGCAACACCAACTACCAACTGCTTTACCGCCGACAAAAATTTTTCTTTAAACTGTTCGTACACCGATTCAAAAATAACTATTCTGCTAGCAGCAGCACAACGCTGGCCGCCATCCACAAAAGCTGATTGTATGCTTGTTGCAACCGCCAGATCAATATCGGCGTCATCACAAATTACAAGCGGATTTTTGCCACCAGCTTCAATTGAAACTTTTGCTAAGCGGTCGGCAGAATTTTTAATAATCAGCCTGCCAGTCTGTACACTGCCGGTAAAACTGATAAGGTCAACACGACTATCAGCAACCAGCGCTGCACCAACCTCTTGCCCCAGACCCTGAACAACCGATATTACCCCGTTTGGCAATCCGGCTTCTTTAAAAATTTTAGCAAACCAAACTGCAACATACGGCGTATCTTCATGAGCTTTGATAACTACCGTGTTGCCGCAAAACAAGGCCGGAAAAATCTTCCAAGCTAGGCTTGCTGCCGGATTATTAAATGGAACGATCAAAGCGGCAACGCCGACCGGATTACGAGTTAAAAATACGGTCCGGCCAGGGTTCTTACTTTTGATAAATTCAGGAGCAAAACTTTGAGTTTGTTCGGCAATAAACCGGCCGCACTCAATAGCCGCATTAATTTCGCCAAGAGCATCAGTTAATGACTTGCCGCATTCCTGACTGATAATTTCTGCCAATTCACTTTTTTTCTCCTCCAACAACTTTGCCGCTGATTGTAAAATGTTTGCCCGCTCAACAACCGGTTTGGAGTGCCATATATCAAATGCCGCAACTGCCGACTCAACGGCTGATTCAACATCCGCCTGAGTGCCGCTGGCCACATCAGCTAATTTTTGCTCATTGGCCGGGTTTAACTTACTAAAAAAATCTTTTGAATGCCCTTCAATTTCGGTGTCATTAACCCAATGCAAGATTTTTTTGGGGTACTGCATACTCTCTTAATTATCCCGGACAAAAATAATATTTTTAATATGACCGTTGCCCGACTTTTCTCGGCGAAACCTTGAATGATTAGGCTGAGAATTAACCGGATGATTAGTATTGAATCCAGATGCAATAATTTTTTGACTAATTCGTTCAACAGCACCGTCAATGTCGGTGATTTCAATTAAAATTGATTTTAATTCGGGGCGACGTAAAACATCAGCCGCGCCTGCAATGACTTTTTCCTCAAAACCATCAACGTCAATCTTAATATGATTTGGCACTGCAAAACCGTACTGATTGATTAAATCATCAAGACTGACACAAAATACCCCCTGACGAAATTGCGAATTAAAGTCTTTCATCACATATTCTGGCGAATTCGCCATTGCATGGCTTGCCGAACCGGAAACTACCGACGCTAAATCAATGTAATCAACTTTAGTTTCGTCGGCAATGGCAATTGCATATGGGTTGCAAATCTTATCAAAACCATTAGCAGCCAAATTTTTACACAGTTTGTTGAAATTATGAAACACTGGTTCAAAGCAGTATACCGAAATATTTTTGTTAAAAAACGTTGCGGCGTACAAAGAATACACTCCGATGTTTGCACCAACGTCAAAAAAAACCTCGCCCGGCTTAACCAACGTTTCGATCCAGGTGATTGTTTCTGGCTCTTTATCAATAAAAGTATCAAATCGATGTTGCTCAAAATCAGTTTCAACATCCATTTTAATTGTTAAATTGTTTCGCTTTAATTCTTTAATCATATAATCATTACCAAGCGGTTAATCCCCCGTCAACGACCAGGCTGGAGCCGGTCATATACGACGAAGCTCGGGAGGCTAAGAATAAAATTGCTCCGTTATATTCATCTTTTTGTGCCATACGATTTAGAGGCACTTTCGACTGATATTTTTCAATAAACCCTTTGTCCTGACTACCTAAAACACCACCAGGAATTAGGGTGTTTACCCGCACGTTCTTTGCAGCCCAGTATGTTGCAAGATATTTAGTAAAATTGATTATTCCCGACTTAGTGACACTATAAGAAACCGGCTTAACAAAGTCTTTATAGATCCTTTGATCCGGTGAAACAATACCATAAATGGACGAAATATTAATAATGCTACCGCCGTTCTTTTGCGCCATCGCGCCGCCAAACACCTGGCAGCACACCAACACACCAGTTAAATTAACATTAATCACTGAGTTCCATTTATCAAGTGGATAATTCTCAAATGTTTCCTTGACGCCCGGGCTGGGAGGAAAATCCAGCGCAGCATTGTTGATCAAAATTTCTGGAGTTGACCAATCCGTTTCAATATCATGTAACGCTTGTTCCATTTCTAACCGATTAGTAATATCCGCCTTAAAAAACTTTAGTGCACCACCATTAGCAGCATTAGCAAGGTAGTGATCACTCTTTACTTCGTTAATATCAATCACCGCCACCTTTGCACCGGATTTCAACAAGGCTTCGCAGTACTGAGTCCCTAAAATTCCCAAACCGCCAGTCACTACTGCCACTTTATCTTTTAAATCAAAAAGGGTTTCTAAATACGTCATAATCACCAATTAATTAGCTCTTTAGTAATTACCGAGTCTGACTCAATATCGACTTTTGCCGTTTTGCCAATCAACTGCCCAACCATGTTTGGTTTCAAACCATATCCAGGACTCTTAATAGTAACCATTTCCGGCGTAATCACCTGCCCGGCCTTAATGTCAGTAGCACTAACAATACTTTTACCATGTTTTTCTCTGGCTTTTAATTCATCTTCAAGTAGTTTAGACAAGCCATCACCAAGGGCCTTTTCAATTCGGCGGGCGCTGTCTACCATACTTTTAAATTCCTCTGGCTCAATACTGACTGTGGCGTGATCGGGACCCGGCAGATGTTTATCTAACGTAAAATGCCGCTCAATGGTCTTTGCACCTAAGGCTACTGCCGCCAAAGTCGGCAAAATATCTTGCTCGTGGCCGGAATAGCCAATCGGCAAAGGATTATAGCGCTCGCGCAATTTTGTCATAGTGGTTAAATTAATCTTTTCATCTGGGGTCGGATATACTGACACGCAGTGTTTAATGATCAATTGATCATTATATTTTAAGATGGTTTCAACCGCCTCATCTACTTCATCCCAGTCCGACATACCAACCGACAAGATAATTGGCTTACCTTTTTTAGCAACATGCTCCAATAACGGCAAATTAGTAACATCAAATGAAGCAATTTTATACAAATCAGAACCGATGCTCTCCAAAAAGTCGGCACTGATTTTATCAAACGGCGTGGCAAAAAATATTACTCCAAGTTCATCGGCGTACTGTTTAAGTTTAACAATATCGTCGTCATTTAATTCAAGCCGCTGGCGATATTCACCATACGTCTTGCCGTAAATCTGGTCTTTAGTCTGAGGCTTTTCCAGAAGCTCTCGGGCAAAAACGTCCTTAACCGTGCGTTTCTGAATTTTTACCGCATCGGCACCGGCCTTTACCGCTTCCTCAATACTCTTCTTAGCTAAGTAATAATCTCCATTATGATTATTGCCAATTTCAGCAATAAAAAAAGTCGGCGCGTCTTGACCAACAAACTTGTTGCCAATTTTTATTTTACCAAGTGGGTTATTTTTAAAGTTAAACATAAAATTGATTATTTAGACAAATTAGTAATAGTTTTAATAATCTCTGCTTCGGCGAATTTACTGGCACCGCCGTGAGAAATTGAAATATATTCTTCCAAAAATGCTTTTTTAGTATCATCACTATAACCCAAATTATTGCTTTTGTTAAATAAACAATTTTCTAGGTCTTCACTAGTTTGGGCATAACAAACCAAACTACTATATTTCTGGAAAAAACTCCAATCCCGATCGGTTATAATATCACCAAAGTATGGAGAAATAATAGGTTTACCGGCAATCAATGCTTCAATGAGTGTTGTTGAATTAAACCCAATTACTGCCAATGCATTATGTATTAATTCTGATGGGTCGCCAGTATTAACAATTGAAAGATTTTTTATACCATCAGGATAAAAAGTGCGTAAAATTTTTGTTGGGAAATCAACATACTGGAAAGACATTTTGGTCTTAACAATGAAATGCACTTCCGGATGGCGCTGAGCACATTCATAAACAATTTTAAAGAATTCAATAGCTCTTGTCTCAATGTTTTGTAAAGTTGCCTCATTTGTGGTCAAAAACCGCGAAGAGTACCTTGGCAAAAAACTGAAAAACACCACTTGATTTACCACCCGCTCGTCAGGTTCCTTTCTCAAAAAATAATTATCAAACCGCGGGATACCGACACAAACAGCCTTGTCCGGAGTCAGTCCGGGGATGTGCAAATCTAAAAATCCCTGCATACACTGCTTATTATAAAACATAACTTTGTGCCCCATAAAATGATGGTGCTTATACACATTCAAAAAATTGCCATACGCCTGAGATACCACTACCGCCTCCTTATGAAGCACCACAAAGGCAACATTTTTTTCAAGACAAATTTTAGCCAATTCTTGTTGGACAATATAACCGATATTACCAGAAATAACCGCCTGAAAACCAAGTCTCTGCTTTAGCGGTTCAAACATTTTTTCCAAATATGCACGATATCGCTGTCGGCCAATCACGCCGTCGGTAACGTTGTGGTAGTTACTTTCAGTTATTTTTGTCCGATCAGTTCGAGAAACGAAGTGATCAAAAATCACCTGAAAGAATGATAAATGAATAACCTGATACTCAATCTGTCCGCTGAATTCAACCATTGACCTGATGTCGTCGGTAAAAATACTACGACCCATTACCAAAACTCGGTACTGGTTTTTCTGCCCCAATCGGCTGGCAAACATGGCCAACACCAATGCCGTCAGCGCAGGTTGATTAATGACAACCGTCAACTTAACAAGCAAAAACTTAAAGCTGTCTCTTAATTTAACTTTAATTTTTTTTATCATCATTATCATTTATATTCCTTTGATATTCAAATAAAGAATAAATATTCCCGGCGACAATTGGCACGCCTGACAAACTAAAAACTTCATCCTTTGCTTCGTGCCGCGCGGTAGCAATAATAACGGCGTGTTTTTTCCCCCGACGATTACGATACGTCAAAAATTCACCCCGACTAATCAGCCAAGCTAAAAATCTAAAAAATTTTTTACTCGCAATGGGATGGGACCCCAAGTAGCCATCTCGTTCAAAAATTTTTTCATATTTTTGACTTAACCAATTTTTATAGTAATATATCTGCATTTTGACAAAATATTTTTTAATAATCGCCAACAGCTCATCGAATTGATCATTAAGTGATAATTCACAAATGAATGTACCGCGACTGTTGACCATCTCACAAAGATTTAAAATTACATTAGCTTGAAGGTTCTTAGGAATCTGATAGATGGTATTAGTTGAAACGACAACATCACAGCTGTTTTTTGTCAGACCATTCAGATTCGCCATATCCGCATGCACCGAATACAGCTGCTGCGATTGAAGGACAGTTGATTTCGATGACACCTTAATTAAAGTCTCAAGATTAATATCTAAGCCAATATATTTTTTGGTTTTAAACATCCGCCGGTTTTTCATATTATCACACGCTGCATCTAACCCAACTTCTCCGGACAAGCGGCACAATTTAGACTCCAGCAGGTCAAATAAAAATGATTTTGACGGTCGAACCATAAAATTCATATGCTTATGGCTTTAAACAATTAATAATCTCACGCCGATAGACCGGCCACAACTCTTCCAGATTTCCCTTACCCTCTTCCCAGGCACTTACATAATCAAAATCAAAACCTGTGTCAATCGCCGCAGCAACATAATTCTCAAGCCGGCGTTCGTATTCATCAGTGTGCAAATCAAGCTTGATGATTTCTTTAATTTTACCTGATAACGTTGCCAAATTATTGTGCCAAAATACGTTAGGCAATTTTAAAGTTGTCCCCAAATCTCCCAACTGAATTGCCGGTTTATTATAAAACGCCGCCTCAGCCACTGTAGTGCTGCTTGGACTAATAATTAAAGCAGTTTTTTGCAAAATGTCTTTAGTCGGGATGCGATAATCAATTAATTTGACGTTCGGCGTTCGGCTTAGCTTCTCCAAATAGGACCGGCTTCGCATGCCAAGCATCGCGGGATGATCCTTTACTGCCAGAGTATAATCATCAGGCAATGACATTGCAACTTGCCGGGCAGTTTCAATCTGATTATTAAACCGTGCCGCCATAACATCGATCGTAGCTTCGGGCTGGAACTGCAACGGGAAATAGACAAACTTGTCTAATTTATTAAAGGGATAATAATGGAAATGGTCGGCTGCCCGGCGATAACGCCGCTTGGCCAGATGATCACGAAGAATAATTCTTGGTGTGCGGTAATCAATACTAGGACCAATATTTTTCAGGGCATTAACTTTGCCATATTTAAAATAATTAAAAATATCATAAAAAACTTTTAATTCACGCTTGATTTTGCCCCGCCACGAAGCATACCGCTTATTAATGCGCTGTGAATATTTTGGCACTTTAAACGATTCTCTAAACTCTTTAATATATTTTTGAGCAGCGGGCACGTTGTGACTGGTGAACTTTTTATCGTTTAATCCGTCAACATAATCATAAAATGGGCCGCGATCATTTAGATAACTATACGAAAAAATACTTTTGCCCTGAATCTTACAATCCGTTGCCGCCATCATCGTGATTCCTCGTTTAGCGGCTAAAATATTTACAAAGATGTGCGATAACTCCAAAAAGTTTGGAGCAATAATAACTTCCGGTTTAAACTCATCCAAAATTTTATTAACATATTTATATACCGCCTTAACATAAAGGATAATTTCTTCATCGCTAACATTCTGCTTATAGCCGTAATAATAAGCGTCGCGATAACTTTTAACGTGCCAACGCAGAGTGCCAATAATCGGCCAGACAGAATCAATCCCTAAATCGCTGCAAATTTGTTCTAAAGTATAATCATCAGTCGCTAAATATTTTCCGGGGTCTTCCATTACTTCATCGTTATTAATAATCATCTCATATTTAACTTCAGTCTGATTAAGCGCGGACTGATGAGTGCTTTTCTTGTAGGTTAACGCCGCCAAAGTACAACCTTGAGCCTGCAATTTCTTAGCCAAAAAATGACCGACCCGTAACCCCCATCCACGCTGGATAAAAATCAAAACCCGTCGGCCCGATAAATTAAATTCATTATTATTCTCCATAGTTCAGATAAAAATTATTTTCGTCTTCATCAAAAATCTTAAAGCCATTCTTTTCAAAAAGTTTTAGCGAAGGAGCATTAGTTTTTTTTATTTCCGCAAAAATTTTAACTTGCCGGTCAAAATTCTTAATCACCTCTTGCAACAGATAATTGCCTAAACCCCTCCCCTGCAACTCTGGATCAAGGGCAATTGAAATAACATACCACTTTTTTTGCTGATCAAAATCAAGACGACAATAGCCAGAAACTACCTCGGCAACCTCCAATACGTAACAACGGTTATCGCCAGCGCTGAAATATTTATTTTCAAACCACGCATTGTGCGATTCAAAACTAAAAGCCTGTGGGTTGCCAGAAACTTCGCGAACCTGCGGATGATTACGAATTTCCCACACTCGGCGTGAATCCGCTTGAACGGCTGGGCGTACTTTCAGTGATGATTCAGTCATAGCTACTTTTTAATTAAACCCCAGGCTAACGGCGTACCGCGCTTGATATCAACGGCCGCTTCTTTGCCCAAAACTTCATCATAATATTTCGGCTCAAGCCCGTGCCCTGGCCTGATTGAGCGCACATTCTGCTTATTTAACGTTTCCCCCTTCCTAACATCCGCAACAACAAATAAGGATTTTCTAAAAATGATATTTTCTTGCTCCTGCGGCAAAACGTCATAGCGCGCCTGGCCCAGGCCCCTTTCTAAATCTCTTAGGGTACCAACTAGATTTTTAAATTCCTGCGGCTCAAGCGAAAAAGCGGCGTCAGGCCCGCCGTCAGCACGGTTAAGCGTCAGATGTTTTTCAATTACTTTGGCGCCAAGACCTAAAGCTACAGCCGGAACATGCGGACTCAAGCTATGGTCCGATAGACCGGGAACGACGCCAAACCTCTGGGTTAAATCGGCAATCGTTGCCAAATTCATTTCTTCGGTTTTAGCCGGATAGGCGCTGACACAGTGTAGCAACGAAATGCTCGGACACCCAAAATCCTTAAGCGTTTTAATCGCCAAATTAATCTCCGCTTCATTAGACATTCCCCGCGAAATAATCACCGGCTTTTTAGTTGAAGCAATCTTTTTTAGCAGTGGTACGTCAACTAACTCAAAAGAAGCAATTTTATACAAGGGAACATTCAAGCCTTCCAAAAAATCAACTGCCGTGTCATCAAAGGGTGTTGAGAAAAATATCAACCCCTGTTTCACCGCGTAATCTCGCAATTCTTCATGCCATTCCCAGGGGGTATACGTTTTTTGATACAACTGATAAAGTGTCTGACCCTTCCAGGTATCGTTGACTTTAACTTGAAAATATTCTTTGTCAGAATCAATAGTGATAGTGTCTGGAGTATAAGTCTGCAATTTTACCGCGTCAACGCCGGCCTGAGCCGCCGCATCAATAATTCTTTTAGCTTGGTTAATTGATTGATTATGATTACCCGACATTTCAGCCACAATAAAAACCGGCTGAGTGAGGCCAATCAAGCGCTCGCCTAACGGACTAATAATTTTTAAATCTGGAATTTTCATAATTATTTAAGGCGGTATTGACCGCTTTTTAAATCGGTAATCCCCTGCTCTTCAAGCTGAATTCGCTTCTTGACTGCCGGGGTTTGATACGCTTCGTCAATTTCTTTTTTCCAGCGATCAGGATTTTTTTCTATCAACACATCTTCAGCCGACAAAAATTCAAGTGCAGCGTTTTGCAAATCTGACAAATCAGCCAGATGCTCAATCATCGTTTTCAACCTTGGCAAATGATACCGATTAGAAATAAGTCCAATTTTTTTCAAACGCTGGTTTTTTACTAGACTATTCACATACCGTAATTGCTCATATGAACTGCCTGATTCGCCATCTTTAATTATCCGATTCTTAGCGACACCTAATTCAACAAGTTCGCGCTCCATGACATCAGAAATCTTTGGTGCTTGCGGATTAATAGTCTGATAACCTCTGCCCCCCAAAACGAATACTGTCGCCTGCGGGTATATTTTTGCTAAATGCGCTGCCGCTAAAATTCGTAATCGATCGCCAAGCACCCCCGATTTATCGCCCGCTTCATTAAAATTAGTAGTTCGCCAGGAACCGTCTTTGCTCTGCTTTAATCCTCCTGAAAAAGTAATTAACCCGTCAAAATCCATAATCTTTTCACCTCTTTGCCTTTGCTAAATCAGCCCAATTATCAATATCAACTGATTCATCCGGCGCCATCACCAATAATTTAACAGCTGATTCGTCAATGATTTTATTCTGATTCATTAATACCACATAGCGCGAAAAATAAATTGCGCCATTTTCTCTATATAGTGGCTGAAAATACTGACGGTTAAGACGATCTTTGGGATAAAAAACTTTAAAAGCACCTTCCGTTTTTTCCCAGAACCGCCCATGGTCTTCTACGACGCTCACTACACTGTTACAATCAGAACTTTCCAGCATCAACAAGGCTTCTTCAACCCGAGAGCGGCTTAACATTGGTGAAGTGGGATAAAACAACAAAATAATATCAGCTTTAAAATTTTGGTTTTCTTCTAAAAATTTTACGGCATGCTGCAAAACTGGCAGGGTTGGCGCGTCGTCCGTCGCAAGCTCAGCCGGACGCATAAATGGTACCTCGGCGCCATACTTCTTGGCTGTTTCAGCAATGTCGGCACTATCAGTTGAAATAATCACCCGATCAATCTGTGAAACTGATTTAGCCAATTCAATCGGCCAAGCCACCAGGGGCTTACCTTTAAAATCAAGCAAGTTTTTCCCCGGAATTGACTTTGAACCTCCCCGGGCGATAATGACTGCTAAAATTTTTTCGCCTTTTTGGTTCATAACTAATTAAAAAAATTTTTAATCTGATTGCACACATACTGATGATCCCGGTCGCGTAAAGTTGGAAAAAGCGGCAAGGTAATAGCTGTCTTAGTGTACAACTCATCGTTTTCCAGTTTAGTTTTTTGATATCTGTGGCGACGATAATAGGGCTGACTATAGACGGCCGGGTAATGAAAATTAACACCAACCCCCTTACTCAACAAATAATTATACAGCGGCAAACGGTCAGAAGCCTTTTTAGTTCTGATAACATACAAATGCCAACTGCTAAAATTACCTTTAATTTCTTGGGGTAAAATTATCTGATCGATGCCTTTTAACCGTTGCTGATATTTTTTAACTAACAGTCGTCGCTTAGCGACAAATTGATTTATCTTCTTCAATTGGCTAATTCCCAAAGCTGCCTGAATGTCCGTCAAACGAAAGTTATGGCCCAACTCAGTCATAACATTAAAACCTTTAGCATCCTTGGTGATACCGTGGCTACGCAATAGCTTTAGCTGATGGTATACATTTTTATCGTTGGTCAAAACCGCCCCACCTTCGCCAGTAGCAATACTTTTAACTGGATGAAAACTAAAAACGGTCATATCAGAAATGCTGCCGATTTTTTTATTCTTATATTTTGCCCCTAAACTATGGCAGGCGTCTTCAATCACGAGCAGTTTGTGTCGCCGGGCAATTTTTCTAATAACGTCTAATGCCACCGGTTGGCCGCCAAAATGAACAGGAACAATGGCTTTGGTTTTTTTAGTGATCAATTTTTCAATTTTTGATTCGTCGATATTATAGGTGTCAAGACGAATATCACAAAAAACCGGTCTGGCACCTAAAACCAAAAGCATATTACTCGTCGCAACAAACGTATTTGGCGTCGTAATTACCTCATCACCTTTTTTAATGCCGCCGGCCAGATAAGCCAGCAACAACGCCGCCGTACCATTGCTGGCAACCACGGCATATTTGGCACCGCAATATTTTGCCAACGCTGTTTCAAACTCTAAAACTTTCGGACCCTGAGTCAGCCAATCTGATTTTAAAACCTTAACAACTGCCGCAATGTCTTTTTCATCAATTGTTTGTCTGCCGTATGGGATCATAATAACTCTAATTTTTAACCAGATCTTTCATCTGTTCATCAGTCAGCCAATCATGATTCTTGTCACTAGTGTACTGAAAATTTGGTTCAAGTTTTTTGCCTGAGTCATAATATTTAGCGTACAAATCTTCATCCTTAGAGAAAAAATGAAATTCTGGCAAAATAACAAAATATTTTTCCAGTTCAACTGAATGCCTGGCCTCATCCTGAGTTAATAAAGCCTCATGGAGTTTTTCACCCGGACGAATACCAATTACTTCCTGTTTGGCCTTCGGCAACACCGCTTTAAACATATCGGCGATTTTCATGCTTGGAATTTTGGGGACAAAAATTTCGCCGCCTTCCATGTTTTCTAAAGCAAAAACCACCAGTTCGCAGGCCTGACGCAAAGTGATCCAAAATCTTGTCATTTCTGGGTCAGTAATCTTTACTGCCTCGCTGCTGAATTCTCCCCGCTTGATCAGATCAATCACGCTGCCGCGGCTCCCGATGACATTGCCATATCGAACGGCGGCAAAAACGGTTTTCTTTGGCGCATATGAATTACTGGCAATAAAGATTTTTTCTGCTGATAATTTTGTTGCCCCATACAAATTAATCGGGTGAGCAGCTTTGTCGGTTGAAATTAAAAGCACCTTAGGCACCTGCTGATCAATAGCTGCTTCAATCACATTTTGAGACCCAAGCACATTAGTTTTGATGGCCTCAAACGGATTATACTCCATCGCCGGCACTTGTTTTAAGGCCGACGCATGAATAACAATATCAACGCCTTTAAGCGCTCGCTGCAGTCGCGATAAATCACGAACGTCACCGATGAAAAATCGAATCCGCTGATCATTAAAATCCATATTCATCTGGTGCTGCTTAAATTCATCACGACTAAAAATAATAATCTTTTTGGGATTAAAATTATCCAAAAGATATTTGGTAAATGTTCGGCCAAATGATCCGGTTCCGCCGGTGATTAGAATTGTTTTTCCGTCAAACATACGCTAATTATTATTTCTAATATTATACACTTTAAATAAATAAGAATCTTTTTGTTTCAACAAATCCCCCGGCACGCCCTCTTCAACAATATTACCGGCGTCCAAGACCACAAGGCGATCCGAATCCATAATAGTTGAAAGTCGATGAGCAATCGCTAAAACCGTTATTTTACCTTTCAAATTTCTAATCACTGATTGAATTTGCGCCTCTGATTCGTTGTCCAAAGCGCTAGTCGCCTCATCAAGGATTAAGATTTGAGGATTTCTGGCCAAAATCCTGGCAATAACCAGGCGCTGGCGCTGGCCGGCTGAAAGCATTAAGCCGCGATCCCCGACCATCGTATTGAATTTCTCTGGTAAACCATCAATAAAATCATATATATTAGCCATTTTAGCAGCAGAAATAATCTGATCTTGGGTTACCTGGTTGTCATAAAATCTGATATTATCAGCAATCGTGGCATTAACTAAAAAAATGTCCTGCGATACATAGCCGATGTTTTTTCGCCATTCGTCAAGCTTAATGTCATTGATGCTACCACCATCAATGGTAATAGCTCCCTGTTGAAGCGGTAAAAGCCTTAAAACCAAATCAACCAAAGTCGTTTTGCCGACCCCCGAAGGTCCAATAAGTCCCAGCATTTCACCTTTCTTGATATTCAAATTTACATTCTTCAAAATTTGTTTTTCTTTATTATAAGAAAAACCAACCTGAGAAAAAACCAGTTCCGATTCAAATGAAAAGTTTTTTGACCCCTGATCGGCTTCGATATTCTTATCCGCTAAATCCTGATACTGAATAACCGTATTTAAATGAGGCAGAAATTCGTTCATTGATTGCAAAGTCCGCTGCAATTGCTGGACATAAACAAAAATTTGTTGAATCAGGTAAACGATAGCGATCAGCATTGCCAGATTGAAAGTTTCTGATTGATAAGTAAAAGCAAACAGCAAGGAAACAAAAATTACGCCAACCGGCTGAATCAATGAAGCATTAAAACTCTTTAAGATCCCTAATTTGATGGTTAATCTTTTTAGCTCTTCAAACAACAAAACACCTTTTGACCATACTGCCGTAGAAGCAACCATTGATTTAACCGTTTTGATACCCTGAATATTTTCGCCGATATGATGCGCAATATCTTTATTAAGATTAACCCGCTGCCCGGCAAAAATTTTTGTTTTATAGATTAATGGTTTTAGCACCAAAAACATTATTGCACCAACCACAAGCGTAATCAGGGTAATCACTAAAGAAATGTTGACTGCCACAAAAACGTACACAATCAAACTAGTGCAAATAATTATCGTGCTACTAATTTGACTTAGCAGGCCGCCGGAAGCCGGCACATCAATCAATAAAATGGTTTCTAAATTTCCTGCTCGCTGTTTAATATGATACGGCCAATTGGCTTTGATGATTTTTTCAAATAACCGGCTACGAGTTCTAACTTCATAATCGGAAGTTATATATAAACGTAAATATTCTAAAAATACGGTTACTAAGGCTTTAAGAATAAATAAAATAATAATCAAAACCAATAGGTACTTAACCGAAAAATTAATTCCAAAAAATTCAAAAATATTTTTGATCGTTTTTGAAATAATGTCATCTTGCCCTTCGCCTAAACCAAGCGAGAAAGAAAAAAGCGGTACTAATGCATTAATACCGATACCTTCAAGCACGCCGCCGACGAAACCAAAAAATGTCAAAAGTACAATTTGCCATTTAAAATCGGCATAAGCCTTTTTTGACAACTTGATTAATTTCAAAACCCGATTGTCTTTTAAAGCCAGCGTAGCCATTACCATTTGTTTATTTTATTAACGACCTTACCTTTAATACTCAAATAAGACTTAATTGCCTGCTGTTCAATTTCCGGCGATACCAACCGCAGAATCTCCTTGCCCAAAATCCGGTACTGTCGACCAACCTTATTGGCTTTAATCAGACCACGTTTAAGCATCCGTTTAATAGTGCTGTTACTCACTTTAAGCAGTTTTTCTGCCTCTTCGGTGGTGTAAACAGCGTTTGGTTTAATTTCTTCTGACATATCACTTATTATATCAATAAGTGTCATAAAGTGTCAATAAGTATCAAAATACTACTTTTTGGCTAAAAATTTAGACTTTTCACGGGTTTTTTGATCGATTGTCACTTCAAAACCGTTAAATAAATGATAGAAATCATCAACCGACACCCCAATCAGATTGGGGTGGAGCTCCCCAATCAAAACTGCAATGTCAGACAAACGATTAGAACCCTTAAAAACATCGTACTCACTGCCCTCAATATCAAATTTCAGAAGATCAATTTTAGAAATATTTAATTCATCCATTAGCTGATCAATAGTTTTTGCCTCAACCGTTTCCGACGGTCCATCATTACCCCGAATGACTAGCGATGACGAAGTTGATTTTTTGGGGTTATGGTAAAACGGTAATTGACCGGATGTGGCGGCCACTGCAACATTAAAAATTTTGATTGCCGCAATCGCTGATGTATTATCTTTTAATTTGACAAAGTTATCATGGCTTGGCTCAAAAACATATATCGTTGCATCCGGATACATCAAATGAAAATATACTGCCGTATACCCCACATGGCCGCCAAGATCAAAAATCGTTTTTGGGGAAAAATCATTTGGCAAAGAATATTCACGATTAACAAAGACATCGTATAATGTGTCATAATCGTAAGCATCTGTTATTTTAATTTTAGCTGAGCGAGCCGTTAAACTGACGGTTACCCACAAGCTGAAATTAGGAACAAATTTAAATTTCTTTTCTAAACTTATCCAAAACGGCAAAATAAACAGTTTACTTTTATCAAAAAAATTACCGCCAAAAAAACTTAATAAAAGAGATTTTTTAAATTTTAGTTTAATCTTATTCATTGAAAGTAGAAATTATTTTTTTCGCTCGTTGATCCCAGGTAAACTGCGATACAACCCGCCGAGCTTGTTGGGCCAGTCGTTCGCCCAGCGATATGTCGGCCAAAACCTTTTTTATCGCTTCAGCCAAACTAACAGCGCTATCTGGCTCAAAAAATTGTACTTCTTGTTCACCAACCACCTCCCTGATTGAAGGCAGGCTTGAAGCAACGATCGGCGCGCCAGAAGCCATATATTCAAAAAGTTTCATCGGCGATGTATATAACTTTGATATTTTACTTTTGGCAGAATTCGGCAACACCAAAACATCAGCCGCTTTTAAATAAGACGGTATTAATTTATGGTCAACTCTGCCAACAATAATGATTTTATCATTGTTGCTGAATTGATTCTTGAAATGTTTAATATCACTGTCTGTACCTCCTACAAAAACTGCCGACGCATCTTCATTAAAATATTTTACCGCATGAGCCAAGGTGTCAGCGCCCTTCCAATCATACAAATGACCGGTATAAACAGCCAACTTTTGATTCAGCGGCAAGCCTAATTTTTGACGAACCTCATTTTTATCGTCAGCTATTTCAAAATCCTTAAGGTCCACAGCGTCAGGCGCGACAATTATTTTTTGTTCCGAGATACCAAGATTAACCAACTCCTCTTTTAATCCCTGAGTAATGGCGACTATTTTAAAACATTGTTCAAAAACTGAAATATATTTTTTTGGCTTGCTTGGCATATCGTGAATTTCAAAAACTAACTGATCAGAAAAATATTTCAAGACCGGCAATAAATAATGATCGCGAGTGTAAATAATACTACTATGGCGGTCTAATTTCATTAACAGATAAGCTACTAACCCAAAAATAAAAAACAACGATTGAAATTTAATATAAAACCCAGCGGGGAATTTCAATAAAAATCGCGGATCAATTGTTATAATACGATGAATGCGAAAAATGTTACGAACCTTAAAAAATGAAAACGGATCAACGTTTTTAAATCCGGCGTTTAACCTGGCCGGGGTTATCAGCTCCACTTCCCTACCCGATGCCGCAAACGCCTCGCACATTTTCATAATCTGCAAACCATGCGCTTTCTCGGTCGGAATTCGAACATTGGCAATATAGATTATTTTTTTCATTTTTCTAAGACAAAATAATAATGGTATGGGTCATCAACATCCCAAAATGACGTTTTAATTTTAAATCCGGAATTAACTATTTCATCTTTAATTTTTTTAACTGAATACCCCCTTTTACCGATTTCCCAATAATGCTGTCCATTAAACCGATGACGTTTAAAACCATTAAGTTTAAATTGAAACGTGTGTTTTCCTAATTTTGGCAATTTTATTCTCACATAGAATGTGTACCCCCAGTACGGCAGTGAAATAACGACATGGCGTCTTGATACTGAATGCATTTGCTGCAGGCTCTGCTTAAATTTTTCAAACGGCAAATGTTCCAAAACTTCGGCACAAACAACAACATCAAATTTCTTTTCTGCTAAAAAAGAAAGGTCTTCAACCGAACCAATATAATCCGGATTTAATTTATCATTAATGTCTAAGGTTGAAACTTGATACCGATGTTTTAAATAATCAGCCACCAATGCATTGCCAACGCCGATTTCCAAAACACTGCCAGAGGTAATCAAATCACTCACTAATTTAGTCTGCCAATAGTAACTAACCCAACGGTCTTTATTGACATATACCTTGGCGAAATAGTCTTGAGTAGAAAAATCTTTATTTTTGTCTTCAATCATAAAATATTTTTAGCGATAGTAGTAATAGCTTCTAGATAAAACAACACTCGGCGCGGACCGGTATAGTGTTTGATTGACACCCGGGATGTTACCTTCCCCTTAATCGGATATACCTCGGGCGAAAGCAATTCCAGATTGTCCAGACAAATGGCATATCCAAGCTGGTCAGCAAAGTGAAGACTTTTGGGATCAGTCGTGTCCAGACTACCAAGAAACATATTCAATTTTTCAAAGTTAAAGTTAGACTTAGCGTAAAAAATAATGCCGGCATTCGCCATCGTTAAACGCCTATCAACGGCAAAATCATTTTTAAATGTAACATCAGTCGGTGAATTATTAGCCTGCATCAACGACACAGCCCCGCCGGCAAGAATCTGATCTTCAATTTCCTTTGGAGCCTTAAACCAGAACAAATCCGAATCAATAATCAAGTTCATCGGTGTTGAAGAGGTAAAATACGGATCAACTAATTTTTTAAAAGAAAAATTTTTATATTGCGAACGGAATTCATAAAGCGCCGGATACCGAGTAACAATATCATCATGCTCTTTTAAAAAATTTGACGTCTCAACAATTTTAGCTGATGGGAAAAAACTAAGCAGCAGCTGCTTATCGTCTTTTGTCAACGTGCCATCATTATGAATTATTAATTGACCAAAAATTGTCGCTGATTGATACCAGCTAGCGAGCGACCAGATACTCATCAATAAATCACGATGGCAAGTTAATAAATGAACTGATAAATCCTTGCTGTTAATCGGCCGTTCTAAAATCTTTGGCAGATCCAAAATTTTTGGCGCTAAAAACCACTTAGCCCGGACATAGTCCCAGCCCTGATGATAACTAAAAAAAGCTTTACGAATATGGAAGAATTCAAGTTTTAACGCCTGCCAATTCATATATTACCGAAATTGATCAACAATTTTTTTTACCAAATTATCTAGATTATGATTAGTACTAACTTCCGCAATTAAACCATTGGAAATAACTATTAATTCTGAATCCGACAACATCTTTAGCGTTTTAATTTTTTCTGCCAGATTTTTAGGGTCGTTTTGTTTGGCAATTAGCCGGGGGTCCAGAATATCCTTAAACGCTTCATTGCTCGTCAACACCAAACAACCACAGGCCATTGCTTCAAGCACCGCCTTATCCAGGCTGCCGGTACCACTCATATTGATAAACAAATCTGACTGTTGCAAAAATCTCGGCACCTCGGTATTCGGCCGGGGGCCCAAAAATTCCACTTTGCCGCCGAGATTCATCCGCTCAACCATTAATTTCAAATCTTCAAAATAGCTTTGATGGGCCGCAAGTCCGGCGTCCCCGATAATAGTCAGTTTTAAATCCGTAATCCCCTGGTCAACCAAAATGTCAATTGCCTTGATCATTGATTCGTAATCTTTCGTCGGTGAAATTCTGCCTACGCTAATAATATTAAAAAAGTTGCCGCGCCGATGTTTAGCCGGACTAAATATTTCAACATCAATGCCATGGCCGGTGGTAACTAATTTTCTTGAAGCTAGCCGAAAACTCTGTTTTGAAGCCGACAAAATAACATCACTAATTTTTTCCATCAGCCAAACCCGCCAGTCAATTTGGCGATGCATATACCAGCTCACCACTTTTTTACCGCGTAACTTGGCCAATGGCCCGGCAATAATGGTATAAATCGGCATCTGGTGGCAAAAGACGCCGTCAACGTCCTTTAAATTTTCCCATACTAATTTTTTAAACTGGATTATTTTAATAATTTTATTTTGTCGAGTCGGTAAATGAAAGACTCTAATATTATTAGGCAAGCCGGAACTGTCGCCTTCCTGCCAACTAATCACACGCAATTCCTCAAGCTGACTACCAAGCTTTTTAACCCAATTATAAATAAATCCCGCTAAATGTTCAGTCCGGTCAACCTTTCTAGTAATCATTAGTAGCTTCATACTCTAATAATCTCTTTCCAAAAATTAATAATTTTATCCGTGTTATCGCCAAATTTTTCAGTGACTAATTTTTTACCATTTTCACCCATAGTTTTTGCCAATTCGGGATTCTTTAACAGTTCAACAATTTTTTCGGCCAAGGCCTTAGCGTTGCCGATTGGCACTAAAAATCCATTGTAGCCATCCTGAATGATTTCTTTAGCACCAGTAGTGGCAGTTGACACAACCGGCTTGCCACACGCATTTGCTTCAACTAACACTTTGCCAAAACTTTCGGAAGTTGAAGATAACACTACAACGTCTGAACGATAATAAAAATTAACTAATTCATGATGATTGGTCCTCGGGATTAATTTCACCAAAACATCAGTAAAAATTTCTCGCAACCTACCTCCAGCACCCACCTGAATAAAACTAACATCGGGCAAATGAGTTGCGACCAACTCCCAAGCGCTGGCCAAAGTTTTGAAATCTTTGACTTCGTCATAACGGCTAACATGCAGCACCGTTGGATGATCGTGTTGTTTTTGAGAATTAGTCTGATATTTTGCCAAATCAACTGGTGTTGAAATTACCCTAATTTTTTTCTCATCCACCCCGGCTTTCAACAACTTTTCTTTTTGACCCTCGCTCATCACCCGAACACCATCCGCGCGGCTGACGACGAACTTAGAAATCATTAAAAATAACGGATTTAATTTGCTCTCTTTCAGCCAATGACGGTTTTCCCAAAAATCACCATGAAAATGAACCAGCAATTTAGATTTATATTTTGTTTTAAGCAAAACGCCAACCAGGCCGGTGATAAACGGATCTTGAGTTACTATTAAGTCATAGTGATTTTTTTCAAACAGACTTTGGGCTACTTTCTTGGCATCAAGCCCATACAGCAATTTAGCATTTGAATTGGTTGGGTAGGCTGTGACATTTTTAGAAATTTGGTATGGCTTATTACCTTTCAGGGTAAAAATCAAAATATCTAATTTCTCAACACTATGGCCATACTTGGCATGACGTTCAATCACATCACCAAGCTGATTGGTGCCAAGCAGTCCGCGATCAATGGAAATCATTAAAACTTTCATAGTGAATTTAAGACCGTGACAGTATCATTAATCATTTTTTGCGCCGAAAATTTTTCTAAAACCTTTTTAGCATTTTCAACAAATTTATTTTGCAAAATTTCATCTCCGCTCAATTTTAAAATCGCTTCTTTAATCTGATCTTTATTGTTATATTCAACCAATAAGCCATTCACATTATCCGAGATCAACTCCGGATTTCCACCGACAGCCGTTGCAATAACTGGGATACCAACAGCAAATGCTTCTAAAATAGTATGCGACAAACCTTCGTAACCAGTGTTTAACACAAAAATTTTTCCAGCCAGCGCTTGAAACAATTGGTCGCGCGAAACTTGTCCCGCCAACAAAACCCTATCTTCTAACTTAGAATTTATAATTTTTTGCTTTAATTTTTTTTGATCTGGCCCATCGCCAAAAATTTCTAGTTTAAAATCTTTCGGTAATTCTCCCATTAAATCAATCAAGGCTTCAAAGCCTTTCCAAGGAACCAATCGCGCAGCGGAAACTATTTTCTTGCCATCTATCTTTTTTGTCTGGTTTAAAATAGTAGCATCAAAAGAATTATAAACCACCTTAATCTTTGATCCTTCCACCCCCCAACCCTCTACAATCTTTTTAAGATACTCACTCGGCGTAATAACGGCATCAGCTTGCCGGCAAACCTGTCTTTCGGTCTTTTGCAACATCCCGATCTTCCCATTAAAAAATTTAGTTTGGAATTCATCAATAGACAGCTGCGTTTCATTCAAATTACGGGCCCGCTCCCAGGCGTAATCGCCCACCACCTTAACCACTAACTTTTTCTTGAGTTCTTTGGCAACTTTCAACGCCGGCCGGCCGGAACTAACCGGACCCATGGCATAAATCACATCTGTATTTTTTGCCAATTTTTTCAATGCTCGATAATAATTAAAATAATGAAGCAGCTTAAACCGGCTTCGTAAAATACGGTGAACGGCAAAAGAAAAATCGTCTGTTTGCGAATTATCACTATAGCAAACAACATCCACGTCAAAACCTTTTTGCTGCAAAGCTTCAGCGATTTTGACAGTATATGTCGCCGGACCGCCGATATCCGGCGGAAAAATTTCAGCGGCGATTAAAATATGTTTCATAAGTGGTTAAAAATGTTTTTCATCTCATCCGCAATTTGCCGCCAGTCGTACTTCTCAAATACCATCGCCCGACCATTCTCGGCCACATAACTACTCAAATTCTCATCGCCCAACAATAGCTGAATCTTGTTTGCCAGATCGCGCGGATTGTTCACTTCGCAAAAAAATCCGTTTTCACCGTCTTTCAAAAAATCCGGTATCCCGCCGACATTCGTACCAATCACCGGCAATCCCGCCGCCATCGCTTCCAAAAACGCCGAGCCCAGGCCTTCAGACCTGGAAGCGCGAACATATACATTGGAAAGCTTTAAATACTTTGGTAAATCCTGCTGATCAATATGGCCTAAAAATAAAATTTTATCTCGCACGCCGATTTCTTGCGCCAAACTTTTTAACTGAATTTCTAATTCACCACTACCTAGAATCAACAATTTCACCGGCAGATCTTTAACCGCTTGAATCAACGTATCAACGCCATTTTTGTGGACCAATCGAGAGGTAGTAATAATCACCTTGTCATCTTTAGACAAATTAAGTTGCTGGCGCAGTGCTGCGAGCTCTTCAGCCGAAAATTCTTTCTTAAACTTCTCCAGATCAACACCATTTGGGACAACACTTTTAGCGCCGGCATATCCATACTTTAAGGCGCGCTCTTCCAAAAAAGTACTAATTGATTGAATATGATCAGCGGTCCGATAAATTTTTTTATAAAAGGGTCGCATAAAAAAAGTCCGGCTCCAGATTCGTTTAAGCGAATCCCCTTCCTGCAAAGTCAGCAGATACTTGACGCTCGGAAATTTTTTCTTAAATCTTAAAGCAATCAAACCAGATTGGTTAGCCATAATCGCCCATACGGCATCATACGGCTGGATTTGATGCATTTTCACCGCTTGGGTAAAGCCGGCAAACGGAAACAAATACTTGGCCAGCTTGCCTTTCCCGACGCGGTGAACTTTAACATTGCCGATCTGTTGAATTGGTTGTTGTTTACCGTCCAAATCAACCGTCAACATATCAAATTCAATATCGCGCAGTCGATCGGTTATTTCTTTTACCGCCAGCTCCGCACCGCCGACAAACGGCAAGTAAGCTAAAGAAAAAATCAAAACTCTCATGTTATAACGTTAAATAAGTAAAACCTAAATTTTGTGCCGAGGTCTTATCGTAAAAACCTTTGACATCAAAAATGACCGAGTTATCTTTGCAAATATTTCTTAGATTTGTCAGTGCATACTTAGGTTCGGCAAAAACAGCGTGGGGACTGAAAATTAAAATTCCATCAAACTTTTCAGTTATTTCATCAAACGACTTCAAATATGGCAACGTCGAAAAAACTTCCGGTTTATGTTTGGCGGTAAAAACCGGGTCATGCCAGAAAACTTTAATGCCCTGGGCGGTTAATCGCTTGATAACATTTAAGGCTTTAGTATTACGGGAATCAGGGACGTTTTCCTTAAAAGTGATGCCCATAATCAAAACATTTTTCTTACCAGCAAATTTATCTGCTACCAGTCCGGCCATCGATTCATTAACTTCTTGCCCCGACAAAATAATTTTTGGATCATACCCGACCTGCTGGGCTTTATGTGTTAAATAATAGGGATCTACGCCAATACAGTGGCCGCCAACCAAGCCGGGTTGGTATTTATGAAAATTCCACTTGGTGCCGGCGGCGGCTAAAACATCTTTGGTGCTAATACCCAGTTTGTCAAAAATTAATGCCAGCTCATTCATTAAAGCAATATTAAGGCTGCGCTGAACGTTCTCAATCACTTTGGCCGCCTCAGCCACTTTAATTGACGAGGCTTCAAAAACTTTAGTAATCAAGCCGTACACTTTTTTCAAGCGCTCCAGCGCTTCGGGTGTGCTCGCAGAAATTATTTTTTCAATCTTGTCGACCGTGTGTACTTTATCTCCTGGATTAATCCGTTCAGGCGAATAACCGATTTCGAAATCACGTCCAAGCTTCAAGCCAGACTCCTGTTCCAAAATTGGAAGGCAAATTTCTTCCGTACAGCCGGGGTACACCGTGCTTTCATACACCACCACCGCACCAGGTTTGAGATGTTGGCCAACAATTTTTGACGCACTTTCAACGGGTGACAAATCCGGTTCATTAGTTTCAGTGATTGGCGTTGGAACGGCAACAATAATAAATGTGGCTTCGCCGATGACGGCCGGATCTGAAGAATAATTAATCTGATACTTTTTTAAATCATCAACTTCGCCGGTTTCGTCAAACCCGTTTTCTAAATCTTTAATTTTTTTCTCATTGATATCAAAACCGCTTACCTCAAAATGTTTCGACAATAAACAGGCCAACGGCAAGCCGACATAGCCCAAACCAACAACGCAAATTTTTTCTTTTATCATAGATTAATCTACTTGATAATAAGACTTATACCACCCAATAAATTTTTTTAATCCAGCTTTAATACTAGTTGATGGCTGCCAATCTAAAACTCTTTTAGCTTTAGTAATGTCAGCGTACGTTTCAATCACGTCACCTGGTTGGCGGTCATCATATTTTTTCTTAGCGGTCTTACCAAGTTCGTTTTCAATCACGCCAATAAACTCCTCAAGCGTAATCGGTTGATTGTTGCCTAAATTAATTATTTCATATCCAGCGACTCGGTCTAACGCCTTAACAACACCGGCGACAATATCATCAATATAAGTGAAATCACGCTTCATCTTGCCTTGATTAAAAACTTTTATCTCTTCGCTGCTCAAAATCGACTTAGTAAATAAAAAATAGGCCATGTCCGGTCGGCCCCACGGCCCGTAAACAGTAAAAAACCGCAAACCAAAAACATTAAGCCCAAATAATTTATGATAAGTGTATGCTTCAAGCTCATTGGCTTTTTTGGTTGCAGCGTATAATGAAATTGGCCGGTCAACAACATCAGTTTCGGCGAAAGGTATTTTTTCATTATCACCATACACCGAAGACGAAGAAGCAAACACAAAATCTTTAATCTTGTATTCACGCGCTAATTCCAAAAGGTTATGGGTGCCAATAATATTGCTCTTAATATACACTCCAGGATTTTCCAGGGAATAACGGACACCTGCCTGAGCCGCCAAGTGACAAATTTTATCAATCTTATGATTTTTAAAAACTTCCGACAATTTTACCTGATCAGCAATATCTAAACGGTAAACTACTGGCTTAAAACCGGCCAGTAGCTGATTAAGACGATCTTCCTTCAATAAGGGCTCGTAATAATTATTGAAATTGTCTACAATGATTACCTGATCCCCTCGCTCCAGCAATGACTTGGTCACTTGAGAGCCAATAAAACCGGCTCCACCGGTCACTAGAATTACCATAATTTAGCAAAATAAGACTTGATTAATAGGGAAAATTACCTTAATATTATTATATAAAATCATCTTTTGGTCAACCCCGTCACTCGCGAGTGACGGGGTCAAGCTCAATATAAGTAATTTATGGCTAAAAAAAACAGAATTCTATTTATCGTAACACAAGCGGAATGGGGCGGCGCACAGCGCTACATTTTTGATTTAGCCAGCCAGCTGATGCCGGAAAACTACGAAATCACCGTGGCCGCCGGAAAATTCGACGGACGCGGAAAAAATCTATTCACTAAATTAGACGAAAAAAAGATAAAAAGTTACACCCTAAAAAATCTGGTGCGAGAAATTAACCCCTGGCAAGATGTTCGCGCATATTTTGAAATTAAGAAACTCATCAAGACCATACGTCCAGACATCGTTCATCTTAACAGTAGCAAGGCCGGAGTTATTGGCGCCTTAGCTGCCAAACGTGCAAAAATTAAAAAAGTAGTATATACAGTCCATGGTTTTGTCTTTAATGAGCCAATGCCGATGTGGAAAAAATTTGTTTATCTTGTGGCCGAAAAATTTTCTGCTCGATTTAAAGACACTCTGATTTGCGTATCCGATTACGATCGCAAAAGCGCTATCAAAAACCAAATTGCCCCGCTTAATAAACTTGTCACTGTTCATAACGGCTTGGACACCATTGAATTATTGCCGCGTCTAGAAGCGCGCCGACAACTACACTTGCCGGACAATAAAAAAGTTGTCGGGACAATCGCTAATTTTTATTTAACCAAAGATCTAAAAACGCTCATTCAAGCCGCTAATATTGTAACAAAACTTCATCCAGAAACCATTTTTGTAGTCATTGGCGACGGCCAACAAAGAAATCAATTAACAACCGAAATTAAAAACCTGAAGCTAGAAGACGTCTTTTTGCTGGCCGGAGAAAAAGAACAGGCTTCCCAATATCTAGCAGCGTTTGATGTTTATGTCTGCTCGTCTGTCAAAGAGGGTCTGCCCTACTCAATTATTGAAGCCATGAAAGCCGGGTTGCCTATTGCCAGCACCAATGTCGGAGGTATTCCCGAATTACTAACTGATGAAAAAAATGCGTTAGTGGTTAAGTCTGGAGACCCCGACGCACTGGCAAAAGCAATTGACAATATCTTAGAAGATGAAAATTTGTCAAAAAAAATATCGGCCCAAGCAAAAGCCGACATGTCAGAGAAATTCAGTTTATCAGAAATGACCGCTAAAACAAAAGCGGTCTACGAAAATTAAAATTGCCAGTGGTACACCTCAAAAACCTCGCGGCCGTCAGGCCGCTTTATAATATCCGGCTGGATACTATCAAAACTATTCGCCAGCTCCTCAGCGGCGGTGGAAAAAACGGTAACTGACTGGCTTAAAATCAGCGGGTCTTTGATCTTGAAAAAATAAACGTCACTAATCCCCTGGGATTGCCAAAAATCTTTTCCTTGCTGCAGATACACGTCAGCGCTGACAATTGGCCAAGACGCATATACTAATCTTCGATGAAAAGTCCAAAAAGTCGCAAGGTCATAAAAATTTGGATCATAAACAATTAACGCCGCTAATTCCGACTTATTTTTAGCTTCATTAAGCGATTTTTTACGAATAGTTTCTAAAAATGGATACTTGGTTTCCAGGCTAAATGCTGGTTTTTTATCAGCCAAAATATTTGATAAGTACGAATCAAGCTGATTATACCCCCAATTATAATTTTCAATATCTAAATAAGAATACGTTAAGCCTCTTGTACCAATCGGGTTATATGCCAATAAAGTATTGCAACTGAAAAATATTTCAAGCGGGATTAAAATTATCAATAAAATAATTCTTGCGGCTCGTGGCAAACTGCCGATAAACCAAGCGATTAATAAAATAACAAAAGGAACCAAGATAACCACAAATCTTTTCGACGGGCCAATTAATAAGAAGAATAAAAGATAGAAAATAATCGCAATAACCGGCAACCAATTTTTTTTAGCGTCGTTATCAACTCTTGATTTAAAAATCTTTAATCCTAAAAATCCAAACGATGCAATCAGCATAAAAAACATCGGCCACAAGAATCCCTGGTAGATCGCGGGTATGATATTTTTTAAGCGGTCAATAAAATCTCCCATTTGTTCTTTGCCAGGTAACGACTGCCACTCCGCAACTTGCTGACCAAACAAATACGAAAATTGCAAATCAAAATGCCCAACTGTTTGGTACATTTTTATATTGTAAAAAATGACCGGGCTAAAAATTAAAGCCGCTAAACAAATTGCCAGCCAAAATTTTTTATTAACTAGAACTGACCGCTTGAAAAAAAATAAATAACAAATAAAACCCAGCGGCAAAATGAATGTCGTGTATTTAGTCAGCATCGCAAGCCCTAAACTAATCCCCCACCACCAATGTTGGCCATTTTCCAAAGCTTTCAAAAATAAGAACAACGTTAACAAGATAAAGAAAATAACTAACGCCTCCTGCAGTCCGGTTCGGCTTACCCATACGTGGTAGCTGCTAACGGCTAGCAATAAGGCGGCAATGATGCCCGACTTTTTGCCGTACAAATTTTTGGCGATCAGATAAAGCAACACAACAGAAGCAACACCAGCCAGGGCAAACGGCAAGCGCAAAGCAAAGAGGTTTTGTCCAAACAGCTTAAACGAAATGTGCTGCAACACAAACGTTAAAGGCGGATGATCATGAAATGACAGTCTCGCCCAGGCCGGGACATCAGAAAACCACTCCCAAGGAGTGGTCTGATATGGCGACGAGAAAAAATCAATATACCCGATTGAGCGAAAACCAATAATCGCTTCATCATTAATAACATCAGAATGATCCAACTGATAAAAACGTAAAAAACCAGCGGTAAAAATTATTAAGCCAAGCAGTAAGTAGCTGAATAATTTTTTATTCATGAAATAAATATCTTACTTTGCGTTTTGCAGATTGCTAATTTCTTGGCGAATCGCGTCATCTTCTGGGTCAATCTTCAAAGCCTCACGATAATACTTGAGCGCGTTATCAACGTCACCCTGACGCTTATAAAGATCTGCTAATACCGTCATCAAATCAATACTTTGAGGATTATCCTCTAAACCGTCAACTAAAATTGAGGTTGCCCGAGCAGGGTCTTTGAGATGGTTTTCCACAAAATAAGCATACTCACGGTACAATTTATCGTTACCCCATTCTCCCAAAGAGTTCGCAATGGCGGTCTGGTAAGCGATTTCGGCCTTATCATATTCCCCAAGGAAATTAGCATACAAATCAGCCAAATTAGTAAAAGAAGTGCTGTTATTTGGCCTAATTTCGCCCGCCTTAATTAAAGCGGCTTCAGACCCGCGGTAATCGCCCACATACTTTTTAATTCTAGCCAAATCAAACCACGGATCGACATAATCCTGATTACTCTGAATTTGGGCCACCACCAAATCAAATTGTTCTTGATACTTTGCCAAGTCTTCAGCTGACAAATCGTCTCGCAAAACAGTTAATTCAAAATAGTTTTTGGCCGAATCGGTAAATTTCAAAAAATCTTTTGGTAAAAAATAGTATGCACCAATGGCAATAACGGCAATTAATACCAAAGCCCCTCCAATACTGTTTGCTAATTTTAATTTCATATTACTCTTGTAAATTAATTTTATAAACTTTAAAAGCTAAATCATCATTTGCATTACGGACTAAATCCGCCTTGGCCCCAGAAGAAATAAAAATATTTTCCAAGGCGCTGGCCGACTGCTGATTCACCGCCTCTACTTCACCCGGGCCGAATACAACCTTATTTGCCCCCCGAATATAATAGATAGTTTCAGCTCCCTGCTCCTTAAAGAAATCAAACCAATTAGTGTTCGGCAAGATACGCATCAAATCCGCTGCCGAAATAAAAAACTCTCTATTGTACACCGACCACTTTGAAAAATACCACATTGTTGAAAACCAATTCAAGTTTGGATCATAGACAAAAACCTTTTGCCCGGACAACTGATCAGCCTGAAACATCGTGTCGCTCAAAGAATCGACGTGATTGGTGATTTCAAAATGTAGACCCTGACTAATCAAATATTCTTCCAACTCATTAAATCCGCCGTTTTCCCAGCGGTATTCCGAGTATGCTCTACCCCGCTCACCAAGCGGTATGGCGAGCAGATTAGTATTAATGTTGTAAAACAGTTCAAATACTATTACTGCACCCAAAGCCAGCAAGATAATAATCGTTCGTCCTTTCCGGTCAGGCCGAGATGCGATATAACGCTGATAAATATCAAACGATGCCCAACTAGCAATAACCACCACAAAGGGTAGCAGCAGATAATCGAATCGGACAACAGCGCCGGTGACGGCAATTAAAATTGTTACAAATAGCAACAACAGCAAAAAAATAAAATTGGTTTTGTTTTTTTGACGCTCAATAAAGCTCATAATGGCGCCATATATTGTTAAAAAGCAAAGCATCAAATACATTGGTAAAGAGATAACAGCAAATAAATCTTTAAAAATTGTCGTCAGGTTGTTAAGAAAATTAACACCGGCACTGTTGCGCGATATGCCCGGCCAATCAGAACGATCCTGATTTAATAACACTGAAAGCTGCAAATCAAAGTGTCCGCGAGCTTGATACATTTTGATATTGTAGTACACCACCGGCGAAAAAATCAGAACTGCCAACACCATAGAAACAATAAAATACTTATTAAAAAATATTTTACGGTGATACAATAAAAGATATATTGCCAGCGCCGGAATGATGAATAATACTGTGTATTTAGTTAAAAGCGTTAAACCCAAACTGGCGCCAAAGCCAAGCCACCATATTTCTTTTTCTAAAGCAAGGATAAATAAATATACTGTCAGTAAAATCAGAAAAACGGCAACTGGTTCTAAATAAGAAATCTGACTCATCCAGGAATGAATTGCTAGTACTCCCAACAAAGCGCTGGCCAAAGCTGCCGTTTTAAAATCATACTGTTTTTTAGCAATAAGAAATAACAGAACAACCGAAAACACTCCGGCCAGCGCAGAAGGCAAGCGCGACGCAAACAGCGACGGGCCAAACAACTTGAAAGAAACATGTTGCAGGGCAAAGGTTAATGGTGGATGGTCATGAAATGACAGTTTTGACCAAGTCGGAACGGTTTCAAACCACTGTAACGGCGTGGTTTGCAACTGCGAATTCATAAAATCCAAATAGCCCAGCGAACGGAAAGAATACGTTGCATCATCATGCTGAACGTCAGCTCGCGTGAGGCCGCCAAAAATTAAAATCGCCGCTATCACAAAGACTATAGCTGGCAAAAGATATTTAATTTTTAAAAGCGATTTCAACATAAATATAAGTTAAATTTAGCAAAAAAATCAGAAATAATCAAACCTAAAAGTCCCCCACTTTCGCAGGGGACTTTTTAGGTTACAGACTAGTTAGTCTTCTCGCTTCGCTATTAGCGGCTGAAGGTAACAGCTGAAGAGGTGGCAATCATCTTACCGCCATTGCTCAAAGCAACGTAGGCACCGTTTGACCACTGTTCGGTGGTTGAAGCGGTTGTTGATGAAATACCCTGGATGCTGGTTCGCCATAGATCTGACCAGACGAATGCAGCGTCACCCAATTTAGCATCAGAGGCAGCAAGAGCAGTAGCACCAGTTGGGACGGTACCTAGCAATGAGGTATCGCCGAGCATCTGGATACTAAGTGATCCGCTTCCACTTGAAGTTGAACAGTCGCTTCCGCCAACTGCGGCACACTGGACATCACCTTTAAGGGTGAAGGTCTTGGTGGTACCGGCAGGAATGACGTAAGGAACAACGTTCGTTCCGGTGTACGCTGATGGGGCGGTCTGATTGTTGACGAAGAAGAACGGAGCTTCTCCAGTCCAGGAATCAGTGCCAGCATCGTTGGTGCCGATAAAGCTTGAACCGGCTGACAACTGGTATGCAACATTTTCAGTACCGTCGGTAATCATCATGTTAGTGATGGTAGCGACGTTGGTTGAAATGTTGAAGTTGACACGATGCAAAGCAATGTCACCCTTTGAGTCTGCAGTCACCGAGAAGGCGTACAAACTCTTTGAAGCTTCAGTACCAGCAGTTAAGGTACCGCCTGAGACCTTACCACTTGACAATAAGTCGTTGGTGGCAAGAGTCGGGACGGATCGGAACAAGTACTGAGCAGTTGACGAAGCATTGTTAATGGTCTTCGCAGCTGTGGCCAAAGTTGTTCCGGACTGAGCACCCTTAGCGGTGACATCAGCAGCGGAAGCAATCTTCAACCATAGACCCTGACCAGAAGCACCCTTTGAACCGACTTCGTAGTTGGAGTTAGCGGTGTCAACCTTGATGGTCAACTTAACGCTAGTGTCCTTGGCAACAACGATTGGGTTGTTGGTGACATCGATCAAGACAGTTCGGTCAGTACCGTCAGTTGAAGTTGGAGTAACTTCAGCCAACTTGGTGCTGCCGTTGTAGATGTAAACCTTATTGATCTGGTCTAGACCGCCGCTGTTAGCCTGAACTGCAGTGAGGTATAGCTTCTCAATATTTACATCTTCGTACTGGGCAACAGCGCTGAACACAGCGAAGGTCAAACCTTCGGAGTTAGCAGGCAATAGGCCATCTTTTGGAGACGTAGTGTCTCGGGTGATGGTCAAAGCACCGCCTGAGTTCAAGGTCATTGTCTGACCGTCTGAAACGCTGACAGTTAAGGCAGCATCCAAACCGCTGTTGTTACCTTTAGCAGTAATGGTTGAGCTGGTGGTGTCTTCAATACCGACAGTGATTGTGCCGGAAGTGGCGTCAGTGCTGAGATCAGCCTTGACGGTCAAAGTCTTTGAAGTACCCTTCGCAATCACCAACGGAGTGGTGAGGTTGAAGGTTGAAGTAGCATCATCAGCAGCAGTCGTCTTGGTTCCAACCTGTGAGTCTGGATCGTTGGTGACTGACAACTTGGTCGCACCATCGTAGAGACTCCAGTTTGAAGTCTGGGAAGGACTGCAGGTAGCTAGACAATCAACCTGAACCTTAAGAGAAGTAACTTTAATGTCTTCTCCTGAAGATTCAGCACCTAAGACCACGTTGGCAAAGGTGAAGCCTTTAGTACCAGCAACCACACTCTGAGCAACCGGCAATGAAGAAACGGAAACAGCTAACTGGGCTGACTGAACAGTCATGGTAGCTGAGGTCAATTCACTGGTGGTTGGAGTTGGGGTCACAGTCAAACCGGTTGTTTCACCCTTAGCAGTAACCTGACCTGGCTTAATATGGGCAACGATTGTGTCGTTGGTGCCAAAGTCTGAGTCAACGTCACCTTTAATGGTGTAAATGTGTAGACCGGTTGGAACAGTGAAGGTGTCGGTTGAAGTTACTTGCAATAATGCGGTGGAATCCGAGGTGTGAATCTTGTAAGTCGGGTCAGATGGACCAGCGACAATCGCGCCGTTCGCATCATAAACAGTGATGTTGGTCAAATCAACTCCACTGTCAGTTGCCAAACTTCCTGTTGAAGTAGCAATTCTAAAGCCAATCGGCAATGAAGAAATTTCAACTGGTTCACCCTTAGCTTCGAATTCGAACTTACCCAAAACAACCTGATCTGAATCCTCTGGGATATTGGCAGCGCTCAAAGTAGCAGCACCAATTCTTAGAGAACCAGTATCAACAGTGGTCACTGGAGCAGTCCAGAATGGGGTAGCATCTGATGCAGCACCTGCGCCACCGTCAGATACCTTAACTTCTGCACCGTAAAGCTGTCCGCGAGCTACAATGTCTGACTCGTCTTCAATGTCAAAGCGAATAGTTCGGCTTGAACCGTCGGCGATGTCAAGTTGTAGGTCGACTTGAACAGTCTTACCCTTTTCAACCAACACTGGGCTGGCTGACAAGTCAAACATCACTTTGCCGTTTGATGGAGCAGCGACAGTCTTAACGATAGTGTCGTCGATGATAAGATCGAGGTTGCTAACGTCATCGTCTGCAGCAGTACCACCCTGGTCAAAGGTGATTGAAGTGACGTGGAAGTCTTCAACTGAGTTGGCAACCAACTTGAAACCTGAAACTAGGTAGTTAGTTGTACCAATCTTCTGGGTTGAAGCATCCGGGTTGTTGGAGCCGTCAGAAACTGACAAAGCACCAATAGTGATAGTACCGTTCAAAGTCTGGTAATTACCAACGATTGGCAAGCTGCCGATAACGGCGCCACCACCTGACAAAGTAACTGAGTACAAGTCGAGGGTTGGGATTTCACCAGCGTTAGTAGCTAGGCTAGCAGCCATGTTACCGGCCAAGTAGATTGACTTGGTGGTACCAGCGGCTACGGTGATGTCTTCATTGAAGACAGCCATATGCTGTGAATTCAAGGTTTTGGTGTTACCAATTCTGGCGCCAGTGGCAGCATCAATAATAGCAATTGATGAGAACGCACTGTCAGCAGCAATGGTGCCACCGCGTCGGACGACGAGCTGGTCAATGACCATGTCACCGTCAGCTGAAGCGGTCAAATTCACTTTGGTGAATTTGTTGTTGATTGAATTACCAACAATTAAACCGGTAGCTGGGGTGTCAGAAGCCAAAGCAACGTTCAAGCTGGTTCCAGTTGAAGCGCCGCCACCGAGGTTCTTGTCATCATTGATTGTCGCAGCATTGTCCATCTCAGTCTGCTTGTTGTAGTCAGCAGCAGCATTAATGTCGCTACCAACAGTGTAGTTGACGAAGAAGGCATCAGGAACGTCTTCGACCATCGTGGCCCAAGTAGCTCCGTAAAGAGCCTCGGCGATTTCGCCAGTGGTTACCCAGTGAAGGGTGCCATTGGAACCGACTGCATATACTTTTGGATCAGTAGTAATTTTTACTAGCTTGACACCTGGGCGGTACGTAACGTTTCCACCGATTGGGTATGAACTCATTTCGGTTTGTGAAACGGTCTGAACGCCGCTGAAGTCTGAGTACCAGGTTTTGTAGGTCTTCTCATTTGGGAAGACATATCGCTTACCATCAGCACCCAAGTAGTAGACTGCACGGCAAGGATCGTTGACGTCAGCACCAGCAGCACACTGGAGCTTGATCAAGTCACCGCTGACAGCAGCACCAACTGCAATCGGAGTGGCTAGTAAACCAACTGACCAGACAACGGTTGTAATAACAACAGCGTAGGTCAATAGTCTTTTAATCATGTTAAATTATTCCTTTCTTAAGCTCTTAAATATTCTCGGTTAGGCTTAGATGATATTACGCCTAGGCGAACCTAATAACATCATACGGACCCTTATTTAAGGGGCCATCTAACTCCAGAATCCTTAGTCCATTAAAGTTTCGAATAGCTCGAACCGACCTTTACTTTAACAGTCCAAGGGGAGATTAGACCCTAATTGCTCCAAAAATTATTAAGAACTTTATTTAAAACTCGAGCCATTAATGGCCGGGTTTTCTAAATTAATTACCTGCCGGCTCAACTTGCTCAACCACCTCCTCGACGGTAGCGCCGTCGGTTTTTGTTTCATCTTGAACGGTATTATTAGCATCCCCTGTCTCAGGCGTTTCAGCAGCATCGTTAGTTGCACCCTGCACTTCTCCGGTTTCCTGATCTCCTGCTGGGATTTGCGCATCATTAATTAGTTGCTGAGCCGCCAAACCAACATCCTGAACTGACTGTACAGCCTCAGCTAAAATTCCTTCTAATTCTTTCTTATCAACTTCACCTAAGTTACTAGTGGTCTTATCAATATTCTTCGCCAGTTCTTCGGTCTTTTCACTAATCGTTAATGCCATCTTAACATTCAAACTGCGATCCGCTTCTGGGGCTTCTTGGTTAATTTTTGATAAATGAGTATTTACTTCAGCAACATTATTTTTGAATTCCTTGACCACCTCTTCAATCTTTTTCTTCTTGGCTTCCGGGGACACATCTGACTGAGCAACAATCTTATCAAATTCCACTGCGCGCTTCTGAGCAAATTCCATCTTAAGCTCCACTTTCTTTTCTTCGTCAGTCACCAATGCCACGTGCGTTTGCTCTAAAGCTAATTTTACTTTATAGAGACTATCTCCCGGCAGACTGTAAAAAGCGGCATTGATTGTCAGGCTGCTGCCAACAAAAGAAACTAACAACAACATCATTACCAGCGCCGGCTCAAACATTCGCTGACGAAACGTCTGGTTAAAAATTGACCAATATCCCGTCATACCAACTGAAACTTTTTCTGAAGCGGCATCAGTTGCAATTTGCTGCAACAAAAAATCCCGCGTCGAACTCACCCATTCGGCTCGGGGAACAACTTGTTGTTTTAAATTTTTAATTTCGTTAATAACGTTATTTTCCATCTTCGTTGAGGAGTTCTCTGGCGACTTTTAGCGCCCGGTGCAATAGCACTCTAACTGAACCCTTTGATTTTTCTAAAACTTTTGCAATTTCAGTAATTGATAATTCTTCGATGAAACGTAAAATGATTACTTCACGATATTCATCTTTAAGCTGCCGCAAAATGCTTTCAATATTTTTCATGTCAAACGCCGTATCAATCTGCGTCAGGAGGCTTTGCTGTCGTTCATCTTTTATTGTTTCCAGCACTTCCAAATCCTGCGTTAAGTCCCGTTTGGCATTGCGGCGATAAAAATCAATAACCAAATTTCTGGCAGTGCGGTACAATAGTGCGCGCAGATTTTGGATTTCTTCTTCCGTTTCGGTTACATATTGCCAGATCTTCAGAAAAACTTCCGAGGTCAAATCTTCAGCATCCTGTTTGGTTGCGACCTTAAAATAAATAAACCTATATATAGGTGTAACGTACAAATCATACACTTCAGAAAAAGCCTGCGGGTCCTTCTTTTTTATCCGTATTAATAGGGCTTTTTCCTTGAAATTTGAGGATTTCATTAATTAAGACGTAGGAGCTTAAAAAACGTTACAGTTAGGTAACCGCAACAGACTATACTATAACGATTTTCTTTAAAAAAGTCAAAATTAGCCCTTTTTAAGCTAATTTTTAAAAAATTAAAGAATAATAAAAGAGTACTAAGTGTTACTAAATAAGACGTTTAAAAAAGAAATATGTTGCAGTAAAAAACCATAAATTGTAGAATATATTTAAAGCTACTTCATTGAAAATATCTAAAATTGTCCAGACTAGTCTGGACAAAAATTATATTTTATGACAAATGTAATCCGAGTAACCGTTTCTGAAGCGTCCCGTCTTTTTGGCGTTGATCAAAAGACCATCAGACGCGCAATCCAGCACCAAGATTTAAAATACATTGTTGTTCAGGGACGATATAAAATTAACTTCAACAGTCTATTAGAATGGTCACAGGGAAGAACTACAACAAAAAATAAACTAGCTAATAAAGGAATAGGTCAGTATGTGGATAAGTGGAAAATCAAAAATAAGCTCTACTCCCCTCACCCTGATCTTATCGATAAAAAAGAACCCAGGGTTATCAAGCCTGAATAAGTTCGTAAATTGACCGCTCAGCCACTTTCTGCCAAAATCAACAGTGGAGGTAAACGTCCTTTTTATTTTGGCTTTAATTTTGGTCTAACCTCACAAGGAGAAAAAATGTGGGTAAACCAGGTTACGGTGGCGTTTGGATCGTGCGCGATCCGATTTTTGGCGACAACGGCAAGGCCCGCGTTGTTGACCACTTAACCGCCGACCCAAGGGTCCAGGCGGTGTTTCGTTGGCAGGGCGGCGATAATGCCGGCCACAGTGTTGTTTTTGGTAACACCGAAATTGATCTTCATGCTATTCCGGCAGGTGTTATTCGCTGTCTGGAACGGCCCGTAATGAGCGTTATGGGCCGCGGCATGGTGATTAATCCGCAACGCGTACTTGCAGAAATTGAGCGCTTACGCGCCAAAGGCATTCCAGTTAGCCCGGACAATCTCCTGATCTCTGAAGGCGCACAACTCACTTTGTCGTTTCATATGGCATTGGAAGCTGCGCGCGAAGCTGGAGCCGGGAAAAAAGGCACCACCAAAAAGGCGATTAGCCAGACCTACGGATTTGCCCGGATGTATCAAGGCGTTCGCCTCGGCCATCTGCGCAACATGGACCAATTCGTCAGGCAAGTCACTCCGGCGCTTGACTATACCAACGCGATTCTGACCGGTTGCTTTGGACAAGAACCAATCAGCATCGATCAAGTCGTAGCAGAAGTGGAAGCATGCCGCGAACAGATTCTGGCGTATGCCGGAAACGAAATCCCCTACCTGAACAGTATTCTCAATCAAGAGGGCGTCATCCTCGGCGAAGGTGCGCAGGCTGGTATGCTGGACCACGACTTAGGGATCTATCCCTACGGCACGGCTTCCAACACTTGGCCGGGATCAATTCAATCCGGAGTCGGTGTTGACCCAAGCTGGATTACCGAAGATTACGTCGTCATCAAGGCATACATCACTCGTGTTGGACCACACGGACTCACGGCGCCAATGCCCGAAAGGCTTGCAACGCTGATTCGCGAACGCGGCCACGAATACGGTGTCACTACCAAGCGGCCGCGCGACATTGGCTGGTGTGACAACATGATCGGCGAATTCTGCGCTACGGTTGGCCGCGGCACAAAACTGGTCATCAATAAGGTAGATGTCTTGACCAACATCCACCCGCTGATGGTTTGCACCGAATATCGAGCCGGCGGCCAAGTGGTTGATTTTTTCCCGACAGTCGTGGAAGACCTGGACCACATCACCCCGGTACTTACCGAATTTGCCGGCTGGACTCAAGATATCACCGGCGTCACCACTTGGGCAGACTTGCCCGAAAACGCTCAACGATATCTGGAGGCAATCAGTCGGCCGTACCAGATACCGCTAACCATGGTTGGCACCGGACCCGAACGAAGCCAAATTATCACCCTCTAAGGAGGGCTAATCCAAAATCAAAACGCAGCCTGTTTCAAACCGAAACTGACTGCGTTATTTTTATATAATAATTTTAACTACTGCACTGCCGCTGATAAGACTACATCAACTGTGGCTGTAACGCCACTTCTTAGATATTCAATGCTGACTTCATCACCAACTTGATATTGCTGAATCAATTCCGTCAAATTACTGTTCTCGTCAACCAACTGACCATCAATACTCAAAATAATATCGCCTTCCTTAAATCCGGCTGAAAATGCCGGCGTATTGCGGTTCGGCGATTGGTAAATCAAAGCTCCGCGACTCAAATCTTTGCCATTGGCAACATTCAACCCAACCACCTTGCTTAAATCAACATACATCACGCCCAAGAGCGGCCGGTTAACGGTATTACTGCGCAGCACATCGAGAATAATTGATTTAAACTGGTTGATTGGCACTGCCAAAGCCTGGCCATCGTCTCGTATTTCATAAACAATGCCAATTACTTCTCCGCCCAAATTTACCACCGGGCTACCTAAATAATTGCTATCAAGCCCCTTGGAAATCAACAGCGAGTAATCATAGCGCTCGGACGAAAAGACATACTCTTGAGGAGTGCTTAACTGACGATAATCGTTGTCTTTAACGTTAACCACCGTCACTTCGCCCAAAACATTAGTCACAACCCCCAGCTGACCAAGAGTGGACTCTCGCGAATCTCCGAGAGTAACAATGCCCAAGTTGTCAGCGGAAATTTTAATAAATGCGACACCGGTGGTTTCGTCCTGCACCATTTGTTTCACCTCAAACAACTGATGGTTGAATATGACTACTAAATTCTTTAAATCAAAGTCCGCCAAGGCTTTTTGATGGGTTGCAAGCCAACCATCACTGGTCAATGCCACGCCATTAGCCACCAAGTCAGCGGCCGTATACACTTGATTTAGGGCTGCCTGTCCAGAAACCGCTTTCTTTTTATAAATTCCGACTAATGCGGAATTAACTTTTGTAATTGATTTATTGACTTCAAAATCCTGCTCAATACCCAAGAATCGTTCCACGCGACGCAGTTGCGGAATCTCGGGTACATCAGTCGTATTGTCATAAATACCTTGCGTGATATAATCCTGCCGCCACGGATCAATATAAACATCCGCCACAATCTGGCCGACTACCCCTGAACCAAAGCCAAAAATCATGGATAAAATAACCACCTGAGAAATCTGACTATTCTTTTTGTCTAAAATCTTTTTAATCATGTTAAAACCACTTAGCAGTAGCTAAGATTATTATTAATGAAAATACCGCAATAAGCAAATAGCGTCTAATCACTTTCTTTTCCTTAATCCCTAAAAGCCAATTACGCGCCAAACCATCCATAAGATAGTACCCCAAGGAAACGATTAACGCATTGACGTTGATACTAGTGGGCATGAAGCCGACAACCAAAAATACTTCCATTGCCACTAAAGAAATCACAAAAACAAATTGCCAACTGCGAACAAATGTTGTTTCACTGACCCAAAGCAGCTGACTAGTAAGCAACAAACAGCCGCCGCCAAAAATTAAAGCAGCTGACCACAACGGTAGTCCCAAAAAAACAATCAGACTAAACAAACCGCTGCTTAAGAAAAATAATGCCAACAACCCTAAATGCGTCGATATGTTGTCTAGTGAATGAGGCTGATACCGGGGTCTGATTTGAAAACGAAACAATATCACTTCAAGGTAGATACCAATCAGTAACGCCAGAATTAAGATAACCGCCTGTTTCAGTAAGTTACCTTGCAAAAAACTCAAAAACAAAATACCACTTCCCAAAAACAGCACTGGCGTCGTTACTAACTCAACGAAGCGCTTATTGAATATCTGCCGGTCCATTAGCTGCCAGACGCCCAAAATCACCAACGCTAAAGCCATGCCGATCAACCAATGCAGTTGCTTTGGCGTCGCTAAAATCTGCTCCAAGATAAGCAAAATTAAAAAAGCAGAAAGCCAGGGAATTAAACGGTTAATGATAATCATGGTTGAATAGTTTTAGATGCCGCCGCCGGATATCGCTTTTGAATCTCTTCCAATAGCTGAGGCAGCTGCTTCATATTTTCCTGAATTTTTGCCATATCAAAATAAATATCAATTTCTGCATAACCATTCTCAAGTGCGAGATTTTTGACGCTAACAGGCGGCTTGGCGGTAATCAAGTTACTGGCGCCGCCAAAAGCTGAAGTCAAAGTCTTTAATTTAGATTCAATCAATTCTTTCAAATATAGCTCTGCCACAAACGACGGCAGTCGCAGATTGCCAACCTTAAACTTAGTAACTTTAAAAAATTTTGTCAAAGACAATCCGGAACCAATGTCTGGTTTAACTCGCAACGTTATTTCGGTTTTTACCGGCCGCAGCATTGTCGCGTAAAATTCAATTTCTCCACTTTCAACAACCACCTGAATATTTTGGTCAAACGACGGATCATTTGATTTAAGCTGAAGCTGCTGCAAAAAATAAGAAAGATACTCTTCAGAGATTTTAACTGACAGTACGCTTGATTCCTTATCAAAGTTAACCCCATTTTTTGTCCGGTCTATCTCTCCCAAAACAACGTCGGACACCACCCGTGACGGTGAGGGTGTTTGATATAAAATGTTGCTTAAAACAGGCACTCGTACAATCCCAGCGATACATAAAACTACCAAAACTCCAACGAAAAAAATCATAACCACAACACCTAAACGCTTCCAAATATTCTTTTTATTCCGCTTGCCTTTTTTTATCTGGCGCGGCTGTTTTGTTTTTTTGGCTTTTAAAGATTTAGCTACTACCGGACGGTCATCATCCGCCGCTTCATCCAAGCCCAAAAATTTATCTTCAAATCCTTTTTCTTTTTTATCCATAAAACTAATCTATCACAATAAGGTAATCAGCGGCATTGGCGTAACCGTTTTCACTGCCACCTAAACCTTCAGGGCAGCCGTTATTATTGAAATCCGCCTGCGAAGTTTCAATATTCTGAACATGGACTGTTGGGTGGGTAATGCCATTGCAAATATTATTTGCAACGTAGTAGTAATAATAATCACTGCCAGTAGTCCCCCCTTTGTCAGACGGGTCAGACGGCAAATTTGGAAGATATTTTGACAGGTCGGTGTTAACAGCATCATTACGCCCTAAATAACCGTTTTCAAGCGGGTACTGGCCCTGGTTTTCCTGAGCATATAGCCGGATTGCTTTGGCATACTGCTGAATATCATAAATTCGCTTAGTGTCTCGGGTTTTAGTCCGAGCATTTTTAACGGCAATCGTCGCGACAGTGGCAATAAAAACAATAATCAAAATAACAACCATTAATTCAATTAAAGTTAAACCTCGCTGCTTATTCATAAATGTATGATTTAATAATTAGCGATCCACGGATATTGTGTTTTTAAAGCCTCTAATTTTGCCTTGGCACCGGCAATCTTTTCCTGATCATTGCCGCTTTGCCCCTGCTCAATAAGTTCAAACGCAATAACTAAGTCTAAGTGAAGATCTAAAAAATCACTTGGAGTTGTAAATGCTAACAACCGGTCTTTGATGCCGGCACTCTCCCCTGTCTGCCAATACTGCTTGAGCGTCTGTTGAACATTTGCCTGATAGTCATCGGGCTTGGCGGAAGTTTCATCGGCTGAATTAGCATCAACAATTACCGGCGCTGAATTATCTAATAACGGGATTTGATCATTTTTACCAAAAAATTTGCTACCAAACGCCAGTGCTGCTAATAAAAATACCCCTCCGATAGCTACTAAAACAACTCTTTTATTCATTATAGAAATTGAACAATTGAAAGTAAGATAAACATTAAAATACCGATGATTGCCAAAGTAACCAGGGTGGTGACCGCCGTCATCAGACTTTCAGCAAAGCGCTTTTGAACCGCCAGGTACGCTGGGTAGCCAAAAACGATAATGGCCGACGCCGCCGCACTGAAAACAAACATAATCAAAACCAAAATAACATCGCCAACTCCGCCCTTTCCTGCCGGTCGAGCAAGGCTAATGACCTGAATAAACAGTGCGACAAGCAAAATATAAGTGGCTTGAGCGATACCGCCCAAAAATCCGAATTTTAATACCTCGGATTCATCGATTTTTTGTTTTCGTCGTATCATATATTTTTTATTTTATTAATTATCTTTTTTAAAAAAACATGTTACCTTTATCCATTGCCAATTCCACCCATGCCTCTTGAGCCTCGTCGAATTTAAAAGCCTTGAACTTGTGCACCTGTTCGGTATCAGAATACTTATATTCCACCGTGACGTCGCCGCCAATACGCTTGCTGCCGATTGTCCGCTTATCGATGATTAACGGCTGTGTCGTCCACTCAAGCTTCATCTGTCCCACGGGGGTACGAAATTCCAAAATTTCTATTGTACCGGGTCCAGCATCCTCGTCCAAATCCTGAGTCACGTGGTTGATTAATTCAAAATTGTCTTTAACGTGTCCAATAATTTCTTGCCAACGCTCAGATGTCATAGTCGTTTTTATCTTAATAATAGGTGCTTAGGGTTTCCGAACTGCCGGTACGATTAACGTACACTTGTTCTTCGATGAGCCCCTGCTCAAAAAGTTTCTTGATTGATGAACGCATCGTCACCATGCCTTCGCTACGGCCGGTCTGCATTGCCGACGGAATGTGAGCGATTTTATCTTCCCGAATCAGGTTGGCAATCGCCGGCGTATTAATCAAAATCTCCCGGGCGACAACGACCCCGCCGCCGCGCTTGGGCATCATCTGTTGGCAGATGACCGCGCGCAATGTTGAGGCAAGCTGCATTAAAATCTGCTGCTGGCGATGGGCCGGAAAAGTATCAACAATGCGTTCAATGGTTTCCGCCGCATTATTGGTGTGCAAAGTTGATAATACCAAGTGGCCGGTTTCCGCCGCGGTGAGCGTCGCAGAGATAGTTTCCGGGTCGCGCATTTCACCTACCATGATCACGTTTGGATCCTGACGCAATGCTCGCTTCAATGCTTCCTGGAAAGAATGCGTATCGCGCCCCAGCTCGCGCTGTTCAATAATACTTTGTTCTTCGTGGAAAATAAATTCAATCGGGTCTTCAATGGTGATAATATGGGCTTTGCGCTCTTTATTAATCAGGTTGATTAAAACCGCCAAAGTAGTTGATTTACCAGAACCAGACGGACCGGTAACTAAAATGAGCCCCTGGTTTAGGTGACTGAAGCGATAAATCGTTTCATCAAAATAAATGTCTTTGGGACTTGGGATGTTTTCCGGAATCACGCGGGCGGCCAAACCGATTTGCCCTTCTTGTTGGTGAACGTTTACGCGGAAGTGTCCGCCGGCGATATCTAAAGCAAAATCAAGTTCTTTGTGTTTTTTATAAAACTCAATCTCACTTTCTTTCATCAAAGAAAAAGTGGCAATTTCCAATTCTGCCGGATCAAGGTTTTCTTTATCTAAAACATCAAGAATGCCGTCTATCCGCAGGGTTGGCTTATTTCCGGCCACCAGATGAAGATCGGACGCTTTGCGCCGCAACGCCTCATTAAAGTATTTCTTTATGTCCATAAATGAGTTAAACGAAACACCTAACTTAAAATTAACTGTGTCGTCTCATTTATTATAACACAAAATCCTGTTTATTTAAAAGGAACTTATGCGCGCGCTTTAACAAGTTTTGGCCATTTTGGAAAAACAACCGTTTTAACGCCGTGTCATAATCAAACCACCCGTGATCAATATGCTCATCAGAAATTTTTACTTCGTCGGTTTCGGCTTGGGCCATAAAAAAAATTGCTTTCTTATATATTCGTTCTTTAACCCCCGATCTGATTTCCGTATCAAAATCGTAATCATACTCGTCACGAAAATCTGGAATGATGTTAATGGCAGTTATACCAGTTTCTTCTTCAAGCTCGCGCCTGGCCGAAGTAACTTCATCCTCTCCGGCTTCTTGACGCCCTTTAGGAAAATTCCAATAATCACCTCCATGATGTAGCAGCAAATAGCGAACCGATTTTCCTTGGCGGCGAAAAATAATAAATCCAATTGTTTTTTCTCGAACCATACTTTAAGAATCTAAATATTTTTTATCTTTCAAACTCTCCGGTAAATAGTCCTGCGATTCCTGCCAATCATAATCGGGTGAATACTTATAGCCTTTGCCATACGCTAAGTCTTTCATTAACTTTGTCGGCGCGTTGCGCAAATGAAGCGGCACCGGCTGGTCCATTGTTTCCTTGACGTCTTGTTTTACTTTGCCATACGCCTGGTATACCTCCACTGATTTTTTGGCCCGCGCTAGGTATACCACACACTGCGCCAAAATCACGTCGCACTCCGGCATACCAATAAAATGACAGCCCTGATAGCAAGCCACCGCCTGTTCCAAGGCGTGCGGATCAGCCAGGCCGATATCCTCAACCGCCATGCGCACCAAGCGCCTGGCGACATACAGCGGGTCTTCGCCCGACTCCAGCATCCGACTCAGCCAATATAACGCCGCGTCCGCGTCGCCGCCGCGAACTGATTTATGAAGTGCTGAAATAATATTGTAATGCTGTTCACCGTCTTTATCATATAAAAAACTGGACTTCTGCAAAGACTCTCTGATTACCTCTCGACTTAACACCACCTTACCGTTTTCCGGCTTGGTTGAAGTCACGGCAAATTCTAAAGCGTTTAATGCCACCCGGGCGTCACCGCTGGCGAGGTTCGCCAAATAACGAATAATGGTTTCATCCGCTTTAATTTTTAATTCACCAAAACCTTCTTTAATCCCCCGTTCAATAATTATTTCCAAATCATGCTCGGTTAATTGTTTCAAAACGAAAACACGACAACGCGAAAGTAAAGCTGAAACAACTTCAAAACTTGGATTTTCAGTAGTAGCACCGATTAAGGTGATAAGGCCCTGCTCAACGTATGGCAAAAGTCCATCCTGCTGGGCTTTATTCCAACGGTGAATCTCATCAATAAATAAAATGGTTCGTTTGCCATTAAACTTACGCCGGTCGGAGGCGACTTTAACAATTTCCCGAAATTCTTTAACACCGGAACTCACCGCTGACAATTGCATGAATTCTGACTTGGTCAGCTTAGCGATAATGCGCGCCAGGGTACTTTTACCAGTCCCTGGCGGTCCCCAAAAAATCATGGAAGGAATTTCGTCAGACTCAATGGCTGATCGTAATAATTTGCCTTCACCAACGACATCTTTTTGACCAATAAAATCACTCAACGTTTGCGGCCTAAGCCGATCAGCCAAAGGAGCTTTTTGGCTGAGATCTTTAGCTAATTTGTGATCAAATAAGTCCATTTTGAATTAAGTAATTTTTGAGCTTTTTAAGTTGATTTTATAATCTGGTACAACTAAGCCTTTAAACGCTTTTTTCTCGCTAAAAATAGGCTTTTTTTGCAAAATAAAGGCTACTTTATTCTACCTCTTAAATCCTATTTAGGTCAAAAGCGCTAAATATTGACAAAATATATAAAATATGCTATACTAAATAAGTTCCTTAAAGTCAAATTGGGTGTACAATCAACGCCGTTTTCAACGGCTCAACGCGAAGGAGAATTGCAATGTTCCAACGGATTGGTCACGGGATTGACGTGGCGCTGGCTGCTTTTTGGGGATGGTATTCCAAACTCTTCTGGGTTCCCCAGATTTGTTTGGCGCTACTCGCCACCTCCATCATCACCGCCGGTGTCACGATTTCCACCGACAACCCCACTGCTCAGCTGATCTGCCAGATCAATCTGCTCGGTGGATTCCTCCTCCCCATCGCCTACCTGACCGTCGGGTTTTTGCGAAAAATCGCAGCCTGGGTCGGGTGGCAGATGGATCACCCAAAACACGAGTGGGGTATGCCGCTTTGCATGCTTGGATTCTTTGGTCTTCTCTGGGAGATGACCGACGAAGCCACGATGCGACAAGTGGTGTACTGGTACGGAACCTGCTTTTCTCTGATCCTGACCGGTTGGGTCATCAACCGGATCAGCTTCAGAAAAAGCAACGTCATCGTGGTACGTAACTACGAAATCCGATAAACCCACCACCCCACTACCACCACGGCCGCCCGATTCCACTTGGATGACGGCGGCCGAATTCTTTTTTAAAAAAATTTGATTTTATTTGATAAACTTACTAGACTAAAATATACCTACGGGCTGTAGCGCAGTTGGCTAGCGCGCAGCGTTCGGGACGCTGAGGTCGCGGGTTCAAGTCCCGCCAGCCCGACCAAAAACGCCTCTGATATTTCAGGGGCGTTTTTATTTATCAATCTTGGATTTCCTTAATGGTGTATAACGGCAACAAAGCACATTTACGTCTGGTCGGCGACAATTCCAAATCCAGGTGATCAATCAACACTTGCGACTCAATTTTTTGCGCTGCCGCCAAAGTCTTACCCTTAATCATTTCCGTCAAAACGGAGGCAGCCACTTGTGAGATCACACAACCCTGACCTTGCCATTTTACCGTTTTGATTTTTTGATCCTGGTCAAGCACAACAAAAATTTCTAATGCGTCACCACAAAAGGGATTTGCGCCTTTAAATTTTTTAGTTGGCTTTGCCACCGTGCCGTAATTGAGCGGTCGGCGATACAACTCCATTATTTTTTGGCGATATGGGTAGACCATTGTAAAATAATTTCTTTAAGCGCTTTGATAAACAAATCAATATCTTTTTTATCGTTATAAATTTGCAAACTAATTCTGACAGTCGCGTTAACCCCCAACGCCTGATGAAGCGGCATCGCGCAATGATGTCCGGCCCGAACAGCAATACCATGGCGATCCAACAGAGTTGCTAAATCGTGCGGATGAATATCTTTCACGGTAAAACTAATCAAACTAATCCGATCCTTCGGGCCATAGATTGTCACTGCCTTAATTTTAGATAATTCTTGCCAGGCATGGTTAATAAGCTCCTGATTATATTTGGCGACAACTTCAATGTTAATTTTCTGCAAATATTCAATAGCTTTACCAAAACTAAAAACCTGGGCCAGGGCCTGGGTACCGGCCTCAAGCATTGTCGGAATTTTTTCAAAGGTTGTTTTGGTTTTGGTTACTTCCCGCACCATATCTCCGCCGGTTTGGTATGGCACAAATTCACTGTGTCGATCTGGTTTGATATACAGCACGCCGACACCAGTTGGCCCAAACATCTTATGGGCCGAAAAAACCAAAAAGTCCGGATTAATTTTTTTAACGTCAATTTTGAAGTGACCTGCCGCCTGCGCCGAATCAACTAAAACTTTAATCCCCTGTTGACTGGCTAACTTAACAATTTTTTCAACCGGGTTAACGGTTCCTAAAACATTTGAAGCATGGGTTAATGCCAACAACTTTACCCCTTTAAACAATGAAGCTAGATCACTAATTGCCAATTCGCCTGTTGCGGTGATCGGCCAAAATCTTAATTCCAATCCGTGCTCCTGAGCCAACATTTGCCAGGGCACTATATTGGCATGGTGTTCCATTTCCGTAAGTAAAATCACATCTCCTTTTTGTAAATTGTGTCTGGCCCACGCCCAAGCGACTAAGTTAATCCCTTCTGTGGCACCTTTGGTAAAAACAACTGTATTTGGCGCCTCTGCATTAATAAACCTCGCCACGCGAGACCTTGTCATTTCGTATAGTCCCGTCGCCGCTTCGCTCAGCCGATAGGCGCCGCGGTTAATATTGGCATGATAATTTTTGTACCACTCGCTTTCAGCTTCAATCACCACTAACGGTTTTTGGCTGGTTGAAGCCGAATCTAAATAAACCAAATTTTTATGTTTAGCAAAAATGGTAAAATCCTTTTTAATATTTTTTATAGACATACTACTCATACTGTTGGCCAAAATTCTTTAAACTGTTTAATGATAATTTTGTTATCAACTTTGGCAATCAACGAATTAAAAAAACCATTAATAATCAACTGCTGGGCTTGGCGCTCATCCAGTCCGCGGCTTTCCAGATAAAACAACACCGACGGATCAAAGCTAGCTAACGTTGCACCATGCGAAGCTTTGACTTCATTATTTAAAATTTCTAAATTCGGCTTAGCATCAATGCTTGCTGTCGGCGAAACCAACAACACATCCTGCTGCAGATAAGAATTAGTGTTACTCCCCTTTTTACCAATACTGATCATTCCTTCAATCAACGCCTTGGCCGCATCACGACCAAGCCCTCTAAATTTGATATCACCAACCGTGTCGCGGCCCTGATGATTATTAATTAAACTAACGCTTGTTCGCGACTGATTTTTAAAATCAAAAGCACAAATAATATTACCAATACTGCCGGATGAATGCTGATTGATCGCCAAAGTCAAATGATAATTTTCGTCCTGAAATTTACCTAAGGCATAGCAATTCAAACTGGCGTCTTCGCCCGGATAAAACTGATAAAACGCCTGATACGAATCAACCCCCGGACTAGTGATAACATAATCAACGTTGCTGTCAAAACCAGTCAAAATATTAAGTCGCAACGCTCGGCTTTTTTTAGTTACAAGGCCGTGATCGTCAATAATGGTAATATTCTTATTACTGACCGCTAAAAAAATTTCCTTATTAAAATCTAAATTTAAACTAGCTAAATAAACAACTGCTCCCGGTTTGGCCTTAATTTCAAAAATTTGATCGGCACCTGGCATAAGACCGGTTTGTTTTTTAATTAATTGCTGAACTGATGGCTTTCTCATACTATCCGACGCTTCCCTCCATCTCCATTTCAATGAGACGATTTAATTCAACCGCATATTCAAGTGGCAACTCTTTAGCAAAAATTTCCAAAAAGCCGGCCACAACCATGCGCTCAGCTTCCTGGCGCGTCAAACCGCGAGACATTAAATAAAACAATTGACCTTCGTTTATTTTAGATACGGTTGCTTCGTGTTCAATGCTTACTTTTTTATTTCTAATCTTCATCGTCGGATAAGTGTCGGATCTAGATTTTTCATCTAAAATCAAGGCGTCACAATTCACTTTGACTTTACAATGATCAGCATTTTTATCAACGTAAACTAAGCCACGATACGCCGCCCGTCCACCGTCTTTAGAAATTGATTTAGATACGATCTTAGACGAAGTATCCGATGCAAAATGAAAGACTTTCCCCCCGGCATCCTGTTGCTGACCCTTGCCGGCAAACGCAATTGATAAAATATCCGCCTTCGCTCGTCGTCCCCGAAGGTACACGGCCGGATATTTCATCGTCATTTTTGAACCAAGATTACCGTCCACCCATTCTACCAGCGCATTCTCATACGCCACAGCGCGCTTCGTAACCAGGTTATACACATTAGTCGACCAATTTTGGATAGTAGTATAGCGAACGCGCGCATTTGGCAGCGCCACCATTTCCACCACGGCCGCATGCAAAGAATCTTTAGAATACATTGGCGCGGTACAGCCCTCAATGTAGTGAACACTGGCGCCCTCGTCAACAATAATTAATGTCCGTTCAAACTGCCCCATTGACGGCGCATTAATCCGAAAATAAGCCTGTAATGGCAAATCAACTTCAACACCCTTGGGCACATAAATAAACGACCCGCCCGACCACGTGGCAGTGTTTAACGCCGCAAATTTATTGTCATCGGCCGGCACGACCGTGCCAAAATGTTTTTTGACCAAATCGGGATACAGATTAGCAGCTTCAGACATATCACAAAATACCACGCCCAAATCGGCCCACTGTTTTTTTAAGTTATGATAAATAATTTCCGATTCGTATTGAGCGCCGACACCGGCCAAAAATTTTCGTTCCGCTTGCGGCACGCCGAGCCGGTCAAAAGTCGTCTTGATATACTTAGGAACTTCTTTCCAGGTGTTTGATTGTTTTTCCGACGGTCTGATATAGTAGGTAATCTCGTCAAAATTTATCTGTGACAAATCAAGCCCCCAAGTCGGCATCGGCTTTTGCAAAAAAATCTCTAGCGCCCGCAATCGCAAATCCAATAACCAAGGCGGCTCGGAATGCTGGCGTGAGATTTCTCTCACCACTTCCGGCGTCAAACCCTTGGGTGTCTTAAAAATATATTGCTGGCGATCCCGAAAAGTATATTTAGTTTGATTAATATTAACCGTCTTAGATGGCATATTTATGACTTAAGCCAGTCATACCCTTTTTTTTCCAGAACCTTGACCAAATTTACTGGTCCCTGTTTGACAATTTTACCGCCTAACATCACCCACACTTCGTCAGGCTTAAGATAATTAAGTAAACGCTGATAATGAGTAATGACTAAAAAACCCTTTGTTGCCGAGCGCAAGCCATTGATACTTTTAGCAATCAGCTTCAAAGCATCAATGTCCAGGCCGGAATCAGTTTCGTCTAAAATGGCAATCTTGGGATTCAAGAGTAACAGCTGCAAAATTTCTGATTTCTTTTTTTCGCCGCCGCTAAACCCCTCGTTGACTGAGCGATTCAAATAGGTTTCAGACAACTGCAAAATTTTTAGCGATTGGTACAGCCTGTTTTCAAATTCCACGCGATGTTTTTTTTCTCCATGAATTGCCGCAAAAGAAGTTGATAAAAATTCATACATATTAATGCCTGAAAGCTCATAGGGGTACTGAAATGACATAAATAGCCCCAACTTGGCACGCTCGTCAGGCTTAAGTTTTAATATGTTTTTACCCTGCCACAACACTTGCCCACCCAACACTTGATAATCACCATTACCCATTAACACCTGCGCCAATGTAGATTTGCCAGAACCATTAGGGCCCATTAATGCAACAACTTTGCCCGGTTTAATAACCAAATCAAGCTGATGCAAAATTTCTTTCCCATCAACCCCGGCACGTAACCTTTTTATTACTAAATTTTTTTTCACAACAGTTGCCATCTGATATACAAAAATTAATAATTCCAACTAAGTACTAATACCACACATTTACAATAGTGTCAAAGATAATAAAAAGCAGTTTTACTTTTCTAAACTGCGCGCGCCCCTAAAATATTCATCACCATTAATACTGTAAAACCATCTTTGGCTTCTTGGCTTTTTCTGAACGGTGGAAAATAATTTGTTCAATATTATACGTTCCAAATTTTGGCGCCTCAACAAAACCCTGCATAGCCGCTTCGGCAAACCAGCCGCTGTCAACCCAATCAAACACCCACTGATTAGCATGTTTCGGATCATCTTGGCTGACGGCCGCGCCAATAGTCCGAAGCCATTTGCGATTAAAATCTTCCTGGGAACCAATCGGCGGCGCAATAATAATCGGAACGCCCAAACCGACATAGAAACTCAGCTCCGACGGCTTAGTCCAAAGAATATCAGTCGTTCGCAACGCTTTGTTAAACTTTCGAAAATAGCCATCTTTAGTATTGTCATAAATAATCTCAACGCCCTGGCCAATCTCATGTTTTAAACCACACTTTGTTGCTGCCGCCTTAAAAAAGTTACTGACATTGTTATGTATTCCGGCAACCAACACCAGCCTGATTTTTTTGGTTATAACCTCATTTCGTAAACTGGTAATAATTTGGGCGCCGATTTCTCGCTGCGCTCCCGCGCCGCCAACCGCAAACATCAACGTTAAGCGATGGCCGCTTTTAGCCGGCAATTTTTTGATACCTAAATATTTTTTAACAACTTCATGATATAAATTGTAATAATTTTTCTTTGGATCTAAATTAACCAATCGCTTTGTCAAATCTGCCTTTAAGACATCTAATTTATCGTTACCGATATTCTCCAGCGGCAGCGGAAATCCTGTTAAAAAAATCTGTTCTGAGCGTACTCCATACAACTTCAAGCGCTCTACCACGCGATAATTCGGAGCAAAATAATTGATGCGGCTTGACGCCGGATGTTTGGGCGCCCAGGCGCGATTAATGTCAGTATCAGTCGTCAAACAATAAATATCACCGGGATAATTAAAAGCTTCCGCCATAAACGCCGGAACAAAAAAAGTTGTTACAAGCGGCAGCGGTTTTTTAGCCAGCTGATCAATAAGATGCTTGCCCCAATTTTCATTTTCAATCAGGTCATAAATTTTTTTGACCTGAAAACTCATTTTAGAAAGATCACGTTTGGGATAAAAATTAGGAATTTTTTGCAGGCTGTCATACACTTGCCAGGCTTTACTGCCTAGCACCGGCACCTGTTTAAACCGGGAAATAAATTCATAAAACTTGCGGCTCTCCTGCCAGATTCGCCGATCTTTGGTCGGAATGCCCGGATAGGTATTGCAAGTCACAATTCTACCGTTTTGCGCCAAGTGTCGCAATGGCGCGGCGGCGCGCTGGTGTCCATACCCCATATCAACCGAAATAATCCAAGCCTTATGATTGTGTAATTTTCTTGATGTCATAATTTTATTCTACCAAAAAACTTATGATAGTAGAATGCCAACGCCGCAACTATTAATGGTACCAAATGTAAATTGACGCGAGTGGCCGCGCTCAAATCATATGCCTTATCAGTAAAAATAATAATGCCGTTATAGATCAAAAATAATGTTGTAATGACCGCAAACAAAAACCGTAATGCTTGATCGCGATAAACATCTTTTATTTTCAATAACATTAAAACGAAAAATAGTACAAACAGCAGATTAAAATGACTGCGCAAAAAAATTGAGGACATTACTTCAGTAACAAATTGACCATTATAAACTAGCTTAAAACTGCTAGAATCGCCACTCAAAATATCAAGCCGGTTTATTATCCTAAAGGCCAGCCAGGGAAAAATCGTTAATGCCGCAAAAAACCAATGCAGCAAGAAATCCTTAGTTTTAACCTTTTTGGAAAACCACAAACCCATAGAAATAAGCAGGAGCACCGGCAACAAAATAGTCAAACCCTCATTTTTAGTCCAGATTGCAAAAGCCGCCATAATGCCCGACAAGTAGAAAAACGACAACCCATTGTTGGACAAAAAATAAAATAATGACAGCAGGCTGACAAATAAAAATATTGAATAATATAAGTCGGCGTAAGCGACCTGAGAGTGGAAATATAACAGCGGTACGCCGCTGAGCGCATAAGTTGCCACCAATCGAACCAAGCGAGGCACGACGCTACCCAGCGCTACATAAAATATTGCCAATAATAAGCAGTAATAAATGACGCTAACCGAATTAATAACCCCTTCGTCAAAATTCCCAGCCGCCTTTGCCAACCAAACTTTTAACAGCGCGTCATTTAACGGATAACTTTTAATACCACCGCCTAAATAAAAAGGGTTAGCCGGATCAAGCGGGATAACCGATTCGGTATAAATGACTTTAGCTCGCAAATTCCAGTTATTCCAGGCATCAAAATCATAGGTTGGAATCAAAGCAGTCTGCCAGACGCTTGCGCCAACTCTTAATAACAGTGTTAAAACCAATAACAACAAAACTGTTTTCTCAATTCCAGAAAAAGATCTAATGATATTAATTTGATTAAGCACGAAAGGCTTTAATGCACCCAAATGTGGCAACGGAATTTTTTTCTCAAATAAAAATATCATGAAACCAAAGCCGACAATTTGAGAAGTTGCCGACAATAGCAGCACCGGCCAATTAAGCGTTTGGCCGCCAAACACCAGGGCGGCGAAAATATCCAAAGTAAATCCAGCCAGACCAAGCAGCCAACCGACAAAAAACTTAAAGCCGAAACTAAAACTCTTGGTTCGGTCAATCAGATAAATCAACAAATATCCACGAGGCCAAACCAACAATAATGCCATGATTATTTTAAACCACATTAAAATCATTCCTCTTGAAAGATAAATGAATAAGTATTATAACGATCAGTCACCTGCCCCGCGCCGGTAATCGCAACGCCATTTAGGTATAACAATCGCGACGATTCATCGTAAACAATATCTTTCCTATTATACACCAAATACGTTTTTGCCTCTGTTCCTTCGTCGTTAATCACCAACGGGTATGTAAGGTACTGCAGCAGGCGCGGAAAATGAGCACTACCAGATTTATAGAAATTAATCATAGCCCCCGGCTGCATATGCGCGGTAGTCCAATCGGCAAATTGGTAAAAATCACCATAGGTTCGAAGGCGCTTTTCGGCTACCACCGGCGCTACATAACTGCGGTAATCAGCCAAATGATAGCTAAAAAATTCATAAGTCATACGAGCATCTGTAATAATCCAGATAACCAAAATTAGCACCATTGCTAAGCGTCGCCAACGTTTACTAAATACCATCAACAAAATTAAAACAATAATAATCGGCATTACATAAGCAGCGGCTGGGTGACCAAAAATTCTTGGCGCGGCAAAAACATTAACAGTAAACGGCGAATATTCAAAAACTCTGAGATAATCTTTAACCGCAACCGCAAACAATTCCGCGGGGCCAGACTTCTCTAAAATTATCTGCGAAATAATAATTTCAGCCGGCTGCTCGCTGAAAAAATTAATTCCCAGATCACTAATGGAATTTTTGAAAAATGGCAACCGCAATGACAGATCAACGGTTGTCGGTTGAGATGCCGGCTGGATATACCGACGCAGCTCATAGGTGTTAAATCCGGTCGTGGAAACGTCAGGAATCACCGTCAACCGTACCGGCTGATTGACGGCGATAGTCAGTTTCATCCGATCATACTGCTGATAATTAAACTGACCGGTATATACTAAATAGGCGTCACCGTCGCTATGAAGCAGCAAACCGCCATCTCGCAGATATAGCGACTCATCAGTATTATTAAAAATTTGCCAAGCTGAGGCTGAATCTGAATTAGTTAACTCTCGCTGATCGAAAATAATTTTTTGTGTTGCCGCAAAAGCAGCCGGCGCGAAAAAAAATAAAGCTAAGCCGCTAATGACAACTAACCTAAAAAATTTTGATTTTATTTTTTGATGCATGTATTTACCAACTGCCGCCGCCTCCCCCGCCAAAGCCGCCGCCGCTGAACCCACCGCTAAACCCTGAAGCGCCGCTTGACGCTGAACGCGGATGGCTCGCAACAACCTTGCCGGATACATCAGCAAAACCGTCAAGTGAATCGGCCAGAATCATGGCATTAAGGTGGCGAGACGCCGGCGCGGAATACCACGAAGGTTGTTGATTATAAATACCGGCAAACTGCGCCGCCCAAGCGGTTTCAACACCAAGCACCATGGCGTACGGCAGCAACCGTTCAAATATTTCCGGTTTTTTCTCCGGCGCATTATGAAACGCTAATCGGTCTTTTTCCGCGACCTTTAGATAATTTTTCAGACCAAGGACATGCTCTTTCAACAAAACTCCCGCTTTAGTTTTCTGGGGCATAATAAAACCAAAACAAATAATCATCACACCGGAAATCGCCACGCTCATTATCCATAACGGATTTAGCAGCCCACCCAAAAAAAAGATTGAAAAAACAACTAGCCCACCCAAAAAAATATAAATACCTTTGATAGTCTGAGGATTTCCGGCAAAGTACCCTTTACTAATCATTGATTGATACACCGCTTTACTGATGTCTTTATAGTCTTTATAAAACTTTTCTTGTAATGCATTTAGACGGACTCCGGCAATCTTTTTGCCATTAACTTCATGCGTTTTTACAAAATCATCATTGAATAATTTAGTCATTAGCAGACGTTGAAAATCATTCGGCAAGTCATCACCCGTTTTTATTTTTTCAATCACATAGTTATCTGCTTTGCTAAAGCGATCAAAAAAATTCAAGTCGTCCAAATAGTGGATTTTCAGATACCCCTTGGTTGCCAGGTAAACGATTTCCGAAGAGATATCGCGCTGACGAACATTCTCGTCAATAATCAGTCCGACTTGTGCCGGACTAAGATCTTTGGGCGCATCAAACTGGGTGATAATCGTCCCCTGGCCCTTTGGATCTTTGCCGTATCGCCGCCACAGCAAATACAATGCCGCTAAAACAATAACCGGCAGAAGTAAAATCAAATTATCATAAACGACCACAAGAGCATTTTGCCACCATGCCGGCTCAACCACAACGTCTTTAGGAAAACCGACAACAACCGTCAAGCCATCACCGGCGGCAAAACCGGAGTCGGAAAAACTGGCGCGATTGGCATTAGATGCCAGTTCAGCCGTGCGACAAGGCTGAGTTGAGCCATAGGCGCCGCTAAAACAAGCAAGGCGCAAATCTTTCAAAGCGTCGGCTTGCAAAATTACTATAGCCTTAACTTGATTGATCGGCACTGTCCAATTATTTCCAGTAACATTCCAGTACAATTCGTCATGATCTTGAAAATAATTTATCGCCCGGCTAACCCGATAGCCAACAACATACATGTGTTCGCCACTCACCGTCGCATCAGGGTCGCCAATTTTTATTCGTAAGTAATCCCCCACTCTCGAAGTTGTAAATTGATACAGATTACCAGCGCTGTCTGTCACGCTAATGTTAGAGACTTTAATGCTTTTATTGCCCTGGGCAGTCTGATATTTTACAGGAATATCCCGATAGATACCGTGACGAACCTCCGTTCCAAAATCATAAAAAATTTCTTCCCGAACATCAAAGGTGGCATCTTGATTGATACCAATACCAACCGAAAAATCCTGAATGGTTTCAGCGGCAGCGGGAGTTAACCAGCAAAAAAACAGCAGAAAGATAATAAGAAATTTGATTTTTATCTGCATAAAGCTTACTGCGACGAAAATGTATTAATATTTCTTAGTTGTTGACGCCGAGACCGATAATCAGGAATGCCGAAAGCCACTAGGCGCCAAAATTTCTGGGAGTGGTTCATTTCCTGCAAATGGCACAGCTCGTGGACAACGATATATTCCGCCAACGATGTCGGCAAAAAAATAATTTTATAATTAAAATTCAAATTACCTTTTGCCGAACAACTTGCCCACCGTGTGGTCTGACGCCTGACTGAAATTTTATTAAAAGAAAAATTATATAATTGATTAAACTGCTTAACCAACTGTTCCACTAAATCCTTGGCTGCTCGCCGGTACTGTCGGTACTCACTCAAATCAACCGAATGTAATACTGACTTAGGCAGTTGTTTAAAGTGTTCAACCTGCCGCATAATCCAGCCGCTTTTCTCATGAAGAGACTGCTCAACAAATTTCAAAGGGTAATACCTCGGCGTGGTCACCAATACGCTAGCATCATGACGCACTGTAATAATCAATCTTTTAGCCCGCCTGGTCTTATGGTGCGTGTACCTAATCTCCCGACCGGCTAATACAATATCTCTTTTCATTACTGTCGGCCAATAATCTGCTTTACTTTTTTAATAATAGCTTTACGATCAATTTCCTCATACGACAACAACTGCTCAGGCCGGCCGCTTTTTGGCATTTTACGAACTGCCAGTGAATGAATAATTACCTTAACATCCTGCAGAGCAGTTCGAACCGCTTCACCGATCCCCCCTTGCTCAAAATGGTCTTCAACCACAATAATGGCCGACGTTTCACGGGCGCATTTTTTTAAGGTTACAACATCAATTGGCTTCACACTATAAACATCAACCACCCGAATAGTAATATTTTCCCGCCTCAACTCCTCATACGCCGCCAACGCTTCATGCAGGGTAATGCCGGCAGCAACCACTGTCAATTGATCGTGCGATGAATGCCTAACAGTCTTACTACCGCCAACTTCAAACTTTTCTGAACTTGGATAGATATTCGCTAAATCAGAGCGCGTCGTTCTAACATAGCAGATGCCCGGATGTTTAATTGCCGCTTCAACTAATTTTTCGTCGGATACATGATCGCACGGATATAACACAATGCTATCTAATACCGAACGAAACATAGAAATATCTTCCAAGCCCATTTGTGAAGAACCGTCTTCACCGATGGAAGTCCCCGCATGAGAACCGACAAAATTTATGTGCGACCCAGCGCCCGAGTATTGTGCCATTCTGATTTGATCAAACGCCCTGGTAAAAAATGCAGCAAAGGTTGAAATGAAAGGAATTTTTCCCCGCGCCGCCAACCCCACGGCGACACCGACCATATTTTGTTCAGCAATAAACATTTCAAAAAACCGATCCGGATACGCTTCTTTGAAAGTTTGGGCATATGTTGAATTGCTCACTTCGGCATCAAGCACCACCAATTGCGGAAATTTCGGATATAGTTTTACCAGGGCATGGCCGTATGCTTTACGTGTTGCTAATGGACGATGATATTCTTCAATAATCAATTTTGGTTTGATCGTTTTACTTCTTAGATTTACCCTTTTAGGCAGGCTGATCTTGCCACGAAGCTTAAAGTCAACCGTCCCCAGTTCAAGCAGTGCCTGTTGTAATTCATCAACGCTCAATGTTTTACCGTGCCAACCATTTTTATTTTCAATCAGCCGAACGCCTTTACCCTTAATCGTTTTGGCGATAATCATCACTGGACGATTTTTGGCTTTAGCGGCGCGCTGATACGCTTTAGCAATCTCTGCCACCGAATGTCCGTCAACAGTAATTACCTGCCAACCAAAACTGCTTACGCGATTGGCAAACGCCGAAACGTTATGGCCATACATTGTTTGGCCGCGCTGGCCTAAACGGTTTACATCAATAATACCAATCAGATTATCTAGTTTATAGTATGCCGCCAGTTGAATTGCTTCCCAAACCGACCCTTCCGCCATTTCACTATCCCCCAATAACACGTACGTTTTATACGACAGCCTGTCTATTTTAGCGTTCAACGCCATACCAACACCGATTGATAACCCCTGCCCCAATGAGCCGGTCGCCGCTTCAGAGTACGGGAATGCCGATGTGGGGTGACCTTCAAGCCGACTATTAAAGCGACGCAGGGTTTTTAATTCCTGAGTCGTAACTTTGCCAGCTGCCGCGTACAACGCATACAGTAACGGCGCCGCATGACCTTTAGAAAAAATCACCCGATCATTGTTGTGGTATTGCGGATTTGCAAGATCATACTTTAAAAAACCGCCAAAATACAACACCGTCATTAGGTCGGCGGCGGAAAGCGAAGAGCTCGGATGGCCCGATCCGGCGTGCGTGGTGGAAATTAAAATTGAATGTCTGACTTGTTTTGCTAATTTTTCTAAGACAAGTTTATTCATTATATTTTTGTTTTTAAATATTCAAAGGCCTGTTTAAAGTCGGACTGTTTAACAATAGCACTACCAACCACCAGCGTATCAGCACCGGCGGCAGCCGCCTGACTAATAGTCATGGGGTTAAGTCCGCCGTCAACTGACACCTTGATCTGCGGATAATTAGTCTTTAATTGTTTAATCCTGTCCAGAGTTGCAGGAATAAAATCCTGGCCCTGGGTGCCCGGATTAACTCCCATCAATAACACCGAATGAATGTCGTCAACAAAGGGCGCTAATAATTTTAAGTCGGTATCGGGACACAGCGCCAGACCGGCTTCAAACTTATACGACTTAGCTTCTGCAATCGCTGAGGCCACATCAGCCAACACTTCAATGTGAAAAAAAACTCTTTTGGCTCCAACCCTACTGCAATGCAAAAAATAACTTTCCGGATTATTGACCATTAAATGCAGTTCTAATTTGTACGGGATATCTACTGCTTCAAGATCGTTGACTGTCAAAGTAGTTGAATCAACAAAAATACCGTCGGCTATGTCAATTGACACCCAATCAGTTAAACCGCGAAGACCCGCCAACGTCTGTTTTAAATCTGACAGATCAGACGTCAAAATTGCTGGAATAATATGCGGCTTCATATTTTAACGAAAATTTTGCTTCTCAATTCTTTTGATCTTATTCACTCGCCGGCGATGGCGCGGTGCCGAAGAAAAAACAGTCGCTAAATAGGCTTTGATAATTTTTTTTGCCTCAGCTACCGGTACACCAACCTTCTTAAATTTTTTTTGGACTTGACGGCCACCGGCCAAACAAATGATATTAACGTCATCATGTTCGCGAGCCAATACGGCTTCAGCAACATTACGAACTGACGCAGCCCTAACGCCTTTAACTTTATTAGCGGTAATACATGCCCCCTGCGAAGAACCGCAAAATAAAATTCCCCGAGCCTTGGAAGACTTGGAAACTTTGTTAGCCACTAAATAGCTAAAATCCGGATAGTCATCATCCTGATGATACTGGAAATTTCCAAGGTCTTGATACGCCCGGCCAGTGGCATCAAGATATTTTTTTACCGCTTCCTTTAATTGGAAGCCGGCATGGTCGGCGCCTAAATAAATCATATTTATTCCTCCTGCTTCAACTGGCTGAGAACCGAGTTGATAATTGATAACACCAAGCCAAATAATAACGCCCACCAAAAATTAGTCATACTAAACCCCTCAACAATCGCCGCCGTGAGCATCACTAAACCGGCGTTAATCACTAAAGTAAACAACCCTAGCGTTAAAATGTTGATCGGCAAAGTTAAAATAATCAAAACCGGTTTGATTAATGTGTTAATTATTCCTAAAACCAGCGCGGCGACCAGCGCGGCAGCAACCCCGCTAACTGTCACGCCCGGCAACAGATACGCCGTGATGATGATCGCAAGAGTAAGTATCAACCAATTGATTAATAATGTCATACAAGTATTAAGTTAGTTTACCTATTTATTTTACCAAAAATTAGGGATTTAACCAAATAAAAGAGCCCCTGAAAAGGGGCTCTTTTGAAAACAAACTAGAGTTTACAAAACGGCATCTTTAGCAGCCTTGGCAACTCGGAACTTAACAACCGTCTTGGCTGGGATTTTGATTTCTTCGCCAGTAGCCGGGTTGCGGCCGATGCGGGCCTTGCGGTTAACCTTAACCAACTTGCCAATGCCAGGAATGGTGAATTCACCACTGGACTTGACCTCTTTGTAGGCCATTTCAACCATGGCTTCCACCAAGGCATTGACGTCCTTCTTGCTTAATCCAGACTTCTCGGCAAGGCTAGCCATGATCTGAGATTTGGTCATTTTTGCCATAAAAATTAGTTTATTAATAATTAAAATAGCTAATTTTAGTCATTTGCTATCACCTACATTATACACAATCTTGAAATCTTTGTCACGGAAAATGTCAAGAATACCCTTATATTATCAAAAAATTTGATAGCAGACAAATTTTTTTGGACTTGTTGAAGCGACCTGCTATAATGGTAAAATCATGCGTACAGTATTTCTTGACATCGAAACCAAAAATACGTTTCAAGAAGTCGGCAGTTCAGACCCGGCTGCTTTGGATATTTCTTTGCTGGTTATTTATGACTCCCAACTTAATGACTATGTAAGTTTCCAGCCAGAAGAATTTAATAAGCTGTGGAATATCTTGGAACATACTGATTCAATCGTCGGCTATAATTCCGATTATTTTGACATTCCCCTATTAAACAAATACTACCCGGGCGACTTAACTAAAATTAAAAGCGTTGACTTGATGCAAGAGATCAAAAAATCAGTCGGCAAGAGGCTGCCGCTTGACGCTGTCGCCGCTGGGACGCTGGGAATCAACAAGGGAGGTAAAGGCATTGACGCTGTCATCTGGTATCGCCAGGGAGAATTAGAAAAAATTCGCACCTATTGCCAGCAAGACGTTAAAATCACTAAAGAGCTGTACGAATTTGCTTTACAAAATAAATTTCTCAGATACAAATTTTTTAATGAGGTAACTCAGGTTCCAATTGACACCAGTAATTGGGAAACAATTGAAAAAACTGCCATCAATTTAACAATGCCCTGGTAACGTTTCCTAACGATCAATCTGACGAACCGGGGAGCGTTTAATAATCTCAACAATCTGTTCTTCATCGTCGAGCATGTAGTATAACTTCATGTCTTCTTTATCAATGGCCTTAAACCGCTGGTACACATAGTTGTTAAGAAATGAATGCATTGGCCGCCAAAATTTACGGCCGACCAAAACAATCGGAACACGTTCAATTTTATTAGTTTGAACCAAAGTTAAAATTTCAAAAAATTCGTCTAGCGTGCCATAGCCGCCCGGAAAATAAATATAGGCCTCTGCCGAAAAGGTCAGGCACACTTTACGAGTAAAAAAATAGTGGAACTCTCTGAAATCAGAGACATACGGGTTAGTTACCTGCTCTTTGGGCAGTCTGATCGTTAAACCCAATGAGTCTCCTTTGCCTTTTAGGGCTCCAAGGTTTGCCGCTTCCATCACACCCGGACCGCCACCAGTGACAACCGCATACCCTTCTTTAGCTAATCGTTTAGCCAAGCTAACAGCTTTTTGGTAGTACGGATCGGCCGGCTTCAGGCGCGCTGAACCAAAAAACGTCACCGACTTAGGATGAGTTTTAATAAAATCAAAACCAACCGTGAATTCTTTTTTAATATTAGAAATCCTTCGCCGCATATCCCGATTAACTTCTTCTACGGTCAGCGGTTTAATAGGCAGTTCAACGGATGGCAGGTTGAGCACCCCTTTATTATTGGCCGGCAGTTCAACGGGTATGTTTTTTTTCTTTGACATAAATATTTTATTTATTTATACAAGACTGGGCTTTAAAAAAATCAATGATTGTCGGCGATTCGCCTGATTTAATTGCCGAAACCCGATCGGCACCCAAAGTGGCGGCAAAACACGCCTCCAGCTCGGGTGTAATTTGGGTTGGCAATTTAGCCGGATCAACACCAACCTGCTCTAGGGCCTGTTCTTGCTGTTCATTTAACAAAGGATTCTTGTCAGTAGTAGTGGCATAATTTTTCTCTGTCTCAGCGGTTTGCGCCTCCAATTGGACATTGGTCGGGCTGACATCAATAAAAAATGGCTTAAACTTAAAATAAAAGTACAGCCCGGCGCCAAACACCAAAACCACCAATAGCAGTAACAAAATCAGGATGGCAATAAGGAGTTTTTTCATACGTTTATTATATCAAAAAATCGCCCCTGAGGCGATTTTTTGATATCAATTCTTTTTTCTTTACTCAGTCACCTTAAGGGTTCCCCAGTGGCCAGCTTCTCGGTGGCCCGGTTTGCTGCAGTAATACTGGAACTCCCCTGCTTTATCAGCGGTAAATTCAATAACCACTTCTTGATCCAAAGGGGTCTGTTCGCTAATACCAAATTCATCAAGGTTGAAATCATGATTACCTTTGGTGTTGATAACTTTAATTCTGACCTTGTCGCCTTTTTTAACGGCGATCTCTTTAATTGAAAATTGTGGTTTTGGCTGACCGTCAACAATTTCATAAAATGAAGTCATGGTAAATTCTTTGACATCGCCCTGCATGGTTTTACTGCCGCCCTGTAGAGCGGTATTAGCATTGGCGTTGTCGTCGGTTTCGGCATTGACAGCAGCATTAGTGTTGCTATTAGTATTGCTGTTTAAAGTTGTTCCCTTTGGGGTACATCCGGCGCCAACAAGCGCAATTAGTGCAAGAGCTGTAACTCCGACACTAAAATATTTTAGTTTAACCATTGATTTTTTTTGGTTAATTATTAGTTAATTTTCCTGTTAGTCAACAGGAATATGATTATTATATACTAGATACTTTACATTGTAAAGTATCTAAATCCATGCTACAATGTGGATATGTTTAGAACTGCCAAAAAAAGCAAAAAAAATCTTCTTGCCTGCCCTATCGCCCGGGTGGCCGATATTATCGGCGACTCGTATGTTGTATTAATTATCCGTGATTTACTGGGAGGAACCAAACATTTTGGCGATTTTGAGCATTCACTCAAAGGGATTAGCTCGCGAACCCTAACCAAGAAACTCCAGTTATTGGAGCAGCAAAGCTTTATTACTCGCAAAAAAATATCCGGCAAGCCCCCACGAGTTGAATATTCCCTAACCAAAAAAGGCAAAGGCCTGCATAAAATTATTGAAGAGGTCAGAAAATACGGCAAAAAATTTTTATAGCCGGTTTTAGGCTCTCAGTGATCCTTAATAATAAGTAACTTGATACAAAATTTTACCAATACTAAAACAGCCGGCTGTTAAGCCGGCTGTTTTAATTAGAACTAATTAGTTCGCAGGCCTTCTAATCCTTTAACCTCACCCCGAACGGCGGGAACCTTTATCACTGGAACATTTTTAGTTTTACCATAGCCGCAATCACTGGTGTCAGGAACCGTTGTACCGTCAGTAGCAGTTACCACACCATTGTTGGCATGCCAGTGCTCATCGCCATCGCACTCCGGACCGGTAAATTTGTGTATCTGACTGACCGGCAGGTATTTACCATTATACTCAATAACTTCTAGGTCGGTTGCCGAGGGTGTCACCGTGATCACAATGTTAAGCGGAATGGTGTTAACCAATTTATTATCAGCGTCACGAACTAAAACGCTACCCTGCACGGTATAAGTACCCGGACCAAAACCCTGGACGGTATTACACGCATATGTCACGTTTACTGAGGCCGGCAAAATTCCGCCCGGTTTATCAATTCCCAGCCAGTCTGGAATATTGCCAACAATTTCATAGCGGGCCGAATTAGCATCAGCCTGCTGCAAATTCAACACTTGTAAATTTTGAGAACAGCTACCAACTTCCGGGATTGTTCGGGATATCATGATGCCATCTTGCTGCTGCACACCGGTTGATGGATCAACGCAAGCGGCCGGTTTACCGGCACAAATCTCCGGACTTTGACAATCAACTGTTTCATTGGCACAAACACCATCATTACAATACGCCCGGCCAACCTGCATACCACTACAGCAAACCGGTGTCGGATCACCACAGTCAGCATCCACTTCACAAGTGCGCTGCGAATCTTTAAGTGCCTGTCTGGCTTCATCAACTGCTGACTGCAAGTGGTCAATACCAAACAGTCCACCACGCAAGCCGGCCGCCTTGGCTTTATTCAATTGATTTTCCAAATCGGCCAATTTTTTACGTAGCTGTGGATCATTACCCGAAAACACTCCCGTACAGGCCGGACTGCCCGATTTAATTTCCGTACCAGCGCCAACAGTTGTAACCGCGCCGATGTTCAAATTAGTGTTACCGCCAGGCTCCTTACATTTTTCCTCAATAGCGTCCAAAATCGCCTGCTTTTGAGCTTGAGCATTTTCAGCCTTAGCTAAAGCCGCTTCATACTTTGCCTGAGCGCCGGCTTCAGCGGTCTGACGATTCTGCTGATTAAGCTGACGACCAGATTCTAACGCTGTATTACACTCGGCTTCTTTATCTTTATAAAATTCCGGTTTACGAGCATCCTCAACACATTTATTGTACTTTTCCTTTGCCCGCTCTCGTTCTTGAAACTTTCCTTCGTTAAACCCCCGACCATTTTCAAAATCAGCCATAATTTCTTCGTACAATCGACCGACTTCTTCAAATGGCTCTTTGCACGGATCAGCCGTTAAGGCTGCTGAAATACACTGATGATATGCGTCTTCAAGCTGACGATTTTGCGCCCAATAATCATCACTAGCCTGGTCGCGGTCAGCGGCAAGTTGCTTTTGAGCTTGTTGTTTTCGCTCTTCAAACTCATTATTAACCGCCAAGCGCGATGAAGCAATATCTTCACAGGCGGTGTTACGTACGTCAATACCGTCATCAGTAAACACTCGATTATTAAAAACGCCGCTGGTCGCGGCAATAATAATACCTAGGGCGGCTAACCCCACGACTCCGGCGACTAGTTTGCCGTAGTTATTCATAGATTAGTTCTCCTTTTGGTTAAAAAGTTAAGCTTTTGTTTATTGTACCTGGTCTAAAAACAAAGTCAATCTCACGCTCTACTTTTTTGCTATCATTAAAAAATATGGCGGAAAATTCCGCGGTTCAAATTTAACCACAACCTTCTTGAATCGTTTTTTAAGATACGGCGCCATCAACGTTGAATACTGGTACACTAAAAAAATCCCGCCCGGCTCAAGAGCGTTATAGGTTTGATCAACAATCCGCTGCCTCAAATCAGGATTCAAAAATGAAAACGGAATTCCGGAAAATACTGCTTCAATTTTTTGCCAACCAAAAGCCGCAAAATCTTTGGACACCTCTTGCGCCAAGGCCTCAACAACTTGTAAACGAACGTCAGCTATGTTCTTTAACCCCCTAGCGAAGTCGGGATTACTCTCAATCGCCAAAATTTTTCCGTCGGCTGGCAACTGCTGCAGCAGTAATTTTGTGATGGCTCCGTCTCCTGGACCGTATTCTACAATACGACGATACGCCGGCAGTAATTCTTGAACCACGCGCCGCGCTACAAAGTGAGAGCTTCTTGTCAAAGCACCGACCCGATAATCAGTTAAGGCGGTTTTAATAAAATTTATTGCCATTATAATGCTGTGGTTGACTGAATAATTTTAAGCACTTGGTTTTCATAACCGACAAAACCGTGATTAGCACCCCTAATAATTTTAATAGCAAACTGTCTGCCGGCGAGTTTTTCAGAAAACCAAGCAGCAATTTCTGATGCCGGCCGATCCAAATATTCATCTTGATCAGAAAAAATGATCGTAAGTGGCACCGCGACTTTTTGCAGTGCCGTTGCCCGACGAGATCTGGTGGCATAACAAAATATTTCTTCAACACTGTTTGGGGTATACAGACTTAAAAATCGCTGAGCATCGTGCAGTCCAGGCCACACATCTGGCGGCAATAGCTGATGTTGTTTGCCACTTTTAACCAAACGACGGGCTAATTTGCCGGCCCGAATAACCGCCGCACGGTTAAACTTAATCATATCGGCGTAATCGCTAATTGGGCACAGCAACACCGCCTTGCTAATCTGTCTTTGATTTTTAGCCTTGGCTAAATAATAAACGGCTTTTTGACAGCCAGTCGAATGGCCAACTAAAATAATCTTTTTAATCCCCTGTTTTTTACAAAAATTAACCGCCCCCTGAATATCATCAACGCAGTCGGTAAAAACTTCGTGAGCGGCTCCAGCCAGCACTCTGGTGATTTTGCCATTTTTCCCTATTCGCTTCAGGCTTGAAATTTTATCATGCCCGCGATTATTAAAAGTCAAAACTGAGGTGTGGCGATCAAAAAGTTTATACACCAAACTGGGCCAAAACATCGTACTGCCCAGGCCATGAATAAAAATAATCGCCTGTTTTGATTTAGGGACAAAAAACCATAACCCATCAAGCCGAAACCTTTTGGGTGTCAAAAATCTAACCGGCTGACAATTAGCAATAGACATATATACCAGAGAGTGTAACTACTAATTCAAATTTGATTGGTTTTCCTATCTTACCCTATCCCCTAATAACCGGCAAGGTTTGCTGTTTAGTGCAACTGTTACAAGAAATAAACTTTTTTTTGACGCCTAATCAAACCTTCGGCTACTAAATCTGCCAACGCCGCTTGAACGCGCAAAGTATCAAACGACAAACTCGAGAATAATTGACGCGCAGTTAACCTGTGGTGAGCGCTTAACTCCCGGATAATCGCTCCGCGAATTTGTCTGGTCGAACCATTAAACTTTGACTGCCGAACATATTGAGTGCTGCGGCGTGACGGATTCTTATAAAGCCGTTTCAAGACGGCGCCATAATCCATTAAAGCTAAATACCATTCGCCCGGACGATTTGCTTTTAGGGTTTGGGCAATTAACGGTAGCAGTTGACTATCGGCGACTTTTTTCTGGTGGCGAAAAAATTCATGAATAAAGACTGTTCTAATATTAGTTTCAATAAAAACGCTGGGCCGATCATAGGCAAAGGCCATAACCGCTCGCGCCGTATAGGGCCCAACCCCGGGTAATTTTTGTAATGCTTCAATACTGTCTGGAACTTGGCCCTGGTAGACTTCAACGATTAGTCGTGCCGCATTCTGCAACATTTTGGCCCGGCGATTATACCCCAAACCCTGCCAAACCCTCAACACATCAGCCAGCGGCGACACCGCCAGTGATTTAGCAGTTGGAAATTTTTTGACAAATTCAAGATATTTAGAAACCACCCGGTCAGCCTGGGTCTGCTGCAACATAATTTCCGAAACTAAAATATGATACGGGTCTTTAGTTTGCCGCCACGGAAAAACTCGCCGCTGTTTTTTGTATGCGGCATCAACCTTGCGTCGAAAATTTTTAATTTGTCTGGCAGTAAGTTTCATTATCCTCATCTTACCCGATTAAAAAATAACCAGCAAATGGCTGGCTATTTAAACAATAATGCTAATTTTGTTTAATCAAGGAAAAACAATGGCACTGCCAATCGCTTAATTTCTGACAGACGATAATCCAGCACCTTGCGGCCGACAAAAATTGCAATGACGTTATTTTCAGTGCTGGCAATGGCATCAATATTTTCCTGCAGAAAACCGCTACGGCCGACGATTGAAAACTTTATCGCCACCTGGCCAGCTGCTTCGCGCTCCTGATTAATAGTTTCAAATTGTTTGATTGCTTCTGCTTCTAATTCTTTAAATGACTCCGGCGAATAGTCATCTTCAAGACATAGCAACAGCACAACTTTGCCAATGCCCCGCCTGGCAGCCCAGTCAATCACATAGGGCAGACGTTTTTGATGGGAATGGCCGCGGGAACCAAGTACCACAAAAGCATCAGAGCCGTTCAAATGCAATTCACCTTCATCATCTTCTTTAATCGGCGTTCCAATCTTTAACCAGTTGGCAATAACTGGCGTCAGTGGCGGCTGAATCACTAGGGTAGCAAGAATAATCCACATTCCAACGGCCACCAAGCCCTCAAGATTGCCGATGTTCATACTGACGATAGTCACCAATAACATTGCCGGAATAGCTCCTGTCTCGCGAACCGACGAGATAAACCATATCTCACGCCACGTTAAGCCATTCTTTTTGAAAAAAATTGTCGGACCAAGGCTGATCCAAACAGTCAATGGCCGAATAATAAACATAAACACAAAAGCCGCGCCGATACCCAGGGCGGCATAATCAATCAGGCTGCGCAGATCAACTAGCGTCCCTAGCAATAAAAAGATGACGGGCTTCATAAATCCGTCGACGGTATGATTGAAAAAATGTTCAGTGTCCTGCAATTTCTCTGTCATGGAAAATAACAATCCGGCAATAAAAGCAGCTAAATATCCACTACCGCCAAACGCCACGGCCGCCGTAAAAGAAATCATCGGCACAAAGATAAAGAAAGCGGCGTCAACACCATATTCGCGGCGCGACCGCTGCTTTAGGCGCAATAATAGTTCCAATAATAAATACCCCAGGCCACCAAACAACAAGCCGAAAAACACTTCTTTAACCAAAAGTTCCAGTGCTTCGATGGTGAACAATGACTGGTAGCCCTGCCAAATTGTAGCAACCACCACACCACCGCTTAACAGCGACAAAAACATAATTGTCAGCAAAGAGCCGGTTACATCAGTCAGCGCGCTTTCGGCAACGATAATGTCTTTTGTTTCACGATTATTAAAGCGCAGATATTTCAGAACGGGAATAATGGCTGCCGGGTCGGTTGATGCCAGGGCGCTACCCAGCAAAATTGCCGCCATTACGCTGATTGGTGTACCAACCCACCAGCCAAAATACCACGTGACGTATGAAAGTAATAACGCAGTTAAAAATAATCCGATGAAAGACAGAGAATTAATTTTCCAAAAAAGTTTACGAAAATTACGAAGCGGCGTTTCTAATCCGCCGCCAAATAAAATCATCGTTGCTCCAATACCGACCAGTGCCCCCATTGAGTCAGGGTGAGAAATAATTGGGTTTAACAACGGCTGAGCGACCAACCCAAAAAAGATTGCCACCACAAAAGAAGGAAATTTTGTCGATAATGACAAATAATGAATGGCAAAACTCAAGCCGCAGATAACGGTGATTTGAAAAAATACAACCAGCAAGTCACGGTCCGAAGCATGATTAAAAAGCGCATAAACGCTGCTGGCGTTAACTGAAAGTAACGCCAAAATACCCAAGCCGGTACCTAGACGCATGTAAGGCAGCGGCTTTCTTAGTCTTTGAAGCATACATTAGAAAATTTAAATAAGGTTGAAGTTTTTATTGTAAAATATCATCCGAGAATGTCAAGAGTCATATTCTCAACCCCGGTAATCAAAACAAAAATGGCCGTAAATTACGGCCATTTTTATCTTTAAGGTAAAACTTACAGACTTCCCCGAGGGGTACTAACGCTAGAATTTTTCATCTCATTGCCATTCTGATCTTCAACCGTACCGCCAGTCTGGCTGGCGTCGCTTAAACTTTGACTAGTAATTTTAACGTCCGAACCGCCGGTGATGGTAATAGTCAACACTTTGCCAGTTGAATTTAACGCCAACTTGGAAGTGAACGTTCCTGGAGCTAAAACAGATCCGACGTCAAAAATGGCAATGTTCTGAATAATCACCGCGCCGGCTGAAAAAACACTCACACCACCGGTTAACGAGTACGGAACCCCCGTTACCGAATCCCCCTCTTCCAAGCTGCTGTTGATTGATTCCGGGTCAATGGCTTCACTAAACGTGATTTCGATTTTATCACCAATATCAATATACCCAGCATCACCGCCGTTAGTTGCCTGAATAGTCGTGATCGAAGGGTTGCCGCCGTCGTTACTGCCGTCATCAAGGCTGCCACCAAACGTTCCAGACGGATCATTGATGGTGGCATCACTATTCATCTCATTATCATCCTGATCCCTTAACGTACCACCGGTCTGGCTAGCATCCGAAAAGTCTTCATCGTTAATTTCCAGATCATTGCCGCTGGTTAAAGTAATAGTCAAAATCTTACCGGTTGAATTCAGGGCTAATTTAACCGTATAGGTTTCCGAATTTTCTACACCGCCGATATCAAAGGCAGCAATGTTATTGATAGTCACCTGCCCTGAAGAAGACACTCGAACCCCACCAGTTTCCGAGTATGATACTCCAGTCACTGTCTGGCCGGCTTCAAGATCATCATTGATTGATTCCGGGTCAATCGCCTCATTGAAAGTAATAGCAATCGCGTCCCCGACATCAACATATCCGTTATCGCCGCCATTAGTAACGGACATCGCCGTAATGTATGGATCGCTGCTGTCGTCGTTGCCGTCATCAAAACTGCCGCCAAACGTTCCGGTCGGGTCTGAGATACTGGTGTCACTTTCCATTACATTACCGTCTTCATCCTTAATTGTCCCGCCGGTTTGTTTAGCATCGTCAAAATCTTCGTCAGTAATTTCAACGTCCGAACCGCCGGTCAAAGTAATGGTTAACACTTTGCTAGTTGCGCTCAACGCCAGTTTAGCCGTAAATGTTTTTGAGTAAGCAACTGAACCGACATTAAATGTGGCAATATCACTGATAATCAATTCACCGGCTGAAGACACTCGCACGCCGCCGGTTTCTGAATACAATACATTAGTTACCGTCCCACCGGCTGACAAATCGTCATTGATTGATTCCGGATCAACGGCTTCGTTAAACGTAATTTCAATAGTATCACCAACGTCAATATATCCTTCCTCGCCACCGTCGGCCACTTCAATCGCCGTGATGTATGGATCGCTGTCATCATTATTAGCATTGCCGCCAAAGCTACCTGTCGGTTCACCAATACTGGAATCACTTGCCATTTTATTACCGTCCTGATCCTTGATAATGTCACCAATCTGGCTTGCCTCGCTAAAATTCTCGTCAGTAATTTCTAAGTCCGACCCGCTAGTTAAAGTGATAGTCAATACTTTGCCGGTTGAATTTAACGCCAGTTTAACCGTAAAGGTTTCCGAGCTATCAACTGCACCCATGTCAAACGAAGCGATGTTAGTGATGGTGACTTTCCCCGAAGAAGACACCCGCACGCCGCCGGTATTAACATAGGAAACGTTAGTGATATAGTCACCGACTTCCAAATCGTTATCAATTGACTCTGGATCAATGGCTTCACTAAACGTAATTTCGATCTTGTCGCCAGTATCAATATACCCGTCTTCCCCGCCATCGGCTACAGTGATGCCGGTAATATACGGACTTTCAGTTTCCACACCGCCAAACGTTCCGGTCGGGTCAGAAATACTAGAGTCACTTTTCATCTTACTGCCGGTTTGATCCTTGACGGTGCCGCCGGTTTGGCTAGCATCCGAAAAATCTTCTTTGATTATTTCAATATCAGAACCAGCAGTTAAAGTGATACTTAACACTTTACCGCTCGCACTTAAAGCCAGCTTAGTAACAAAATTTTCTGAGTAGTCAACCGACCCCATATCAAAGGCTGCGATATTCGTAACCGTCACCACTCCCGATGACGCCACCTTCACGCCGCCGGTTTCTGAATACGAAACATCGGTGACATAATCATTGCCCGCTTCCAGATTGGCGTTGATTGAATCAGGGTCAATTGTTTCGTTAAAGGTGATTTTAATAGTGTCGCCAGTATCAATATAGCCTTCTTCGCCGCCATTTGACACCTGAATTGCTGTGATATACGGTTCACCATTTACACTGCTGGGCGTGTCGTTAGCTGTATCGTCAGTCGTATCATCAGTTGTGTCGTCGTTGGTTATATTCGCACACTCACGAGCTTTTGAAGAACTAATCAGTCGGCATTTGACGGTTCGGGCACGCTTGGCATTACCCAGCGCTAAACCGTGGTTTGCTTCAATCGTATCAACTCCGGAAACCTCATCATCGGCGTTAAAATCAGACGTACTATCAATTGACTCTCCAATTTTATAGTTCACAAAAAATGAATCCGGAACATCGTCTATTAAGAGATTCCAGTTATCGCCATACAGATACTTTGCTATTTCTTCAGTTTCCACCCAGCGCAATACGCCGTTTTTAGTAACAGCATAAATTCGAGGATCTGTTTGAATCTTCACCAGTAGCACTCCCGGGCGATACAACACATTACCGCCAAGTGGCATTGAAGACATTTCCTCATATGTTAAAGTCACCACATCACGAAAGTCCGGAAACCATGATTTGAATATCTTTTCATTCGGAAAAACATATCGTTTGCCGTCGGAAGCAACATAATATAAAGAGCTTGAACCGCTCATTTTAACAATTTGACCGTTGTGGCTAGCCGCCTGGACCGGCATAGTAAACGAAAGACACGCCGACACAATAAAGGCGGCGACCAAAAAAGAGGTGGTAAATCTTTTTGTCATATTTTTTTAGTGAATAATAAACAAAAGTTAATATATAACACACCTAAATTATACCAAAATCCGACTTAGTCAACAAGAAATTCTGCCGACTTGGCCTAAATTTTCAAAAAATAAAAATTCTCTCACCCACCATATAATACCTAAAAACACCAAAAAAGTTACAAAAATACCTTGAATACCTAAAAACCGGGCAACAGACCCGGAGTTTTAGGCTTAAAATCAACTGACGGTAATGGTGTTTACTGATCAAAAAAATCGTTTTTCAAATAAGTTGTCAGATCGGCGGCTTTACTTTTTGCTAACGAAGCTAACTTATTTAAAGTCTTATTAACCTCATCTTTAATATATTTGACATTATTGTATTCAGACGGGTAACCGACCAGCTCCATAAAACCAAGGCCGGTTACTTTTTGGCCGGCACACTCACCGCTCACCCGCAGCGGACCTTCCCAATAATTAATCGAGCCAAACAGCATTTCCTGGTTATCAATTTTTGCCTGAAGTGCCAAATTGATTTTTGCCTTTGGAATTTCTATCGTCCAGTCCAAAGGGTAGACTGCCTTACTCTTAGGGCTCGTCCATACCCTGTCGCCGGGGATTATTTTAATTTTTTCATAATGTTCTTGCCGGCCGTCGGGGTAAGAGATATCTGCTAAATAATTTTTGACTTTACCGGCGTCGTACATATAACAAACAATTTCCGTGTCGTTATCTAGCTGAATTGAAAACCAATCCCAGCGGTCCTTGGTATATTGTGTATTCGCCCATTGATGATCCATCCACGACTTACCCGTGACATCAATCCAGACATCATTAATCTTTATCCGGCCTTTTGTTTTCAAATTGGTCAATGAGTAGTAATAGGTGGTTTTTGACTGCAAATCAAGAAATCCGGTGCCACCTTCAAGCAACGGAGCCTTAACCGATGTTAACAATAAATCCAAGTCTTCATTTTTTACGCGATAGGTTGATTCGCCGGTTTTTTCAATCAGACAATTATCATAACTTTTTTTAATTTCCGGATTAACGTATTCCACATAAAGCAGCGGCTTAGTGAAGCTGAGTTTAGAAACAATTGAAAACGGCGTAATACGATGATAAAAATACCGGGCGGCCAAATCAGTGACAAGCGAATGGGAAAAATAAGATATCTTTAACGGCACCTTGCTCAAAAAAGGTATCTTAACTTTTTTGACGTCGACCTTAAAAAGACAATTCATAAACGAATACTCCTTGCCGCTATGGTCCGTTAAGTGCCCGTTAAAATACCACCACTCAACGATGAAATCATGAGATGATTCATCTTCAGGAAATTGTATTGGTTTATACTCTGCTGTCATATTTTTAAAGCCTAATGATTGAAACTTACTGCTGCCAAATTATCTTATCCCCTCCTCAATAATAATTTCTTCTGACACCTTTTCTACCAGCCGGTCCTCGGTGGTAAGTTTCTTCTTCTTCCAATCCCCTTTAGCATACCAAGCAACAGTAATAAAAGCGATTAAAACGTTAGAAACTGGAAATGACCACCATAATCCACTAACACCAAGGCTGGTGTGTTTAGAAAACAAATACGCAGCCGGAAATTGAAGCACCCACTGCGAAACCAATGAAATAATCATAGTCGCCAACATGTTTCCTGACGCTCGAAATACTCCCATGAGCGCCAAATGTACTCCCATAAACCCAAAACTTAGCGCCATAATGCGGACAAAAGCTGTCCCGGTTTGAATAACCATTTCATCGCCGGGGACAAAAAAAGTAATCAGTTGTCTGGCAAAAATAAAAGCCACCAGCCCAATTATAGTGAGACTCGCAAAAGCAAAGACGCTTCCGAAGCGCGCAATATCCGAAGCGCGCCTGATGTTGCCGGCGCCAATATTTTGTCCAACCAAAACCGAAATTGCCATCGACAGGCCCATACCAGGAATAATAACCAGCTGAAGAATATTCGCACCAACGCCGTACGCCGCCATCGTCAGGGTGCCAAAGCTGGCAATCAAAAAGGTCATCACCATCAGGCCCAACGCTCGCGCCGACTGTTCAATGGAAGATGGAAATCCAAGAAAAAAAGCTTTTTTAATAAATTTGTAGTCTGGTTTAAAATCAGACAGTTTCAAGTGAATACCATATTTCCCCGTCAGTAGCAGCATAAACCCCACTGCCGCCGCCAGCGCCTGCGTTCCAAATGTCGCCATTGCCGCCCCCATCACCCCATATCCTGGGACACTGCCCCAACCAAAAATAAATAAAGGATCAAGGACGAAATTAAGCAATACCGTTGCTAATACAATATACATTGGCATAGTGACTTCGCCGATACCCCGCATGACTGATTGGAACATCGCGAAACCAAAAATAAAAACAATACCCAAAAACGACACCCGCATAAAGCCCAGGGCGCTGACAAACACCACCGGTTCTACATTCATCAACCGTAAAATCCCCGGTGCAATCAAATACCCAATCACCCCAAGCACCACCGAACTAAACGCAACCATCAGTAATGTCTGAGCCGCAACATGGTTTACCATTTTATGATTTTGTGCGCCAAAATACTGCGCCACCAATGTTGAGCCGGCAATAGCAAAACCGGCACCCAAAGAGATTAGCAAAAACACCACTGGAAAACTAACAGATACCGCCGCGACAGCCGCACCACCTAGTCGACCAACCCAAAAGGCGTCTGTCAACTGATACGCTGTCTGCAAAATATTTGCTAAAACAATCGGGATTGCCAAAGTAATTAATGACTGAAAAATTGGACCTTCAAGTGATTTTGAGGCTTTTGATTTCATAGTGTTAATAATTTTGTCCGGTTAGTTTGCGATGCAACGCAACATATTTAAGCAGTTCGTCATCGGTAAAAATATCAAAAAGTTTTGCAATTTCCTTTAGCCGTCTATTCTTTAGTGCATTAAAAGTTTTTCGAGCCCGGGACGAGAGTTCCAACATCGAAGCCCGGCCGTCGTCCGGATGGATCCGACGAACCACATACCCTTTTTTCTCAAGAATATTAACCAGTTGCGTCACCGCACTACTACTGATACCTAAAACCGTTCGAAGATCACGGATGGTTGGCTTACTGTGTTTGGCAATAAATGTTAACACCAACCACTGCGATTGAGTAATTGGGCAAGAGTTTGGTTCGATTAAAAATGAAGCATGCAGCTGCTGATACAAGCCCTTAAACCCGGCGACAATATCTTCAATATGTTTTTCTCTTTTTGATTGATTCATATATATGTAAGTATCTTACATATATATGAAAATAAAGTCAAATCTGACCAAGTGTATTTAATCGGCTTCCAACCTAAGCTGGCCATTTGCTGCCTTAAACGGATGTAAAGTATACTCAACTCCTGCCTTAGAAATATTCAACGAAACTGCCAAGCCCTCTTGGGTAAAATCCGAAAAATACTGATCAAAAATAAAATTACCCAAAGAATAAAAAATGGGCTTACTTTTGTATACTTCAACTTCTTGGACCACGTGCGGATGATGGCCGATAATCACGTCCGCGCCGCTGTCAATTAGCTCATGCGCCATTTGCCGCTGAAGCTTATTAGCGGCGGTATCATATTCCTCACCCCAATGAATGTTCACGATAATCCAATCCGTTTCCGCCGTAGCTGAACTGATTGCCTCTCGCACTTTTTCTGAATCAATTTTTCCTGCCGCCATATTCAGTCCAACCAAACCTATCTTTTTATGTTTAACCGGTATGACAGTTAAGCTGCAGGCCGAAATTGTTGCATCGGGACAACCTGAAAAATTAATCCCGAGCGCCGCTAAGTTTTTTTTAGTTTCCGCTATCCCCCGCTGCCCCTGGTCATTAAAATGGTTGTTAGCAAGATTAAAAAAATTAAACCCATATTCGGACAAACGGGCAACAACGGCCGGATCAAACGCAAAATCAAATTCCTTGGCCGGTTCATAGTGCTGCCCGCCGTCAGTGACCGCACCTTCAAGATTGGCGCCAACCAAATCATAATCGGCAAAAAAGTTATTGCTGACCAAGTCATCAAGAATATACTCAAATCCCTTCTGTTCAATCAGTGTTTTTACACCCCGATCAAGCATAATATCGCCCACAAACAATAAATTAATGTCTTGCCAAACAACGTACCCCGTCACGTAACTTGTCGTACTAGTCAGATCTGCTCGCCCGGACAACAACGCCGAATTAGAATTGTCTAGAAGCTCAAAACCGGCGCCGTTCAGCTGACTGAATTTAAGTAGCGTATAAATTGACGGCGGCGAATCAACATCTATATCGTAGATGCTGGAAAAATCAAAATTAGTAATCGCGGCAATTGACCTAACGTCATCGCGCTGGGCCTCCTGACTGGTTTTATAGTGAGAAAAATCAGCACTAACTAAAACCAAAATCTTTTTATCCTGAGAAATTTTAAATAACGTTTCCGCTAATTCCACTGCCTGCTGTTGATTAACCCCTGGTTTCAAAATCAACGGTGTGAATTTAGCTTGTGGAAAAGTCTTTTTGATAAAAGCTACTTCGCTACTTATTGCATGTTCACCCTGCACCACACTCTCCTCAACACCAACGTCCAGGCCGGAGACAAACAATAAATCATGCAACGTATCGTCATCATGCTCCAGGATGCCGTATGGCGTCTGCCAATCATACGCCGAAGTAATAATATCTGACTGGCCGGATAAAAAATGATTTGGACCAAGCAAAATGATTGAATCATAATTTTGACCTTCTAGATTATGGAAAAAATCAGCAATCAGGTCAGCGGCAAGCAAGTGGTGTGGAATAATCCCCGCCACGACGCGTTTACCGGACAGATCAATATTTTTGTCGGCAAAGTGATATGCCGTTTCAAAAAAATCTTTATCATCAGGATTGGCCGAATGCAATTTCGGTTGAATATCGCTGACGCTTGATGCTGACGGCCTGGTCAAAACTAAAAAAATAGCAAACAGGCCTGTTAACGACAGGCCTGCAATTATGGTAATAACTAACCTCTTGTGACTTTTAATCATGCTATTTTATTAACTGGGTTGACCAGGCGTCAGCCGCAGGTAACACACCATTATCTTCATAAACAGTGGCCTGCCAATCTTCATCGGATAATCGTTCACCAAACTTATCACTGAATTCATAATGGTTAAACACCACGCCGCGCGTCAACCGAGTGCCGTTGGCATCTTTGACAGCAATATACGCAATATACGGTTTACCGGTTGCTTCATACAATATCTGACCTTTAATGCCGTCCGTATGAATATCGGCAATAATGCCAGCGCGCTTTTCTCGTTTGGTCAGTTCTTGCCCAGGAATCGGCTCAACAATCCGGCCTAAAGTAAAACTAATAGTCCGAAGCTTCTCAAAATCTTCATCACTAATCTTTTCGTTCTTTAGTTCTTGCTCGGCCAACTGGCGGAAAAATTTACTGGTATCAATAAACAACTCATATTTGGTTTCGTAGTCGCCCGGAAAGACGCCGCGGCTCTCAAGTCCAGTTTTGGTGATTTCGGCCAAATCAATAATCTTGTTCCAAAATTCCAAATCCGGCTCCACGTAACCTTTTACTACCGGCGGCAATTGCGGGTTTTCACCTGGCCCGCCGCCGAGTTCAGCGTATGATTGTTTGGCATATAGCAGCGTATCGTGTTTAAGCTCGGTGAACGAACCCAAGGCCGTACCCAGATTCTTTTTTTGCCAGGCGTCTGTCTGCATAAAAGACGGATACCCCTCACCATACTTTTTCAACAAAGCCTTAAAAGCATCCAGCCAGCGCCAGTAAATATTTTTTGACCAAATAACTGCATCGTACCCGGCAAACTCCGCTTTCAAGCTACCTAACACTTTCGCAATCACCTTGTCAGACTGCCGGCCCTGCTGCTTGATTCGCACCGGATCATTAATCCACTGATCAAGATAGGCTTTCACCACCTCGTTATCAGGCGCCAATAAATGCATTGACATTAAAGCAGTCGGCATTGAGGGCAACATCTGACCGGTTTCTGGTTCGGGCAGCCCTTCCCCTTGCGTCAAATTATTAATAATATACGCGTCGGGCGTAAACCGCTGGCCCATAAAGCGAAACTGCTTAGTGCTGGCTAATAGCTCATCTCGCTGCCCGCCATTATCAAATACCCACAATAATTCAGAAACAATTTTCGGGGTCGGCAAATCCTTTTTAGCTTTAGCAATAAAATTATCCAATTGCTGTTCATCAGCAAAACTCTCGGACGTAACTTCGGCGCCATATACGTCGTTAATCACGCCGGTGTAGTGATAGGCGGTCAAGTCGTCAACCTCACCGACAAAAAAATCAATAACCGTCGCCATATCAGACCACAATTTTGACAAATCCTGATCGTTAACTTTCAGATTGTTAATTTGAGCCGTAATCAATAGCGCATCACGGGTCAGGGCCGGACTGTTCAACGGAAAGCCCATGCGGCCGTACCACATCATCGCCACAAAATAACTTTTTAAGACATCATTTTTAGTGTAGTGAGATCGCGGTTTAAATTGAGAATAGTCGTTTTCAAATTCTACCCGCAATGGCGTAAACAGCGGCGACGGCGCTTTGCCTTCGGCCTTTTGAATCAATGCCAATTCCGCGCTGGCTAAATCATAAATCTCATCACTTAAAACTTGGCCGTCATAAATCTTGTCGGCCAATGAAAATGTTAAATCGGCGGCGCTATTTTCTATTTTTTTTGCTTTCACCGCATCAAGATACTGGGCAAAAGTATCAAAATCTTTCGGATCAACATCCACCTGTGCTGACACGCTACCGGCATCAAGCGCCACTAGCGGAATTAAATAATAAACGGCTAGCCGCTTATACGAGTCTTTTAAGGCCGGGGCTGTAGCGGTATTATATTTTTCAAGAGAATCAGCAAACAAAGATTTGGTCATTGCCCGCAGCATTGGCTGAAACTTGGTTTCTTCAATACTTTGGAAACTGCGATCAATTAAAATATGGTAAAGATGCAATGCCAGGTCGCTAGTGATAAACACCGCATCGTCGCCCTGACGGTAATACTGATTGCTTGAACCGTCAAATTGGTCATACATGTCAACAAAATCGTCACGAATGGGTTCTTCGCCCACTAAATCATTGCTGGCTAAAAAGAAGCCGCTATCTTCCAAAGCCGCTTTTTGATCATCAGAAAGCACCACATTACTGTCGGCGGTAAAGCTACCAATATTTTCAATTTGCGCCACTGAAACCTTAGCAAACGGCACGGCCGGTTTGACCATAACGTTCTCCTGTCCGGATTGAGCAAATACCGGCTGAACCAAACCAAAATTCCAGCGCGTGGCATGCACCTGCTGATTTGTATTATTGACCGCCTGATCTGTTTTATTGGTGTTAATTAAAAAAGTATACATAACGCCAGCAACGGCCAAAATAGCTATAATAACAGCCGGCAAAATAAACTTGTAGATATTTTTACCGGCCCGGTTAGGAGTTAGTTGCGGCGAACTATCGTTTTGTTCAGGGTTCATATTTTTATAGAGTTAATTGATTTCATTATAGCAAAAAAATAAATAAAAGACATTTTCAGATAGTGCTGACCAAATGTCTTAAAAAAACAGCTGATTAAACTTCCAAACTCAAAACGATTCTATCCACTACGGCGTCCAGATCAAAAGATTCCCGTTCATTTTGGCACTCAGTTTGCGCTGGCTCGTCGTAGTTGGTGCATTGCGGATATCGCAAAACAAAACTGACCGTAACCAACCGCTCATGCCAAACCGTTGAATAGGCGTATTTAGTATAAACCGACCCGGCCGCGCCTTCGCTTGCGGCGTGGACACAGTAAACCCTGTCGTCAACCTGCCGGCGGATTATCCGAGCAGACAAACTTTTTTCCGGCGCGGTCTCCTGGCAATTTAATTCCTGAATGCTGGCATCCGTCATCACAACCGGCGGCCATTCAACAATAAAGACATATTGAGCTAACAATCGTTTGGGATATTTAAATTTAATGCCTTGATTATCATCAATAACAGTTTGCCACAAATCATCATCTGCCTGCTGCTTGCTTGACTCTTGTTCCTCCAGCTCAAAACCGACAGCGCTCGAACTAATTTTGGCCGACCAATCACCAGCCGGGTTAAAAAATATGCCAAGCTTCATGTCCGACATACCGCGCAAAAATCCTAGCGGAATTCTAAATAAAGTAAAAGATTCAACTTCTGCGCTCAAAGGCGTAGCGGAAACGATACGGCTTTCACCTAGCCATAAGGCTAGACGCTCAAACGGATTGTCGTAATGAGTGCTAACTGCCTGCATGACGTTTTTCCTGAAACTTTCGTCAACCGAAACTGTATCAAAAACAGTCAATTTGGTAATTGCCAGACCTGTTACCAAAACAATAATTACTATTGTAATAAAAATTAAAACGATTCTTATCTTTTTAGTCATATAAGCTGTATTAACTATTTAAATTTTGTTTTAAATATTTTAAATTTCACCGGATGAATTTTTTCTGATTAAAATAGCCATCCTCATATGCCTTTTCTTGGCAGTACACTATACCAAGTAACTTTATTTTTTTAGCTTCATATTCTACGCTACCTCAAACCGTGGTCGGAGATACTCTGAGAGATATGGTAACTGGGTTTGGTAGTCAGCAACTCCGCCTCCGTCAAGGCTTCGGCAGAGAAGCGTAATCGCTGGCGTATTCACTTAATACCATTTTAGTATAGCAAGCCTAATGCAATTTTTAAATCAAATAAAAAGAAATCGACCCGCAACAGAGTTAACCGTGCGGGTCGACGAATTCAAGTCCAAGGACTAAGTTCTCAGACCAAGAGTCCAAGTGCTTAAGTCCGTAAGGACTCAGTTACTTGCGGGAACCGCGACCTGGCCGTCGCCGCCGAACGGCAACCGCAGCCGGGGCGGGGGTGCCGAAGCGGTCGCAATCAAGCTGACGGTAGATCCAGCTCCACTTGTCGTTGAGACAGAAGAGGCAACGGACAAGCAGCCGGTCGCGCGAGTTTCGGTAAATCGTTCCCCAGAAGACGATGACTTTGCCCTTCCATTCATCGGGGATAAGGTTGGGGTGGGCCAGGTAGAAGTCCAGTAGGTTGGCGTTGTAGACCGGTTGGCCTTTGAGCTTCTCGCGAAGCTTATTGGCGATGATCACGCCGCCTTCCTTCTGCTCTTCATCGAGATGTAGCCCGACTTTAACCTGGTCAAACTCGAACTGACCGCCCTTAATGTGCTCTTCGACTTTCCAGTCACGGTAAACCATCGGGTCAGCGTCCAGATCAACGATGTACTTGGTGATGGTCACTTCGCCGAGTCCTCGCAGAACCGGCAAAATGCGGGTGAACATGTCACCCTCGGAAAGTCTTTTGAGATCGGTGTTGGTAGCACCGGCGCGCACGGCGGCGAGTTTGATCTCGTTGGCTTGTCCGACATCGAGCATGAGCTCCGTGCCCATGATAGATCTCCTGTGCAACTGTGTTCTTGTGAACTGCGTTGCCATTTTGGGATTGTGCTAGCGGACTACGGAATTGTAGTCATAGCCAGAAACCACACACAGGATCATTTTAAACTCGATTTTAGATCTGATAATTGGGTGACTTTTGGCTATGACTACATGTCTTTTGCAAGTAAATATATAGCTAAAAAGAGCGAATAATAAACTATACCATAAATGGTTAATTATGTCAAGCAAACCACTGAACACGTTTCAATTCTTGGTAAAGAAGAACAAAAGGTTTAAAGTAAAAAAGTTTATATTAAAACGTATACTAAATATCTTCTACAGAATGGCAGTATTTCCGATAAAAAAGATTTACTGATAAATTTGAAAAGTAAATTAATACTAACCGACAAAAAGCTTAAACTAGTAAAGTAAGTTAATACAAAAACACGGAAGCTAATCCGTATTTTTGTTTGTTTAAATATTTCAGTAACCACGTGGGTCGCCTGAAACTTTATATTCATGGCAGGGGTGGTAGGAATCGAACCCACGCTAACGGTTTTGGAGACCGCTGTACTACCACTATACGACACCCCCATATACTACTATTAAATTACTTTAGCCCAAGCCTCTTTATCAAAGAATTATAAACTGAACCACTAGTTTTCAGTCCTCGCTCTCTTTTTAAGGCTAAATATTTATCAGCAAACGCCTCATAATAAAATAACATTGGACTTTTACCTTTAGTGGTTTTAACGTTTCCTGATGTATGCTCTTTCAAGCGCTTCCATAAATCCGACGTATAACCAATGTAAAAATTTTTATCTTTTACACCATCAATTTTTAACAGATACACATACCACATAGATTTTGGAGACACCCCCTTGGCAAATAAGCCCCGGGAAGGATTCGGGACTTATTTGGTTTCTTTGTGCATGGTGTGTTTTTTGCAGTGCTTGCAGTGTTTCTTCATTTCCATTCTGTCTTTTAGAGTTTTTTTATTTTTTCGAGAAAAATAATTCACTCTCTTGCACACGGTACACTCCATTTTGATCAGATTATCCTGTGACATAGCAGTTATTAAATTATTAGTTTTTAAATTATTTAATCCAATGGAGCCAGCGGAGGGATTCGAACCCACGACCAACAGTTTACAAAACTGCTGCTCTACCAGCTGAGCTACGCTGGCTTGCTGGGTAATTACTTAAAGATACTATTAGTGGTGGGCCGGGAGGGATTCGAACCCCCGTAGGCTATTGCCAGCAGATTTACAGTCTGCCCTCGTTGACCGCTTGAGTACCGACCCAATTTTTTAAATGGAGCCGAGGCCGGGATTCGAACCCGGGACCCCTTCCTTACCATGGAAGTGCTCTACCAACTGAGCTACCTCGGCACATTACCCCTGTTTCATTCTACCCCGCATTTTCCTCGGGTTCAGTATTTTGCGTTTCCGGCAAATTGTTAATTTCTTCCTTGATTTCCGGCAATTTTGCATTTTCCGGATCAGCCTGCTCTAAACTAGAAAAGACCTCAAGGGCCAATTTTTTATTCTTTAATATTATACTGATTTTCATCAATAAGTCAAGAAATCTCGGATTGTTTGGCTCCAGCTCAACCGCCTTCTGATAATTAGTCAGCGCGTAACTATATCGGTGTTCAAGCTCGTACACATATCCCAGATCACCATAGCAGTTTGCCAAGCGGCGGCGCAGGAGGCTGCCTTCGTCAGCGGCTTTTTGCTGGTTAAATAATTTTAACAGATACTTGGCAGTCTCCCGCGCTTTCTTGTACTCGCGGCTTTTAATATAGATTTCAACCAGTAGTTCATAGGCTTCCAAATTTTGATTATCAAGTTCAATCGCTTCAATGCCGATTTCTTCAGCTTTCTCCAACTCCCCTTCTTTAAGAAGACGAGACGCCTCCGCAAGTTTATCTTGAGTTTCCTGATGTAAATCAATTTTTTTCAGCGGCTGTTTGCTAGAAACTGTTTTCTTTTCCAATTCCAGAATTTTTTGATACATTTTGGCCGAACCTTCTTTAACTTTTTCACCAACCGGTTTTAACAAAACGCCGACATTCTTTTTTAGGTTAAGCGAACTGCGGACCAGTCGTTCGGCCATAATGCGATTACGAACTCTAGTTTCTTTTTCCTGAGCGATTGTCTCAACATCAATCATTGCCAAATCGGGCAATTTTTTAAAAACCATAAAAATAATCGCCCCAAGGCTAACAACAATGATAATGGCGGGAATGATATAAATAATCATACTTGTTTTAAAAACTAATAAATCGGCGTCACGCGAGCCGAATTACTGGCTTAAATGTATCAAACGTTTTTGATAATTGATTTAAATGCCTCAACCTGAAGACTGGCGCCGCCGACCAGCACGCCGTCAATATTTTCCAGTTCCGTAAAGTAAGAAATATTTTCGCCGTCAACACTGCCGCCATAGATAACTGAAAAATTGTTATTAATGCTGGGCGCAGGGAAAATATCAAATAAACTCTGCCGGATAACCTGGTGCGACGCTGCCGCTTCTTGCGGATCAATCGCCTGTCCTGAACCAATAACCCACACCGGTTCATACGCGATAATCACACGCTGGTCGGGTCCGACTTCAAGCCCTTCCAAGGCTTTAGTCGTCTGCTCAATAATCACATAATCTTTGGCGCCGTTTTGCCGCTGTTCAAATGTTTCGCCAACACACAATACAGGAATTAAATTTGCTGCCAACGCCATTTTGATTTTTTTATGAACCATCTCATTAGTCTCGGCCAAATACTGCCGGCGCTCTGAGTGCCCAATAATAACAAACTCACAGCCCGCTTCCCGTAAATAATTTGCGGAAACTTCGCCGGTATACGCTCCGGACGCTTCCCAAAAACAGTCTTGCGCGCCGAGCTTTACCACGCTGCCCGAAAGCACCTTTGCCACTTCAGTCAAGCTGACAAACGACGGGCAAACCGCCACCTCAACATTGTTTGCGGAAATATTTTTTAAGCCCTTGGCCAGGTCCACGCTCTGCGGTACGCCAAGTTTCATTTTCCAGTTTGCAATGACAATTTTTTTTGACTGTCCCATAGTTTTCATCTATGAAAAACGCAAAAATACGGCCTCGGCCGATTTGAATTATCCATTAAAAGTCGCGCTAATATTATACAATTTAACTAAGAAAAATTCAAGACTGATTTAACGGCCACTGATAGTTGTTTAGCACCCAATCAACCAGCCCCTTAGCCTCCTGCCAACGATCATCAATCGTTTGCGCTCCCAATAATGCCACCAGCAATTCGACGCTGTCAGCAGTTTTAATTTTCATCACCAAACAGTAGCCGGCTTCATCCAAATAGCCGGTTTTGGCACCAACAATATCAAAGCTATCGCGATTCAAAAAACTGCTCAATAACTGATTAGTGCTTTTAGCCGCGCTGGGCCGGTTGTTGTTTATAACAGTAAACTCATACCGCTGAGCGGTTAATGCCTCAGTAATCGTCGGATTGTTAAACGCTGCGTTTGCGAGTTTTAATAGGTCGGCGGCCGTTGACGTATTGCGCGGATCAATGCCGCTTGGTTCAACAAAATAGCTATTAATCATCCCCAACTCCGCAGCCTTGCTGTTCATGGCAGCGGCAAAGTCAGTAAGTTCCAAACTGTCAGCCAACGCCAGAGCTGCTTCGTTGGCCGAACCAACCAGCATAATAGCAAACAAGTCTTTGGTGGTTACTTGCTCGCCGGGCAAAAGGTACACCTGCCCACCCTCGCGCTGATCCTTGGTCTTTACTTCAACAACCTTATTCCAATCCGGCTGGTGGTCAACCACCACCAAGGCCGTCAACAATTTGGTAATGCTGGCAATCGGCGTTATTGCAGCAGAATTTTTATCGTATAATGCCGCACCCGATTTCGAGTCGATGACTAAAATACTTTTAGCAGTGGTTTTTAAACCAAAGCTGTTATTCGCTAGCCGCACCGGAGCGTCAAGGACCGCTGAGTGATTGCTCACATATGAATAGTCAATTGCGTGACTGGTAAAAAAGTCAAAGCCCGCTGGAAAAAGCAGGCTTGTTAAAACAATACTGGCAATCAGGTTGATCATACGCTATTTTCTGACGGCTGAACTTCAGCCTGCTCAATAATTTTTTGCAAATTTTCATCTGAATTGAGCTTGTCGTAATCAGGCAGCTGTGATTGCTGATTAACTCCCAAAAATTTCAAAAAATCAAAGGTGATATTGTAGACACTTTGCATCTTTTTTTTGTCGTCCCGGCTTTCAACCAGGCCGCGCATTAAAAGATTGCGTAAAATCACCGCACAGTTAACCCCTCTGATTTGCTCAATTTCCGAGCGGCTGATCGGCCCGCGATATGCGACGATTGTCAGGGTTTCTAAAGCAGCTCGGCTCAATTCTCCGGTCGTTTCCTCTTTAATATATTCTTTGACCATTTTAGCATTGTCACCGGCCGTGGCCATTTGCACCTTATCATCAATTTTTTGAATCATCACGCCGCCGGCCCGATTAGCATACTCGGCCAATAGTTCATCCACGGCCAGTTTTACCTGGTCTTTATCGGCCTTGGTAATGTCGGCAAGTTTCTTCAAACTAAACGGCGTATTGGAGATGAAAAGCAAACTTTCAATTTTTGATTTTAGACTGGACATATGTTTAGACTATAGCAAATATTATTAGCTTTTTCCAGCCATTGTCGGCTGCCACCACCAATACCAAATAGCCAACCCCACAGCTGAAATCAAGCCGGAAAAAGTTACCGCCCACCACACGCCGACATACCCCCACAAACTGTTCCACCAATAGGCTAAAATTACTAATAAAATGACGCGTAAAACCGTGCTAATAAAAGAGTACATTGATTTGCCGAAAGCCTGAAATGCGGCCGACAGCGTCATGATTGCTGAACCGAAAATAAAACCCGGTGCCTGAATTTTCATCATCTCGCCCCCCACCACCAAGACTTCAGGCTCCTGATTAAAAATACCAATTACTGACCGAGAAAAAATAAATATCAGACCAGCAAACACCGACATGATTATCAGGCCAATACCGGTACTAACCCAGCCGCTGAGCTTAGCTCGTTGTAATTTCTGCGCCCCAAGGTTTTGGCCAACCATCGTAATTGTACCGGTGGCAATAGCTACCACCGGTAGTACCCCAAAGCTCTGGACGCGAAAGCCAATGCCATAGGCGGCAACAACTGCTGCACCATAAGTTGCAATAATCTTGACTGTAAAAAAAACACCAACCGCGTTTGAAATATTTCGCAACGACGCCGGAAAACCAATATAAAATATTTCTTTAATATATCCAAAATTAAAATTAAATCCTTGGTATTTAATCACGGTAAGCCATGGATGTGATTTTAAATACACTACATACAGCAAAAGGCTAACACCGTTTGCCAAAGCAGTTGCTAAAGCCGCACCGGCAACGCTCCAGCCAAAACCGAGAATAAATAGCGGATCAAGCACCATATTGACTATGTTAATAGCAATGCCAATTTTCATCGGTGTTGTTGTGTCTCCTTCGCCGCGCAAAATTGAGCTGAAAATAAAACTCATAAACATGCACACTGAAGAGATGAAAAAAATGTTTGTATACTGCAGGGCCAAATCAAACACTTCACCGGTTGCACCTATAAACCGAAACAGCCAGGCCGATACCGCCAAGCCGCTTATAGTAATGCCTGCCGACAGCAATAAACCGGCAATCACCGAATTTTGTGCAACTATATTTGCCGTCTTTAAATCTTTGGCACCATAATACCGAGCCACCAATGCGGTCACACCAATACTGGCGCCGCTTGCCAACGCAATGACAATAAAAATAATTGGCCAGGAAATTGAAACAGCAGCCACTGCTATAAAACTCACTTGGCCAAGCCAGAAAGTATCAACGATATTAAGCAAAGACTGAAAAAACATGGCAAAAATAATAGGAGTTGATAAACTAATCACTCCTTTAGCCAAACTGCCTTCAAGAATATACGGATTATGCTGTTTCATGCGGGTTAATCCAGCCGTCTAATTTCAATATCCTCAAAATTTTTCACCTGATGAGCACTGACTGTTTTTTGTTTAATTAATTCAAGCAGCGCCAAAAATGTCACAATTACTTCTGTGCGATCCTTTGCCTCTTTCAAAATTTCACTAAACTTTGTGGTCGCCTCACGAAAAATTCTGCTCCGGATGTGGGCAATTTTTTCTTGAATATTAATAGTCTTACGCACCACCTCGGTCGGTAAATTCAAAAATGGATTTAATGCCTTAATCACGTCACGCAGAGTATCAGCTAATTTTTCTTTAGTTAATTTCATCGGCGGCGCAAAACCGATTTCTTCTGCAGTTAATAGTTTTTGTCGTGAAAAACTAAACCGCTTTTTCCCAATCATCGCCTGAATAGCCTTAGTTGCCTCAAGATATTCTTTATAAATCCGGAGTTGGGTCGTTAATTCCTCAGTTTCATCATCCTCATCCCATTGTAAAAACGGCAACAACGCTTTCGACTTAATCAACAGTAGTCGAGCAGCAACCACTAAAAAATCAGCCAACTCTTCAGCCTTAATCTGGTCTTGAGATGACTGATTTAGAATCTGAATATACTGCTCGGTAACCTGTGCTAAGGAAACCTTGGTAATTTCAAGCTTCTGCTGCTCAATCAACTGTAGTAATAAATCGAGCGGGCCTTCAAACTGTTCAACTTTGACTTTATGCATGGTAAAAACCTATCTCCTTTTTTTGCTGATTTTTTTTGCTGATTTCTTTTTTCCAGAAGCCTTCTTTTTAGTTTTCTTAACTCCTGATTTTGACTTCTTAGTTTTTGGTCTGGCTGGCAGCTTATACCCACCAGCCTTGGCGAAGTTCGCCAATTTAGCCTCTTCAAGCTTAAGATAATCTTTAACTTTCATCCGAACTGAATCGGTAAAATTACCGGCCGAAATAATAATGTCTTTAGTTTTTAACAAACTTTTATCGGCCCAGACTTCAACCTTATGCAAACCGCCAAATGCAGTCATCGCCCCCGGCTTGACCCGAAACGCTTTTACCATCACTTTTTCTGAAGGAATACTGACTTTTTTTGCCCTAACTGCCGAACGAAGTTTACCAAGATCAATTCTCATATTGGCCGGCACCACCGCGATGATGTATGCCTTATCAGTCGCAATCAATAAACTCTTAGCAATAGACTTTAATTCCTGGCGTAACGTTTGAGCCGCATCATAGGCCGTATAAACGGTTTTATGAGCAATTTCATCATACTTAGCCAAGCGCTGATCTAAGTATTTTTTAGTAGTTTTAGGAATCGCCATACAATTTCGTTATTATTTTTTAGACTAACGAACTGGCAAAGGCTTAACTTCCGGATCATACACCTGAGAAGTAAAGCACTGACGACCGGCATCATGGTAATACCAATTCTTATCGCCATATCCATAATAGTACGATTCAGTATTGCGTTCATCTTCAACCGCCAAATCAAAGTCGGCGCACAGTTCATAGGTAGTCTGATCAATTGCACGGTATCCGTATGGTTCACTGGTTGCCGGATCGGCAAACTGCCCAAAACGCGGTTCACTCAGGTCCGCCGGAACTTTTTTATTCTCGTTGTAATAAACATTAATCAAATTATCAAGACCGGACAAATCATTAACCCGCTGCTGATCATATTTTTTCATCCGAGCAGTGTTTGGCGAATCGATAATGAAAAATGAACCAATGATTGAGGCAAGCGCTACCGCCACAATAACGCCAAAAAATATCTGTGACATCATGCTGCGGGAACTATAATCATGACGCTTGAGATCGTACCAGTAATACCCAAAAATCCCGCTGGCAATAAGCAACACCACCACAATCTTTAAAATGCTTGCGAGCGTATAATCGCCATCCAGTAACTGGAACACCAGCTGAATGAGCCGTCCGATAATATTTAACGCCGTTACTAACAAGATTAAATAAGTCAGCCAGCGATAAACGCCACTGTCATGGTTTAACGTCCCTTTACGATAATTCTGGTGAAGCAAATTAACAATCAGCAAAAAAATTGGCGTTACAATTAGGGCTGAGGCCACGCCGAATTTCAGACTTGATTGAGAATACACACTCAGATATCCAACCGCTCCCGGACTCAAAAACTTGTCAATAATCTGAAACAAAATCATGCCAATCGCGATTGCCATCCAACCCAAAGTAATTAGGCTGAATAAATTCAAGAACGCGTCAAGCGCGCCCTTCCCTTTAAACTTCTCCGCGTTTAATTGATCCATATAGTTAAATCTAATTATTATTTTTTAAATGGTAATTTTTGTTGAATGCCAAACAAATTTTTGGCCTCCAACCGACCCTTATTGGTCAATTTTACTTTATCAACAAACCACTTATGCGGTGTCTGCCACCCGTAACCGATGATTAGTTCCTTTTTAATTAACCGTTCAACACTTCGGCTGATAATATTAACTAAATCTTTTTGCTTAGGCTTAGCTTTGGAGTCACTATAAAACTTCTCCAGTACACTTTTGGAAACAGTTTTGTCCCGGGAAAGAAACGCCTGCTTTAAAATGTATTTTTGTAAAGCAGATAGTTTCATAAGTGGTTTACTCTTAATCGGCCATGGCCGTGTCAAACCCCTCCAGCCGCTCGCCCTTTTCTTTGGCCGCGGCAATTGCTTCTTCAGACAATCGGATATTAGCCTCTTTAAGCGTTTTGCTACTGACAATGTTTGGCGCGTCCATCAATAAATCTCGGCTGTCACCGGTTTTCGGAAAGGCAATAACATCTCTGATACTTGGTTCATTTTGTAAAATGCTGACAATGCGATCCAAGCCGGCGGCAACTCCCCCGTGCGGCGGCGCGCCATATTCAAACGCTTTAAGCATATGCCCAAACCGATTTTCCACTTCTTCCGGAGTTAAACCAAGAATGGCAAAAACTTTTTGCTGAATATCATGCAAGTGAATTCTGATTGAGCCGCCCCAAATTTCGGTGCCGTTTAAAATCAAGTCATACGCTCGTGAACGCCACATTTCCGGATTGTCCGGATACTGTTTCATGTCTTCTAGGTTAGGCATGGTAAACGGATGATGGGTTGCCACAAGCTTCTTTTCGGTTTCAGACTTTTTAAACGCCGGCGGTTCAACCATCCAGTGGAATGCCAGTTCGTTTGGGTCGGTTTTGTCTTTGCGCAAGTCCGCCTTATCACTATGATATTTCTTCATCAGCTCGTCGTAGGGCAGGCGCGGAAACGGCTGGGTGGTAATTTTTTTGTTTGGATATAGCTCCGTGACAATTTTGATCATTAATTCCTCAACCATCTTCATCACGTCTTCTTCATCAATAAAACTCATTTCAACGTCAATTTGCGTGAACTCCGCCTGACGGTCGCCTCTGGTGTCTTCATCGCGAAAACACCTGGCAATCTGAAAATACTTTTCAATACCGCCAACCATTAATAGCTGCTTAAACTGCTGCGGCGACTGCGGTAAAACATAAAACTTACCGGGCCACATTCTGGCCGGGACGATAAATTCTCTGGCGCCTTCTGGCGTCCCCTTAGTCAAAGCCGGCGTTTCCACTTCAATAAATCCGAGATTGTCATAATAATCGCGGGCCATTTTGATGATCCGGTGGCGCATTAGTAAGTTATTTTTCATCCGCTCGCGCCGCAAATCAAGATACCGATATTTCATTCGGATTTCTTCGCCCGGTTCCTGAGCACCATCAATTTCAAATGGCGGCGTTTTGGCCTCATTGATAATCTCTAGACCTTCTCCTGTCATTTCAACGGTACCGGTGGCAATTTTGGCATTAATCATCTTTTCCGGACGCTTGTTGATAGTGCCAGTAATCTTAATAACGAATTCAGAACGTAAATTATTTGCTAGGGCGTGGGCCTGCGCAAATTTTGGCTCAAAAACCACCTGTAAAATACCACTACGATCGCGTAAATCAATAAAAATAATCTTACCGTGGTCGCGCCTGGTATGAACCCAGCCGATCACCTCTACTTGTTGACCCGCCTTATTAACCACTTCGGCGATTGGTGTTCTTGCCATAGACTAAATAAATAAAAAATTAGCTGTTTAATACCTTAATCATACAATTTTTGCTTCTAAAAAGCAACCTTGCCCGGGCCGGCAATAAGCTCACAAACACTTGACAAAATTATCGTTTTACTTTATATTTATGTTTATCCTTAAATCTTGGCCACTAATCTCGCACAGAAGGGAGGTGAATCCGAAATGAGTGCCACAGCTGCGATTGCGGTTAACGGACAAGAAGAGTTCGAACATTGGTGCGCTGCCTGCGCCAAAAACAAAGGGGTCTTAGCGATCCCGGAACATCAGGCAGAAGAGTATTTGAACATTGCGCAAGCGGAAGGAGTGTATAATGGCTGGAAAGACCGGCAAGAAGGTGGGAAGTATCATTCCCAGTGTAGTTTCAGCCATCCGATCTTCGGGAGGCTGGTCTTCAACATCTGGAGTGCGTCTCCTATCTTCTCGTAAACCTCCCCCGCCCCGGCGCGACAAACACATCCAATTGTCGCGCTTCTTTTTTTACAAAAATTGTTGTTTTAACCAAAAGAAAAAAGCACGATTGTCACCAACCGTGCTTGATAAATTCCGTAGCAAAAACTAGCGGTGCAAAACCAGGCTGCCGTAACAGGCCTGAACCATTTCTTTTGCGGTGACTCGGTCACCACAGGAAATGCATTCCAAACCGGCATCGGCATAGTGGTCAGGCGTCTCGCGGCCCTTTTCGCCATGAACTCTGAAGATCGGCCTGGCGATATCGGTCCGACGCGTAATGCAGTTTTCGTTGAGGCAACGAAAGCCCTCAACTATTTCCGGCAGCGGATATTCAACCCGCAGGTAGCCGTGAGCGCTCTCGCCGGCATCTTCGCCTGTCTTGTCCATATGACTGAACTTGACGTGCGGCGAAATCAAGCCGTGCTTAAGCGCCTGTTCGGGCGAAATGCGGTAGCCATACAGCCACAACGTCCCCTTAGGACGACCCATGCAGGGCGAATCCAGACGACGGCCAGGCAGGATTTGTCGGCCACTAGCCTGATGATACACTCCGTCTTCACCGAAGATTTCGTCGTGCACCCGGATCATGTGCTCTTCGGTCCGATCAACGGCTGTTCCGTTTTCAATCGGTTCGATGATGACGTTGCGCCCCGCGGATTTGACTTTCAGCGCCTCAAAGTGAGCGTACCAGCTTTCCTGCTTGGTTACCCAAGCCTGGTCAAACCCGATTGAGGGCACCGAAATCAGGTCTTCGGTTTCAAACCGACCCCGATAGCACTCCATCAGCACTGCTTCGCGCGCCGGAACACCGCAAGCCGACTGCATCAGCATGATCACCTTGGGGTGATTCTTGAACTGATTCGGGATCATCGGCAATGCCTGGTCGCGCGGCTGAGCGTGAAGCAGCTTGCCCTGACAGCGGTCAAGATACTGCTCGTTTGCTTCAAGCGATTGAACAAGCCGAATCGCTTCGCGCTTGGTCATCGGACCAGGACTGTCCGGCGTGCCGGTCAGACGCTCGATTTGTGCCCGCATAAAATAGACATACGGGTACTCAAGCGAGGCGTCAAGGTCGGTAGTTACCGTCGAACGGTGCGGCGTCGCCCAGGTTTCCAGCTGAAACGGTTCCGGGGCGACAAAGCAGTATTCAATAGTGAAAAGTTCGCCAAGATCAGCCCACGAATGGACCACACGACTGTACTTCAAGTCGCCGACAAAACAAATCTTCAACCGGTCGAGTATCTCGCCGATCTTTTGATGCACCAGCTCTTCCGGTTGTTTAAGAAACTCGTCGATGACGCCGACCTGATCCATCCGCCGAGCACCAAGCTCGTTAAGGACAATGGTCAGACAATCGAGCAGAAGCTGCGTGGCGTGGGTTTTTTTGCCCTCACCACCAATAATCACCGACATGCCGCGCGGCAGCCAGGTTTCTTCGCCTTCAAGCTTTTGCAGCTCTTGGGCTAACCAGAGTCCGGCACCTTCTGTTTTGGTGCGCACAATCACGCCCCAGACGCCGTACTGACCAAGCATGGTCAAGGTGTCTTCCAGACTCTCGTTTTTGGCAAGCGAAGAATCGCTTACCGAAATGCCATGCTGCACATAGCAACGCAGCCGGGAAGCCGCCATTTCACTTGAGTTACGAGTTCTGGTACTCGCTTCTTCAAACACCGTTGCAACAGTCACCCGCTTGCCGGTGTCCAGCGGCGGCGGTTCCAAACCGCGGCCAAAATACGTGGCCTGTCTAAGGCCAAGCGCTAGCAGTCTGATAAACTGCTCGCGTCTTGCTTGGTTGGTTTTACCCAACAAGCGCGTTGAAATGTAATGCCTCATCCTGCCTATCTCCTACTGTCTTGCTGCCTTGTGCAACCTGCCAACACCCAATATGTTATTGTACAACTTCCCTCACTTTCACTCATTGCCAGACCAAGGAATTCTTGATCTGGACGCTTCAGCTACCCGATTTGACGCAAAAAAATAACGGCTCACATGCCGTTTTTGCTAAGGTTGTCAAAGTGCCAACCCCCTTCGACAAACATTATCAAAAAACCGAAATCTAGTCAAGTTGGCCAAAAAATGAAAGGAAAAAGCTTCGTTACCCCTCGAGACAACGAAGCTTAAAAGACAGATTCTAGGCGGCCAAGGTGTTTTGTAACTCTCGGCTAAAGTTCAAGAGCTCTTGGCAAGGATCATACCCCGCAGTCCAGCCCCAAAGTGTTGCGGCTGTAAGCACTTGAACCATAATCCCGCTGAATGTTTCTTTCCCGAATGGAAGATCTTTTGTCTCCTCAAATTTGTGACGTAAGTCGTCTTTTGCAACGGCAACGCGCTGCTGCAATTCTTCGACGCAACCCGCGTCTAATCGTTGTCCTGCCAGACTGCTTCTCATGAAGTCATACTCCTTATTCCTTGCGGAAATAATGATTGCATAAAATCTGCCCACAAAAAAAGACGGCTGTGAGCCGTTTTAGATTGCGGCCCTTCAGACCGTACTTAAGTGTTGTAAGGTACAACACCCTAGTTAATGGTAGGATAAAAGTTATCCCCTGTCAAACAGGAATCATTTTAGAAATAAATTTTTCCGTATTAAGCGGGAAATCTAGGTGAGAATCTAAAAACGCATTCAATTTTTTAGCGTCAGCCATAATATCAGCGCCCGGCGCCAGGCCCAATAATGTCAGCAGTTTAATAATGAATGCATGACGAATTACCTGCCATTCGGAATCAGTAAAATTATTCTGATCCAAGGCACTGAGATATTTAAAAAGTAATGAATAAATCCGCGAATCCGGTTCACCCGTTTTAGTTAAGACGTCAACAAGCTCCAAAGCAAAACATGCCAAAATTGATTTTTTAAAATCAGTTTTTAGATGCAAAAAATTATGTTGAATATCGGCGCCGGCGATATGATCAAAATTTTTCCCCGGTGCAATCATTAAATTAATCACGCTAAAACTCTGCAGCTGGCAATTAAGTTTACTGCTCACCTTTTTAGTCCCCCGGCCCAGTGCCATGATTTTGCCCGATGTGTCAGTATAAATATTAAAAAGCTGATCCGCTTCCCGGTAATCAGCTTGGCGCAAGATAATGCCTAAAAGATTATGAGTTGACATCGTGTTGTTGTCGGTCAAGGTAGGTCTGCAAAATCAACATTGCCGCCACGTGATCATCAGCACCCTTGTTACCAGTACCTCGGAGCAACCCACCGGCCATTTTACTGCTTAAACGCTCATCCTCAATTTCAATCGGCAAATCAATCTCATCTTTTAGCCAGTGAATAAAACTAAGCACCTCTTTCATCTGCTCATTTTGTAAATCAACTTGGCGCCAAAAAGTTTTTTTGCCGCCAGACTGAAAGCTAACCGGTACGCCAACAACAATTTTTTCAACTGCATGTTCAGCGCAGGTTTTTTTTAGAACTGCCAACGTTGCTGGTTTCGAGGTGTGAGAGATAATCCCCAGCGGTAACGCGAATTTATTTTGGTCATCAGATTTAGCTAGGCCGATTTTTTTTGCACCGTAATCAATGGCCAGAATAGACATACTATTTTTTGGTCAATATTTTAGCGCCATCCTTAGTCACCACAATGGTATGCTCATAATGAGCGCACAGTTTGCCGTCCGCCGTAACAATTGTCCAGCCGTCATCAAGGGTATCAATTTCATAGCTACCGACGTTCACCATCGGTTCAATTGCCAAAACCATCCCCGCTTCCAAAACTAGGTCGGATTGTCTGGGGTCAACATAGTTTGGTACTCTTGGCTCTTCGTGGACTTCATAACCAACGCCATGGCCAACCAACTGGCGAACAACCGAAAAGCCATTTTTCTCAATATAATTCTGGATCGAGCGGGAAACTTCGGACAAATGATTGCCGGCTTTTACTTTTTCCAGCCCGGCATAAAAAGACTCCCTGGTTACATCAATCAACTTCTTTGCTTCGGGTGAAATTTCACCGATCGGAATTGTCACCGCCATATCGGTAAAGTACCCCCGGCCGGAAGCCGGATATTTCATGCCAATATCAATACTCAAAATATCGCCTGACTTCAAGGCATATTTTCCAGCCGGCGTATGGACCAGCTGGTTATTAACCGACGCGCAAATCGTTGAAGGAAATGGCGGTTCGCTTAATCGGTCACGATAATTTTTAAAGGCGGGCACGCCTCCGGCTTCGATAATCAATTTTTCGGCCAATTGATCAAGTTCAATGGTTTTAACGCCCGGCTTGGCTTGTGCCACTAGCTGATCTAAAATTTCAGAAAGCTTTTTGCCACCCTCATTGATCATCGCTATTTCTTCCGGTTTTTTTATCATTTTATTGCTCATCTTTTTTTGAATGATTGTCTTTTATAATCTGATCAATCTGTTCATAGACTGATTCTATTTCTTTAGCACCATCAACGCGGTGCAAAATCCCCAGCTGATCATAAATATCCAGCAACGGCTCGGTCTCTTGATGATAAATTTCCAAACGTTTTTTGATTGCTTCCGGCTGGTCATCATCGCGCTTAAAAAGCGGGCTACCACATTTATCACAAATACCATCTTGTTTTGGCGGATTATGTTTTAAATGGTAACTCAAGCCGCACTTGCAAGCCAGTCTGCCACCCAAACGTTCAATGGCCGCTGCATCATCAATATCAATAATAATGGCAAAATCAATTTTACTAATGCTATTTAAAAATTCCAGCTGTGATTTATTCCTCGGATACCCGTCTAACACAAATCCGACCGAACAGTCCGGCTGATTAATTCGGTCACGGACAATTTGATTTGTTAACTCATCAGGCACCAGCTCTCCTTGATCCATATAGGCGGCGGCTTGCCGTCCAAGATCAGTTTCGTTTTTCAAATGATATCGAAAAATATCACCGGTTGAAACATAGGGCAATCCGTGTCGTCTCGCAATTAATTCCGCTTGAGTCCCCTTACCAGAACCCTGGGGGCCAAAAATAATAATATTCATAGTGGCATCTATTTAATCAGTGACAGGAGATTTTTTTTATCAATTTCTGATATTTCTCCCGCGGCGCGCAACTCACGAACGACTTTGATAATCTCCTCTTGGCTCACACCTCCGTCATCCAACTCTTTAACAAGAGCCGCCAAAACTTGTGGCCGCTCTTTATAATCAAGGCTTTGAATTTGATACAATGCGTCTTTAATCTGCTGAGTAGTATTAAAAATTTTTTTGGAGCTAAACCAGCCCATAGATATTGAGGTTAAAGCCCCTCGTAATCACGCATGGTCAGTTGAGATTCAATCTTTTTGAACGTTTCGATAACAACCGAAACAACAATCAATAAACTAGTACCGCCGATCGCCAAGGTTGCAACACCAGTAAAGCTTCGGACAATAAGGGGTAAAATGGCAATAAGCCCTAAGAATAAAGCACCAGCTAAAATTATTTTATGAGTGGTATTGGCTAAATATTCTTCAGTGTGCTTGCCAGGGCGAATGCCCGGGATGAAGCCGCCCTGTTTCTGTAAGTTTTCAGCAATTTGATCAGGCTTGAAAACAACCTCCGTATAAAAATAGGTAAAACCAAAGACTAGCAAGAAATAGGTAATGCCGTAGAAAAGCTGATCTTCAAAAATGGCAATGACTTTTTCGGCAATACTAACCAATAGCGGAGTCTTGGCTGTTAAGAAAAACTGAGCAATCATCGGCGGGAAAAGAATGATTGAAATCGCAAAGATAATCGGAATAACTCCGGCCATGTTCACCCGCAACGGCAAATGAGTATTAACGCCGCCGTACATTTTCATTCCTCGTACCCGTCTGGCGTATGATACCGGAACATTGCGTTGACCTTCGGTAATAATAACAACTCCAACAATGGTTAAAATTGCAATGGCTACAAAAATAATCAAATTTAGAATCTGGGATTGATCAAATGTTAATAATGTCTGCTGAACAGTGCTGGGCAATGAAGAAACAATACCGGCAAAGATAATCAACGAAATTCCGTTACCAATATTTTGTTCGGAAATTAATTCACCAATCCACATCAAAAACATTGTTCCGGCAGTGAGTGTAATTAAAATCATAACTAAATTCCACGCAGTTAAATCAACAAAAATTTGTCCGGAACTTTGATTTAAAATCGCAATCAAACCATAGGCTTGCATCAATGCCAACGGCACCGCAAGCATTCTGGTCCACTGGTTAATTTTACGCTGGCCGGACTCCCCTTCTTTAGAAATTTCTTCCAATTTGGGGATAATCATGACTAACAACTGAAAAATAATTGAGGCGGTAATATACGGCGCAACGCCCATCGCGACAACAGAAAAGTTCTCCATACCGCCGCCGGATAATACATTCATGATTCCCAACAGCTGGTTAGACGCAAAAAAATCGCTCAAAGCCTGAGCGTCAATGCCTGGGATCGGAATATGCGCAGCAACCCTAAAAATCACTAGCATTCCCATTACAAACACAATGCTTTGGCGCAAATCTTTAATCTTCCAAATTTGAATTAATTTTTTAAGCCACATGGGAGCGTTGCAAAATTATTTTTTGTTAACGACGCGCTTCTTGGACTTGTTTTGATTGATCAGTTTAACTTCGCCGCCTGCTTCTAGTATAGCTTGTTTTGCCGATTCTGAAAAACGATTGGCTTCAACGATAAACTTTTTAGTTACTTTTCCCTGACCCAAAATTTTGATGCCGTGCTTCAGGGTTTTTACCAAACCTTTATTCAACAGCTTTTTAGTAGTAATTAATTCACCAGCGTCAAAAACCTCTTGCAGATCAGCAATATTAACGATTTCTAATTTAGAACTCGGACTCTTGAAGCCACCCAGTTTTGGTTTGCTCTTAAGCATCTGAGCCAAACCACGTCGCTTCAAACCAGCACGGCCGCCAGAACGGGCACGCTGACCTTTAAGTCCCCGGCCGGAATAAGCACCACGACCAGAACCGCTTCCGCGGCCGACTCGTTTGCCGGTTTTACGTTTATTGCGAGTTAAATTGTGTAAACCTAATTCAGTCATAAAATTTATTTAGTAGCATCGCCTGACTTTTCGGCTGGCTTTTTAGCACTAGCTTTTTTAGGCTCAACGCGCTTAAGCATCTTTAATGCCTTAATCGTTGCGGCGATATTATTAATTTTGTTGCTCGTACCAAAAATTTTAGCAACGGCGTTAGAAATACCCGCCAAGTCCAAAACAATACGGACCGCGCCGCCGGCAATAACTCCGGTACCTTTCGTAGCCGGCTTAATTAAGATTCGAGCAGCTTTAACTTTCACTTGAACCTGATGAGGAATAGTGTCATTAATAATCGGCACGTTGATCAAACTCTTGCGAGCCTTAGTAACTGCTTTGTTTACCGCTAAAGTAACGTCTGCACCCTTGGCAACAGAATAACCGACGCGGCCCTTGCGGTCGCCGATGACTACACAGGCACGAAACCGCATACGCTTGCCACCGGCCATAACGCGGGTAACGCGGGCAATATCAACAATAACCTGATCAAATTCTTTCTCGGCTGGTGCGGCGTGTTGTTCACCTTTTTTTGTTCTTTTGAAATTCTGTTCTGACATAATGTTTAAATTTTTAACCCACCTTTTCTGGCACCTTCAGCCACGGCCTTAACTCGGCCATGATACTGAGCAGAACCTTTATCAAATACCGCTTCGGTAATGCCTGCGGCCAGCGCTTTTTTAGCCAACAATTCACCAACTTTTCCGGCAATTTCCGTCTTAGTTGCTTTAGCGTCTTTAATATCACCATCTTTTGCCGCGGCCAATGTCACACCCTTAACATCATCGATCAATTGGGCATACATATGACTTAAACTGCGATACACGCTAAGGCGCGGCCGTGTAGCGGTACCCGAAACCTTAGCTCGAACGCGGTTCTTTCGTCTAATTCTTTTCTGTGATTTATTTTTTTCTTTAGCAATAGCCATAGTCTTAATGGTTAGGCTGCACCCTTAGCAGCGGCCTTACCGGCCTTTCGTCTAATAATTTCATCACTATATTTAATCCCCTTGCCCTTGTAAGGCTCCGGTTTCTTTAACGATCGGATGTCAGCGGCGGTTTGACCAACCAACTGCTTGTTGCTTCCGGAAATGGTGATGACATTTTTTTCAACAGTCGCTTCAATACCCTCTGGAATCGGAAAATCAATCGGATGAGAATATCCAAGCTGAAAATTCAAGTGTTTGCCCTGAAGCGCGACTTTATATCCAACACCGTTAATTTCTAACTTTTTTGAAAAGCCTTGGGTTACACCCGCAACCATATTAGCAATCAAGCGCTGATATAAACCCCAAAGGGACTTTTGCTGCTTGTTTTCCGGATCATTGACCGTAACCAACAGTTCATTATCTTTTTGTTCAACTTTAACCAGGCTGTTTCCAGTCTGTGTCAGCTGACCCTTAGGGCCTTTCACCGTAATCAGATCGTTGGTAATTTTTACTTCAACGCCCTCTGGAATGGTAATAGGTTGTTTTCCAATTCTACTCATACTTAATAAACCTCACAGATTACTTCTCCCCCAAGATTTCGCTTTCGGGCTTCTTTATTTGTCATTAAGCCCTGTGGGGTTGAAAGGATGGCAATCCCTAAATGATTTAAAACGACCGGCAAATTATCTTTAGAAACATACACGCGATGTCCCGGCTTACTTACTCGGGCAATCTTGCTGATTGCCGGCTGACCACCGTTATATTTCAAAGTAATTTTAATTTGATCATGGCTTGTGCCGGCTTCCTGCTTGGACAATTTTTCAACTTTTTTAATATACCCAGTCTCTTTAAGAATTTCGGCAACGCTTAATTTAATCTTTGAGAATGGCAAAATCACTTCTGGCTTTTGCACCGCCATGGCATTTCTGATTCGACTAAGCATGTCTGCAATTGGATCTGTCATATTGATATTTGCTCTATAAAAGTTATTTAATTACCAACTTGATTTCCGGATACCTGGAATTTGCCCGTTGTCGGCTAATTCCCTAAAACAAATTCGACACATATTAAAATCTCGCATATAACCGCGATTGCGGCCACAACGCCAACATCTTCGAACCTTGCGGGTTGAAAACTTTGGAGTCTTTTTTGATTTTGCAATTCTCGCTTCTGTTGCCATAAAAATTATTCGTTACGAAATGGAAAACCTAATAACTTAAATAATTCTAATCCTTCTTCATGAGTCTTAGCATTCGTAACAGCCGTAATCTGCAAACCGTGAATTCGTTCGATCTCATCTGATTTGATTTCCGGAAAAGAAATATGTTCTCGAAAACCTAGGTTCAAATTACCTCGCGTATCAACCGACTTCAGATCAAGACCGCGGAAGTCTCGAACACGAGGCAACGTGATATTAATTAGTTTGGTCAAAAAATCATACATCCGTTCACCGCGCAACGTCACCGACATGCCAACTACTAAACCTTCCCGAATCTTGAAATTAGAAATAGCTTTTTTGGAAATAGTTTTGACAGGCTTTTGACCGGTAATTCGTAACAGCGTATCCTCAACCGCTTCGTTGTATTTCGGATCTTTCAAACCCTGGCCGGTACCGACATTTAAAACCACCTTCTCAATCTTTGGGACTGACAAATTATTCTTATAGCCAAACTTTTCTTTTAAAGTCGGCGCGATTTTTTTAGTATATTGTTCTTTCAAACTGTTAGACATACGTTTAAATAGCTTCTTTACACTTTTTGCAGGTTCTTGCTTTCTTAGCTTCGCCGACCTTCGTGGAACCAATTCGGCTGGCTTTACCGCATTTTGGACAAATAATGGCAACATTGCTCATTGGCAACGCCGCTGGAAACTGAATGCGCTGACCTTTTTCACCCTGTCGGCGCGGCTTCATATTCTTGTGCATCAAATTAACACCCTCAACCGAAAGCCGTCCTCGCTTAGTAAAGATCTGCAAGACTTTACCAGTTTTGCCCTGGTCCTTACCGCTTAATACTTTTACTTTGTCGCCTTTTTTAATTCTCATATAATTATAAAACTTCTGGAGCCAATGAAATAATTTTATTAAATCCGGCAGCGCGCAATTCTCGAGCAACTGGCCCAAAAATACGCGTACCTTTCGGTTCTTTTGATTTCTTATCAACTAACACTGCGGCATTTTCATCGAATCGGACGTAAGACCCATCAGTGCGTCGAATCTCTTTTCGGGTTCGAACAACCACCGCATGAGCGACCTGTCCTTTTTTAACAGCGCTATGAGGTACTGCTTCTTTAATAGAAACAGTAATAATATCACCGACTCGGGCATATCGCTTTCGGTTTGTTCCAAGAACCTTAATACACTGAAGCTTTTTTGCTCCGGAATTATCGGCAACTTTTAAAATTGTTCGTAACTGAATCATATTTAACTCTTACTTTCTTTACTTAAAACACGCCAGCGCTTGTCTTTGCTTAATGGTCGGCATTCTTCAAACACTACCTTGTCCCCAATTTTAAACTCATTAGCCGGATCGTGCACTTTATATTTCTTAGTAGACGTAAAACGCTTGTTGTATTTCGGATGTGGTTTAGCAGTTTCAACAGCAACAACAATAGTCTTGTCGTTCTTGTCAGAAACAACCGTTCCTTCAAATTTTCGCTTAATAATTTTTTTAGCGTCTGTCATAATTAGTTGGTTTCATTTTTAACTTCAGCTTCTGGTTTAGCCTGGTGTTTATTGGATAATAACATCAGAATTTGAGCGATATTTCGTTTCACCCGGCGCAACTCTCGGACATTCTTTAACTGATCAGCCGATGATTTGAATTTCAACTCGCGCAGATTAAGCCGAAAGTCGGCAAGCAACTTCTGCAATTCTTTTTCCGTCTTAGTTTTCAATTCTTTAAATTTCATACTTATTTGATAATAAAGCTAGTCTTACATGGCAACTTATGAGCCGCTAAGCGCATTGCTTCACGAGCCTGCTCTTCAGTGACACCATCCATCTCAAAGATAATCATTCCTGGTTTAATCACAGCAATGTATCGGTCAACCGCACCTTTGCCGGAACCCATGGTTGACTGTTCACCTTTTTTAGTAACCGGAACATCAGGAAAAATTCTGATCCAAATCTTACCACCACGCTTAATGAATCGGGTCATGGCGCGTCTGGCGGATTCAATTTGCCGGGCAGTCATCCAAGTATTACCAAGAGACTTCAAGCCATATTTGCCAAAACTAACCGTCGTACCCGCCGTGGCTTTGCCAGTCAGCGTGCCTTTAAAACTTTTTCGGTGTTTTTGCTTTCGTGGTGACAACATATATTACTTCTTAGCTTGTCTATTATTTCTTCGATTAGTGGTTGGGGCTTGCGCCTTGTCCTTATCTTTGTCAAAAATTTCGCCGCGGTAAATCCAAACCTTGATACCAATAGTTCCATAAGTGGTCTGAGCTACACCACGGGCATAATCAATATCGGCCCGCAAAGTGTGCAACGGCAAACTACCGGAAGCCAACATTTCAGTTCGGGCAATTTCTGCACCGTTAAGTCGGCCGGCAATAATTACCTTAATACCTCGGGCATCTGTTTTTTCCACTTTAGCAATCGCCTGCTTCATTACCCGACGATATGGCATACGCTTTTCAATATCAGCAATCATGGACTGCAAAACCAACTCGGCATTAACATTCGGATTAGTTACTTCTTGAATGTTGATATTTAAAGTTGATTTCTTGTTCAAAAACTTGGACTGAATTTTCTTTTTCAAATCTTCGACACCTTGACCACCACGACCGATAATTACGCCCGGCTTAGCAGAATGGATAATAATCGTTGTAGCGGCCGGCGTTCGTTCAATATCAATCTGAGAAACTGCGGCTTCGCGAAGTTCTTTCTTTAAAAATTTCTTAACTAAAATATCTTCCTGCAAAAATTTAGCGTAATCACGACGTGAAAACCACTTTGAATTCCAGGTGTAAAGACTACCGATTCTAAAAATTTTTGGATGTACTTTTTGTCCCATATGTTAACCTGTTTTACGTTGGAAGATACCTTTCATAAAGCCTTTTGAATCCTTGCCTTGGTCATCAGAAGCGATCATCCCACCAGATTTTGGGCCTGATTTCTTAACTTCATCCGGACTGACGACTTTAACCTCTTGAGCTTTTTGATCAGTTAATCTCTTAATTACCGGTTTAACTCCCGCTTTAATGCCCAAAACCAAAGTAATGTGGCTAGTACGTTTTCGGATCGCAGCTGATCGGCCATGAGCTCGCGGACGAAAACGCTTTAAAGTTGGACCTTCGTCGGCAACAATTTTTTTAATAAATAAATCTTTAATATTTAAACTAAAATTATTTTCAGCATTCGCAATGGCGGATTTAACCAATTTATATACCGGCTTAGAAGCGGCTTTATTAATAAACTGCAATTTTGTTACTGCGGTTTCAGCTTCTAGACCTCTCAACTGATCAATAACCAATCGAATTTTTCGTGGTGAAGTTCGGACAAACCGAGCCTTAGCCAAAACTTCCGTTACTTCCTTAGTCGACTTGTTTGTCTCATTTTTGACTCCTGTCTTCTTGACCACTGGCGATTTTTTCGGCTTTGCGGTTTTAGCAACTTTAAGGCTTGCAGATTTTTTGGTCTGATCTTTGGTCTGATCTTTAATTTTCTTGGTTTCCGTAGCCATAATAATATTAATTTATCTTACTTTTTTTCCGCGGCAGCCTGAGCCTTCTTGCGGTCATCAGCAGCTTTTTGAGCCGCGACTTTTTCCTGTTCCTTAGCAATCTTACCACCATGTCCGCGGAATGTCTTGGTTGGTGAAAATTCACCCAAACGATGACCAACCATATTTTCAACAATCAAAACTGGGGTATGGGTTCGACCATTATGAACACCAATTGTGTAACCAACCATTTCTGGAGTGATCATGCTTGCACGATCCCACGTCTTGATAGCATTCTTGTCGCCAACTTTAACCTTCTGCAACTTCTTAAGTAGCTTTTCATTAACGTATGGACCTTTTTTAAGACTTCTAGACATAGTATTTGATTAACGTCGACGCTTAGCGCGAGCGCGAACAATAAACTTAGATGAATATTTCTTTTTGCGGCGAGTTTTAACACCCAACGCTTTCTTTCCCCATGGCGTTTTTGGCGCCTTCATACCAATCGGGTTATGGCCTTCGCCACCACCGTGCGGGTGATCCACTGGGTTCATTACTTTACCACGAACGGTTGGTCGGATACCTAAATGACGCATCCGGCCAGCTTTACCAATTCGGATATGCATTGCATCAGGGTTTGAAACCTGACCGATCGTTGCGGCACAATCTTTCGGAATTAAACGAATTTCTCCAGACGGCATTCTAATAGTAGCATACTCCCCTTCAACTGCCATCAATTTAGCGGTGGAACCAGCGGTTCTGACCAGCTGGCCGCCCTTGCCGGGAGTAATTTCAATTTCATAAATCTGAGAACCAAGTGGCATTTCAACTAACGGCATTCGGTTGCCAACCTGAATATCAGTTCTGGTTTTTGAAGAGATAACAACAGCACCAACCTTCAAATCAACTGGAGCGATGATATAACTTTTCGTACCGTCTTCGTACTTAACCAACGCAATCCGAGCGCGGCGGTTTGGATCGTATTCAATTGCCTCCACTGTCGCTGGCATATCAAACTTGTTTCGACGATAATCAATTAAACGATAATACTGCTTAGCGCCACCCCCACGATGACGAACGGTAATTCGTCCCGAGGCATTTCGTCCGCCAGTTTTTTTCTTGATCAAAATCAAACTTTTTTCCGGCTTCTTTCTGGTCACATCAGCAAAAGTATCAACCGATGTCTGACGGCGACCTGGAGTGGTTGGTTTGTAAATTCTAATCGGCATAATGAATTATTTAAATTCCTTCGTAAACTTCAATTTTATCCCCCGGCTTAAGTGTTACAACGGCTTTTTTCCAACCTTTGGTAACACCACTGGTTTTGCCGTAGCGAACGCGCTTACCGGAAAAATTTAAAATATTTACCGCAATCGGATCAACATTATACACCGCCCGAATTGCTTTTTTAACTTCAACTTTATTAGTACTAGGCTCAACCGCAAAAACATATTTGTTTAATCCGCCAAGTCCGGAAGCTTTTTCGGTAATCATTGGCTTGATTAAAATACGGTAGGCTCGGTCAGTCTTACCTTTAATTTCTTGCGTCTTGGTAACTTTCTTAACTTTCTTTTCTGCTTTTACTGGCGACTGAACTTTTTTGTCAGCGCTAACCACTGCTGAAGTTTCTGGTGACACTTCGCTTGATTCTTCGTCTTTTTTGATTTTTAACTTTCCTAAGATACTCATACTTATTTAACAAAAGTTTTTTCAATTTGTTCAACTGCTGCAACAGGCATCAATAAATACTGACTATTCATAACATCTACAATATTCAAGCTGTTGGCGGCGATAATTTCCAGACCGGCCACATTGGAGGCGGCGCGATAAACGGTTTCGTCCTTTTTTGGCAAGATCAACAAAACTTTCTTTAGCTTTGACTTCTTAGACTTATTGTCGGCAACAGTTTCTTTTTTAACAGCATCTTTCTTTGCTTGCTTAACCGACTTAGCCCGAAGCTCTAAATTCTGTAATACCGCAAAGAATTTTTTAGTCTTAGCTGCTTCAAGCTTCAAATCATCAACTAAAACAATCTTGTTATGGGCTGCTTTATCAGACAGCGACATCAATAATGCCTTTTGTTTAGCTTTGCGATTGATTTTTACTGAAAAATTGCGTTCTGAAGTCGGACCAAAAGTAATTCCGCCGCCGCGCCATAATGGGGAGCGGATTGAGCCGTGTCGAGCGCGGCCAGTTCCCTTTTGACGCCATGGCTTACGGCCACCGCCGGAAACTTCTGCCTTACTCTTAACGTCGGCCAACACCTGTCGGCTATTAGCCTGCTGAGCAATAACGGCCTGAAAAATCACTTCTGGCTTTACTGCCACTCCAAAAACTTTTGGATTTAATTCCAACTCTTTGACTTTATCACCATTCTGATTGTAGACAGTTACTTTTGACATACGTGTTATTTAATTTCCCGCCTTGGCTTCTTCCTTAACCTCTTCATTAACGACTTCCGCTGCAGCAGTACCTTCAGCGCTAGCCTCTGGCGTTTCTTTAGCTTCGCTTACTTCCTGAGTTTCGGTCGCCGTCGCAACTGGTTCGGTAGCAATGATTAAATCACCAATGCCGGCAATCAACAATAAATTATTCTTTGCGCCAGGCAAAGCACCTTTAATAAAAATTTCATTATTCTTTTCGTCAACTTCCACAATTTCTAAATTAGTAACGGTTACCTGAGTTCCACCCATTTGGCCGCCCATCCGAGTGCCTTTAAAAACATGGGCTGGACCGGTTGCACCAATTGAACCGGGCATACGAAGCTGATCTTTGTGACCGTGGGTTTTTGGGCTGCCGCCAAAACCATGACGTTTGACAACACCCTGGAAACCGCGACCCTTGGTAACACCGGTAACCTTCACCTTATCCCCGGCCTGAAAAGTAGCAACATTAATCTTATTACCAACCGCCAACTTCTTAGCCTCATCGGCTGAAATTCTAAACTCTTTTAAATATCGGAAATTACCTAAATTTTTCAAATGTCCCTTAACTGATTTGGTTAATTTCTTTTTGGCGCCAAAACCAACCTGAACTGCAACATAACCGTCGGTATCCATTTGTTTAACCTGAGTAACAACACAAGGACCAGCAGTCACTTTGGTAACGGGAATAACAGTTCCGTCGGTACCGAACTTCTGGGTCATGTCCTGTTTTTCAGCTAAAATAAATTTCATAATCTCGTTTCAAAATAAAAACCTGCCTCAAAGAGCCAGATAGCTTGTTATAGCTGGCAAATTGTTGGCTTTTTTAATTAAGGTTGTTAATACTTTCATCAGCGACCATCAAAGCTACAAAGGTTTTTTCTAAAAACATGTTTTAGAAAGCTTTCTTTGTATCCTTAACTGTCACTTTGGTTTTACCTTACCAGGCAGTTAAAACTTATATACCCTTAGGCCATCTTGATTTCAACATCAACTCCGGCCGGCAAATTCAAGCTCTGTAAAGAATCAACAGTTTTTGGTGTCGGTTCAATGATATCAAGTAAACGCTTATGAATCCGCATTTCATACTGACCTCTGGCATCCTTGTGGACAAACGAAGATTTAAGTACGGTGTACTTTTTCTTTTCGGTTGGCAACGGAATCGGGCCAATAAAAGATGCACCAGTTCGCTTGATCGTATCCATGATCGTCTTGGTAGACTGATCAATGATTTTGTGATCGTACGCTCTGATTTTGATTCTAATTTTTTGTTTGCTTTCCTCGGCTTCTTCAGCTTTCTTAGAAGAAACTGGAATTCTTTTAATTGCTACCATTGTTTCTTTAGTAAAGAACTTGATTTAAAGTCCCCGGGGCCGTGTAAGGCCCCAGGGACTTTATAACATTACTTAATAATCTTAGTTACTGAACCAGCACCAATTGTTCGTCCGCCTTCGCGGATAGCAAAGCGCTGTTTTTCTTCCAAAGCAACCGGTTTAATCAACTTGATGACCAATTTAATGGTATCACCAGGCATAACCATTTCAGTACCTTCTGGCAAAATTACTTCACCGGTAACGTCTGCAGTTCCAATGTAGAACTGTGGCTTGTACCCCTTGAAGAAAGGACTGTGTCGTCCGCCTTCTTCTTTGCTCAAGATATATACCTGAGCTTCGTATTCGGTATGTGGGGTGATGCTACCAGGCTTGGCCATAACCTGACCACGCTCAATATCATCCTTTTTGGTACCGCGAAGCAAAATACCAGCGTTATCACCAGCGCGACCTTCGTCCAGTGATTTGTTGAACATTTCAATGCCGGTAACGACAGTCTTTTGGGTGTCGCGCAGACCGACAATTTCAACTTCATCGTTCAATTTCAAGACGCCGCGTTCAATACGACCGGTAGCAACAGTACCGCGACCTTCGATTGAGAAGATATCTTCAATCGGCATCAAGAAAGGTTTATCAACGTCTCGAACTGGTTCTGGGATATAGGTGTCAATCGCCTTAACCAAATCTTCAAGACACTTGGTAGCTTCAGCATCAGTTGGATTTTCCAAAGCTTTCAAAGCTGAACCGCGAACCACTGGGATCTCATCGCCAGGGAATTCATATTTCTTCAACAAATCGCGAACCTCTTCTTCAACCAAGTCAATTAATTCAGGGTCTTTAACCTGATCAACTTTATTCAAAAATACTACCATGGCTGGTACGCCAACCTGACGAGCAAGCAAAATGTGCTCGCGGGTCTGAGGCATTGGACCGTCGGTAGCGGCAACAACCAAAATCGCACCGTCCATCTGAGCGGCACCGGTAACCATGTTTTTAACGTAGTCAGCGTGACCAGGACAGTCAATGTGAGCATAGTGTCTGGTGTCTGATTCGTATTCAACGTGGGCAGTGGCAATAGTAATACCACGAGCCTTTTCTTCCGGAGCGCTGTCGATCTGATCGACTGATCGCTGAGTGGCCTTCATTCCCTTGGCATTTAAGTATGTCAAAAGGGCGGCGGTCAAAGTGGTCTTACCGTGGTCAACGTGACCAATTGTACCGACGTTTAAATGCGGCTTACTTCGTTCAAATTTATCTGCCATAGTATATTTTTTCCTTCTTTAAAGCGATCTTTTGTCAGCCAGCTTTGCGAAGGAATCAAAGCGGATCGCTATTGTTTAATTATTAAAATTAAAAGGTTTCTTTAAAAGAAACAAAGCACTTATGAGTATATAACAAATAATTGCTTATTGTCAATACTAGTCAACCGGCTCAAAATAGTACTTATTTTCATCTGACGACTGAGCATCTGCTTCCTGATTTATTTTGGCTTTGTTTAGCAAATTTTTATCGGTAACGGTAGTAATGCTGTCAATTGCTGCAGTAACGGCCTGCCAGTTATCAATTTCCTCTTGCTGAGAGCTGGCTTTCCATGAAGCAATGTCACGGTTAATCTTATCAATTAATTCCTCTTCGCTCAAACCAGCGACCTCGGCGCGGCCGATCACCATTTTTTGGTAGTCAGCCAAAGTCATTAAGACATATGCCGGGTTGCCTTCGTGGTCCAAAACAATGCAATTATCCCCTGTCTGCTTGATTAAATCGATAATTTTTTGCAAGGAATTTGGCATAAGTAAACTAATTAGTTTAACCCTAACCCCTCTTGGCCGTTATTTACCGCGTTCACCCTTGATTGTTTCAGCAACATTGCGGGGTACTTCCGCATAATCATTAAACTCCATACTGTATGATGCACGGCCCTGAGTCATTGATCGCAGTTCCGTCGCATAACCAAACATTTCGGCCAACGGAATTTTAGCGTCAATCACTTTAGACTGTCCGCGTTCGCGCATTTCTTCAATCTGTCCGCGCTTGGAGTTAATGTTACCGATAACATCTCCCATATACTGTTCAGGGGTAATGACTTCCACTTTCATAATCGGTTCAAGCAAAATCGGGTTAGCGCGCTTAGCCGCATCCTGAAACGCCATAGATCCGGCGATTTTGAAAGCCGCTTCCGATGAGTCAACTTCGTGGAAACTTCCATCATACACAGTTGCCCTAATATCAATCAACGGATAGCCGGCAACAACACCTTTATCCATCGCTTCACGAATACCTTTTTGAATAGCCGGAATATATTCTTTAGGAATAACTCCACCTTTGATTTCATCAACAAATTCAAAGCCCTCGCCGCGATTTCGTGGTTCAACTTTAACCCAGCAATGTCCGAACTGTCCGCGGCCGCCTGACTGACGAATGTATTTTCCCTCAGCTTCAGCTTCCGATTTAATGGTTTCTTTATAAGCAACTTGCGGCTTACCGACGTTTGCTTCCACCTTAAATTCGCGCTTCATACGGTCAACAATAACTTCAAGATGCAATTCACCCATACCGGCAATAATCGTCTGCATCGTTTCTTCATCACCGTGGACCTGGAATGTCGGGTCTTCTTCAGCTAACTTCTGCAACGCAATACCCATTTTTTCCTGGTCAGCCTTGGTTTTTGGTTCAACCGCAACCCGGATAACCGGATCAGGAAATTCAATTGATTCCAAAACCACCGGATTATTTTCGTCACACAAAGTGTGTCCGGTAAAAGTGTCCTTCAAACCAACGGCAGCGGCGATTTCACCGGCATACACGTCTTTTACCTCTTCGCGAGTATTGGCGTGCATTCGGACAATACGACCGATGCGTTCTCGTTTGTTTGAAGTTGAATTATACACATATGACCCGGCCGAAATCGTGCCAGAGTAAACACGGAAGAAACAAAGTTTTCCGACAAATGGGTCAACGGCAATTTTAAAAGCTAAAGCAGCAAACGGCTCAGCGTCATCCGGCTTTTTAATAATTTCAGTTTCCGGATGCTTTGGATCAAAACCCTTGAGCGGCGGAATATCAAGCGGGCTTGGCAAGTAGTCACAAACCGCGTCAAGCAAACGCTGAACACCTTTATTTTTCAAGGCTGAACCAACCAAAACCGGCATGATCGCACTGTCAATCGTCGCTTTGCGCAACACTGGCTTTAATTCTTCAACGGAAATTTCTTCACCATTCAAATACTTATTCATCAAATTTTCATCATGCGAAGCAATGGCTTCAACCAATTCGCCGCGGAATTTCTCGGACTTTTCTTTCATGTCAGCCGGAATGTCCGTTTCGTCAATCTGCTGGCCCAAATCATCTTTATAGACATACGCTTTCATGGTAAGCAAATCAATCACGCCCTGGAAATTACTTTCAGCGCCAATCGGCAACTGAATCGGAAAAGCGTTTTTAGTCAAGCGCTCGCGGATACTGTCTAGGTCGGCATAAAAATCAGCACCGGTGCGGTCCATCTTATTAATGAAACCCATCAACGGCACTTTAAATTTTTCCGCTTGATGGTAAACAGTTTCTGATTGCGGTTCAACACCGGCAACACCGTCAAATACCATAACGCCACCGTCAAGCACGCGTAGCGATCGCTGCACTTCGGCCGTAAAGTCAATGTGGCCTGGGGTGTCAATCAAGTTAATGCGACATTTTTTATCTTCTTCGCCACGCGGAGCCCAAAAACAAGTAGTGGCGGCTGAAGTAATAGTGATTCCCCGCTCCCGCTCTTGTTCCATCCAGTCCATTTCGGCAGCACCTTCGTGAACTTCGCCGATCTTATGCTTACGACCGGTATAAAACAAAATACGCTCGGAGACCGTGGTCTTACCGGCGTCGATATGAGCGATAATTCCAATATTTCTGGTTTTATCTAGAGGATATTCTCGGGGCATTAGTGTTGGTTAATTTTTAAAATTATCTGGCAAAATGAGCAAAAGCCCGGTTGGCTTCGGCCATTTTGTAAGTATCCTGACGTTTTTTAATAGCAGCACCTTCACGATTAAACGCCGCAATCATTTCATCAGCTAACTTTTCACCCATCGGCGCACCCTTGCGAGCCTTGGCGGCCGCAGTAATCCAACGGAAAGCCAGCGCTGTTCGGCGTTCACCAACAACGGCAACCGGAATCTGGTAGTTTCCGCCACCAATACGTTTTGATTTAACTTCAACTTCCGGTCCAACATTTCTTAATGCACCGTCAAAAATTTCAAGCGGATCTTTCTTGGTCTTTTCTTTGATTATTTCAAGACAATCATAAACCACCCGGCGTGCGGTTGATTTTTTACCGCGCCGCATGATGTGATTAATAAATCGGGCAATAATAATACTGTTATACTTTGGATCTGGTTCAATATTTCGTTTAGGAGTTTTTCCTCGCATAATTTCAATAGTTACGCCTTATTTGCTGGCGGGAGCGGATTTTTTAGCACCATAAAGACTGCGACCCTGCTGTCGGCCCTGAACGCCGGCAGTGTCATACACGCCGCGAACAATATGATAGCGAACACCAGGCAAATCTTTCACACGACCGCCGCGCAACAAAACTACTGAGTGTTCCTGCAAATTATGGCCTTCACCCGGAATATACGCAGTGACTTCCATACCATTTGAAAGCCGAACCCTGGCGATTTTGCGCAACGCTGAGTTAGGTTTTTTAGGGGTCATGGTTGTCACTTTCAAACAAACGCCACGCTTAAAGGCTGAGCCTTTTGGCATGTCTTTTTTAGTTCGGCGCAAAGTGTTTGAAACAACACGAAGACCAGGAGTCTTACTCTTTTTGGCTTTACTCTTTCGCTTTTTTCTGATTAATTGGCTAATTGTAGGCATTTTTTACCTTTTAGAAGTCTTAAAAACCTGCCTATAAGGCAGTTTGAGCTTGTACACGAGATATATTAACGAAAAATATTCAATAAGTCAATACTTTTGGTTATAAGCCAAAAATTGTTATAAATAAGCCAAAAATATAGTTAAATAATAAACTGATAACAGGCATCAAAATAAACAAAAGTGCAATAGAAATCACCAAACCGTACTGAGCCATAAAAATCGGGTTGGCCAACGGCGTTTGGTTCATCAAAATAGCAATCGGACGAAAAGTTCCCAAGAAATTCCAGCCGTCAAACCCCGGCAACGGCAACATATTAAAAATCGCCAAAACGATATTAATTTGCATCATTGAGCTAAAAAATATCACTCCTACATTATTGAAACCAATGCCCAAATACTGGGTGGTAATCTTAATGACGATTGCCGAAACAATAGCTAAGACTAAATTAGTGACAACCCCAGCCGCTGAAACCAGTCGGTAAGATAAAGGCTGGTTATTGAGTCGCAGCGGGTTAACCGGCACAGGTTTAGCCCAACCAAACAGAAAACCGGCACTGGAAACATACAACATTAACGGCACTAAAATTGAACCAACCGGGTCAATATGAACAATTGGATTAAGCGATAATCGACCAGAAATTTTAGCCGTATCATCGCCAAATTTATAGGCCACGAAACCATGGGCAATCTCGTGCAAAATAACGCTGCCAATAAAGGTGACAATAAAAATAATGAAAATTAACGGTTCCATAGTTTTACTATCATACCACAGAGGCTTGATTTTTTAAACCTATTTTGCTATACTGCTTTCATTGATTATTAAGTTATTTTTTTGTATGGCAATGTGTTACTTGTGCAAGCGAGAACCCCTGAAAGGCAACAACGTCAGCCATTCCAATATCAAAACTATCCGCCGCCAAAAGCTCAATTTGCAGAGCCGAAAAATTGGCGCTGTCCGACGTTTGATTTGCACTCGCTGTATCAAAACTCTAGCAAAACAAAAAACTAAGTAGTCACCTCCCCTAACTTAGTGGTGGCACTACTTAGTTTTTTATTTGGAAAAATTTATGCTAACCATTTGCCCCGAAAGGCAAAATCGGTTACGCTGCGACGAACTCGGGAATTTTCATAGCGTTTTTTGAGTAATGCCGGATCCACCTTACTTTCATCACCCGGATACCCAACACCCATCATCACCAATAACGACACCTCTTTTGGTATCTTAAACAACTCATAGGGTTTTTCTTTATCAAAACCACCCACCTCATGAGCAACTAACCCCATGTCAACAGCTTGCAAAAACAGGGCGTGCGCGGCGGCACCAGTATCATACTGATGCATTCGGTTCGGCAAATTTTTATAGGCGAAATTTTGAACCGCACAAACCAGCATCAACATATACGCGTCTTTGAGGTAGCCATTATCTTGTGTTAACAACGAAGCCAGCTGGTCAAAAATCTCGCCATCATCTTTAGTGGCGTAAATAATTCGCCACGGCTGTTCATTGCGGGATGACTGGGTCCAGCGCATCGCCTCAAACAATGCCGTAATTTTTTCGGCTTCAATTGGCTCAGACGAAAACGCCAACGGACTCCAACGACGCTTGATCGCCGAAAGCAGCTGGGCATCGGTTGGCGCCGGATTTTCCGGGTACGGAAATTTAGACATACGTTTTTTATCCTTTCCTGGCTGAAGCAGTCAAAATGATAAAACTTAAAATCAACGCCATAAGAAAAAATATGGCACCATAAAAACAAGGGGTATAAATCGGGTTAACTACTCCCACGGCACAGCCGGTTTGGCACGCCTCATTACGTAAATAACTAGCCAACTCGCGGAAAAAATTAAACCAGGCAAAAATCGTACCGCCGAGCAAAACAATAAATTGCGTCAAAATGATATTTTTCATATTTTTTTGATTAATTATGTTTGGTCGGGCTGGCGGGACTTGAACCCGCGACCTCACGCACCCCATGCGTACGCGCTAGCCAACTGCGCTACAGCCCGATAAAGTTCGCTTTCATCTTACCCCTAAAAAAACAAACCTGCAAACAGGTTTTTAATAGTGAACTCCACTTATAATTGATAAAAGATTTGGCTTGAAACAAGCCCGCCGTGTCGACTCGCCGCCCTATTGCAGACATCTATTTCTAGACAGCTGAACGTTTGGCTTGTCGCGTTTGGCTTTGGAGCACTCAGACTGATCAACCCAAAGGTTGCAGTCGATATTGTAGCCCTACGTATGAAGTTTGTCCCAAAACTTTTACCAACTATAGAAGTGAAGTTCATTGTTATTTTATCACTAGAAGTTTTGCTGTGTCAAAATAAAAAGCACTTTTCCGCAAAAAAACGAAAAAATGCCCTAAAAACCAAATCAACGAATTGATTTGACGCCTTTTAAGAAAGAGCGAAGATCGTCAACCTGACCGTTGCCCCTTACCGCCAGCCAACTGACGTCACCATGATTGGTAACCCGAATCTCTAATTCGGGAAAAAGCTTTCTGGCGACATCGGCCAAAGTATCGGCTGACGCCGAATCAACATTAATCCACAAAGTTCCTGCCATGAAACAAGCCCTCCTTGTCGCGGCTATTCTTTTTTCTTGATTACCAAGAATGTCGTTGTGTTGAACGGATCATGGTGCATACCATATTCAATAATTGGCAGCTGATAAATACGGGCCGCTTCCTGAGAAGCAAGTGTCGCTGTTGTTGGCGGTAACTGATGCTCAGCAATCATCTTGACGCAGAGCGCCGTATCATCGCTGTCTTTGCCTTCGGTCAGCTTGATGTCGGGATATTTCTCGGCGAAGGTGCGCTTACACTGGCTGACTGCCTGCGGATGGCCAAACACTTCTTTAATTTCACTAACATCTTTGATTGACGGGTCAGTAATTAAACATTGCAGAATTTCCATGCCATAAATTGCCAGAACATCAAACTGGTTACTGCCCATTGCATGCATACTTGAAACATACGCGCCGGATCCGGAGTTGGCCATTGCGAACACCCCTCGGTCGGTTTCACCGTTCACCACAGCCGCAATAACCCGCTGGGCTTCGACTAAAAATTTCAAATCTAATTTTGCCGGATTAATCCCCAACTCCTCAGCTAACCGCAGAGCCGACTCGTGAGTGAAGCAGCCGGCAATGCCATGAATACCAACCGTGACGCGGCCGGACTGATTGACGGGAAAGATTTTTGACTTGTCAGAGTCAAGATATTGAATATTAAGTTTTGGTTTCATCGGAATATTTTTATGAAAAGAAAAAACCTTTTGGGTTGAATCAACAAACCAGCGCTCAATCCACTGTCGGATGCGTTGGCGTTCCAGTTTCGGCAACCGAGCCACTACTTCATGCTGGTGTTTAATTTTTTCTTCAACCTGTTGGTTTGTTAGATGATTTAATTTTTCAAATGCGGCAGCGGCACTAGCGGCCAAGTCACCGTGAGCGTTAGTAATCAAATCAGTCCGCAGCCATTCCGCCGAACTATTGATTGAGTGAACATACGAACTGAACAAGGCGTTTGAAGCCGGCACTGCCCATTCCATCAGTTTTGCCATATCCGGTGTTGGTTGATGACAATCTTTAGCATACTGACTGATCAAAGCATCAATGACGATGGTTAATAATTCCGGCATTGATAGGACAACACCGATCATGAAATCGTGCTCATCTTCAGAATTTGCCGGCAAAAAGCTAATACCCTGCTCTTTTAGATAATGAATAATTTTTTGAGCGTTGCCATTAACGGATAATACTTCATCCGCATTAATCATCACCCATTTCTGACCATTGAGCGGCACACGCGGACCGTTTAAAGGATGTAAAGAAAGAGAAGCGGCGCCAGTCTGTTTAACTGTCTCAGCCAGACGCCGCTTAATGCTACAGATATCTATGACCAGCTGATCAGGTCGGAGCGTAATGCCACTCAAAACTTTGGAGATCTCATCGCGAGGTATCGCAAGCCAAATGACATCGGCCTGCCAAACCTGATCCCATTCCTGGGTTGAAGCGTCACGGCTAACCGTGCGAACTTCTCCTAAATTTTTGAGTAGAGGTGTCAGAAGATTTTTTCCCATGTCTCCCGACGCTCCGATGATTGCATTAATCATAGATTCCTTTTTGTCTCGAACTGTTGTTCGTCAAAAACCAATTGTTGCCAGCGACAACGACTCGTGAACGCGCTTGAGAAGCTCAACACCATGCTTGGTGACGCCGCCGAAAAACACCATGTCCGGCGTCCCAAAATCGTGGAGGCGTTCCAGACCCTGTTCCAGACGTGCAGTTTCGGTCGTGATGCAAGCATCAGCCTGACCCGACTTGACCATTTCAGCGGCAAAACCATTGGAGTTGGCTTCAACCCACGTCGTCTGCGGATTATGATCCAGCAAGCCGTTCAAGAGCGGTTTGGGCGACGGATGCGACGCCAAGCGTTTCCAGTGGCCCGGAAGCAGTTCAAGATCACAAATTGTACGAACAGCTTCCAAAGTCAGCTTTCCTGGCAGGCAGGCAAGCTGCATGTGATCCAGCGGCATCACCTGTGAAAACAAGAACATGTGGGTGTTGACGGCATCGCCGAAGAAGAGTTCCTTCTCCTTGCCGTAGACCGCACAGGTCCAAAACACCGGCACGACGCCTGGTTCATGAACCGCTTGAGCCTCGAGCAGATAGTGGTCGGGACGCTCCCCAATCACCAATTGCGCTTTATCTTCAAGGCCGTTTTGGCGCAACCACAATTCACAGGCTTGCGGAATGTTGCTGATTTTGCGCGGCCCCAAAACGAAACAGCGCACTTCGCTGACCTCGTCGCAGCGCAACAACGCGACCGTTTCTGCCTCGGTAGAAGGCAAACCAACTTTGGACAAAAATGTCGGCAATCCCATACTCAGTCTCCTTGCAGCGGGTTGGTTGACAGTGACGAAAAGTTCAAAACATATTGTTAAAGTGGGCTTAACTGCCCATTTCGTGACTCCATCAACATGAAGGCACAAAATAGACCGTAAATAAAAACTGATCTACCTTGGCGGGTAGATCAGTTGAATGTTGAGTTATGTATTCCTATGTTTTTTTAGCTCAAACTCGCCTAACCTACCGGCAGGTAAAAAAGTAAAAGCTAAAAAACCAATTGTTCAATCTGTTATTTTGCATAGGATATTATTACGGTATCGCAAATCAAAAAAAATGTCAACCCCGCCTAAATTTTTGCAGCGCAAAGGTTTAGGCGGGGTGAAAATTGGTCGGGGTGGCGAGGATTTGAACCAACGCACCTGCTACTCCCAAAGTAGCTGCTCTCACACATCCCCAAAGGGACCCCAGAGCCTTCATCTCAAGGCCAGGCGACAACAAGGCTTCGGGACTAACCTCATGATGGCAAACTTGAGACTCGGAAATAGGTCTAAAGCTACACCCCGTTAATGAACAAACAGTCGGGACGGCAAGGATTTGAACCTGCAATCTTTTTTCGCTCTTGGTGAAAAGCGAAAAACGCTTTAACCAGTTTAAGCTATCGCCCCGAAAAAATTTGATAATAAAAAACCAGCCCGGAAAGCTGGGCTGTCATTTTAATTGAACGTGAGCACACGTAACCCAACTTCCCTGCTAGCAGCAAGGTGGGGTTGGCAAAATTGAATTCAGGTGCTTGTTCATATAATGATTGTAGCAAACGTTATTTTTTCTGTCAATTGTTTTAAAAATAAAAAGAGACTTGGGAAATTTTTTATTTCCAAGCCTCAAGAATCAAAGATCGTTTCAATGAACACCGTTGGTTTCGCCGCGCGCCAGGCGGTTAAGTGCCTGCATGTAGGCGCGGACCGACGCCATGACCGTGTCGGTGTGTACACCTTCACCCTGGCACTGCTTGCCGCCAAGCGACAACACGCATGTTGCCTTGGCCTGGGCATCGGCACCACTGGTGACATTGGTAATTTGGTAATCTTCAACTGACACCGGCAATTTGGTAGAGCGGCAAATCGCTCGATACACCGCGTCAACCGGACCGTCGCCAGTCGCACACTGCGGCTCCAGCTGTACCCCGTCGTTAGTCAGGATAACTGTTGCGGTTGGCACCGGTGAACCGGCGAGCGCTACCGCATGAACACATTCCCAAGTCAGCTTACCGCGCAAACCAATCGCGTCACGCACCACGGCGTTAATGTCGGCCTGAACCAAACCTAGTTTATGGGTCTGCAAGCGCTTGAACGCGTCAAACGCTTCAGCCAGTTCTTCAGGCGTTAACGCACCGCGCTCTTCGCTGACTAGCTTCAGCGCCGGTTGAAGCAGCCTCGCTTCATCAGGCAAAATGTTACGCCCGGTTTCCATGATGATCTTATGGACTGCTGTGTAACCGGACTGACTGGTGAACTCCAGCTCTTCGTCGTTGGCCCGACCAACAAACGCCGGGTCAATCGGCCGATACGCACCTTTAGCGCGGCCAAACGTCTGCACCGCACCATGCTGATGAATGCCAGAACGCTGCATCAGGCAATCAGAGCCAATCAACGGCGCCTTTTCCGGGATGGCTACGCCGGACAACTCCGCAACCTTAATGGCCGCTTCGTAAAACTGTTCGAAGTTGAGATCAACCGCAACGCCGTTACAATGTAACGCTGTTGCCGCCTCATACAGATTGGCGTTACCTGATCGTTCACCCAGACCATTCAAGGTCACTTCCAGTTGCTGAGCGCCGACGAAGTAGCTTTCCACTGTACTCGCGGTACCCATGCCAAGATCGTTATGGCAATGCACCGATACCGTCACCGAAGGCGGCAACGCTTGACGAACTTTGTCCACCATCGCCACAAAAATCGCCGGCCGATAACGCTCAACTGTGTTAGGCAGATTAAAGATGTTCACACCGGCTGAAACCAGTTCGTGAAACACCTCAATCACCCAATCCAGATTTTCCAGGCAATCGCCGAAGTGCTCAGGACTGAACTGAATTAAGCCGCGTTCGCCCAAGCCCGACCGAGCCTGCTTGACTGCTTCAAGCGCCATCAGCCGCACTTCCGCCGGAGTCTTATGAAGCACATGCTCCATGTGGTAAGGCGACATTCCGACGAAGGTATGAATCATTGGTGTTGCCACCAATGTCTGGTTGAACGCCTCAATCGCCGAGCGAATATCGCGTTCAGTGGTTCGTGCCAAAGCCCCAACCACCATCGTGCTGGAAGCCTGCATCGCCAGATTGGCCACGCACTCAAAATCCATCTCGCTCGCGCCGGGGTATCCCAACTCAACGCGCGGGATGCCAAGAGCCTGCTGCAGATTGAAGATGATTTCTTTCTGCCGCTGATTCCAGGGTTTGCGCAACGCCTGATTGCCGTCGCGCAAAGTGACGTCGTGAAAGATTGGTTTTGCCAAGGCAACGCTTGGCACAAGTTGTAATATCGCCGGTACACCCGATACTGTCACCAGACTTTGTCCTGCCATTGCTAATTCACTCCTCTTTGGTTTTTGTGTTCAGACAAGGACAGGCCACCTGACCTTCAGTCATCAGCCTGCCACAACGTTCACACATCAACGGGGCGTTTTTGACTTGAATAACCAACCAAGCCCAAGCTGCTGCTAGTAACAACAAGCCGAGTGCTGCCAATACCTTGATCAGCATTGTGCTACTCCTTATGTTGTAAAGACCACTGGTTGTCGTGCCGACAAACAAAAAAGCCTTTCTGGTGAAAGACTTGCCGGTATGTATCTAATTTGACTTTATTTAGCTAGACACAAGTAAATCTTCCACCTTTTGGCTGGATAAGCAACAAACCTAGCAATAGCAAGCTTGATTGTTTAGTGAAAGAATTCATAATATTTATACCCTACTCTAACATAAAAATTTTGTCAAATTAAAAAGGCCAGGGTCAAAAGACAATGGCCAACGGTTTCACTTAGGCGTTTGACGCCACATTCTCGGCACGCAGTTCTGCTGCCGCAGGTTGTCGCAAAGGAACAATATTGCTTTCGGCCCTGGCGTGTACTGTATATGTCCGCCAATCTTCTTCAGTAAAATTCAGACGCGGATCCACATAGGTTAATGCCGGCCATGCTTCCCATATCAGCCACGCTAACCCGATCACGTCAGACACCACCACGACCAAAATAATCTTCCACAGCATAGTTACCCTCCATGTCTACTACGTTCGTTCTTATTCTATGCACACAAAAACTAAAGTATACACTAAATTTTTGATTTGTCAACTAGTAACAATAAAAAAGCCCACTGAGAAATCTCATTGGGCTTAGGCAGTTAAGGCCGTACATTAGACCTCAACATTGAGTTTATAAAGAGCCATCAGCTGATCGCTGTCAATCGCTGTGATGTAACGAATGCACCGCACCACATGGGGTGTACACCGGCAACGCAGTTGTTCCAGCCGCTTCTCCTGTCGCCGACGCTTATCGGCAACTTCAGTCGTTTGCGGTTCGCAACTAATCTTGTGTTGCAATGAGGACATTTCCATGATATACAGTCCCAGAATCTGCTTCAACCGCACGACTGAAGATGATATCGGCGCAGACGCTACGCCTGACAATGGAATCTGGTCTCCCGGATAGGAATCCTGCTCGATAGAAGCGCAATCTACCATGACATCACTTCTCCTTTTGTGATTGTTTCTAACATCCGCACTGATGAAGCACCATGTCACGCGTTAGCATAGACATCCCCATAGTTGCTCCTTCGTACACCTCCAGCCGATCATGACGCAGCCAGACAATACAATTAGCAGAGGCGCCGGCGCCAAAGCTCCGGCTAAACTGCACACAGGTATCCTGATGGGCTTTGCCATCAATTTCCAAACCACCGTCGGCAGTCACCGTTACGCGGTGACGCTCATAAACAATATGTCCCCCGGGCTTCGGCCTGGGAAAAACGGCAACTGGCTTTAAATCAGACATCGCCTTGTCCTCCAATGCGATTTTAGAAAAAGGTACACAATAAACAAAAAACTAGTCTTTGTGAGACTAGGTGTTTTTCTAAAGATTTCTACTGCTCAAATCAAACCACCTAGTCTCCTCTGACTAGTACAACGACGTTTACAACGACGGTTTTTCGAGCAATAGATTTCATACCTTTACCTTATACCCTCAGTTAGTCTTTGTCAAACAAGATTTTTTGGCTTATTTATTCACCCATCAAAATAGTTTTCCACAAATAAAAAGAGCCACTTCTCAATATACTTAAGAAATGTGGCTCTGAATACTCTAATGAGCATCCCGTACAAGTTCACGGAAACTATGACGCCGCCGGCACTTCAGCGACACTGGCACCAAACCGGGGGTGGCCGTTAGAAACCAGCTTGTAGATATACGCCTGTAACAGCGCATCCCACGACGCCTCAATGATATTTTCGTGCACCGCACAAGTACACCAACTTTTGGCGCCGTCCGTGAATTCAATCCGGACTCGAATCTTTGCGGCTGTCCCGCGCGACGCGTCAACAATACGCACCTTATAGTCTTCAAGCCGGACCGCCATCAGCTCCGGATACTTTCGGCGCAGCGTGCGACGCAACACTTCATCAAGCGCGTTGACCGGACCGTCCCCGTCGGCGTTGTGCAGTTTGGGTTCACCATCAAGCACCAACCGCAGACTAGCTTCGGTCGAAACGCTACGATCAGCGTGTTTCTCAATGATCGCCCGAAAGCTAACAAAGTCAAAGAATGTCGGCAACTGTCCAAGCTGTTCAAGCAAGAACAGATAAAACGATGCGTCGGCCAAGCCGAAGTCACCACCGGCGTCCACAATTTGCTGGTGCGCTAAAGCGATCTGCTCAACTTTGTCGGCCGGGATTTCCAAGCCAAGCTCGCGCGCTTTGCTCACGATATTTGCCTTGCCCGACTGATCGGTTACACCGACTCGGACGCGATTGCCGACTAACGCCGGGTCAGCGTGCAGATAATTGCCTCTATCCCGTTCGTTGCCGGATTCATGCATGCCGGCTTCGGTGTAAAACGCCGCGCCGCCAACCCAAGGGTTATTGTTACGGGGCGCAACGTTTAAGACATCACACACCAGCAAATAGGTTTCGGTCAGCCAAGCGAGCTGCTCAGGACTAATACCCTGCGCGCCATATTCGACAACCAAGTTCGGCAATAGCGTGCACAAATCCAAGTTACCGGTTCGCTCACCCACGCCGCCGATCGTGCCTTCAACCAAACTCACACCGTGCAAAAATGCCGTTTCCGCGTTGACAACGGCCCGACCGCGATCGTTGTGGGTATGAATTCCCAAATGTTTAGCCGGAATTACCGTCTTGACGATGTTAATCGCCTCAGTGATTTTTTCCGGCGACATCTTACCGTTCGTGTCGCACAAAACGATCCAGCCAGCACCGGCATTCAAAGCGGCTTCAAGCGTCTGGAGCGCGTACGACCGATCGTCTTCAAACAACGCCTGAAACAAATGCTCGGCGTCGTAGATCACTTCTGCGCCAGACTTGGCCAGCGCGCTTACCGAATCGTGAATCAGTTTCAGATTTTCGTCGAGGTTTGATCGACGAATCACTTTAATCACGTCATTGGCGCGGGTCTTGCCAACAAACACCGCAACAGGAACTTGCAGTTCCAACATCGCCGAAACATCCGCCGGATGCGTTCGACCAAAGGCCGCCACTTTGCCGGACAATTCAAGGTTCATCGCTTCACGAATCCGCTCGCGAATCACTTCGCTGGCAAGAGCAAAACCAACTTCGTGGTAGCGCACTCCCAGCCGGTCAATGGCTTTGATCGCCATCAATGTCCCTTTAAGGTCGGTGACCTCAACGCCTTCTGCCTGGACACCATCCCGAAAGGTGGTGCACTTAACGACCAATTCCCTCATTATGTCCGTCTCCTTATACGGTTACCTGTCTAAATTGCCAAGGTGCATTTTGTCCTGCCTAAGCAATAAGCAAAACAACCAAAAAAGCCTTTCCGGGTGGAAAGGCTTTCTCAATTCTTTAGCGTAGTGTTTTTACACAGTTGAAAGACTTCCACCCGTAGGCTGGCTAATAATGCTAATGCTGATAATAATGTTTTTCGCGAAAGTCATAAGTGTAATAGTGCTATCTTAGCGTAAGGACTTAAAATAGTCAAGCTAGAGTTCCTCACCCCCCACCGGGTTTTCTTCTTCAACCACCACTGGCTCAGGCTCAGGCTCAATGACCTCTTCTTGAACTATTTCTTCTTCCGTTTCTTGGTATTCACAAGTCCCATCATCATCCGTGGCAGTTTGGTTGTAGTTAGTGGCAGTTTGATCCGTACAGCCATAGATAATGACTAAGTCTGGGGTGGGGTTATTTGGCTCTTGGGGAGGAGTAGCAGGGTTAGCGACAA